>JBBKWY010000147.1:0-3410 GCA_037969215.1 Halioglobus sp.
AGTGACAGCATATAAGGTGGAATCATAGTGATATGTGGTTCCGCCGTGGTGGGCGGGGAATTGAAATCACCCTGATCCGGACATTGCATTTGGGCTTGGCCCGCACCCGGCAGGGAAGAGCCCGGGCCCATCAAATAGAACCAGCCCGGCCCCGCGCGACTGCACAGTTCGTGGTTGCCGCGGGCAAATACCCAGGGCGCTGTTGGTAGCAGGGCTTGTGCGGCATCAAAAAAGTCGGCCTGCCAGTTGGGCCAGCTGTCGGGTCTGGGACTGTTTCTCGCATTCTGGCTGAAATAGGTTTCTTGCAAACCGCAGGTTTCGCCACCAAAACCACCATCACCCGCATCGTAGGCATACGTGCTGCCGGTAATTGCACCCGCTGTGCCGCGGTAATTGTAATCACCCATATGCAGAATAAGATTCGGCGATTGCGTGGCGCCCAGGTTTGCGAGCGTTTGAAACTGGCTGGAAGGCGTTACACCCGGGCAATCTGCGGCTTCACAGCCTGAATCGCCATAGACCTGCACCATGGATGCGGCGAGCGTGACAGCATTGATTTCCAGCGTATTGCTGACGCTGTACGAGACACCCTCGGCCATCACCGCTTCACATACCGTTACCGGAAAACGGGCGGAGGTGGTTACCCCATCCGGATACATGGGTCGTACCTGCGTTTTCAGCGAGGAGCCATCGCTACCCGTCAGTATCGGGCAAGCGTGGTTCTCTGCGTCCAACAGGATGCGCGCGTAGATAATCGTGCTGCCATTCTGCCCTGGCGCAAGCATGCTGTATGCGTATGTAGTGGCTGCATCACGCGGAGACGAGGAGCTCCCCTGGGAACAGCCGGTGACATGCAGGATGACCAGTGTCGCCAGAAACAACCAAGGCTGTTTCAGGACCTTAACAGGTTTAGAAATGATCAAACGGCGCATAAACGTTCCTTCTGTTTGAGATAGCACTCTCTCAGAAGTCTTCAAGGTTGTATATCAAAAGCCCGGCGTCTCCAGAGATAGGGGTACGCAGTTGTTCTTTTTGCCCAATTCCTCTGTAAATAGATGCATCCATGTTTTCACACAACAAAACGCTATAGAGTCCACCTGATTAGGGGGCTAAACTGATGTCAAAATCCTACACCGGAGAATTATTCATGAAAAACACCTCTGTAATGCTGAAGCTTGCACTGATCGTCTATTGCATCTGCCAACCCGCTTGGGCGGAAGTGGCTGCCGACGCTGTTTGGATCGATGTGCGCTCTCCCTCTGAAACGGCCAGCGGTCACTTGCAGCAGGCCATACTTATTCCTGTCGATGGTATTGAGGCCGGCGTCGCCCAGCTGCAACTTGGCAAGGATGCACCTATTTACCTGTACTGTGCCGCAGGCGGCCGGGCGGAGAAGGCAAAAGGCCGTCTGGAAGCGCTGGGCTACACTGACGTGACCAATGTCGGTGGTCTGGACGAGGCGCAGACATTGGCCGGGGCCTCGCCACTAGAGTGAGCGATTAGGTCGCCAAATACGCGGCGCTGGGCAATACTGGGGCCTCGCATGTCACAGGCAATGGGTATCGCATGAAAAAGTTACTGTGGATCGTACTGGTGGTGGTGATGCTGTTGGCCGTTTCCTGTTCAGTCCTTACGCTGGGCAAACAGCCTCAGCCGTTCCCGCCGGGCTCCAGCAGCGAGGCAGCATTGCTGCCGGGAAGCCTGGAAGTACAGCGCTACGAACAAGCCTTCATTGATGACAGTCGGCCCACCGATGCCAATGGCGACTACCCCGGCGCGGCAACCCGCACTCTCGAGGGGCTGGTCTGGCACCCGGCCACCAATGCCGCTGGCCCCTATCCCCTGATCGTCTACAGCCACGGGTTTTCATCCACAAGGGAGGGTGGCGCCTACCTCGCAGAGCAGTTGGCGAGTCTGGGTTATGTTGTGGTGTCGGTGAATTATCCTCTCACCAATATGTCAGCGCCCGGTGGACCCAATGTGCGCGATGTTATGAACCAACCGGCTGACGTGTCCTTTCTGATCGACACCCTGCTGGCACAGAGCACTACGCCCGGCCACGCCCTAGAGGGAATGATCGATAGAACGCGTATCGGCGTAACCGGTATCTCTCTGGGAGGAATGACCACAACGCTGGTAGCCTACCATCCGGAGCTGCGGGACAAGCGCATTGGCGCGGCCCTGTCCATCGCCGGTCCCTCCGCGGTGTTCACTGAGACGTTTTTCAGCAATGCCCAGATACCGTTTATGATGTTGGCAGGCGATATCGATGCGCTGGTGCCCTATAGCACCAACGCGGCTCCGGTGCTGGATAAAATACCGGGCTCACAGCTGGTTTCGGTAAAGGGCGCTTCTCACACGGCATTTGCCGGGACAGCCGGCGCGTTGCGCTGGATGAGCAACCCCGATGCCATCGGTTGCTATATGGTAAACAGAAATATCGGCGACGCCTCCGACGAACCCTGGTACGACCTCATTGGCACTGAAGCGCAGGGCATTGATCACAATGCTGTCAATGAACTGTGCCTGATGGACCCCCTGCCAGAAGCCATCAATGCACTGCGCCAGCAGATGATAACCGCCGTCGTGGTGAGCAACTTTTTCCAGAGTGTCTTTGCGCCCACCGCGGCACAGCGGGAGGAGGCCGATGCTTATCTAAGTGAAGTAATGGCGGCGGAATTACCTGAAGTCAGCTACCAGCGCACAGGCATGCGCTAGTGTCGAGAATTCATGGCGCATCGCGCTACGCGTGCTGTAGGAGGTGACATGACACCCGCAACAACAGTGTATGTGATCGATGCGGATGAGAGGCTGGGCGATGCGCTTCAGTGCCTGCTGGATAACTATGACA
This sequence comes from Halioglobus sp., assembly GCA_037969215.1. GTDB lineage: Bacteria > Pseudomonadota > Gammaproteobacteria > Pseudomonadales > Halieaceae > Marimicrobium. Next base: position 2,852 of record JBBKWY010000147.1, read on the forward strand.
TTGAGGTCAGCGCCTACACGGATACGGCTTTATTCTTAAGCAGCACAACCGCCAGCCATGAAACGAGCAGCTGCCTGTTGCTGGCACTCAACTCAGATTGTGAGCGTGGGCTGAAGTTCGTTGAAGAGATAACCCTGTCCAGACCAAAACTGCCCACTATTGTGTTGTGCGATAGCACTGATGAAAGCCTGAGGAAGCAATACATACGCTTGGGGGCTGTTGATATCGTCAGTAAATCGATGGTGGATTCGTATATATTTACCCGCCTCTCTACCACCCTGTCCGGTGCACAATGTCTTCCCCGTACGCAACCCTCGACGATGCAGTTACCGGACGGGACGGCTGTTACTTTTCGAATGATTCGCCCCGAAGATGCCGGGATCGAACATGATTTCGTTATAGCACTTTCGGATCGATCGAGATACCTGCGTTTTTTCTCGGGGCTGAGAGAGCTTCCCAGCTATATCACCAGAGAACTCGTAGACCCCCGCTTCCCCATCAGTTACGCGCTGATCGCGACTATTTCTACAGCAGAAGGGGAGCGACAAATCGGTGTTGC
>JBBKWY010000148.1:0-32421 GCA_037969215.1 Halioglobus sp.
GTGTGTGTCACTTCTACCGATGAACAGCGCTCCACTGATTGGATGACGTTCCATTCACTGGCTGATTTTCTTGATCCTGAGGACTCTGGCAAAACGATCGAGGGGTATCCGGCACCGCGCCGGGCTGTTGTTACGGCGCGAGTGCCCGGGGACTGGAAACCTGGCTCCTAGAGTTCTCCTCTTGAAGCCGGTCCGGGAAGGTAACCCACTACCAAGTCCCGCTCTCACTAGAATACCCTATCGAGCAATAGGCACTCCCCACTCGAAGCAAAAAACCTCAATGCAAAGACTTATCCGCTCGATGCTCATGGAACACAAATTCAAACACCTCCCGAAAACTGCGCGCAAAATGCACATTAATGCCCTCACGCAAATAGTCAGGAAGCTCCTCAAAATCACGTCGATTGGCAAACGGCAGAATCAATTCCATGATTTTACTGCGCCGCGCCGCAATTACTTTCTCGCGAATCCCCCCCACCGGAAGCACCTGCCCCGTGAGCGTTAATTCGCCGGTCATCGCCAGCGGGCGCCGGATGCGCTCGCGACGCGCCAGCGATACCAGCGAAGTCGCCATCGTGACGCCCGCACTGGGGCCGTCTTTAGGCGTAGCGCCCTCAGGCACGTGCAGGTGCACCATACTCATATCGAAAAAATCCTGGTCACAGTTGTAGTCCTTGAGGTGAGCGACAACATAACTGTAGGCAATTTCCGCGGATTCCTTCATCACCTCGCCCAGACGCCCGGTCAATTTGAAACCGCGATTGAGCGTATGCACCTGCGATGATTCGATAGGCAGGGTGGCACCCCCCATGGAGGTCCAGGCGAGCCCGGTAACAACACCCACGCCACGCAGCGGTCGCTCCGCCTGGAAAGGCGGCTTACCCAGCAACACTTCGATGTCTTTCTTACCCACACGCAACTTCTTATCCTTCCCATCCAGCAGACGGACAATGGATTTACGCATAATGCGCGCAAGTTGCTTCTCGAGTGTGCGAACCCCCGCTTCCCGACAGTAGGAGTCAATCACGTACTTCAGACCCGCGTCGTTGATTTTAAGCTGCTCATCTTTCAATCCGTGACGCTTCATTTGCTTTGGCCACAGGTGATTTTTCGCTATGAATAACTTTTCTTCGGCCACATAACCCGACAGACGCAGGGTTTCCATTCGATCCAGCAGTGGCCCGGGAATGGTATCGAGCTGATTGGCGGTACACACAAAGAGGACTTTGGACAAATCGACGCGCATATCCAGATAGTGATCCTGAAACTCACTGTTCTGCTCGGGATCCAACACCTCCAGCAATGCCGAGGCCGGGTCACCCTGATAGGACGCGCCGATCTTGTCGATTTCATCCAGCATAATGACCGGATTGGAGACCTCCACCTCCTTCAACGCCTGGATAAACTTACCCGGCATGGCGCCGATATAGGTCCGCCTGTGCCCCTTGATCTCAGCCTCGTCGCGCATTCCTCCAAGACTGAAGCGATAGAACTTGCGCCCCAGTGCATCGGCGACAGATCGCCCGATGCTGGTTTTACCCACGCCGGGCGGCCCCACGAGTAGCAGGATAGAACCGGCGATCTCACCTTTGAACGCTCCGACAGCGAGGAATTCCAGGATGCGTTCTTTGACATCCTCCAGACCCTCGTGATGCTCGTCCAGAACTTTGCGCGCGTGTTTCAGATCCAGATTATCGTCGGACAGCACTCCCCAGGGCACACTGGTCGCCCAGTCGAGGTAGTTGCGGGTGATGCCGTATTCTGCCGAGCCTGCTTCCAGTACAGATAGCTTGTGCATTTCCTCCTGGATTCGTTTGGCAGCGGCCTCCGGTATATCGAGATCCTTGATTCTATCCTCAAACGTTTCTACATCAGAGGTACGATCATCCTTGGAGAGGCCCAACTCCTTCTGGATGATTTTCAGCTGTTCACGCAGGAAAAATTCACGCTGCTGTGCCGTGACTTTTTCATTCACCTGGCTGCTGATCTGTACCTGTAATTCAGCGACCTCACGCTCTTTTCGCAGTAGGGCTAGCACTTTTTCCATACGCGAACGCAGCGGCAGCGTATCCAGTATTTCCTGCAGCTGCTCACCGGTAGCGGTCGTCAGGGCTGCGGAGAAATCAGCCAGCTGACTGGGCTGGCGAGGACTGAAGTTGGCCAGATATTGTTTCAGTTCTTCACTGTAAAGTGGGTTGAGCGGCAGCAATTCCCTGATTTGCTTTATCAGGGCCATGGCATAGGCCTTGATTTCATCGTCGTCGCGATTACCCTGGCTACGCGGGTATTCTACTTGTACCAGATAGGGCGGTTTTTCGCTGAGCCAGCGCACGATACGAAAACGCTTGATGCCCTGAGCCAGAAAATGCCCTGCTTGGTGGTCTGCCGAATTGGGTGGTCGATGCAGACGCACAGCGCAGCCGATGTCAGGAAACTGGCGGGGTTCTGCGGCATTCGAATCCGCAATATCCACGTAGGACAAGCCGATCAAACCGTGGCCCTCTCGCTGCACGGCCTCCAGTGTACTGGCCCATTCAGCGGGGTTTAAGGCGATCGGCTGCACCTGCCCCGGAAAGAATGGCCGGTGCGGCACCGGTATCAAATACAGGGTATCCGGCAGCACATCGTCGGCCACCGCAGGGGCTTGCGGCGTTGCCTGGGCGGATTCCACTTCTATTTCTGTCGAGTCGTCCTTGTCACTCATGGTAGTTCAGTTCCTGTTTGATCGCTGGCAGGTGTCGCCACAACGTTAGCGCATCATCTCTTTATATAGGCTGAACGGTAATTTTCAAGCTTCGTCGTGCTGAAGCGTACTGCTAGGTGGCAGTAACCGTTATACTTCCGCGATTACGTTTCCACTGCGTATCGGGCGCAGTTACACGAGGACAATACCGTGCATATCGATCAGATGTCAGTCGCCGAGCTTGCGACAGAACTGAATTCCCTAAAGGAACAGTACAACACCTTGGGAAGCCTTAACCTCGCCCTGGATCTCACCCGGGGCAAGCCCTGCACGGAGCAGACCGCCCTGTCGGATGCGCTGGACGGTATTCTGGAGGGCAATTATCTTTCTGCAAATGGTACCGATGCACGCAACTACGGCGGTCTGGAAGGACTGCCGGAGGCGAGGGACCTGTTCGCACAGATCCTGGGCACCGCGCCCGAGGAAACGCTGATTGGCGGTAATTCCAGCCTGACGCTGATGTACAACGTGGTTGAATTCGCATTGATAGAGGGGCTGGCCGGTGCGGCCTCCGCCTGGGGCAATAACGATACGGTAAAATTTCTGTGCCCCGCACCCGGCTACGATCGCCATTTCGCCATCTGCGAACACCTTGGGATTGAGATGATTACGGTACCCATGCTGGACAGCGGGCCTGATATGGATCTCATTGAAGCGTTGGTAGCAGAAGACGACTCTATTAAAGGCCTGTGGTGTGTACCGCGCTTTTCCAACCCTACCGGCTGCGTTTTCAGCGATGAAACGGTAGAGCGCATCGCTCGCCTGGGACAGAGGGCAGGGAGTAATTTCCTGGTAATGTGGGACAACGCCTACGCCGTTCACACCCTGTATGAGGACGCGGCGCCACTGGCATCTATCCGTGATTTGTGCCAAAAGCACGGCACGATGGATAACGTGTTTCAGTTCGGCTCAACCTCCAAGGTGACCTTTGCTGGCGCAGGGGTTTCCTTTCTCGCCAGCAGTGAAAGTAACCTCGCGGCATTGAAACAGCATCTGGCCTTTCAGACCATTGGCCCCGACAAAGTGAATCAGCTACGTCATGTGCGCTTCCTGAAGAACCCGGATACGCTGGCCAAGCACATGGCAGCCCACGCGGCGCTCATCCGGCCCCGCTTCGATTGTGTCTTGCACACTCTGGACCGGGAACTGGCTGGCCGTGGGATGGGGGATTGGGCGGCGCCGCGAGGGGGTTACTTTATATCCTTCAACGCTCTGGGGGGACTGGCGCGCAAAGTCGTAAAACTGGCCGACGCCATTGGTGTCAAGCTCACGCCAGCGGGCGCGACATTCCCCTACGGTGAAGATCCCGACGACAGCAATATCCGGCTGTCGCCCACGTATCCCGCGCTCGAGGACGTCAACGCCGCTATTGAAGCTTTCGTGATTTGCGTGAAGCTGGCCTCAATTGAGGATCGGTTACAGCGAAAAGAATGATACGGCGGGCGTTTCAGGAGTGGCGAGCGGGAAACCGCTAATATCGCCACTCTTCGCCCCACTGGCTGCGGATATAATTCACTAAATCCCAGACTGCCTCATCGCTGCCCAGTTCGGTGCGCCAACCGGGCATCGCAGCCCCTGTCCCGTTGGCGATACTATTGAACATCTCCGCTTCCGATATGCCATAAAAGTAGGCCGTCGGATCGGCCAGATTAGTAGCACCGGGCACAGGGTCAAACCCTGATGCGTTACCAGAGCCTGTCCCATTGCCCCAATTGTCGGGCGTATCAGAATCCTGCGAAGACCCGTGGATCGTGTCAATCGCTCTCGACACAGTCCCGAGCACCTCGGCCCTGACATCCGGCTCGCGTTCAGGGGCTGGATTATCGGCCCATTCCGGCCAATCCTCCTGTGGCGCCACATACGGTTCGGGGTCTTCTCGGCCGCGCACCAAATCAACCAACTCGGCATAATCGTCGGAGACGTCCATTTGCACGGTATCATAGAGCTCACCGTAGCGATCAGCGGTATCAGCGCCGTGGCAATCGCTACAGTACAGTTCATACAGCTGTGCGCCCATGGTCACAGAGTGCTCGTCATAGGGATCGGCAGCGGCAACAACTCGCCCTGCGCCAGACAAACCAAGGCACAGCGTAAATACCACCGCGAAAAGTTTCGAAATGACAGAGTGACGCTGTGGTGTGAGATGCTGCATGGGCTATCGGCGGTAGACTTACTCTTCGCCGCCCTTCTGCCCGGGCGGGAAGCCCGCAAAGGGAAAACTGGTCACGTTGCTCTCAGAGGATGAGACGTCCGACACTTTGCTGCTGCCTTCCTTATCGACTTCATCGATACGGATAATGGCCTGCAGCGGGATGTAACTGCGTTTTACCCCGCTGAATTCAATTTTGAGCTTTTCCTCACTCGGATCCACCAGTATTTGCGAGCGCTCCCCGAAAACGAACTCTTCTACTTCAATAAAGCCCCACATATCGCTTTGGTAAATCTGGCGGGCGAAGACTTCAAACACCTGATTGCCGTTTTGAAAAATCACCTTGTATACGGGTTGGTTTGCCATTGTCATCTCGTGTATCGCATCCCGCGATATGCCTATCGGCGGGAGCGGCGGCAGGGCGCCTGATTTTAGGGGCGGCAATGTTACCACCGTCGCCCCAGAATACCAGTTTCCGGACCGATATGCTGCCCATATGCACGAGCACCTTTGCCGGCAGACCAAGCGCGCAGCGACACCCTTATGTATTCCTTTGTAAAGCGCAACAGCCGTATATTGATGCACTAGGTTTGCCACCACTAACTGGGTATAATCCGCACCCCTTTTCCCACAGAGCGACTACTCCAGCGACAGACCCGCTGCCAGGACCCGGTGAACAAGAAACTCTACATTAAAACTCACGGTTGTCAGATGAACGAATACGATTCAGCCCGTATGCGTGATCTGTTGCAACTAAGCCACGATCTGATACCTACGGACAACCCGGAGGAGGCCGATGTATTGCTTCTAAATACCTGTTCTATAAGGGAAAAAGCGCAAGAAAAGGTATTTCATCAACTGGGCCGCTGGAAGCGCCTGAAGCAGAAAAATCCCAACATCATCATCGGTGTAGGCGGCTGTGTGGCCAGTCAGGAAGGCGCAGACATCGGTCGTCGGGCACCGTACGTTGATCTGGTATTTGGCCCCCAGACCCTGCATCGACTGCCACAAATGATAGAGCAGCGCGGTACCGGCGGTACATTAGTTGTCGATATCAGCTTCCCCGAGATCGAGAAATTCGACAACCTCCCCCAGCCAAAAGTAGAGGGTCCCTGCGCTTTTGTCTCCGTAATGGAGGGCTGCAGTAAATATTGCACGTTCTGCGTAGTACCTTATACGCGCGGCGAAGAGGTTTCACGCCCGCTGGATGACGTCATTGCCGAAGTTGCCCACCTGGCGCAGGGCGGCGTCCGCGAAGTCAACCTACTGGGGCAGAATGTGAACGCCTACCGCGGGCTCAGCCATGAGGATGAGGTCGTCGATTTCGCCGAGTTACTGCATTATGTGGCGCGCATACCCGGCATTGAGCGAATTCGCTATACCACCTCACACCCGGTGGAGTTCTCTGACGCGCTAATCGATGCCTATGCACAGATACCGCAGCTGGTGGACCACCTGCATCTACCCGTCCAGAGCGGCTCTGACCGTATTCTGGCCGCCATGAAGCGTGGCCACACCGCACTGGAATACAAATCCAAAATACGCCGCCTGCGCAAAATTCGCCCGGATATCAGCATTTCATCAGACTTCATCATCGGTTTTCCCGGCGAGACGGAAGCGGACTTCGCCGCCACCATGAAATTGATCGAGGAGATCGGCTTCGACAACTCCTTCAGCTTCGTCTACAGCGCCCGCCCCGGCACTCCGGCCGCCGAGCTGGCAGACAACACCGACGAGGAAACGAAGAAACAGCGCCTGCTGATACTGCAAACCCGCATCCTGCAACATGCAGCCGAGATCAGCCGCAGTATGGTGGGTAGCACCCAGCGTATTCTGGTAACGGGCGTTTCCAAGAAAGATCCCGGACAGTTGCAGGGGCGCACTGAAAACAACCGCCCGGTGAATTTTTCGGCGACGGACCAGTCCCTGATCGGTGAATTTGTGGATGTACAGATTGTCGCTGCGCTGCCCAATTCACTGCGCGGCACGATATTCGTAGGTTGACGCCTGTGATTTCCAGTATATCCTTAACTATTAATCGCATTGCCCACTGTGGCGACAGGATACTTTGAACAACGAACCTCCCCCGCAACCGTCTCCTCGACAGTTGATTCAACAAACCCTCACGCTGGAACCTGATGACGCGCGTCATCTGGCGATGCTGTCGGGTCATTTAGACAGCCATTTTCGCCAGATCGAAGAGCGACTGAGTGTCCGTATCAGCGCGCGAGGCAACCAAATACGCCTGAACGGGCCACCAGAGGCAGTCGCGACGGCCGAACACCTGTTGCTTCATCTGTATGGCGAAGTCTGCCAGGGCATAGGGCTCAGCCCCGAATCCCTGCATTTGCAGTTGCAGGAAGCGGGACTTGAGCATCTTGTTGAGGCGAGCCAGAATCCCTCCATCCAAGCCATCCAGATCATTCGCACCAAGCGGGCCTCCATCAAGCCGCGCGGCATGAACCAACAGTCCTACGTGAAGATGATAAAGGAGTGCGATATCAATTTTGGTATCGGTCCCGCTGGTACCGGCAAAACGTTTTTGGCGGTAGCCTGCGGCGTGGAGGCCCTGCTGGAGGAGCAGGTGCGGCGCATCCTGCTGGTACGCCCTGCGGTGGAAGCGGGCGAAAAGCTGGGCTTTTTGCCCGGCGATCTCAGCCAGAAAATCGATCCCTATTTGCGCCCGCTCTACGACGCGCTGTACGAAATGCTGGGGTTTGAGACCGTCAACAAATTTATTGAGCGCAGTATTATCGAAGTCGCACCGCTGGCCTTTATGCGCGGGCGCACCCTGAACAATGCCTTCATCATTCTCGACGAGGCACAAAACACCACTCGCGAACAGATGAAAATGTTCCTCACCCGTATCGGCTTCGGCTCCACCGCAGTGATAACCGGCGACGCCACCCAGATCGATCTGCCGCGCGGCGTGCACTCCGGCCTCACCCATGCGAGCAATATTCTGGGCGACGTGGAAGGGCTGGGCTTCACCTATTTCGGCAACAAGGATGTGGTGCGCCACCCGCTGGTACAACGCATTGTCGAGGCGTACGACAACGCAGAAGATACCGCCACGCCGCTGGACAAGAGCCGGCGGTGAAGCTGCTCGTGGACATCCAGACAGCCAGCCGCGAACCCGTGCCCTCCGAACAGGACATACGCCACTGGATAGCGACAGCCCTCAACGGACGCACGGCCCAGGAACAGGTAGAAGTCTGTGTGCGTCTGGTGGACGACGCAGAGATGTCGCAGCTGAATGCTAATTACAGGGGTAAACAGGGGCCCACCAATGTGCTCTCCTTCCCCGCGGACCTACCGCCAGACCTCAATTTACCGTTGCTCGGCGATATCGTTATCTGCGCCCCCGTCGTCGCGACGGAGGCGGCCCAACAGGGCAAGAGCACAACTGCCCACTGGGCCCACATGACCATCCACGGCACACTGCACCTGCTGGGTTACGATCACATAGAAGAGGAAGAAGCAGCAATTATGGAAGCTCTGGAAAGCGCTATTCTCAGGCAACTGGACTATGGTTGTCCCTACGAAATTCACCCGCCCCACGAGCATATATCGCAATGAGTGATGACCGTTCCGGCAATGACAACAGTGACCGCTCCTGGATAGGCAAAATCGCCCTGCTGTTCAGCTCTGAACCGCGCAACCGCCGCGATCTCGAGGATGTGCTGACGCTGGCCGTAGAAAATGAGGTCATCGACCAGGACGCCCACAGCATTATGGAAGGTGCGATGCAGGTGAGTGACATGCAGGCGCGCGACATTATGATTCCGCGCTCGCAAATGGTCTTCATCAAAGCCGAGGGGACGCTGGAAGATACCCTGCCGCACATCATTCGCTCCGCGCACTCCCGCTACCCGGTGATCGGCGACAGCCCGGATGTTATCCTGGGAATTTTGCTGGCCAAGGATTTACTGCCGCAAATGCTCAACCCGGATAACGGCAAGTTCAAAATCGAGGAGTTGCTGCGTCCGGCCATGGTGGTTCCGGAGAGCAAGCGCCTGAACGTTTTACTGCGGGAATTTCGCGAGAATCGCAATCACATGGCGATTGTGATCGACGAATACGGCGGTGTCGCCGGATTGATCACCATCGAAGATGTGCTGGAGGAAATCGTCGGCGAAATCGAAGACGAGACCGATGCGCAAGTCGATCGCTACATCCAGATGATCAGTACCAACGAATTCATGGTGAAAGCGCTCACACCCATTGAGGAATTCAATACGTATTTCAAGTGCGATTTCAGCGACGATGACTTCGATACTATCGGCGGACTGGTTATCCAGGCCTTTGGGCATATGCCCGTTCGCCATGAGACAACCACTATAGAAGACTTCAAATTCGAGGTAATCAAGGCCGACCAGCGAAAGATTTACAGCCTGCGTATGCAGCCACCGCAAAGCTAGCACTTACTAATGCAACCCTCGTCGATGCGAACTGAATCCAGCCTTAATCCCCTGTTTGTCCTGATTTGGGCGCCACTGGTCGGCGCACTGGTCACTCTCTCGCTGGCCCCCTTCGATATCTGGCCCGCCGGCATTCTGAGCTGCGCCCTCTTTGCCCACCTCCTGTGCACCTGTTCTGCGAAACAGGGCCTGTGGCGCGGCTGGCTCTACGGCTTTGGCATGTTTGGCAGCGGCGTCTCGTGGATCTACGTGAGCATTCATGTCCACGGCAATGCCAGCATCCCCCTGGCAGCCGGACTCACCGTGCTGTTTTGTGCCGGACTGGCGCTTTTTCATGCACTTTTTGCCTGGTTATACGTAAAACTTGTGCGCCCCTTACCCGGCGGCATGCTGGTGGGGTTTCCGGCACTTTGGGTATTGTTTGAATGGCTGCGGGAATGGGTGCTTACCGGCTTCCCCTGGCTGTACCTCGGGTATGCTCACGTGGAAACCTGGATCTCGGGCTGGGCGCCAATAACAGGGGTATTCGGTCTATCCTTCATCTGCGCGATGTCAGGGACATGCCTTTTTCTGGCCTGGCGTAGCCGTAAAGCTGTCTCGTGTACGACCTATGCAGTGGTACTGATCACGCTGTGGGGCGGTGGCGCCATACTCAAACCCACACAGTGGGTGGGGCAAGCCAACGAACGACCTATCACGGTGGCAATCGTGCAGCCCAACGTGCAGCAGGAACACAAATGGGACCCACAGTGGTATGGCCCTATCCTGCAGCAATTGACTGACGCCACCGACCCGCTGCTGGGAAACGACATCGTGATCTGGCCAGAATCCGCGATACCCAACTATTTCCAGCGAGCTCAGGGATTTCTGGAGCCGATCTCACAGCGCGCTGCCGCCGCCGGGACCACTCTGATCACAGGCGTTCCCTTTCGCGCACCCGGCAGCCCCGCCTACTACAACAGTATTGCTGCACTGGGCGCTGGCAGCGGCATCTACCATAAACAGCGATTGGTACCCTTTGGGGAATATGTCCCGCTGGAGGATCAACTGCGCGGTCTCATCGATTTTTTCGATTTGCCGATGTCGGGATTCAGCTCGGGGCCCGCCGTACAAAAACCGCTGTCAGCCGGACCCTATCGTGTCGCGCCCTTTATCTGCTATGAAATTGTCTATGGCGATCTGGTAGCCAAAAGTGCCCAGGATGCCGAACTGTTGGTCACTATCAGCAACGACAGCTGGTTCGGCGACTCTATTGGGCCCTGGCAGCACCTGCAGATTGCGCAAATGCGGGGGCGGGAAAATGGGCGCTATGTACTGCGCGCCACCAACAACGGCATCTCTGCCATCATCGACCATCAGGGTCGAATCCTGGAACGCACGGATCAGTTCATAGCGACCACACTGACAGGCCAGGCGGAGGCAATGCTGGGCAATACGCCCTTTAGCAGCTTCGGGAATACGCCGATGATCGCCGGTTGCTTCCTCGGCCTGCTGCTTATGGGGCTGATGTATCTGGGTTTCTGGCGGGATAACTAGCGAGCACAACCTTCGCGCGCCCCGCTAATTACTGCTAGAATCCGCCCTTCATTTTCGCTCGCGACAGCCTCCCAGGAGGCCCTGCCCCGACCGATTTCCCCACAGATACCAAGGACGCAAAGCGCACCCGTGATGGACCAACAATACGACCCACAGGCACTGGAAAAGACCGCGCAGGACCACTGGCTGACGAACAACAGCTTTGCCGTGCAACAAGATGACGCACGCGAGAAGTTTTACTGCCTGGCGATGTTCCCCTATCCCAGCGGCCAGCTGCATATGGGCCATGTACGCAATTACACCATTGCCGACGTGATCGCCCGCTACCAGCGCATGCAGGGCAAAAATGTACTGCAGCCCATGGGCTGGGACGCCTTCGGCCTGCCGGCTGAAAACGCGGCGATCAAACACAAGGTGCCGCCGGCACAATGGACCAAACAGAATATCGATTACATGCGCGAGCAGCTGCAGCGCCTGGGCTTCGCCTACGATTGGGATAGGGAACTGGCGACCTGTGACCCGTCTTACTATCGCTGGGAGCAGTGGTTTTTCACCCGACTCTTTGAAAAAGGCCTGGCCTATAAGAAAAAGGCCGAGGTGAACTGGTGCGAAACCGACCAGACCGTGCTGGCCAATGAGCAGGTTGTAGACGGTTGCTGCTGGCGCTGCGACAACCCGGTAGAGCGCCGCGAGATCGACCAGTGGTTTATCAAGATCACCGACTACGCTGAGCAATTACTGGCGGATCTGGATACGCTGGACCAGTGGCCGGAGCAAGTGCGCACCATGCAGCGCAACTGGATTGGCCGCTCCGAGGGAGTCGATCTGGATTTCGCGCTCGCGGATGGCTCCGCGTTGAGCGTATACACCACCCGGCCGGATACACTGATGGGCGTCACCTATGTGGCGGTGGCATTACAGCACCCGCTGGCAAAGGCCGCAGCCCAAAGTGATCCGGCACTGGCGGCATTCATCGAATCCCAGGGCAACATCAAAATGGCCGAGGCCGACATGGCCACGATGGAAAAGCTGGGCATGGCGACCGGGATAACAGTCATACATCCGCTCACGGGGTTACAGGTCCCCGTGTGGGTCGCGAACTTTGTACTGATGAGCTATGGCTCGGGTGCCGTTATGTCGGTGCCTGGTCACGACCAGCGCGACTGGGAGTTTGCCACAAAATACGATCTCCCCATCACGCAGGTCATCGCACCCGCGGGCGATGAGGCCTGCGATATCAGTAAGGCCGCCTTCACGGAGAAGGGCGTACTGGTTAACTCCGGCGAATTCGACGGGCTGGATTTCCAGCAGGCGTTTGCCACTATTGCAGACCGGCTTGAACACGAGGGCAAAGGCAAACGCACCGTCAATTTCCGCCTGCGCGACTGGGGTGTGTCACGCCAGCGCTATTGGGGCGCGCCCATTCCGATTATCAATTGCGATAGCTGCGGCGCGGTGGCGGTACCCGCGGCCGACCTTCCGGTGATTCTACCCACCGACGTGGCCTTTGAAGGTGTCGGCTCGCCGCTGAAAACGATGCCGGAATTCTACCAGACACAGTGCCCGAGCTGTGGCGGCGAGGCCACGCGGGAAACCGATACCTTCGATACCTTCATGGAATCGTCCTGGTACTACGCGCGCTACGGTTGTGCCAATAATGACAGCGCCATGCTGGATGGCGAAGCGGATTACTGGGCGCCGGTAGACCAGTATGTGGGCGGTATCGAACACGCCATCCTGCACCTGCTTTACGCCCGCTTCTTCCACAAATTGATGCGCGATGAGGGCCTGGTAAACTCCGATGAGCCCTTCGTGCGCCTGCTCACCCAGGGCATGGTGCTAAAGGACGGCGCCAAGATGTCCAAGTCCAAGGGCAACACCGTGGATCCGCAATCGCTGATACAGCGCTATGGCGCCGACACAGTCCGCTTGTTCAGCATGTTTGCCGCTCCCCCGGAGCAATCGCTGGAATGGTCAGACTCGGGCGTGGAAGGGGCTAACCGCTTCCTCAAACGGCTGTGGAAAATGGCGGGCAACCTCACGGCTGCTGGCTCTGTTCCCGCACTGAATACCACTGCGCTAAACGATCAGCAGAAAAATGTCCGCCGCAAGGTGCACGAGACTATCGCCAAAGTCAGCGATGACTACGGTCGCCGCCAGACTTTCAATACGGCGATCGCTGCGATCATGGAGCTGTGTAATGAGCTGGGCAAACTGGACGACGAACCGCAAAGTCGCGCCGTGCTGCACGAGGCCTTGCAGGCTATCGTTTTAATGCTCAACCCTATCGTACCGCACGTGAGTCACGCGCTGTGGCCAACACTCGGTGGCGAGGGCGATATTCTGAATGCGCGCTGGCCCGACATCGACGAGAGCGCCCTCACCCGCGATACTGTTGAGATGGTCGTACAAGTGAATGGCAAAGTACGCGCAAAAATGGAAGTTCCCGCCACTGCGGACAAAGACGCCGTTGAGGCGCTGGCTCGCTCACAACAGAACGTGAGCCGTTTTCTGGAAGGACTCAGCGTGCGCAAGGTCATTGTGGTGCCGGGTAAATTAGTTAATATTGTGGCCGACTCCAAATAGCGAGACTCACCATGTACAGACGTTTCACCCACTACAGTTTGATCCTGGGCATCACCTGCCTACTGGCCTCCTGCGGTTTCCATCTGCGCGGCATGGGCAACGCCGGTGCGTCTTTGCCGGAATCCTGGAAAAGCATGTATCTGGTGACCGGAAACCCCAATGGCGAGTTTAGTCGAGACGTCTCTTCTCAACTCGCAGCCAATGGCGTGCAATGGACGGATCGCGAGAAGGCCAATTTTAGTCTGGTGCTAGGTCCGGAGCAGTTTGAGCAGCGCAGCCTTTCACTCAACTCCGAAGCCCGGGTAGCTGAATACGAGCTCACCATGCGCTCAGAGTTCTCCGTCCGCGATGCTGAGAATAATGAAATAGTGGCACCCACCACGGTGACCGTCGTCAAACAGATGGAGAACGACCCGCGCAATGCTGTCGGCAAAGAAGGCGAGGTACGACTGATCCAGACTGAAATGCGCACTGATCTGGCACAGCAAATCATGCGCCGCATCAGTTTTTATGCTGCCAGCATTACCCAGTCCAATAGCCAGCCTGAAAAAAGTCCGCCCAAAAGCCAGCCAAAAAATCAGTAATGCGTCTCTACCCCGAGAAACTGGCCGGCCATCTCCAACAAAACCTGCTTCCTGTTTACCTCGTCAGTGGTGACGAGACACTGTTAGTTCAGGAGTGTTGCGACCTGATCCGCCAGAAAGCCAGAGAGCAGGGCTGTAATGAGCGCGAAATCATCGACGCCGATGTCGCTGGTTTTAACTGGCAGGACATTCTGCACAGCGCTGCCAGTATGTCGCTGTTTGCGGATCGCAAGCTGGTTGAACTACGCCTTTCCAGTGGCAAGCCAGGCGCACCGGGCAGCGCCGCCCTGTGTGAATATCTGGAGATCAGCAGCAGCGAAGATGTGCTGCTGATCGTCTCCGGTAAAATTGACAAACAATCCACCAACAGCAAATGGTACAAGGCGCTCGACAAGGCCGGCGCCACAATTCAGGTGTGGCCGGTGGACGCCAAAAGCCTGCCGCGCTGGCTGCAACAACGGGTGAGCAGCGCGGGCATGAGTATCGATGACGATGCGCTGCAATTGCTGAGTGATCGGGTGGAGGGCAATCTGTTAGCGGCTGTCCAGGAAGTTGAAAAACTGAAACTGCTGGCAGCCGATTCGCGCATTACCACAAAAACGGTTATCGACGCAGTATCCGACAACGCCCGCTATAACGTGTTCGAAATGACCGACAACGCTCTCAAGGGCGACGCCACTACCAGCCTGCGCATGTTGCACGGGTTGCGCGCAGAAGGCTCTGAACCTCCGGCGGTACTGTGGGCCCTCGCCCGCGAAATTCGCACGCTCTACGAAGCAAAACTGGAGTGCGACAACGGTCGCAACCCACAGCAGGCACTCTCCGCCCTACGCGTCTGGCAGAATCGCATGCCGATCATGCAGGCCGCTCTGGCCCGCCACGATGCCAATTCCCTGTCCCTCCTTCTGGAGCAGGCCTCCCAGGTTGATGGCAGCATCAAGGGCTTCGCCGGCGGCAAGCCCTGGGACAACCTCGAACGTCTTGTCACCGGACTCAGCCGAGTTTCCAGCTAGCCGGTTTCGGACAACTCACCAGAACTGGGGGCAGCAGCGGCAAAACTCCCAGCAATTCATAACTTGCATTCTGCCTTTTCTAATACTACTGTACGTTCATACAGTGTTTTAGATAGACCACCCCAAGAGGCAAATGCCATGAATATGAATGAGAAGCTGGAGCAGGTCACCAATCGCAAAGACACCTGGCGCGGTCGCCACCGCCACTTTCAAGGGCACGGAATCTCCGCGAATCATGATTGCCATGGCACCCAGGGCCTCGCCACAGGCTATGCCGCACTGGATACACAACTGCAACAGAATGGCTGGCCGCTGGACAGTACCATCGAATTGCTAAGCGACGGCAGCGGGCTGGGTGCGATGGGGCTGTTTCTACCCGCCATGGAACAACTCAGTGAACAGGGCCGCTGGCAGGTGTTTATCGCCCCACCCTATAGACCTTACGCCCCGCTGTTAGCGGCGCGGGGTATCGATACCCGGCAAGTTTTGCTGGTCCACCCCAAGAACAGGCAAGACCTGTTATGGGCCACCGAACAGGCCCTGCGCAGCACCACCTGCAGCGCAGTCTTCAGCTGGCTGGGCGCACAGGAATACAGCTACAGCGAGTTGCGCAAGCTGCAACTGGCTGCCGCCAGTGGCGACAGTCTGGCAGTACTGTTTCGCCCCAATCAAGCGGGCCACAACCATGCCCCCGCCAGCCTGCGCCTGCAAATGCGCGAGTATCGCAAGGTGCACATCCTCAAGCAGCGCGGGGGCAACCAGGCTATCGATATTAATCTGTCTCCAGCCGAAGACGTGCCGCTTCAGCCACAATTGTGGGAGCTGCCCGTTTGGAGCGCCGGTAATCAACACAGTGCTGCAGTGAGAGCACCGGCGCCGGTTGCCTGATCACGCCGGTGATAAAACAGCTGGAACCCTCTATAATCAGCGCAACCAGAAGATGGGCTTGCGCTATTTCAGGCGGCTGAACTATCGGGTAGACATTTGAGAAGGACAACATCCGATGGATGACTGGCTGACAGAATACGGCGTTACCCTGGGGGTGGGTGCTCTCATCCTGTTTATGCTTTTCATCGTGTGGGATCTGGCCAAGCGCAGCAATGCCGGTCGGTTCGGCACGCTGATTCTATACATCGGCCTGGCCATGGGCATTGCAGGCTTCCTGATAAAAGTCGTTATCACTTACCTGCTGGAAAATGCTGGCTCTACTGCTCTGCAATGATATTAGTGCGAATCTGGAACTCAATAACTTCCGCGTCATAAATCCGCGAGAAGTCTTCCAGCCTCGAGACCATTGCCAGGTGTTGCCGGCGGTTCATTACATCGCAATCTATGTAGGCCTGCGCCTGTAACAGATACTTTTCCGCCACTAATTGTGTCCGGTACATTTCCTCTTCACTGGCCATTGCGCCATTGGGCAACACCGGTAACTCCCCCGGCCGCTGTACGGGACAGGCAGCAGAGACATTGGATGCCAGGCAAATCAGCACAGTCATCAGTAAAACTTTCATTAGAAAATCCTCTTTTGTAACCTTAGGTAACATTGCCCGAGGTCAAGTGTTACTACTATCTACGTATACCTTCTCCGCCGCAACTGTATTCTTGTGCATTATTCATTAAATATAGTATAGAAATGTGCCCCAAATAAAGTGATCCAAAATATGGATCCTCGCACCAAATTGTCACGTTAGGTAACATTTCGGCCTCGATACACTGAAGATCCGGTGCTGTACAAGGATTTTCCACGCGCACTGGACAAGCGCGCCCGCGTCACTAATACTGTATATATGTACAGTATTAGTGACGCGATGAGGCTACTGCCTGCGCTATTTATCAGCGACTGCGGCGGGCGCAAACCGTGAGCCTGTGGCTGTGCCTGCGATTTGACCAGCTGCCCCTGCAATGCCTGAGCCACTGCGAACAGCACCCCGTGGTGGTATTGGCTGCACAGCGTGTACTGCATGCCAACGACTGTGCCGCCACGGTAGGGATACGTCAGGGTATGGGCACCGCAACGGTGCGCGCACTAGCAGGAGATGAACCCGTGCGCCTACTGGAACGGGATGAGCAGGCCGAACAACACTGCCTGCAGCAACTGTGCTGCTGGGCCTACAGCATTACCCCAACCCTGTGCACCTGGCAGGCAGACTGCCTGCAACTGGAAATCGGCGGCTGCCTGAGCCTGTTTCAAGGGCTGGATGCTTTACTACGGGAGGTGACCAGCGGCATCGGCAGCCGCGGGTACCGGGCACGCTACGGATTGGCACCGACCCCCAAAGCGGCCTGGCTACTGTCTTTTGCTGCCCCGGACACAGCCATGGCGATGCAACAACCACTGGAGGAACGACTCAGCCCTCTGCCCCTGAACCTGCTGACGCAATTCACAAACAAAGTGGACTCACTGCGCCGGGCCGGACTGCACACACTCGGCGATGTGCTGAGGCTGCCACCTGCAGCACTGGGCCGGCGCTGTGGCAGGGAATTTACCCACTTCCTGCAGCAACTACTGGGGCAGCGGGAGGACCTACAGGTGGATTACCGCCCCCCCCAGACCTTTAACGATAAATACTGGTTTGGTTACGAGGTCAAAACCAACGATGAATTGCTACCTGCGGTGCAACGCCTGCTG
This sequence comes from Halioglobus sp., assembly GCA_037969215.1. Lineage (GTDB taxonomy): Bacteria > Pseudomonadota > Gammaproteobacteria > Pseudomonadales > Halieaceae > Marimicrobium. The sequence continues at coordinate 17,662 of JBBKWY010000148.1, forward strand.
CAATCCCTGTGCCGCTTCCTGCGCAACACCCAGCTACAGACCAGCGAGATCACCTGGCAGCTGGCTGGCATAAACCACAAACTGCAGGATGTATGTGTGCGCAGCACCAGCAGCCACAGTGATTGGGAAAACTGGTATCAGCTCAGCCGCATTCGCTTTGAGCGCGTGCAACTGCGCGACAGCGTGGAGGGCCTGTCGCTGGTCTGCCAACAGCTGCGCGCCGGGCAACAGGACAGCATCGACCTGTTTAGCCCACGCAACCAGCGCGAACCCCTGGCCGGCCTGCTGGACAGGCTGCACAACCGTTTGGGCCTGCAAGCGGTAGAGAAGGTCGGCTGCCGGGATGAGCACCTGCCAGAGTTTGCGCTGCTGGTTAGCAGCGACCATAACGGCGATGAGCGCAGCACCACAGCGCACTGTGCCCAGCGCCCCTTCTGGCTAATGCCCCAACCGAAAGCCCTGCGCCAACACGGCGCGCAGCTGTACTGGAACGGCGCCCTGAAACTGATGTACGGGCCGGAGCGCATCGAGGACAACTGGTGGCAGCAAGCGGTGAGTCGGGACTATTTCATCGCTGCCGATAGCGGCGGCCAGCACTACTGGGTATTTCACGATCGCTTAGCCAGACAATGGTATATACACGGAGTATTTGCCTGACGAACCGGGTGGGCTTTTTATAGAATTCCAGTGTCTTCATCGTTCAGGCTTTTCATGTTTTTTTCCGCCCAGTAATCCAGTATGCCAGCTTCACCGCGATTGTCCGCCCACTTGGTCAGCGTCGGCCTCTCGCCCTTTAGCTCGTAGTAAGGCACGGCATAACCACAGGATGTCAGCACTAACTCCACATCCAAAACAAAAATCTGGCGGGCACCCGTGTACGCCGGAAACAGCGCTGACAACTCGCCCCAGCGCTCATCGCGGGGATGAACGACGACGGCCTGTCCGTACAGGCGCATGATCAACGGCTGTTTGTCGAAGGAGCAAAACATCACTGTCATGCGACCATTTTCCAACACATGAGCAGCCGTCTCATTACCGCTACCTGTCAGATTCAGCCAGGCGACGGTGGTGTCATCCAGAATACGAAAACTGTCCATGCCTTTGGGCGACACATTCACAAAGCCTTGTGCACCTGCCGTGCCCACAAAATACAGATGCTGCTGCCGAATAAACGCCTTTAGCTTATCGTCAAGTTGCTCAAATCGTTCAGACACGCCTTCTATCCTCTGCTAGCAATGCGAATACCCTGATAGCACGCACCATTCATTCCTCAAGATCAACGTATACCGCATCCGTAAAGCGCGGTGAACAGATCGCCAGGAACACCAGATCATCTGCGCCAATGTTGCTGATGCGCTGCCTCACCTCTGGCGGAATAATCACCACATCCCCGGTAGTGACACGATGTGGCGGCAAATCACCGACCTCCACACTACCCAGCCCCTGCAGCACAACATAGCGCTCACCTGTTTCGCGCAGAGAGTGCCAGCGGGTAGTCTTGCCCGGCTCCACGCGTGCACGGACCACCGAAACATCGGGATCATCGCTGGAGTTGGAAAGCTCGGCAATAAAACACCCCTCCACAAAAAAGTATTCCTGCACCTCGTCAGATACTTTGACGCAAGCCCTCATCGAACTCATCGAATCTGCCACTACTCACTCCCTCTTTCTGAATCCGTGCCGCAGCAACTTCAATATTGAACAATCGGCACTTTACCCACCCAGGCGTCATCTTCAAGCATGTTCACCATGGCGTGGGCGCAATCGGCAAAGGAAATATTGGACAGGGCACTGAACGCGTTATACCCCAATCGATAGCTGCCTCTCTTCGGCCCCGATTTCATTTGCAGGGGACGAATACCGATCCAGCAAAGATCGGCATTGTCATCCAGTAGCTGCAATTGATGCTCTTTATCGGTGTGCCTGTGTTTGAGAAACGTCTCGGAATACCAGCGCACAAACCGAGCGCCAAAGGTCACTACATCTTCCGGCCGAATATTGCTGCCACCGCCGCACCATACCAATCGCGGTATCTGCTCACTACGCATCACGGCGAGAATATGCCGGGTGACATCGGTGCACAGGTCGGGTGGCGACGTTTTTTCATCCACGCCAATGGCAAACAAAATTGCATCAGTACCGGGTGGCAGAGCGCGGGCTACATCGCCCGCAATCAGGCCGTCGCCCTCAACAACCGTGACCCTGTCGCGCAGGGCCGTCGGCAACTTGCTCGGACTGCGCACCAACACGGTCATCACATGACCAGCATCAAGGCATTGCTGCAGACACTCCTGACCCAGACTGCCAGTAGCACCAAATAGCGTAACTTTCATATAAACGAAACTCCTGATCATACGGTGGCGGATACACTGCGTATAATGCAACCGCCAGCAAATAAATGCCATCGAACGGGTCACTCGTCGGCTTGAGCACTCCGCAGCGAACTGCTAGTGTCCGTTGTGCTCCGCACAAGCGGAAACTAAAATTCGTCCACGACAGATGTACTGACTGTAAGTCAGGAGAAATGCTATGCCCTCTACCCTTGCCTGGTACAACACCTTACTAGCCGCCCCTCTACTGACACTTCTACTGGCTTGCCAAGGCGACTCAATTGATACCGCCGACGGCGCACAGGGCAATACACCCGCAACCGAAAACACCGCACGTGCCAACGCCCGTGTTCGCGAGGAACTGGATCTCGCCAACCAGCTGGATTTTGACAACGCCAGCAAAGGCCTCATTGCCGCACACCCTTCACTGAAGATCGCCGGACCCGACGAGCCCCTGGTGTGGGATATGCCATCGTATGACTTTATTCAGGGCGAAGCGCCAGATACGGTCAACCCCAGTCTCTGGCGCCAGGCCACACTCAACAATAATCACGGTCTATTCAAAGTCACCGAGGGCGTCTACCAACTGCGCGGCTTCGACCTTTCCAATATGAGTATTATCGAAGGGAAAACAGGCTGGATCATCGTGGATCCGCTGACCACCAAAGAGACCGCCGGTGCCGCCATCGCATTTGCCCGGGAGCACCTGGGGAACAAACCCATTGCAGCAATCATCTTCACCCATTCCCACATCGACCACTTCGGCGGCGTGCAAGCTGTGTTGGGCGCAGATGCGGACACCGAGATTATCGCCCCGGTAGGATTTATGGATGAAGCCACCAGTGAAAATGTAATTGCCGGTACCACCATGAGTCGGCGCTCCATGTTCATGTACGGCAGCCAGCTTGAACACTCGGCCCGTGGCCATATCGGCTCTGGGCTCGGCAAAGGGCCGGCATTTGGTAGCGTTGGCATCGCCCCACCTACGCGCACCATCGACACCACAGGCGAAACCGTCATGATCGACGGCGTGGAGTTCATTTTCCAGAACGCACCCGGCTCAGAAGCGCCCGCAGAGCTGACCTTTTATCTGCCACAGCTGAAAGCTTTTTGCGGTGCCGAAGTGGTCTCACGCAATATGCACAATCTCTATACCCTGCGCGGCACCAAAGTGCGCGACGCCCGCAAATGGAGTCACTACATCGACCAGGCGATCAATCTGTTTCCCGATACCGAAGTGTATTTCGGCAGCCATCACTGGCCACTCTGGGGCAATGAGGAAATTATCGATTTCCTCAAGAAACAGCGCGATGGCTACAAGTATATTCACGACCAGACCCTGCGCCTGGCATCGCAGGGTTACACGCCACGGGAGATTGCCGACATGTTGCAAATGCCCGAAGCGCTGCGCACCAACTTCCCCAACCGCGGCTATTACGGCACGCTGAAACACAACGCCAAGGCGGTATACCAGATGTACTTTGGGTGGTACGACGGCAACCCCGCCAACCTCGACCCCCTGCCTCCCGAGGAGGCTGCTGTCCGCTACGTAGATATGATGGGCGGTTCAGAGACTATTTTGAATCGCGCAAAAGAAGACTTCGACAAAGGCGATTATCGATGGGTGGCCGAATTACTCAATCACCTGGTGTTCGCCCAGCCCGACAACAAGGCTGCGAAAGCGCTATTAGCCCAAACCTATGATCAGATGGGCTATCTGGCCGAGTCTGGGCCGTGGCGGGACGTCTATCTCACCGGTGCACTTGAACTGCGTCAGGGCGCACCCAGAACTGGCATCAGTCTCGCCAATGCAGTGGATCTGATCGATGCAACACCGCTGGATCAATTCTTCGAACTGATGGGTGCCATGCTCAATGGTCCCAAGGCGGACGGCAAATCCTTCACCCTCAATATCGAGTTTACTGATCTGGATAAGGTGTACGTGCTGGAACTGGAAAACGCGGTCCTTCACCAGCGCGAGGGAAGCCCTGCCCCCGATGCCAATGCCACGGTTCGCATTACGCACCCACTGTTTGTGAAGATGTTGACCGGCCGAGCAGGGGTTCGCGAGATTCTATTTTCGGATGACGTCTCTGTTGAAGGCAGCAAACTGGATTTACTAAAATTCTTCGCCCTGCTGGATCAACCCAATCCCATTTTCAACATTGTGACGCCCTAACCGGACCGGTATCACACAGTTTGCAGTTCAGCTCATAACCCAGCATGGATTCCCGCCCTGCAGCCGTTTCAACCCACGGACGATTTGTCCAGGGAGGATTGTGCCGAACGTGTTGATTGTGACCGCACTTGAGCTCAGCTACCCAGTCGTTTTTGTCGTCTTTGTGATATCCGGAAATTTTCTGTTTCAAGATCAATATGCTTCATTTTCGTCGTGCAATGAAACCTGTAACTCTCCTTCGACTGTTATCGCGACGCGAAATGTAATCGGCCTACAACAGACTTGGCAATCTTCAATATACTGCTGCCCAGCCTCTTCATGATCCAAAAGTACTTCAATAGATTCCCCACAGTACGGGCAACTAACAAGCTGCTGCGTTAGCAAAATCCATTCCTCCTGATGCTAATGCCGTCGCATGGCATAATTTCCAAGACAGGATGTCGAAACCAGTACTCTTCCTTGCATAACCCATGCGGTCGCCCTGTGAGAGCACCCAGTGATCGACGCCTGTGTATTGGCTGCCGCTGCTATCACTGTCCTGGGACATGACTCAGAAAATGTTTTCAGACACTATCTAACTCACTACTGAAAGGCTTGACGCCTCAAGAAGCGGTGGCGTAGCCATCCGCTTGCTTGAATTGTTTTGTTACAACCTAAACTGCAACGACCTTGTTTGCACATGGTCCTTTTTGACCTTGGCCAACTTCAAACTCAACGGCTTGGCCATCATTCAAGGTTGCATACGCACCACCCGCTTGAATTTCTGAATGATGAACAAACAGATCCTTACCACCGTCCTCAGGAGTAATGAAACCGAAGCCTTTGTCGGCATTGAACCATTTAACTGTACCTTTACTCATTGTTTGTACTCACTATTGTTGGTGAAATATAAAAAATATACCCGAATTCACCAATTCGAATATAAAGCAAAATGTCCTACAAAAGCCAATAATGCTTCCAGCTGAGGCACGAAACCCCCGCCCACCTTAACCAGCTACATGCAAGGTACCAGTATTACGTGTATTTTGGTACTTGGAGAGGCCTCAAATTGCAAAGAATACTAGCTTGGCGCTGCCGGGTACTTTTGGGCCGTTTGACGATAACCCTGAAAACAAGAAATGTAAGGGCTAATTTAGGCGTATATCGCGTACGTTAGTAGTACTGACTGCCATTATGGAACCCAGGACCAATTCTCGCCTTTTCTTTCATTGGCACGCCTTTTGAGTGACGTCATAGCGCTTCGGCAAGCGGCCGACGAACCGTAGGTTTAACGGTCCGGTGAAGGGCCTGCTGCAACGGGCTCCGCGTCAAGACCATGCATCAGCTCAATCGACTATTTCATATAGTCCTTGTAGATGTGTTCCTGTCCCTCGACGATATCGTAAAGGTTCGTAGCAAAAATAACCTAATGCCTCCAATTCTTAAACGGATTGGCTAAGAGACTAGAGTTATAATACTTGGCCTCACCACTTACCTCACGGGTTACCCAATCAGGAATTTCAAAGGCTTCCTCTTCGCTTCCTAACTCTATTTCTGCAATCACGAGGCCATCATTTTCTCCGTGGAATATATCCACCTCCCACGTATGGTCACAATGAGTGACTAAATATCTCGTCTTCTCAACAACCGGTCCGTTACATAACTCTTCGATTATTTGTTCCGCATCCGTGACCGGTATTTCATACTCGAATTCAGAGCGCGTTACCCCGGTAGCTTCACCTTTGAGCGTAAGATAAGCTTGATTGCCAGAAACCCTTACACGGACGACTGTCTTATCTTTTGTGGAAATATAGCCCTGCTTAATAGAGGTTCCATTATCGAGAGCGCCAAGCACATCCTGATTGATTAGAAACTTCCTTTCTATCTCTTTAGCCATTAAATCCTCTACTTGAGACTGTAATATAACCCATTGCGCACCGGAGGCGGAACCGCCCGGAATAGCGTTGAAACAACAGCTTGATAATACATTTCGCAGACTGCGGATTGGCCGTCGCTGCTCATCGAGCTTTAACCGCTGGGCGGCTATCTCTCATAATGTGATCCAGGACTTTCTGCGCCTGTCTGGGCTTGTCCAAATCCTGTACTTCCAACATCTCACACTCATCTTCTATCATTTGTTCAATCGTGACCGGGTAGTGCTTACAGTCATCGGGGCGATCGTGATATATATCACAGGTGAATTTTTGTTGATCGGGCTCCTGCCGCAACCACGGGCAGCGTTCCAATTGCTTGCCCGTCTCAGGGTTTATCCAGATCTCACCGTTTTTGACATACGCAAAAATCTCGGGCCGGAACGTCTCCCAGTATTCGATTTCACTGGACAACGCAGACAGCCCGCCGTCGCCATAGTTAATGCAGCATTTTCCGCATTGATTGCATTCTTTCATCTTGAGTTTCTGCCTGAATAGGGCCATGTTCCAACGGTTTCGACTGGCAAGCCCCTGGTTTCCCGGACACGCGACCAGAGAGCGTCACAGCTGGTGTAAATAAACTTGGCTAAAGGGTTGAATTGGGATCACAGTCGCTGGCTGTGCGCACGGAACAGATCAAGCCTCACTATGGCATACCCTTCCCATCTGTAGCTCACACCGGAACACCCTCAGGATCAACATCGGAGAGACCGTAGACATTAACACCAAAATACTCCGGCGTGACATGTTTACGCCCGTGGCTAATGCATCTTTCCACGCGGCTTCAGAGTCAAAATTTTCGACCAACCCGTTTTTGATACTTCGCCCCAGGAATGCTCCCATACCATGTTGAATCATATAAGTCGGCTTTTATGCAGGAGCACCTAACCTGGACGGGCTTATACAGATCGCCGCGGTTATCGAGCGCCCTGTTATAGGGGAGATTGAGAATATTTTATTCCCTCTGGAAAGCAATCAAGTAATTTTGGGTATGCTTTTTCAACATTCGAAACCCATGTAGCAACAGTGTCTCCGGGTAAAAAATAGTCAAGGCCATCTATTGCCTTTGGTTTTACGATTTGCGGATAGGCAGACAAGTCGGCAATCGTTGGACTTTTACTGCCGCATAAGAAAGGCCCGCCTTCAAGGAGCTCTCTGAATTCTATTGCCAGTTCAATTCTCAAATCGCCTAATCGTCGACTTGTATCAGTCATAGCAATATTGTTTCTAACAAATGTTTTCTCCAGAAAGATCATATGAAAAAGACGAAAGATAATTGATACCCCATCTGGAGAGGTCTCCCCTAGCACCTTGGAAAGATGCAGACGTTTTTTATACTTTCTAATAATTGGATCATCAAAGCCGACAGTGTCCCTGAAGGCGAGGTTGATCAACTGTTCATTTACCCATTTTTCAGCGATCTGAATTTTGGTGATTAGCTCAGGTGGAGCTAAATGTTTTTCAGGATAGAGTTCATGTAGCCATAAACCTATTTCACTGGACTCATTCCGAGATTCGTTGTTGATGGTGAGCACGGGCACTGTTTTTCCGACAGGCAATATTTTTCTCATCTTCATTGCATCGACGAAGATAGTTTCAAAATCTATATCCAACGCTAATAGATAGCAATGAACCTTTAATGCATAAGGACTAAGAGCAAATGAATAAAACTGAACGTTGTTCATAGATTAAAGAGCCCTATAACGCTTATGACACCGGCGGTCGAACTGCCTAACGGTTTGACCATCCGGTCCCGCAGTTGGGCACAGGCAGCACTGACTCGTTTTGAGTAGGTTTTGAAGGGGTTTCTCTACATTTACCTTTTGTTCAGGCTCCAGATACCCGGTCCCTTTGTCGCAATATAAAGAAAGGCAAAGCAATAAAATGCGGTTATTTCACCCCCATTGGCAATTGGAAAAGGGCTGTTTAGCCCATGTACCATCCAGTAGGCTACCGCCATAGTACCGCTAGCGATAAATGCAGCATATCGCGAATAGTATCCAACGATTATGAGTGCTCCTGCAACAAGCTCAATAACCCCGGCACTGGTAGTCATAGCGCTTAAAGGATACGGGAACGCTATCGGCACCCCAAACAGCTTTTGAGTGCCATGGCAGAGAAACATGAACCCTATAACGATTCTAAAAGCGGCATAGCTATAGTCAGAATATTTGTCCAAAAACTTCATTCTCTTCTCCTTAGGTCAACAGAAAACGCATTCTATTCTTACACCACCTACGACATCACGCTCTCGCTATGAGTCATTGCTGGCACGGTCAGCCGAGTGATTGACGCCATCCATGACGGGAACCTCTCCGAGTTCATATGGGTTCACGCCTTCGAGGCAGGCTACGTTGAAGCCATACTCCTCAGGATTGGAGCGCCTTTGATGATGCGTATAGATACCACAATTCGAGCAGAAATAGTGCTTGGCGGTTTTGGTATTGAATTGATATAGGCTTAAGAATTCTCTGCCCTTGATAATGTTTATGCCGTCTAGTGGCACTGATGCCACTATGGCTCCACGCCTCCGGCACATGGAGCAATCACAGCGACGGAGTTGCTCCAGACCATTGGGAAGGGAAAGCTCGAACTGCACCGAGCCACAGTGACAACTACCCGAGTGGATCGGCTTTATTTTCATTTTATAGACCTCACTACTCATTTGACGCGCTGACATCTGACCACACCGCCATTTCGTTCCCGCTAGGCTCGGTAAAATGGAAACGGCGACCGCCGGGAAATGCAAAGATGGGCCTGATAATTGTACCACCGGCCTTTTCGATTCTCGATTGTAACTGCTCTAACGAATCTGAGTATAGGACAACCAGGGCACTACCAGACTCTGTGGCTGAGGAAAGCTCGGATTTAAAGAAACCACCATCAATGCCTTGATTAGAGAAGGCCGCGTACTCGGGCCCAAAATCCTCAAAGGCCCAACCAAAGACGGTAGTAAAGAAAGCCTTGGTAGCTTCGATGTCTCGGGCAGGAAACTCTACGTAGTTAATCTTATCGTTGATATTCATAGCTCCCTCAATATGGGGTCATAATGCTCTGAGCTTGGGCGATTGGCGAAGCCAGCACATAAGTGCCAGTAGGGCTGAGACCTCCCCCCTAAAAGTAGACACCCGATTCGACAACATCATGCTGCCATACTTTCATCTCTACCAGGCATATTGAAACCCAATGATGAATGGAGACGTTTGGTATTGTAGTAGTCTTCGATGTACCAGGCTAACGTCATCCGCCGATGAGATATTGACTCAAAATCCAAGCCATGGAAACTCTCTGTTTCCATCGTTCTAGAGAATGACTCAACATGGGCGATGTCAGTCATGTGCTTTGGTCAGTTCATGCTCGGTGTTATGCCAGCGCGTTTCAGCTCGTCCTGAAAGTAGTGAGCCCCATACCCCGCGCCACGATCGCTATGTAAGATCATTCCTGGCTTAACAATCCGGTGCAGGAGTGCCTTTCGTAACGCTGCGACAGTTAGAGCCGCTGTTCTCGATTGGCTCAGTTCCCACCCAACAATGCGCCTTGAATACAGATCCAGAATAACCGCCAGGCAAGACCAGTGCCCATTTACATTAAGGTGCGTGACATCTTCGGCCCATTGCTGGTTGATCGAGTTGAGGCGGGACTCAAGTCGCCTAAGGTTCTCCACCGTAATACACGAATTCTCTGCGATCCCGCCACTTGTAGAAACCTTGGGATGACACATTCAAACGATTGCAGAGGTATCTGATACCAAAAACAGCACTGTGTTCGGCTATGAATCCGAATCGCGCTGTTTTTGGTCCTTCAGATACCTGTCCCACTTTTTTAGAAAATCGTTCTCCTTTTTCAGTTCCACCACTTCACGCTGCAACCGCTTAATCTCGGACTTTTCCTAGGCGGCTTCGGGGTGCTCGGGTGGCTCCCTTGTCATACTGATCTTCCTTGTACGTTTGGCGACAAATCGACCTTCACGGTATTCCTGACGCCAGCGATAAACCATCATGGGATGCAAACCCAGAACGGTAGCGATTCCCACTGCTTCAACATCGCGGCTCTCTGTCAACTCCACGACTTTCTGCTTGAACTCTACGCTGTATTCTATAACTCGTTCTTTGCTAAGTATCTTTGCCATCCTTGACCTACCTCTTGGTTGAGATAGGTGTCTACTTTATTGGGGAAAGTCTCATGCAAATATGGCCTAAATACTTGACGTGGAACCATAGTCACTTGTTAAGCGGCCGACACATTGATCTTTACGCCAAGTGAATGCAGAACTTTCTGCACTGTCTCATATCTTGGTTTCGCGCCCGGTGCAAAGGCCTTATAAAGGCTTTCCCGACCTAAGCCAGACTCTTGCGCTATAGCAGACATACCTTTGGCTTTGGCAACATGACCGATCGCCGCGATGAACAAACCTGCATCGTCTTCTTCAAGTGCCGCAGAAAGATACTCGGCAATAGATTCTTCACTATCGAAGCAAGCACTTGGGTCAAATTCTGTAACTTTAATCATTGCAATTAATCCGCTCTCAGTTCCGCCATAATTCTCCGAGCGTGTGCTATATCCTTGCTTTGGCTCGACTTATCTCCTCCGCAAACGAGAAGAATCACTAAGCCAGATTTACGGGTGTAATAAATTCGATAGCCTGGCCCAAAATGTATCCTGAGTTCGTGCAAACCAGTACCTAATGATTTGGAGTCCCCAGTATTTCCTTACCTTAGAGATTCGACTCGTACCAATAACTTTGCCATAGTCTTTCGATCTTTTAGCTTCGAAAGCCACTTAGCGAAGATATCCGTTTGCTGAACTTGATACATTCAACGAGTGTATCCGTATAGATACAAACATGCAGCCAGCTCAATAGCTAATAAGGCCGCTTAACGCTTCAAGAAGAGGCGCGCCCTCGCGCGTCCTTCTTCCTTGACTTGTTATGCGTGGATAACATAACGTACGCATTTACGTACATGTACGGAGAAACAATTATGGAAAGCATAAGCTATACAGCAGCCCGCAGCAACCTTGCGAAAACAATGGAACGAGTGTGCGACGACCATGCGCCAGTTGCAATAACACGCAAAGGTGAAGGCGCCGTGGTAATGATGTCGATGGCGGACTACCTGGCACTGGAAGAGACCGCATATTTGCTACGAAGCCCAAAGAACGCTCGTAGATTGATTGAGTCTATTGCTGAGCTTGAGGCTGGACGAGGAAAGGTTAGAGAACTGACGGAATGAAACTGATCTTTGCAGAAAACGCATGGGAAGATTATCTCTATTGGCAAAAGACGGACAAGAAACTGCTTAAGCGAATAAACCTGCTCATTCGGGATATTACTCGCGAACCTTTCGAGGGCATAGGAAAGCCTGAACCACTGAAGCATGCGTTGTCCGGATACTGGTCTCGACGGATTAATGATGAGCATAGAATCGTGTACAAAATAGATCAGGATTCCTTACTTATCGTGCAGCTTCGATTTCACTATTGAGTTAGGCACTTAACGCTTCAAGCAGAGGCGCCGGTTACGGCGTACTGCGCCGAAGGCGCCTTGCTGCCTTGACTTGTTAATGCTCCCCGCTATAATGTACGGCATTGCCGTACGTTTAAATAGTGAGGTTACAATGGACAGCGTAAGCGTAAACAAGTTTAGAGACAATTTAAAATCCTTTGTAGAACAAATAGTTACAGAGCATTCCCCGCTGAAAGTAACTCGCCGTTCGGGCGAGGACTTCGTTGTCGTCAGTGCGGATGACTGGGATCGAGAGCAAGAAACTCTCTTCGTGCTTCAGAACAAGAGTCTCATGAAACAGATTGCCGCGTCTCTTGAAACACACACTAAGAAAGGTGGCTACAAACCTACTCAGGAAGAGATGGATGAGATCACTGGTATTTGAGGGGAACACCTGGGAGGCATACGAAGAGCTTCGAAAGAAAGATAGCAAGATGCATAAAGCTCTCTGCAAACTGCTAAAAGAAATTTTGCGTAACGATCCTACCACTGGAACTGGAAAGCCGGAAAAACTGAAACATAATCTTGCTGGTCTTTGGTCAAGAAGGATCTCTCAAAAGGATCGTCTCATCTATAAGTTTGATGAAAACTACATTTATGTTTTTGCCATTGGCGGGCACTACCTCGATCATTGACTGGAGCATTAACGCTTGCAGCAGCGAGCGGCCGGTACGGCCGTCCGGCGACCGCAGGGAGCGCACTGCCTGTTCTTGTTAATAGGCACGGGCTACCTTCGGCCCGGACCTGCTTACCACGTGAATAAACTCGTCTCCAGTCATTACCGAATAATGTCTAAAATCCCCTGGACCTTCTAGAACTGACGTATGTTGACGTAAATATTCCATTAGAGATGAGTTCGTATGTTCCGCAATGATACCGTCACCTCGATTTTCCATGTGCTCCGGAAGATGCAGCGCTTCATCATAGGCTTGATGGTAATGGACATCGCTGAAAATGATAATGTGCCTCGGCGAGACATTTTGATCCCCCTTAATCTGTATTCGTGCAACGTCAAGGACCAAAACACCTCCTTTGTAGGTAAAGCCTTCTAGATACCATTTCTGATAGCTATGTTCGTCGAGCAAGGATTTCATAGTGCCTCTTAACGCCAACCGCAACGGCGGCGAAACCGCGCAGCGGTTTTGCCGTCCGGCCCCGACAGGGGCGCATTGCCGCTACTTGTTATGTGTAGGAATGACTCAATGTGCAATTTGAATACTACCTTTCTCGGATTGTTGGTAAACAGTGTAGGGTAAAACCAAGGTATCCGACGCGGCGGAAAGAACTCCGTCGAGTAGGTAGAAGGCAACCAGCACATCAACCTCTGTATTGTTTGGCTTGGAATTCAAGCTGCAAAAATCATAGGAGACTCCAGAGTAGACTCTGGGTACAGACTCGCAGTAGGTGTCTTTCTTCTTAAGTTTGCTCGATATTCGTTGATCTGACTCTGATAGAGTGGTGATCGTACCGCAAGCCTGGATGCACATTATCAATAGTAGAATAAACACCAATCTCATATTACTTGCTCCGAAGTAGGCACATAACGCCTAGCGCAGAGGCGGACTACGTAGTAGGCCGTCCTGCACGCGAAGCGTGCAAACTGCCGCTCCTTGTTATGCGGCGTCAAGCTCGATTTTTTGCACACGACCAAGCTTTACTCCTTTTTTTGCCTGCCAGAGGTCATATGCATCCTGCATGGCTAACCAACTCTCGGGGCTGCGGCCGATAGCTTTTGATAAACGCAACGCCATTTCTGGGCTTACACCACTCTGTTTTTTTAGTACTCTGCTAAGAGTAGACGCTGCAACATCTAGCTGCGCTGCAAGGTAGCGGCAACTTAGATCGAATGGTTCCATATAGGTGATTTGTATAAACTCACCTGGATGAGGAGGGTTGTACATAGCCATTAGTGATAGTCCTCGTAGTTGACGATGTATACATTGCCATCAGTGAACTCAAACGTAATGCGCCAATTGCCACTAACGGATATAGACCATATTCCCTTCCGACTCCCTTTAAGCTCATGGAGCCGATAACCCGGGATATCAAGATCTTCGATAGCTAAGGCAGAATCCAGAGCAGCAAGCTGCATGCGCAGCTTTGACGAGTGCTGTGCTTGTATCCCCTGCTTGCTCCCAGACTCGTAGAACTTTTTCAGACCTTTATGCTTGAAAGATTTGATCATGGTTTAAGTGTAGCGTGTTGCGCAACACTATTCAAGCCGCATAACGCCCAAAGCAGCGGCGCGCGTTAGCGCGTCCAGCCCGCAGGGCGATGCTGCCTTTGCTTGTTATATTTTTACTTTGCATATTGCTCGATGTATTTTTTTGTAAGCTTTTTAGCCTGCTCTAACTCTGATGCAGACATTACCTTTGACAACCGCGCTAAACCTTCCTTGGCAAACTCAGTATCAGTACCTTTGCGTGCTATAACCACGTTGTACCAAGCATAAGACTCGGATTTATTTTGGACATTCCCAGGGCTAGACTCAAGCAAGTAAGCGTACTCTACTTGAGCAGTATAGTAGCCAAGCTCAGCACTTTGGCTGAGGTACTTTTGTGCTGAAGAAAAGTCTCCATTTGAAGCTGCCTGCACACCTTTAAGGCGGAGATCAGTAGCTTCGGTTGCAAGTGCCCCGGACGAAAGTGATATTGAAAATATTATAAGTAATAGAAACTTCACGGATTCTCCTGAAATATAAAGCCTAGCGCAACGGCGACGAAACCGCGCAGCGGTTTTGACGTCCGGCCCCGCCAGGGGGGGAGTTCCTACGATAAAGTGGACACCCGCTGGTTAGGTGCATCAACCGTCAATCTCCATAGGGGTTCTATATCCCAG
>JBBKWY010000149.1:0-18359 GCA_037969215.1 Halioglobus sp.
TCTGCGAGCCCCTGGATTGGGGCGCGACTGCGCTGCGCACTGGCAACCATCTGCACGATCCGCGAGAGCATGGTGTCGCGACCAACCTTGTCAGCCCGCATCACGAAGGAGCCCTGGCCATTGATGCTGCCACCAACCACCGTATCACCCACCTGCTTGCTTACCGCCAGCGGTTCGCCACTAATCATCGACTCGTCAACATTTGAGCGACCCTCCAGCACCTCGCCATCCAGTGGCACCTTATCGCCCGGGCGCACGCGTAGACGATCACCGACACTGACCTGGTCCAAGGCGACATCCGCTTCGCCACCGTGTCCGTCAAGCCGTCGTGCCGTCGCAGGGGCAAGATCCAGCAGCGCACGAATCGCACCGGAGGTTTTCTCCCGGGCACGTAATTCCAGCACCTGGCCTAGAAGAACAAGCACGACAATCACCGCCGCGGCTTCAAAGTAGACGGCGACCGAGCCATCAGGTTGACGAAAGGCAGCGGGAAAAGACCCGGGAGAAAGCGTCGCGATAATACTGTAGCTCCACGCGACCCCGGTGCCAATGGCGATCAGCGTGAACATGTTGAGACTGCGCTGCATCAGGGAACGCCAGCCCCTTACAAAGAACGGCCAACCCGCCCAGCACACAACCGGACTGGCCAGCACCAATTGAACCCAATTGGATACCTGCGGCGCAACCAGGTGATCAAGCGACAGCAGATGACCGCCCATTTCCAATATAAACACCGGGAGTGCCAGTGCGAGGCCCACCCAAAATCGACGGGTCATGTCTGCGAGCTCTGCGGAAGGCCCGGTATCAATTGATACATCTTCGGGCTCAAGGGACATCCCGCAAATCGGGCAGTCACCTGGTCCCTCCTGATGGATCTCAGGGTGCATAGGGCAGGTGTAGAAGGTACCGGCAGGCGCGGCCTTCGCAGGCACTTTGTCGCCCAGGTATGTTTGCGGCTCGACCTCGAACTTTTCCTGGCATCTCGATGAGCAGAAGTGCCAGGTTTCACCATGATACTCAAGCCGGTGTTTGGCATTGTGCGGGTCGACCAACATCCCGCAGACGGGGTCTTTTACGTCGCTTTTTGAGGTTGGTTCAGACATGTAAGCTTACTCCAGTTTGCTTCAAGTGGTTCAATGCGTCCTGCATATAAATGGGGAACGTTCAGAATGCGCCCCTTGCCACGCTCAGCCACCGGTGGCAGGAAATCGCTCAGTGCAATGGTAAGGCCACTGGCATTCAGGTCGATATGACTCTCGTGAGTTGCGACCGGCATTGGGGCGAAGTGCCCATGCTCGAGGATACCTGCGCGGAGGGTTCGGATCATGAACGCTTTACGGCCTTGCTGTCGGCCAACTAAGTCAACAAAGGCGCTTGTTGACGGTGCAGGAACCAGCGGTCTGTGACCACATGCCGGGTAAACCAATAGGAACGCATTAACACACGGGCAACGCCCTGTTTGAGTCCAGCCGGCAATTCGATATTCAACATTCGCTGCTGCTGACGACGCCCAAAGCGCCGTTGCAATGTCTGATGATAGGAATTCAACGTCTGCTCGGAGTAGTCACCTTGAGCCTCCACAATTACCTTCGCGGCTATTAAGGCTGATTCCACTGCTGGACGTATGCCTTCACCGCTTTGCGTGTACGCCAGCCCAGCCGCGTCTCCGACCAACAGCGCGGCGTCAGCGACACAGCGACGTTGGCCGTGATCGTATAGAATATAGGCGTGGCCCTTGAAACGCGCGGAGAGATCCGCAGGTATTCGACCCGGACTCTGCAGTTGCTGAACGAAAGCTTGCAGTTGCTCGCTTAGGTGATGATTACCTTCCCGCCCCAGACCGATGTTAAGAAAATTGCCTTTGCGAAACACCCAAGCATAGCCCAGCAGATCTTCGCAGAAATAAAGCTCTGGAATCTCCGCTCGCACTGGACACGATTGCGCCTGCCGAGGTGTCATTTCAAATTCCACTTCTTTGGCCGCTACCACCTGCTCACTCTGTCCGAGCTTGGCGCCCAAGCTGCGCGCAACGGGGCAAAAGTGCCCACCCGCGCCGACCAACAAGGTTCCGCTAAAGCGCTCATTGACCCTCCAGACACCGCCTTCACGTCGAATGCTGCTGACGCTCACATCAGTGTCAACATCGCAATCCAGACGCGCCAATAAATAATGATCGAACTCACAGCGACGAATGCCGTAACTCACCACTTCCTCGCCATAATCGTTGTCAGCCATCGGCTGCCCCATCATGCCCACACGAAATCCGCAAATGGGTTGCAGAGTTCTCCCCAGGGCGTACTCCTGCAGATCAATCTGCAGGGAAGCCATCACCGCGGGCGTCACCCAGCCAGCACAGATTTTATCCCGGGGGAATCGCTGTTTATCCAGGACGCGCACCGACAACCCTTTGTTACGCAATGCCCAAGCCAATGTCGACCCGGCGGGGCCAGCGCCAACGATTAGCACGTCGGAATGCAATACCTCAGCAGTCGGCATAGTTCATCCCTCCCTCTCTGCAAAGAAACTGGGCACAGGCGTGTTCTGGTACAAATGTTGGCGGTGGCGCGGAATGGCATTGCAGGTTTCACGGGCGAATACCACTTGGAACAGTTGCAGGCTGCCGGTGGTAAAGCCTGCGATGGAACCCGTGAGATACAGTCGCCAAGCACGCACGAAGCTTTCGTCATAGAGTTTGGCCACCTGTTGGTGGTTCTGTTCGAAACGTTGCAGCCAGTGTTCAAGCGTGTTGGCGTAATGCAGGCGCAGGTTTTCCACATCCAGTACGGAAAAAGGCTTCTGTTCGAATAGGTTCATAAACTCGCCGATACTGGGCGGATAAGAACCAGGAAAAATTCGCCGTTCAATCCAGCCATTAATCCGTCCGGGTCGATTGCGGCCAATGCTATGAATCAGCCCGATGCCTTCCGGCGCCAAACAGCGGTCGATCACTGTTGCCATCGCGCTGTAGTTCTGCATACCCACATGTTCCAGCATCCCCACCGAAACGAAGGCATCGAACTGCCCGTCAATATTGCGGTAGTCGTCTTCGACATAGCGCACGTGTCCACTGAGGCCCTGCTGGGCTGCTTGCTCCCGGGAATATTCCACCTGTGCATGGGATATATTGTAGGAGGTGACATCCACCTCGTAGTGCTCGGCCATATAGCGTGACAGACCGCCCCAACCGGAGCCTGCTTCTACCACACGCATGCCCGGCTTCAGCATCAGTTTGCGGCAGACATGCTCCATCTTTGCCTGTTGGGCCTGCTCCAGAGTCATGCTTGGATCAGCGTAATAGGCACAGGTGTATTGCATGGCCTTTTGGTCTAGCCACAACGAGTAAAAATCGTTGCCAAGATCGTAGTGATGATGAATGTTTTCTTTGGCGTTGCTCAGGCTGGTGGAGCGCGGCGCCTTAACGCGCCAGAAAGTTTTTAGCAAAGTCGAGCCCTTGGCATTCATGCTATAGAGTGCGTCATAGATCACTTCCAGCAGGGCCAGCAAGTCGCCCTCGATGTGGAGTCGTCCGGCGCTATAGAGATCGCCAAAGTGTAGCGACGGGTTTGCTAGCAGCTGATATACCGCGTGACGATCCATTAGACGCAGGGTAAATTGCGGCGTCGACGATTCCGTATCGATCACTGAATCGTCCCAAAGTTCAAAGCGAATAGGCGGTTGCCCCATTATTTTCAACAGGCCCTGCAATAACCAGCGCTCCATGGCCAATGACTTTCCCAGCGGAGGATCTGCCGCCACGGGTAGCGAGAAAATGTTGTGGAGTGAGTAAGGGCTTGTGGATGACTCTTCAGTGGCCTTGTACGAGGGATTTTTCGACGAGTTATTCGTGGGCATGGTCATTCCTCTCTGCTTTCCTAATTGAAGTCGACAATTTGGGGGACCGTGACTGCAGCACTCCGAAACGACGGCAGTCCTAAGCTTTCCGCAGCAAAAGACCAAACACAGAGAGATCTCGGGCTGACGACTTTACACACCCAAACGCTAGTGATTCCCCCAGACTAGCAATCTCCCTTCTGATGCTACAGTGTTCCCGCAGTCTGTCTGTGCGTCATCGAACATAACTGCGGACAGACAAGGGCAGGGAGGTTTTCATTCGGGCTAAAACAGGAACACTCACGCACCGAACAATCTGCCCGTGTGGCGCAAATATTCTCGATTGCGCATCGGAGTCTCAGGTATTTACTGACCAACCCCATTCAGCAGTTGGTACCGCTCGCTTTAAGTGGTGAGTACCAACCTAGTACTGGAGTCGACCGCAGTATGGTAAGTTTTCAGCGTCTTAACAAAAGCGTACAGTTCTTGCGCTTCTTTCATTTGGTTATACGCTGATGTAAAAATTTAAGTCGTCTTGGCATCAGCTAAACTCTGGATGGCTTGTATTTTGATCTGGCCCTCTAATCATGAATGGCAGAAAGTTCGGTAGCGAACAGATGACATTTCTTAAATCATATATTGTATTATTGATGCTCGCACGTCAGGCAGGGTGTGAGCCAGGATGATATAAAAAAGAGTTTCACTGACGCAGCGACTTCTCTGTTTGGATCTGCCTGGTCGCGCCACTACAACTGAGCGGAGGAATACGATGATATCCAGAACAACCACACCGATAGCACTTTCGGGCTCGAAATCCCGACGCGTTACTACGCTGACCCTCTTCGCGATACTAACGCTATGCGGGCCACCCGCTATCGCAGGCGATGGACCATGGCCGTCGTTTACGGCGACGACGCTTAGCGGAGAAAAAGTCGACAGCGACAAACTGATAGGTCAACCGACACTGCTCATACTTACGCCGTCTCGCAACGCCGCAGAATCCACTCGGGAGTGGGTTAACGCATTGCGATCAAAGATAGATCAAAGTAAATATCGGGTTCGCGACGTACTGGCCGTCGATTTACCGTTCTTTATGTCGGAAGAAGACGCCATTGGTCTGGCCAAGGAGAACGTTCCGAAGCGCTACCACGATCAAACGTGGATTTTGAACTCGCAGGTCATGGAAAACGCGCTGCGGGTGCCTTCCGATAGCGACGAAGCAGTCATTTGTGTTCTGGATAAGAACGGTATCCTGGTATCGCAGGTTCACGGTAAGGTGACGACGGAGCGGATGCTCGTGATTACCGCCGCCTTACAGACCCTTTCCACCGACTAACCGCCTCCGTCGTTGACGCGTACGTTGAATCAGTACTCCTGTGTCTTTTGCCTGTAGACTGCGATTACTGCCGTAGCACCTGTCGCTGAAACTCGATCGGGTTGAGCCCGATATCGCCAGATTGAATTTGCGACGAGAATATTCGTCGTACGAAAAACCAAACTGAAAAGGAGACACTCTGATGTCAAACGAACTGAAAAGGCTTGCGCTGGCGGGGGTCTTATTGGCGCTGGAATCCTTCAGTAAAGTCATGGACACATGACAGTTCTTAGCCGAATTAAGTTGGAGGAGCATGTTCGTGAGTGTTACGCCGTGCTCAGGAAGGAGTTCGAACAGCTGCTCTCGGGCATCCCACCGGACCGAGCGTTCAGTTCGCCTATTTAACGCCGCGTCTGAAATAGCGACTCCCGCAGGCTAGACACGCAAAGTCGGTTGACCGCCATATGCCCTATGTTCGCTACTGCACAGACAGACCGGCCGGAATACGGAAAATCTGCTTGATGCCAAACAACCGCATGCTGACCAAACTCCGTCGCAAAGATCACAACCAGCTCCTCGCCGCTTGCGACGAGGTAGAGCTGTGGCTTGGCGACAAACTCTGGGAGCCGCAAACGCGCATCCGGCACGTCTGTTTTCCGATCGGTAGTTTCATCAATGACAGGGCACTCATCCACGGAGTAAGTGATTGATTGAATCAGCCAATGCACCAAAAATTGGCCTCGCCTTGGGGTCAGGCGCATCGCGCGGCTGGTCTCATATCGGGGTTATCAAGGCGCTTCTCAGGGCTGGTATAGTGCCTGATGTTGTTTGCGGCACGTCAGTAGGCGCAATGGTTGGTGCCTCATACGTGGCCGGCAATTTAGAGAAACTTGAAAAATGGGTACTCGCCTCCAACCGCATGGATTTGCTGCGCTTTTTTAGCTTCAGGCTGGCGAATTCGGCATTCGTTGATATTGAGAGACTCAACTGGTTCTTGCATCGCTTTGTTGCAGACGCCGATATGCGCATCGAAGGACTGACAAGGCCTTTTGCGGCAGTCTGTACGGACCGTGAGTCCGGGCGCGAAGTGTTGCTACAGGAGGGTGGGGTGTCAGGTGCTGTCCGAGCGTCAATGGCGATGCCCGGCTTGTTCCCGGCGGAACGCAATCAGCAACGATGGTTGGTCGATGGTGGTCTGGTCAACCCGATCCCGGTTTCGGCATGTCGCTTGTTAGGAGCGGACTTTGTTATCGGAATAAATCTGAACTCCGACATCCTTAGCCGACGACATTTCGAACATAGTGCGGCAGTCTCAGCGCCGGGCGATGGCATCATTGAGAGAATGCAAAGTAAACCAACAGAAGCCTCAAGCACGCAGTCAATCGACAGCGGTGAATCAGACTCGACGCCAGGCTTGTTTTCGGCGATCGCGAATACCATCAATATTTTTCAGGATCAGATTACACGAGGCCGACTTGATACGGATCCCGCCGATGTATTGATTGCACCAAAAGTCAGTAACATCGGTATGTTTGATTTTCAACGCGCGGCCGACGCGATCGCAGAAGGCGAGGCGAGTGTGCGGAATGCATTGGAAGATATTCAAGGTCACCTACGCGAAATCTCAGCGTGCGATATAAATGAAGCATAAATTACGAACCGAGGCCTTACTGTTACGGCGCACCTGCAACTGGAAACCTTGACCTGAGCTCACGAGCAGAAACTTTGCAATGTTGTTCTTCGATAGCTCGTCCACGAATACTACGACGGTTGGTTTCGAACTCGCGTGGCCAGAACTCGCGCTCCATCTTGGCTGAATACGTACGGCACCGCACAGACGCACACGCAGGCTCGGTCGTAAACTTGTTGCACACATCTCATGCGCAGGACGGGCTCAACTTCGGCGCGAAGTTCAAGCGCCGCGTCGGTGCTTCGCCTACACGCAGCAGCCCCCGCACCACGGCTGTCGCTGCAACGTTAACCAGGGCAGTCTCCCATGTATTACAGCAATGGCAACTACGAAGCGTTCGCCCGCCCACGCAAACCTCATGGCATTGAGAACAAAACGGCCTGGTTCGTCGGCTCGGGCCTGGCGGCACTGGCGGGCGCGGCCTTTCTGATCCGCGACAGTCAGATGTCGGGCAAGCAAATCACCATCCTGGAGCAGCAACAGTTGCCCGGTGGCGCGCTGGACGGCATCAAGGATCCGGAGAAGGGCTTTGTGATCCGGGGCGGGCGCGAGATGGAAGAGCACTTCGAATGCCTGTGGGATTTGTACCGGTCAATCCCGTCGCTGGAGATCGAGGGTGCCAGTGTACTCGACGAGTTCTATTGGCTCGACAAGGATGACCCGAACTCTTCTTTGCAGCGCGCCACCATGAATCGGGGCGAGGACGCGCATACCGACGGCCTGTTCACGCTCAGCGAGCTGGCGCAAAAAGAGATCGTCAAGCTCTTCCTGGCCACCCGCGAAGAAATGGAGAACAAGCGCATCAATGAGGTGTTCGGTCAGGAATTCCTGAACAGCAATTTCTGGCTGTACTGGCGCACGATGTTTGCCTTCGAGGAGTGGCACTCGGCGCTGGAGATGAAGCTGTACCTGCACCGTTTCATACACCAAATCAAGGGCATGCCGGACTTCTCCACGCTGAAGTTCACCAAGTACAACCAGTACGAATCGCTGGTGCTGCCGCTGGTTAAGTGGCTGCTTGATCACGGCGTGGTGTTCCATTACGGCACCGAGGTGACCGATGTCGACTTCGACATCACACCCGGATGCAAACAGGCCAAGCGCATCCACTGGTGCAGGGACGCCGTTGAAGGCGGCGTCGATCTTGGCCCGGACGACCTGGTATTCATGACCATCGGCTCGCTCACCGAGAACTCCGACAACGGCGACCACCACACACCGGCAAATCTCAATTTGGGTCCTGCACCGGCGTGGGATCTTTGGCGGCGCATCGCCGCCAAAGATCCGGCGTTCGGGCGCCCGGAGGTGTTCGGCGCGCACATCCCCGAGACCAAATGGGAGTCGGCCACCGTCACCACGCTCGATGCGCGCATCCCGAAGTACATCCAGAAGATCGCCAAGCGCGATCCGTTCAGCGGCAAGGTGGTGACTGGCGGCATCGTGACCGCGAGGGACTCATCCTGGCTGCTCAGTTGGACGGTAAACCGGCAGCCGCACTTCAAGGCACAGCCCAAGGAGCAGATCGTGGTGTGGGTTTACGGGCTGTTCGTCGAGAAGCCGGGTGACTACGTGAAGAAGCCCATGCAGGACTGCACGGGCGAGGAAATCACCCAGGAATGGCTCTACCATCTGGGCGTACCGGTCGAGGACATCCCTGAGCTGGCCGCAACCGGCGCCATAACCATTCCGGTGATGATGCCGTACGTGACGGCCTTCTTCATGCCACGCCAGGCTGGCGATCGTCCAGACGTGGTGCCCGAAGGCGCGGTCAACTTCGCCTTCATTGGTCAGTTTGCGGAGTCCAGGGAGCGCGACTGCATCTTCACAACTGAGTATTCCGTGCGAACGCCGATGGAAGCGGTCTATACCTTGCTCGACGTCGAGCGTGGCGTGCCGGAGGTCTTCAACTCCACCTACGACATCCGCATGCTTCTGGGTGCGACCGGCCGCTTACGCGACGGCAAGGAGATCGACGTCCCGGGGCCTGCGTTCCTGCGCAACCTGCTGATGAACAAGCTTGACAAGACCCAGATCGGCGCACTGCTGCGCGAGTTCGGGCTTGTCACGGGCGATTGACCACGCTTCTTCAATGTCAGTCTTGTGATTTTTCCCGAGAAGGTTAAAAAAAGGAAAGGTACGCCCAAATGAAAAACAAAGAAGATTCTTCCGTCAACGTTTATCTTAATGGTCTCGGCTTGGGCTCCATTACTGCTGCAATGTATTTGATCCAGAAGGCAGACTTTAATCCATCCAATATCCATATCTTTGAGCAAAAGGGCGACAAGGACCTTGTTGGAGGAAGCTGTGATGCCTCAGAGATGATAGTGAACGACTAACCGGCGTACTTTATGCAAGGCAGTCGCATGTTTGAAGACGATGAAGCGCTACATGTACCTCTTCTTTCACCAGATGCCAAACATGAACACGATGGTCGCTCTGGAGCGTACCCGCTTCACCAACTTCCACTCGTTCATCCTGCCCGCCCTGCGCTTCATGCAGAAGAAGGGCGTGAACTTCCACTACAACTCCAGGATCTCGGACGTCGATTTCAAGATGGACTCCGGCTGCAAGGAGAGGTGGATCGAGCGCATCCACCTCGAGACCGAGAGCGGCAAGGCAAAGCCCTCCATCCAGGTGCGCGACACCGACCTCGTCTTCCTGACCATCGGCTCCATCGTCAGCAACGCCTCGTTCGATGCCCATCACAGCGTCCCCGTGGATCCTGCACCTGCACACGTACCGCCACCCGCGATACGTGCGTCATCTGGGTGACAGCGCTAGGGGGCGACAACATTGGCACGTTTGTGAAGAAGACCATGCCCGAGTGCACAGGTCGCGAGATCCTGGAGGAGTTGTTGGGTCACCTGCAGTTAGACCAGGACGAGGGGGAGAAAAACGAGATCCTCGACACCTCCACCTGCATCCCTTGCATGCTACCCTACAGCACCAGCCAGTTTCTCAGCAGAGCTAAGGGCGACCGGCCCGTAGTGGTGCCGGCGGGTTCAAAAAACTTCGCGCTCCTTGGGCAGTTTGTAGAGATTCCCGACGGGATTGTGTTCACCATAGAGTACAGCGTGTTGGGCGCGATCCAGGCAGTGAAAAAATTCGTCAAACCGTCGCTGGTGCCGCCGCCGATGTATTTCGGGCAGCATCACCCGCTCACGTCCATTGCAGTTGTCCGTGCTTTGGCCCGCTAGGTGTATTCAGCCAGCCTGACGACACCGCCGCGCTGCCCGCAAGATTCTGCTTGGAGCTGTTAGCACAGCCATGAAAAACTCTTGCCTGCAGCGACTCGCATGATGAAAATCAATGGGGCGCTGTTAACTTCGTGAGTTGACGACACGTTCTTTGTGGCTGTAGCGGTGTAAACTTCAGGATAATCCTTGATTGGACTTCCCCCATTTATCAGACACTGCCCAGCCTCATTTTGAGGCATGTTCGAACACCTCTGGACTGACGCCACCCAAGTGGGTATAGCGACGTGTTCGGTTGTAAAAAACTTCAATGTAATCGAAGACGTCAGCTTTGGCCAATGAGCGCGTTTTGTAGATCCTTCTTTTGATACGCTCCTTCTTTAAACTACTGAAGAACGATTCCACGACGGCGTTATCCCAACAGTTTCCGCGGCGACTCATGCTGGACTCCAGGTTGTTTTGGACACAGAAGCGCATCCAGTCATCGCTGCTATATCGCGAACCTTGATCAAGATAGCCAGCATTATGGCACCCGCGACTCCAACGACCAGTGGATCGCCGATCACGCGCTAATGGCCACGGTTGTCAGGCCGAGTACCAGCCAGTCCTGCATACCACCCCTGTAATAGAAGAGCTTTTCCGGAGGAAATCCCTCACGCACCATCGCATCGATTGCGATAGGGCTCTGCGGACACGCAGGACCATTGCAGAACACCACCACATTCCTCGTATCGGCGCAGTCCCATCCCGATGACGTTCGCGAACACCCCAGCTCGTTGAGGCGCTGCACAACGTCGCTGAAGGGCATCGACGAACTCCCCGGAATGGTCGCCTTGATACGCCATTCCGGCTCGCGCATGTCCACGACGAGGAAATCGGGGTCGCCGAGAGCATCCAGAACCTCGAGTTCCCCCACAGGCGTAACGCCCGGAATCGGTACAATCGGCTGCAGGAAACCGGTAATGAGTTGGGTCTCATTCTTATGCCGCAGGATTTCGACCGGGCCGTTCGGCAAATCGATGATGCGCTTTGTCAAATCTTCGGTAATTTCGAGCAAGTCGTCCATACGGTACACTCCTTCTTCACTGTCGAAGATCGTGCAAGCGGTTTTCGTAGACATCTTTATCGATTTCGCCGTTTGCATATCGTCGCTTAAGCAACTTTTCAGCGGTCGCGCCGCCATTGCCAGCTGTTTGAGACGATGTCCTGAACATTGCCCAAATAAGTGCAGCGACAATCACTGTACCGACGATCCACCAGAACCACATTCCGCCCATGTGCCCTGCTCCATTCCAGTCATACATATCAAATACTCCCGTAATTACCTGAAAGTTCAGCGCCCGTATACGCCCCTGACGTCTACTGCTGATCCGCCTGCACAGACTGATGGTCCATCATCTGTTGCATCATCATTTGCATCATTTTCATGCGCTCCTGCATGCTTTCCTGACGATGCTCCATGGTTTGCATGCTTTCGCATTTCGCATCGTCTTGTTGACAAGCCATCCGCTCTTTCTTTTCCTGCATCGAAGGGTGTGCCATCTTGCTCTGGGCTTCGCCCTTCTTGCCCATCATCATCTTGCCCTCGGTATCATCCGTCTCGCCCATCATCATCATGCCCTCACGCATGCTCTGCATGTGCTGTTGCATCAGCGCTTTGCGCTTCTCGGGGTCTTTGGTGGCTTTGATCTCTTTCATTTGCTGTTGCATCGTCTGCATGAGGCTGTGCACCTTTTCCATCTGCTGAGCCATGGGCTTTTCCGTCGGCGGCTCGTTCTGGGCAGCCAGCATCGGTGATGCGAGTATCATGAGAATTGCAAGCGTTAGAATATGCGTAATAGTTTTCATTTCGTTCCTCTACTTATTACTGTCGGTCTTACAAAGATGTGAATGCCTCGACCTGGCGCACTGCCACATTCGGTCGGTGCAGGCGGCTTAAAGGGATGCTACGAACATTGCTGTTCCCCAGAGAAACATTTATTTAAGAGACAATTGTCCGTATCGATGCGGCGCGCGTCTGTGCGCCATCTCACTTAGTGTCCTGTTCGACCCCCTGTAGTTTGCCTTCGCGATATTCTTTGCGCCGGCGTGACAGCATAAAGGGATGAATATCCAGGCTTTCGGCCACTTGCTTGACTTGCAATCCATCATTGAGACTGAGCTGGACGGCCTTGATTTTAAAATCTGATGTGTACTGCCGAGGTTTTTCTCGGTTGTGAATATTTTGGCATCTCGCCACTTCCTAAGTTATCAGAAGGTGTCCACTAAATCGGGGGAACTACACGGTCAGGTGAAACGCCTTGTTATAACGCACATCGTGTAACAATAGCTTTATCTGCTCTCTCAGCTACAACGGCTTTTCGTCTTTACGTGACGGAGCAACAGCGGACGCCCGAATATAGCGATTAGCACCAGTAGGCTGAGGAAAACGAGCGCCAGCGGATCAGTTGAGATCAAGCGAACGATAAGAGCAACTGCAGCTGCGGCTGCCGCTAGCGCACCCATTCCTGTCACAACTCGCAAGCCGGCCCGCTGAATAAAAGCGAGCCCGCAAACAACGGCAAACGTAAATAGAAACGACAGGCTGGCAGCCTCAACAAGGCTGGTCAGCGTTCCCACTGCGGCAAGCACCGCTGCCGCAGTACCTAACAGAATCACAGCCCTATCCGGTATGCCCGCTGCGTTTTTGTGATCCAGCGCGGCCGGCAACTCCCCATCCTACGCCACCCTGTACGTGAAACGTGCTGTGGCAAAGAGCGTGGCATTAATGGCCGACCCTGTGGAGAACGCAGCGATAATAGTGACAATACGGTGTCCCGGGATGTGGAGCAGGTGAATAAAGAGGTTTCTATGATCCGGCTGACGGTTCGGGATATCTGAACGCGATTTATCGGGATCGCTGTACCGCTGCGGGTACACCTAAAACCACGCGCGAACACCGACAACCACCGAGGTGACGCTCCTAGGCTCCCCCTCGGAGCGAGCGAAGTCAGCAGTATCGCCGTACAGTCTTGCCCAGGACACGCCTATATACGGTGCGAATTCGCGTACGAACTCGTAGCGTAAACGGATGCCAAATTCAGTACTGCTGATGCCGCTGCCGATCCCCAGCTCTTGATTATCGGTGGCTGCCGCGTTCAGTTCCAGGCGGGGCTGCACAATCAGTCGTTGTGTTATCCGCAGATCGTACTCTGCCTCGATGCGGGCCGCGACATCGCCCTCGTCGTTGACGAAAAGTGCACTGTCCCATTCGAACTCATAGGGCACAACGCCCTGCAGGCCGAGCACCAGGTAGTTCTGTGTCGGTCTCGGCTCGAAATCGTGACGAACGCCCACCTGCCAGTCCCAGAATGCAGCGAATCGATGACTGAACAGCATCTGCAACTCGGCACTCTCGGGTGACTTTCCCTGTTCGCCCTCTCCCTCGGTTTTGACCCAAAATCGATTGTAGTCGCCGCCGTACCAGCCCTGTGCATCCCAGACGTAGGTATCTACCTCGTCGGCGAAGCCAGCTTCGAGGCGGTCGATCAGGACCATCCCGTAGGGTTTTTGGTCGGGAATCGGATTTGGCCAATCCGTGGGTGTCCCGGCGGGTTCGTAGCCCCAGGCCCACGAAGGCGGTAGGAATATAGCCACGGTTAGCCATTTTCGTAGTTTCATCAAGATGCCCCAGCTAGCTCACACGAACCACGCGAAACATGCCCATTTCCATGTGGTAGAGCAGATGGCAGTGAAACGCCCAGCGGCCCGGCGCATCGGCGTTAATCAGCGCAGAGAGGCGGCTGCCCGGCATCAGATTGATCGTGTGTTTACGCGGAATGTGCCGACCGTGGCCGTTTTCGAGTTCCATCCACATGCCGTGCAGATGAATTGGATGATTCATCATGGTGTCATTCACCATGGTCAGCCGCAGCCGCTCGCCGTAGTGAAACTCGATCGGCCCGTCCACCTCGTGGAACTGCTTGCCGTCGAAAGACCACATGTAACGCTCCATGTGTCCGGTTAGATGTAACTCGATCTCCCGTGCCGGCGGCCGGTCGTCGAAATCCTCATCGAGCCGCGTGAGATCGTTGTAGACCAGTACGCGGTGTTCAACTTCAGCCAAACCCGTGCCCCGTTCGCCGAGTCGGTTGCGTTGTACCTCGGCGACACTGATATTGCCCGGGCCATGGGTATCGGGGCCGTGGCGGGCAATGATTGGTCCGGTCATGCCCTTCATGCCCATCCCTTCGCTGGAGTCGCTGGCATTTTGATGAGCATGATGCTCGCCGCTGCTCGGACCCGTTTGATTTGCGTCGGCCGTGTCCATTGCGCCCATCGCGCCGTGGTTCATGTTGCCCATGTCCATACCCATGTCCACCATGGTCAACAACGGGGGCTTGCGTAGCGGCGGCACTGCGGCACGAAGGCCCGGCCGCGCCGCGAGTGTACCCGCCGCGTAGCCGCTGCGGTCCATCGACTCAGCCATTATTGTGTACGCGTCGTCGGTTCCGGGTTCGACGATCACATCATACGTTTCGGCGACGCCGATCTGAAATTCATCGGTCTCGACCGGCCGTACGTTCTGTCCGTCGGCTGACACCACCGTCATCGGCAGGCCGGGGATACGTACGTTGAAAAACGACATCGCTGACCCGTTGATAAAGCGCAGCCGCACACGTTCGCCGCGCGCGAAAATGCCAGTCCAGTTGCCGGCCGGATGCAGCCCGTTCATCAGATATGTGTAGGTTGCGCCTGTTATATCGGCGATGTCAGTTGGCATCATTCGCATTCGATCCCAGGCGAGTTTTTTTGCCCAGGCCTCGTTTGCCGTCATATCTCCGGTACCGTATAAGTTTGTCAGCGTAAACTGATGGTAGTTGTAGTAGTCGCTCATACTCTTGAGTTTGGCCATCACGTCATGGGGATCTTCGAAGGTCCAGTCCGAAAGCATTACCACGTAATCCCGATCGAAACGTACTGGATCTGCTGCCTTCGGAAGAATACGCAGCGGCCCATAAGCGCCCGATTGCTCTTGCAGGCCGGTATGGCTGTGGTACCAGTAGGTGCCGCTTTGTTTGACCGGAAAGCGGTACTGGAATGTCGTGCCCGGTTCAATCCCGCGATAGGTGACGCCCGGCACGCCGTCCATCTCAAACGGCAGCAGAATCCCGTGCCAATGGATCGATGTGGAATGGGTCATGTGGTTACTCACGTTCAGCACCACGTCTCGACCCTCCTGCCATTCCAGCAGTGGCCCCGGGACACTGTCGTTGATTGTCATGGCATTGCCCTGGCCGCCGGCAATGTCGAATGCGTGCTCACGGATGGCCAGATCGAATACCAGCGGCGTATTAGTATCTGCCGCTGAATCTGCCGCTGAGGTGGTCTGAGCGTACGGCATGCTTCTTGCCCATGCAGGCCGCAAACTATCGATTGCCAGCGCGGTAGCCGCCATACCCGCGGATCCTAAAAATGCGCGCCGTTTTGATCTGTACGGTTTTGTCATCAGCTATCCAAAGCAAAAACCATTCCACACCACGCTAACACTTTTCGCGTGCAAAATATGGTTCTGTCGCAAAACCAGCAGCGCTGAATTTCCAAACTATACTCCTGTGCTTAGTATCTCAATATTTGGATAAGCAGTGATCAGTTTCAAAGGTCGGCATCATCAGCAAGATATCATTTTACAATGCGTGCGGTGGCACGTCGCTTATTCCCTCAGCTATCGCGATCTGGAGGAACTGATGCAGGAGTGAGGCTATGTGGTCGACCACAGTACGATTCAACGTTGGGTTGTGCACTACGCGCCTCACATCGAAAAAGTGTTTCGCAAGAACAAGAAGCGGATTGGAAATCGCTGGCGGCTTGATGAGACCTATATTAAGGTTAAAGGCGAATGGAAATATCTTTACCGCGCTGTCGATAAGCTAAGCAACACCATCGATTTCTTACTGACCGCCAGGCGTGACAAGAAGGCTGCTCTACGGTTCTTGAATAAGGCCATCGGTTCCAACGGCAAACCCAGCTTGATCAACATCGACAAAAGCGGTGCCAATACGGCCGGAATCAAGCAGTACAATGTCGACGAAAACAGGCGCGTAAAAATACGACAGTGCAAATATTTGAATAATATTATTGAGCAAGATCATCGCTTCATCAAACGGATAACTCGACCCATGCTTGGCTTCAAATCGCTTCGGTCTGCACAAGCAACGCTTGCCGGTATTGAGCTTTGGCGCTGACAGGATAGCTACGCCCGATGAAAGCTGCATATTCGTACTGGGAGAAATTCGCGACAGAACCACCTGGCGATTGGCGTACCCCACCAGGAAAACCGGGATGTTCCCGCATTGCAGTGTCGATGAGTCGGTCACTGGAATTCCGCTGTGATCTCAAACAGGCTATCGTTCACCAGCAGCTGTTCACCCGACCCCTGAAACAGTTCGGGAATATTGGGACTCGACCAGACGAATCCGTCCCTCTCCCTGCGCACTGTTATAGGCGTTGGAGGCCCGCCGTACCAGCGCCAATAATAGCGATATCCACTTTTCGTCTATCGATATCATCGCTCCCTAACAAAAACTTTTGGAATCATCCCTTTTCGCCATTGAAGTATGCCCGTGTAATGGGATCGCTGGATTTGACGAAATTTCCCCTTAAGCTTCCGGGCTCAAACACGCAACCACAGCCTTCATCCACCCAGTAGACTGTCAAATCGTTCGGTCACATGTTACATAGATCCATCGGCAAACTTCGCCTGGCCCAGGTCAGTAAAATAGGGTGTGCCAAACAGATACAGATGCATGGACTGCGCGGCGAGATCTGGGGTAAAGCGCACGGTGACTTTACCACCCAGGTATGGGGTGAGCGCTGCCAGCATGCGCATGGCCAGTTCGAGATCCTCTTCAGCACAGACCAGCAGCGCGCCGCTATCAAGCACAGCGAGGCCAGCAGGCGGAATATCCGCTTGATTCACTCGACCAAGATTAAAGTGCGCCAATGCCTTACCTAAACGCTGGGCCAACTTTTCCCGTTCAACTGATCCCGGCTCCGCCCAGACATCCAGCAGCGTTCGTAATTGTTTGAAATTAGCGGCGTACTCACTGAGCGACTGCAATACTTGCCGTCGTGCATCGTCCGAATCAGGCGCCCACTCCGTTTGCCAGTTCACCTCGGGAGTGGAGGAAAAAACGGGTAATTCAAGCAGCCTACCCTGCGGCGAGCTTGCAAGAACCTCAGGTTGGGGTAGATTGCCACGGTCGTAATCACCAAAAAATACTATGATCCCGATCACAATCAAAGCCAGTGGTAGTATCAACCATGCCTGTCGTTTCATTTTGTTGTGTTCTACGTAAGCGCCATTAACCACGGTGTGCCCTCAGTCTTCATTAACTTAAGATGTTTATCGGTTTTCATCGTCAGACGGCCTGCAAGATTTTGACAAGTGACTTCCTGGGTGCCAAGAAAAGCACAAGTTCGCCGAGCATGCGTGGCATTGCTATAGGCTGATACGCCGCAACCGCAGGGCATTGGTAATCACCGATACCGAGCTTAAGCTCATCGCCGCAGCGGCTATAATCGGCGACAGAAGCAAGCCAGTGAATGGGTAAAGTACACCCGCCGCGATAGGCACACCGGCGGCATTGTAAGCAAATGCAAAAAAGAGATTCTGGCGAATATTGCGCATGGTGGCCCGGGACAGCCGCCGAGCCTCGAGAATGCCGGTCAGATCACCGCGCAGCAGGGTCACACCAGCACTTTCAATCGCTACATCGGTGCCAGTGCCCATGGCGATTCCCACGTCCGCAAGAGCCAGCGCGGGCGCGTCATTAACCCCGTCACCGGCCATGACAACAACCCGACCCTCGTCGCGCAGTCGCTGCACTACCTTGCCCTTGTCCTCGGGAAGAACTTCTGCCTCTACCTCATCAATGTTCAAAAGACGGGCCACCGCCTCGGCGGAAGTGCGGTTATCCCCCGTCAGCATGACGACCCGAATACCCTCTTCCCGCAGTTCCTTTATAGCGGCGGCGGATTTCTCCTTGATCGGGTCGGCAATGGCAATAAGCCCGGCAATACGGCCTTCCACCGCTGCAAAAATGACGGTGGCGCCATCCTGGCGCAGCGCCTCAGCTTCGTCGGTGTGAGAGGACAAGTCCACCTGCTCGCCGTCCATTAGCAGGCGATTACCCAGCGCTACCCGGCGCCCCTCTACCTGGCCGACCACACCCTTGCCGTTGGGCGATTCAAAATCGGCCGCCTCCGGGAGATCCAGTTCCAGTTCCCGCGCCTTGTCCACGATGGCGTTGGCAAGGGGGTGCTCACTGCTCCGCTCCAGTGCGGCCGC
>JBBKWY010000150.1:0-68921 GCA_037969215.1 Halioglobus sp.
CGCTAGCGGCTTCACTTTCAGAAATAGTTTCAAAGCGACCTCCTTCGTCTGTGGCTTTGGCTAACAAAATGGCCCAGCCGTTAAGGCCGGTGCCGACACTATAGCGCAAGTCGTCGCGATCCTGTCCGGGGCTCAACGACGAAAGGCACTTCGCTATGGTGATACAAAAATGCTATCGGGGCGATTCTGCTACGCCGCTTGATGGACGTCGCGCATGGACGAGGGTTTGGTTTCCATGCGCGGAGTTTAAGCGTCCGGCGCGTTAAGGCGTGTCCCTGCCCGCTATCAGTTATATACTGCATGCCAGTTTTACGCATACGTTAATCCTGAAAATCGCGTTGGCCGCTTCGCGTCCAACCCAGCCAGCGGTATCGGTGAGTGATGTGGCCATACAGCGGGGTAACAATTTGACCGTACGCCTGACCCGGCAAGAACAGAAAGCGGCTACGCGTGCCCGCATACTGCAATGTGCACTTATTATGTTTGCGGAACGTGGTTTCGAGGGCGCGGGCATTCGGGAAATGGCATCCGAAGCGGGTGTGAATCACGCCCTGATCGGCTATTACTTTGGCGATAAGGATGGACTGTGGAAAGCCGCGGTCGAGTTTTTATTTGAACGCCAAAACCAGGAGCTGCAACCGTCTCCGGATGAGCTCGAACTACCGTTGTATGAGCGGACCAAACGCTGGTTACGGCGCTATGTCCGCTATTGTGCGAAGCACCCGGAGCACGCCCGAATTATGGTGCAGGAGTCGATCCGCGATTCCGAGCGCTTGCGCTGGGCGATTGAGCGGTTTATCAAACCTGAGCACGATCTGTTGCGGGAAAATTTCGACGGCATTGTGGCTGCGGGCATGTTTCCCAACATCCCATTTCTCGACTATATCTATATGTTCACCGCGGCGGCACAGTCTCCCTTTATGCTGGCGCGGGAGATTCGTTTGGCGCACAGCATCGATGTCGCCGATGCGTGCGTAATCGATGCCTACGCCGACTCCCTCATGGTGATGTTTATGCGGCCTGTAGCGGCTGGTGACTGAGCTCCCCCGCTGACGGCATAAACGACCCTTCCTGGATACGAGTGCCGCGGCCTTACAGCCAAAAATAGCGCAGTTCGACACCCACACGGCGTTCCGCGTCGCGAGACAGGAATTGGTCGTAGGGCAGCGCGCCGGCCGCAGGGGCACTGAATACATTGTTCTGCAGGATAGCGTTGGCATAATTTTCGTCCAGCGCGTTATTGACGTACACGCTGACCTCGTAGCGGCCGGCGTCATCTACCAGTGCGATCGACAGGTCCACCACGCTGTAGGCGTCTTGTACTTTGTTCTTGTCCTGATCCAGCGCGTACAACACGTCATCCTGCCAGCGGTAAGTCGCGGCAAGTGCAATATCGAACGAGGTGTCCAGTGGAATCGTATAGCGCGATGACAGTGTGAACTTGTACTTGGGAGAGTAGGGCATTCCTTCACCGCGAATGTCCTGATAGCCGAAGAGTGCGCACTCCGAGCCGGGTTGCGCGACCTGTGCCGGGCTGCATGGCCCGCGCTCCAGGTCCTTGATTTCGGTGTTAACCCACGCGAAGCCGCCGAAAATGTCCCAGTTGGTCATAGGCCGCGCCATCATGTCGACCTCAATACCGTAAGTCTCGACATCGCCGATGCTCAGCAGGCTGAACTGGCCACTGGTGGCGTCCTGCGCCTGCGACTGGAAATCCTGGAAGGTCGTGTAGAAAGCCGCTGTATTCAGGATCAGGCGGTCATCGAACAGCGTGCTCTTCAGGCCCACTTCGTAAGCCTCGCTGGTCTCTGCGGGGACGGGTGGTTGACCGGGGGACATCTCGAACACGATATTGTAGGCTTCGCTTTTATAGCCCTGGCTCCAGGTGGCATAGGTCATGTTTTGCTCGTTCAGGTCCCACTGCACGCCAAGCTTGTAAGTGGTATCGCCGTTGCTGGTGTCATCCGAGAACTTGGGCTGAGGCGGGATGGGTACACCGCCCTGAATCAACAAACCGGTACGCTCAAAATCGAAATCCAGATCATCGTGGGTGTACCGGGCGCCGGCGATGAGCCGAATATCCGTTGTCACATCGTAGGTAAGCTGACCAAAAAAGGCATAGTTGGTGGTGTCGGTGCTGGAGTCAAAGGCGGCTTTGTAGCCCGATCCCGCAAACCCCGTAGCCGGATCGGGAAGTGCCAGGAATAACTCGCGGGCGAATTCACGGTCCAGTTTCTGGTCAAAGTAGTACGCACCAATCACATAGTTCAGCTTATCTTCTTCCGGTGAGGCCAGACGCAGCTCCTGACTAAATTGTTTCTGCTTGCTTCGTCCTTCATTCAAGTCCAGCCAGGCCAGAGGCGAGCCGTCCACATCGACGTTGCTGTGAATTTTCCATTTTTGACCTGCGGTGATGGAGGTCAGAGTAAACAGGCCCAGATCCCAGTTGGCTTCCAGTGCGACTCCGGACATATCCGAGTCCTGAAATACCGGAGCGCCGACATTGACGTCAAAATTATCTTTACTACCGGTAACGGGAGCGATCTGTTCGTCCTGATTCCCGAAAAGAGGTGAGGGTATATCGGTCGTAATTCGCGGCGTCATCTGGCAGCAGTCGCCGTTCGATTCGGCGTAATTCGCGGTTAACTTGAACTCCAGGGTATCGGTGGCAGTCCACAGCAGCTTGCCCCGCACCGCTTTATTGTTGCTGTCGTTGAGGTCATTGCCGTCGTGGCGATTGTGCAGATAGCCATCACTCTTTAGTTGCGCCGCGGCGATGCGCAGAGCCAGATCGTCAGTGAGCGGGACCGAGGCGGCACCCTCTATTCTGTACATATCGTCTTCCAGCGCGGTCATAACATTGGCTTCAAATGCCTGTGTCGGATCCTTGGTAATAATGTTCACGACACCGGCGCTGGCATTTTTTCCAAACAGTGTTCCCTGGGGGCCACGCAAAATCTCAACCCGGGCGACATCCATCAGCTGGGCAAAGGCCATGCCGGAGCGCCCCATCACCACCCCGTCCACGACGGTCGATACACTGGGCTCCACCCCCGAGCTGAACGATTGGGTGCCAATACCGCGAATATTGAATGACGAACTGCGGGACTCGCCGCCGTCCTGCAGGGTGAGTGAAGGCGCCAATTTGACCAGGTCTTCAGCGCGGAAAATACGCGCCTGCTGCAACACGTCTGCATTCAGGACGGTGACTGACAGGGGGACTTCCTGCATGCTCTCCGGGCGTTTCTGTGCAGTGACGACCACTTCCTCCAGCAGGCTTTGGCCGTGGGCGGTTGTCGCTAGTCCGGAGACTATGAGTGCGGCCGCGGTGGAATATTTTCTTATTGCTTTTGCTGGCATGGTCGTTTGCTCCTCGGGGCGAGTAATAGCCTCCGGCGTGGTATAGGAAAAGAGGGTGTTCATGTGTGCTAAATGCTTTTGAAAGCGTTTTGGTCGGTGCAGTCTATTTTTAGTTATCCGACTGGATAATAGAAAGGCAGGACTGCTAAGTCAAGGGGCGGGGGCATACAGATGCGCTGAGGTCGTGCTAAAAGACGGCCATGTCTGTGCGGCTTAACCGCTGTGGCAGCTGGATGAAACCGGTGTTCCGGTAGACATCCCGCTGCGCCAGCGTGAGAGGATAGGGCTGTATTTGTGCCTGACTAGCGGCCCAGCAGATCCCTGGCAATCGCCACAATTTGCATTTCATCGGTTCCCGCGTAGATCTGCAGAATTTTCGCGTCGCGCATCAGCTGCTCCACCCGTGTTTCGCGCATATACCCGGCGCCGCCGAATATCTGTACGGCTTCCGTGGTGACTTCCATCGCGGCCTGTGCGGCGTACAACTTCATTGCAGATCCCTCGGAGAATGAAAAGTCCTTGCCCGCTGCCCGCGTTTCGATAAAGCGAAATACCATGTTCTCCAGGTTCAGTCGCGCCACTTCCATCTTCGCCAGTTTCAACTGGATTAGCTGGTAGCTGCCGATCGGTTGGCCAAACTGTACGCGTGTTTTGGCATACTCCACTGACATTTCCAGCGAGCGCTCCACCAGGCCCAGTGCCATCGCTGCGACGCCGGAGCGCTCGGTGCTGAAGGTGGATTTGGCGCCGGAACGCCCATAGCCGTCCTCTGATTCTCCCATCAGGCGCTCCGGGCCAGCTTTCACATCCGAGAGAAACAGTTCGCCGGTCGGGGATGCGCCTATGCCCATTTTTTTGAACGCTGGGCTCTGCTCGAGTCCCGGCATGCCGGTGTCGAGGATGAACGACACGATCTTCCTGTCCTTGGCTTCAACGCCGGGTTCCTCGAGGCGACAGATAAATACAATCGTGTCAGCGTGGGGGCCGTTGGTGATGAAGGTTTTGTTGCCGTTTAGTATATAGCCACCCTCGCCATCCCGGCGCGCGGTGGCTTTCATACCGCCGAACGCATCGGAACCTGAGTTGGGCTCGGTGATGGCCCAGGCGCCGACTTTCTCGAGCGTCATCAGCTCGCGAGCATATTTCTTCTTTTGTGCCAGGCTGCCCTTGGACATAATGGCGCCCGCAGTGAGGCCTACTGATACACCCATCGCGGTTATCAGGCCCTGGCAGTGGCGGCTGATTTCAATGATGGGGAGAATGCCCATGGCGACGGCGTCCAGTGCCTCCTCCGACACCGGTCCGCTGGCTGCCTCTGCCTTCGCGGGTTTCTCGACGTGTTCGCCGCGGGCAATCGCTTCATCTTTGGCGATTTGCTTGTCAAAGTTGGCGCGGGCCAGTTCATCCATGCCGAAGGTTTTGAACAGTTTGCGCAGGATGTCGTAGGGCGGCAGGCCGTTGTACTCGAGGTCGTCTATGTGCGGTACGATTTCCTTTTCGACGAAATCGCGCACCATATCCCTGATCATTTGCTGTTGTTCTGTCCAGGCTATCATTGGTATGTTCCTTTTATTCAGTTCATCGACAAAATTGCGGCGATGATTATTGCACGGCAGCGCGGGTAACCGAAAGCCGAGGGAATTGCGGGACAGTTGAACACGCCTTAGACTCGGTCCTGACGCGCACTCAATTATCCGAGGCAGCACAGGAGATATACCATGATAGAAGTCACGCCCTCAGGCCAGGCCTGTGGTGCCACAGTGACGGGGGTGGATTTGTCCACTACCCTGGATGCCGCGACAATTCGCGCCGTGCGGGCGGCCTGGCTGGAGCACCATGTGCTGGCGTTTCCTGACCAGACATTGTCCGATATTGACCTGGAGCGATTTGTGCAGAGCTTCGGTGCGTTTGGCAGCGAGCCCTTTTTCCGGCCCATGGCAGGTAGTGAGCATATTGTGGCGCTAACTCGCAAAGCGGATGAAAAAGCTCCGCTGTTCGCCGAGAATTGGCACTCCGACTGGAGCTTTCTGGAGGAGCCGCCTATTGGCACCTGCCTGTACAGCCTGGTGATACCGCCGATCGGCGGCGAAACCGGTTTCGTCAACCAACAAAAGGCACTGGCGCAAATGCCCGCTGGACTGCGCGCGAAGCTCGAAGGACGTATCGCGCTGCACTCGGCCGGCGCAGCGTATGCACCGGACGGGATGTACGGCGAGAAGGATAGAGCGGCAGGTCGCAGTATGGCGATTCACTACTCAGAGGATGCCCGTGACGTCAGGGGGCACCCATTTATCTTCCGCCACCCTGAAAGCGGTAGGGAAACCTTGCTCGGGTGCCTCGGCTATATCATGGGGGTGGAGGGAATGCCCGATGACGAGGCGCTGGCATTGCTGCTGGAACTGCATGAATGGCAAACCCGCGAAGAGTTTCAGTACACCCACAAATGGCGGCAGCATATGTTCATTCTTTGGGACAATCGCAGCGTGTTGCATAAGGCCCACGGGGGCTACGACGGCTATGACAGGCTGCTGCACCGGATCACGGTGGGCAGCGATCCAGAAAAATACATTGCGCTGCACTCGGCATGAATGAGGCGTGATTGATCCGTCTGGCGTGACCCGGTCTGGCGTGACCCGGTCAGCGTGACCCGGTCGCAAAGTTTTGCCATACTGCTGTGCTTTAAAACCATACAACAATGAACCCCGTAATTCAGGATGCAATGACTATGAAAACTCGCACGCTTTCCATCTTGGCCACGACGCTGGTAGCGGCGCTTGCAGGCTGCGCCAGCACCGATCCGATGACCGGCTCAAACCGCAATGAAATCATTTCAGTGCAGTACGGCAGGGTTGAGAATATCCAGAAGGTAGATATGTCGCCAGACTATGGCGCGGGCTCAGTGATCGGTGGTGCGCTGGGACTGCTGGCCACGATGGGGCATTCGGGCGCGTCGCAAGTTGGCGGCGCGGCGCTGGGTGCCGGACTGGGGGCCATTGTAGCCAAAGAGACCGCGGGCACCGGTGAGAAATTTACCGTTCGCCTTGTGAACAACAATACCATTGATATCGTGACTGAAAATCAAGCCATCCAACTGGGTGACTGTGTCTCGGTCGAGCAAGGGCAGCACGCGAATATCCGGCGCGTGTCCTCCGTGATGTGCACCACCTCGCCATCAGATCCGGCTTACGCACCGATGAACGCAGCGAACGTGCAGGAATCTCAGGAGTGCCAGGAGGTGAAGCGTGAGCTGTTGAACGCCACCACCGAGCAAGCGACCAATATCGCCTACAAGAAAATGCACGCGTTCTGCGAGAGCTAGTCGAGCGCCTGGCAACCTCTATGGAAAAAATCGCCCACGCCATTGTCAATCCGATAAAGTCCCTGAATCTGCTTTCCAGGGTTGATATAGAAGGCCTGACAAGTAGCGGGGGCGATTTATTCGCAATGTTTCGGCACTGCGCCCTGGCCATCCTGAATACGGATAGCGACAAGGACGACGCTGCAGAAATTTGTGCTGATTATTCAGATTTTGATATTCGCGTGATCCCTCAGCCGCGGGGTCTCAGGCTGGAACTGTTTAACGCGCCGCCGCAGTCGTTTGTCGACGGCAAGATGATTCGAGGCATACAGGAGCATCTGTTCTCGGCACTGCGCGATATCGTCTATACCGATTTCAAAATCACCTCACCCCAGCCCCAACCACCGACGTCTGCGCAAACCACTAATATGGTATTTCGCATACTGCGCAACGCGGGTGTGGTGCGACCCGACCAGCCGCCGCAATTAGTGGTTTGTTGGGGTGGGCACTCGATTCCCCGCGAAGAGTACGACTACGCCAAGCACGTGGGCTATCAGCTGGGCTTGCGCGGCCTGGACATCGTCACGGGTTGCGGTATAGGGGCAATGAAAGGACCGATGAAGGGTGCTGCTGTCGGCCATGCCAAGCAACAGATCAAGAATGGTCGTTACATCGGTATTAGCGAGCCGGGCATTATTGCCTCCGAATCCCCCAATGCCATCGTCAATGAACTGGTTATCATGCCCGATATTGAAAAGCGACTCGAGGCGTTTGTGAGGCTCGCGCACACCATAGTCGTGTTTCCCGGGGGCGTAGGTACGGTGGAAGAAATCCTCTACCTGTTGAGCTTGTTAATGCATCCCGATAACGAGGAGGCTATCCCGCTGGTGCTGGCGGGGCCGGAATCCTGCCGCCAGTATTTTCAGGAGTTGGAGCGGTTTCTGGTGGACTGCTTGGGCGATGGAGTGAGGAATCACTACCGCATTATTGTCGGCGCTCCAGACGAGGTTGGCCGGATGGTCAGGGCGGCCACTGACGGCGTGCATGCGCTCCGCCGCAGTGCCGGACAGGCGTACTACTTCAATTGGGAGCTGCAAATACCGGCGGATTTACAGGAGCCATTTATTCCCACGCACGAGGCGATGGCGGCACTGGATCTGCATACTGATTTGCCGAAACACAAGCTCGCCAGTAACCTGCGCTGTGTTTTCTCCGGCCTGGTCTCAGGCAATGTAAAGTCTTTCGGAATTGAGCAGGTGCGGCTGCATGGGCCCTACAAGCTGTCGGGCGATGGCAAGTTCCTGGCCAGTATGGACAGGCTATTGCAGGTGCTGGTACGAGAAAAACGGATGAAGCTGGTGGCTGCGGCAGAAGACTATCAGCCCTGCTATCAGCTAGTGGACTGACGAGCACCACTCTGGCGACGCAGGTATTTCCAGAGCCCAATCAGGGAAGCGGCTATCCAGAATATCTCAATGACAAAGCTCGCCAGGTTGAAATGGAAATACAGGCTGATCAGCAACAGGATAGCGCCCAGCAAGTTGATCAGATTGTAGGTCAAACCTTTGGGGTCGGTGCGTTCCAGCTGCAGCAGGTAGTAGGCTCCCACCACCAGCAGCGTGCCCAGCATGCCGATGGTATCTATAATCCATGTGTCCATATGATTGTTCCTGCGCGTGCCGAC
Source organism: Halioglobus sp. (assembly GCA_037969215.1). Lineage (GTDB taxonomy): Bacteria > Pseudomonadota > Gammaproteobacteria > Pseudomonadales > Halieaceae > Marimicrobium. Next base: position 8,343 of record JBBKWY010000150.1, read on the forward strand.
CGATGACGTTGGAGGCTACCACAGATGAATCCGTGCCTGTAACGATAGCTGTGAGCGGCACGGGTTTGTGTATTTGTAATTCGAATGGATGTAGCGCACTTGCAGGATGACCTTGAACGATACGATGTAATTATTCTCGGGGCCGGCGCGGCCGGGTTGTTCTGTGCAGCGGTCGCCGGCGCGCGCGGCCGTCGCGTATTGGTGCTGGAGAAAGCCAACAAGGTGGGTAAGAAAATATTGATGTCGGGCGGCGGGCGCTGCAACTTCACCAATTACTTTGTCACCGCCGATAACTTTATTTCTGCCAATCCCCATTTCAGTAAGTCGGCATTAAGCCGCTACACCCAGTGGGATTTTATAGCACTGGTGGAGCGCTATGGCATAGCGTATGAGGAGCGTAAGCACGGCCAGTTGTTCTGCAAAGACTCCGCTGCGGATATCCTGGCGATGCTGCTGGATGAATGTAAAAATGCCGGTGTTACGATTGTCACGCGCTGTGAAGTGCGCAGCGTTGCGTCTGTCGCCACTACGGAGGCTGCACCGAGCACCGGCGAACCCGATGCTCGGTATATTGTCGATTACGCGCAGGGTGCGGGAGGTAACGGTACCTCAACTCGCGCGACTTGCCAGTCGCTGGTGGTGGCGACTGGGGCGCTCTCCATTCCCACGCTTGGCGGCAGCGGCCTGGGCTATGAGATTGCCACACAATTTTGCCTCCCGCTCACAGAGCGCCGCGCAGGATTGGTGCCCTTCATGTTCAGCGATGCGATGAAATCGCTGTGCGAACGTCTGTCCGGTGTGGCTCTGGAAGTCGAAGTCAGCTGCAAGGGGCAAGCCTTTACCGAGAATCTGTTGTTTACACACCGTGGTATTAGCGGCCCGGTAATCCTGCAGATTTCGAATTACTGGTATCCCGGTGACACGCTCGCGGTGAATTTATTGCCCGCGCTGGATTGCGCCCAGTGGTTACTGGACAGCAAACGCGCTCAGGGCAATATTCTGTTGCGCACGCTACTGCATCAACAGCTGCCCAAGGCCGTGGTGGCTGAACTGCAAACGCTGTGGTGGTCGCGCGATGCCGAGCGCAAGCTCGCTGACTTCAGCGACCAGCGTTTACGTGAGCTGGCGAATCTTATTAGTGAGTGGAAGCTCAAGCCTTCGGCTACAGAGGGTTACCGCACGGCAGAAGTGACTTTGGGCGGCGTGGATACCGCTGCGATCAGCTCAAAGACGATGGCGTCCAGCACTTGCCCGGGCCTGCATTTCATTGGCGAGGTCCTGGATGTGAGCGGACATCTGGGTGGGTACAACTTTCAGTGGGCCTGGTCCTCGGCGTTCAGTGCAGGACAGGTTGTATAGTGTGTCGATGAATAGATCGATTAAATATATTTATTACATTAATAGAAATAAAGCGTTGTCCCTATGGTGGTGTTTTGGGTATTTTGTGCGTCTTGGCCCATGTAAGCGGGCGGCCGCCAGTGGTTGTTTGGCGGATGCAGCTTGTCCTGTGTCCAGTTTCCGCAGCGGTGGTATGATGCGAGTCGACGCTAATTGCGCCAATACCTTAAGCAACACAATTTACTGATCTATCAGGAGAGAACTATGTCCAGTGAAGGTTACCACGAGCCAATTGATGAACTCAGTGACGAGACGCGAGACATGCATCGGGCAATCGTATCGTTGATGGAAGAGTTGGAAGCCGTTGATTGGTATAACCAACGCGTTGATGCGTGTAAGGACAGTGAGTTGAAAGCAATTCTTGCTCACAACCGGGATGAAGAAAAAGAACATGCGGCAATGGTGCTGGAATGGATAAGAAGAAAAGATCCCAAGCTCGACAGCGAGTTAAAAGACTATCTCTTTACCGATAAACCCATCGCACACAAGTAGTTAGAAGCGGCGACTCGGGCAGTTTGGCTTTCGCGGGAATAGCCATTCGGCGATATAGAGAGTCCGATACCCAGGAGTTCCACGCAGCGGTGCTCGAGTCTGTCGAGCATCTTTCCCTGTGGATGTCTTGGTGCACGTCCGAGTATAGTTTTGGCGATGCTCTTTAAAGCACTTACAGCGAATTACAGGCACCGTTTCAACCATGCTGCGACTGAATGAAATCAAACTGCCGCTCGATCACACGGACGATGCTCTCGCCGCAGCGGTGGTGGAGCGCTTGGGAATCGATAGCAGTGACTTACTGGGATTCAGTGTCTTCAAACGCAGTTACGACGCCCGGCATAAAGCGCGAATTCTACTAATTTATCAACTGGATGTGGATGTGTCAGAGGGTCTGGAGCTACAGCTCCTGGACAAATTTGCGCAGAGCTCGCAGGTCGGGCCCAGTCCCGACACCAGTTATCACTTTGTTGCCCAGGCCGATGCGGATTTCCCCAGGTCGGGGCAGCAGCGCCCGATAGTTATCGGTTTTGGCCCCTGTGGCATTCTGGCGGCGTTGTTGCTGGCGCAAATGGGGCTCAAACCGCTGGTGCTGGAGCGCGGACAGGCGGTGCGGCAGCGCACACAGGATACCTGGGGCCTGTGGCGCAAACGCCAGTTAAATACCGAGTCAAACGTGCAATACGGCGAGGGCGGTGCAGGCACGTTCTCGGATGGCAAGCTGTACAGCCAGGTCAAGGACAAGCGACATCTGGGGCGCAAGGTGCTGAACGAGTTTGTCGCGGCCGGTGCGCCGGAGGAAATCCTCTGCGTGAGCAAGCCGCATATCGGCACCTTCAAGCTGGTGACGATGGTGGAGAAATTGCGCGCCGAGATTATCCGGCTCGGTGGTGAAATACGGTTTGGACAAAAGGTTGAGTCCCTGCTGCGCGATGACGACGGTGAAGGTGCCGGGCAAGTCAGCGGGGTTGTCACCAGCGACGGAGAAACCATTCTGAGTAAGCATATCGTGTTGGCGATCGGTCACAGCGCCCGCGATACGTTTCAGGTGTTGTTGGATGCGGGTGTTTACATCGAACCCAAGCCTTTCTCAATTGGCTTTCGTATAGAGCATCCGCAGTCGGTGATAGACAGCGCGCGCTTTGGTGAGAGCGCCGGTCATCCGGTACTTGGCGCAGCGGATTACAAACTGGTGCACCACTGTAAGAGCGGCCGCAGCGTCTACAGTTTTTGCATGTGTCCGGGCGGTACCGTGGTGGCGGCGACCTCGGAAGCGGGGCGAGTGGTCACCAACGGGATGTCACAGTATTCGCGCAACGAGCGCAACGCCAACTCCGCCATCGTCGTTGGTATTAACCCTGAGGAAGACTATCCGGGGCACGCACTGGCCGGTATCGATCTGCAGCGAGACCTGGAAGCGCTGGCCTACCGTATGGGGGGTGAGAATTACAACGCACCGGCGCAACTGGTGGGTGATTTTCTCAAGGGCCAGCGCTCAACCGCGCTGGGCGCTGTAGTGCCGTCCTACCAGCCCGGTATTACGCTCACCGATTTATCCCACGCGCTGCCGGATTATGCTATTGCTGCACTGCGCGAAGCGCTGCCGGCGTTCGACAAGCAGATCAAGGGTTTTGCGATGGCGGATGCGGTACTCACCGGTATCGAAACCCGCAGCTCGTCGCCGATCTGTATCCGTCGCGATACGCAATTCCAAAGCGTGAACACGCGCGGCTTGTACCCCGCCGGGGAAGGAGCGGGCTATGCCGGCGGCATATTGTCTGCCGCAATTGACGGGATTAAGGTCGCTGAGGCGTTGGCCCTGGAACTACTGGGTAAGTCGACTGGCTGAGCTCAGTCCCGTGTATCACTGCCACCTGCGGCCAGTATGGCCCGCACCCGTCGCTTTGAGTCCTCGCGCGCTTGCGGCGACCAGACCCGCGCCACGGTGCGCAGAATCACGTGAATATCCCGCATCAGATGCCAGTGCTGCAGGTAGTCCAGTTGTACCTTCGCTTTGGCAGGAAGCATGAGCTGATAATATTCCGCCTCGGCATTTGGCCGTCCGGCCAGCACCGCATCCTCAGCAAAAAACAGCAGCGATGCCGGGTCTGTCATGCCGGGTCGCACTGAGAGCACAGCGGTGCGGGTTGCGCTGTCCAGTGCATCGGCATGGGGCTGCACCATCGGCCTCGGTCCCACCAGACTCATATCGCCGACCAGCACATTGTATAGCTGAGGCAGTTCATCGAGGCGTGTGCGCCGCAGCGGCAGGCCGATCGGGGTAATGCGTGGGTCGTCCTCGGCAGCGATACTGCCCAGTGTTGTGCTGCCGGGATGTAGCGTGCGGAACTTCAGCAGGGTGAAAGAACGCCCGTGCCGGCCAACACGTGGCTCCCTGTACAACACAGGTCTGCCACTGCGCCGTGCCACCACAACGGCGATGCCTAGCATCAAGGGGGCCAGCAGCAGTAGCCCCAGCAGAGCGCCGACGATATCCATTGCGCGCTTGAGCGCGCGTCCACTCACTGGTGATGGCGACTTCATGGCGCTAACGGCCTGTCAGTAAAATACCGCTGGTGATGCCTGCCGACAGCAGGACAAACGCCAGTAACGCCAGTGGCTGAACGGGCCGGTGCCGATAGAACGTTTGCGGTTCCTGCCAGGTCCACCACACAGCGACAGTGGCGGGGATGGCGCCGGCCACGCCCAGCAGCGCAAGTGGCGGCAGCGCGCCACGCCATACGGCAGCAACCAGTACCAGCAGCGCGAACAGATAGATTATCGGCAACACCCGGCTGGCGCGCTGTCTTCCCAGTCGGACCACAAGGTTGTTTTTACCCACGCTGCGATCGGCCTCATAATCGGGAAACTCGTTAACCCACAGGAAGGCGGCAATAAACAAGCCCAGCGGTACGGATGCCCATATAACATCCACGTGGTAGCTGTGCGTGAGTAGTGCGTAGGTGGCCAGCGCAATCAGCGGCCCGTAACACAGCACCACATCCAGTTCGCCCAGTCCGCGATAGACCAGTTGCAGAGGTGGCCCGTGGTAGGACCAGCCCAGCACCAGGGCGACGGTGCCCAGCCAGAAAATTGACGGCTCGCGCAGGAACACCATCATCGCGCCCAGCGCCAGGCCGCCGGCGCCGAACAACAGGGCGATGGCCCAGGTCTGGCGGCGGGTGAGGATGTTATCCACCAGCACGCGCTTGCCCCCGGAGAAGTCAGTGCGGTCTTCCTGCTTTACTGCCAGATCGGTACCTGAGTCGTAATCGTAGACGTCGCCCCAGGCGTTCTTGGCGACTTCCATGCAGAACATGGCGAGCCCCATCACTAGCAGCCAATACCAGGAAAAGCTGCCGTCACGTGCTGCCAGCGACGCGCCTATCGCCATGGAGGCGATCGAGGTAATACTGATTTTGGGATCGGCGAGACGCCAGAAACCCACACTGAATTGACTCGCCATGATGCCTCGCGCCAGTTATCGCTTACTGCGTTGTGACAGCGGTGTCCGCGGTGCGATTCCTGCGATCAGGCAGACACCGCCAGTGCCTGAACGGTCACCGGTTGCAGTTTCGCAGCGTGCTCCGCCTTGCTGCTGGTTCGCTCGGCGTGAATCCAGACGCCGCCGTCAGGGTCTTTGATGATGTCGCCCACGCCGCCGGGAATATGGATGCCGACCTCGGTGGGTTGGTCGGCAAACAGCGCGTCTGCGGGAATTTCCATGCTCTCCAGTGTATCGATGACCACATTCGCATCGAACCCAAACTGGGCGACCACTTCCCGAGTGGCACCGACGTGCGGCGCAAATGCCTGATCGAGCTCCAGTAACTGCAATACGCGGTGCTTCAATCCAGCCGCATCCAGTTGATTGTCCATGTGATCATCAATCCACTGCAATGCCACCTGTTTCACGCAGCCGTATGTGCGTTCCGGGTAGGTGTAGGACGTGATAAACAACTCCTCGCGAAACTCGTATACGCCCATTTTTTCAGCGGCATTGAGACCGGGGATTTCTTCACTAAATTCCTGGCAAAGGGCGTAAAGAATAGCGCGCATCATGCCGGCAACCGGTACGGTCTCGCTGAGCGCGAGATAGCGCAGCGTCAGCGGCATCATGTAGCCGCGACTCATCAACAAATGCGCGGTGATGAGGAAATAGCCCTCCAGCCCCTCTTCGATCGGGAAACTCATGCAGCCCACCACGTACTCGCCCTTGGCCTTGCCGTAGCCGGCGACGGGCAGCGTTTCTATCTTGTACTCCTCGCGCTTGTCGTAAAATTCCGTGCCGGGCAGCAAGGTGTAGCCGAAGATATTAATCGTGGGGAACACTGCGAACAGCCGATCGAGGTTGGTTTCAAAGCTGGCGAGGTTGTCGCCTACCAGCCCCCAGATCAATTCGCAGGCGATAGGCACCCTGGCCTTGGCCATTTCGCGGGCAATGGGTTCATACTTGTTGGCGTCCATATTGGTGCGATGACACAATTCCAGCGCCAGCGGGGTCAGGGTTTGCAGGGCGAGATGGTAGTGTGGCAGCAAGTTGTTTTCATGCAGCAACAACACGATTTCCTGCGAGCGCGCCCCGTGTTTCTTGGACCAGGAGGTGGCAAACGTATTGGGCAAGCCCGTGCGCTGCTTGATTTCGCACAACACTCTCGCCTTCTCGACATCCTCTTTCAGGGCGCCAAAGTTAGAGTCAGTCAGCCAGATGTTTTTGATACCTGCGTCGACGATGAAATTCCAGTCGTGGCGAATCCGTTCCACGGAAAATGACAGCATCTTGGTGCCGATCGCGCCTGTACCCCACTCGCAGAAGGCACACTTGTAAGGACAGCCTCGGCTGGTCTCGTAGGCGATGCAATCGTAGGGCTTGCCCTCACTGTCCAGCAGGCTGATGACATTCAGCGGCGACGGCAGCAGATTGAGGTTGCGAAAGCGTGGGCGTTCTGCGGTAGTGACGAGCTCGCCATCCTGCAAAAAGGCGAGGCCGGCTACCTCATGCCATTCCTGTGGTCCCGCGGCATCCAGAAAATCGGTGAAGGTGGCTTCGCCTTCGCCCAATACGACGATATCCACCGCTTCGGAAAACAGGTAATCGCCGGCTTTTTGTACGTGGGGTCCACCGACCACGATGAGTAGCTCCGGACACAGGTCTTTGACCTGTCGCATCAATTCGAGGAATTCAGCCGCATTCCAGGTGTAGACTGAAAAGCCCATGACGGGCAGCACGCCCTCTGCAATGGCGGCCTGGGCGCGGGGTAATTCGTCCTGCTGCCACTGTGCCAGCCACTGCGGAATCTTCTCCGGGTGATTGACGAAATGCACCAACTGGATATCGACATCCGCAGGGTTCTTTCCCAGTTCCTGATAGTATGCTTTCAAACCGCCCGTGGTCATGGGCGCGGCGGGGAATGTGTCGGAATCCAGAGATAAAAGCCAGATGGGACGCTGCATATTATGTTGTCCAGAATAACGTAAACGCAGCATTATCCTTAACAACGTGACCAATGTCAGTGAATTTTTCTTTAACTACCCGGAAGCAGGTGTATTGCTTGGGGGATTCTGTCAGACAAACAGCGCCCTGCAGGGCGCTAGAAGTAGATTTTGGCCTTTTTGAACCCTATATCTTTTAACATTAAAACAATGTGTTCCAAATCCGGAGATGAGAGCACCGTATTGTTTTCATACGCGAGCATGAAGGACTTGCCATTGTTTTTGTAGAGTATGGCGATGTACTCCTCGACGTTGCTCGGGTTCTTCCTGATTTCTACCAAATTGAACCCGTTGTTCATTTGCTTTTTTTTCGCTTCTGAAATTCTCATACAGACCTTTTTGACTCAGTTGAACTGATGGATGGCTTCATCCAGGGTTGAGTAAAATACGCTTACCCCTTCTCGGGGAGCGACCTCTGCGCGAGCTAGCGTTTTTAGCGGTTGAAACTGCAGATCTGCGATAGAGACCTGTTTGCCTTGTGCGGCGCAGTAGTCGATCAATTTGTTCATGGCTGCAACACCTCCGGCATCGAGGAGGGTGACGCCATCCATATAGAGAATAACACCATCCAGTGCGGTCATTTTCGCGGCGATCTCACCGAACACGCGGTCCGCCGCGGCGAAAAACAGTGGGCCATTAATCTTCAGGACGGCCCAGCGGTCCGGGATGTCGGTGTCGATAAGTTTCTTGTTGTTGGTAATGTCCGTGATTTTTGTCATAGCGGCCATTTCGCTGACAAAGAGGATGCAGGCCAACAGCACACCGACCGTGATGGCGATGACCATGTCAAAAAAGACTGTCAATGACAGGCAGGTCGCCAGCACAATAATGTCCCGCACTGGTGCTCGCTTTACCAGGTGCAGCGATTTGGGCGCTTCGCTCATATTCCAGGCGACCACGATCAACAGTGCCGCCATTGCGGGCATCGGCAGGTAGGCCAGTATGGGGGCGAAGGACACCAGCGCAAGCAGCACCACCAAGGAGTGGATCATGGCAGCCACGGGTGATTGCGCGCCCGCTTTCAGATTCGCTGCCGATCGTGCTATCGCTGCCGTAGCGGTGATGCCGCCAAAGAACGGCGCGATGATGTTGCCCAGCCCCTGTCCCAGTAGTTCACTGTTTGCACTGTGACGCTTGCCGCTCATCCCATCCAGCACCACAGCGCACAGCAGCGATTCTATGGCGCCCAGGATTGCGATGGCAAACGCGGAGGGGAGCAACGCGGTAATCGTTGACCAGCTGATCTGGCTCGATTGGTCGCTGGGCCCAGGCTGTAACCAGGGCCATACAAACTCCGGTAAATACGGCGGAATACCCGCGCCGCGCGTGCCGTCTGGTAATAGATAGCTGAAACGGCTGCCAATGGTATCGACGTCGTACCCGCTATGCGCCAGCGCGATACCCAGCAGGCTGGCAATGATGACCGCGGGTAGATGTTGGGGGATTGGTGTCTTGAGTTTTGGCCAGTACACCATAATCGCCAGTGTCACGACTGCCACCAGCAGGCTGGTAGCATCGAACTGGCCGATGGATTTGGCCAGTATCCAGACTTTGTCGACATACTGCTCTGGCATTTCTGCAATCTGCAGGCCGAAAAAATCTTTCAGTTGCAAGGTGACGAGGACGATGGCGATACCGCCCGTGAATCCGAGTGTGACCGATTGCGGAATATATTCAATGAAACGACCCAGGCGGGCATACGCCATGGCGATGAGTATGACGCCGCCCATTACGGTTGCCAGGAGCAAGCCAGCCAGGCCGTAAACATGCGCAATGGGATGCAGAATAACGACGAAAGCGGCTGTCGGTCCGGAAATACTCAGTCGACTCCCGCCCGTCAGTGCCACCACGAAGCCGGCAATGATCGCCGTATACAAACCGTACTGCGGAGCGACGCCACTGGCAATCGCCAGCGCCATGGCCAGCGGGATAGCGATGATGCCGACACTGATCCCGGCCAGTACATCTCCACGCAAGCGGGCCACGCTATAGGGCTCGTCCGCAAAACAGGCCTCTCGCAGAGCGTGACCTATGCGCAGGGAAAAAAGATGAGCTCTATGTGCCATACATACCCGGGCCACCGATAAAGGGTTTCAATGCTAATACAGATAGCATAATATGTTAATCAAGTTAACACATAATGCTTGTGTCCCAGAGCTTCAGCAAGAGGAATTATTGGCGTGTCATCTAAAAAATTGATTTCGAACCTGGCAAATTTCGGTATTCACGAGCCAGCAGCTGTCGTTCACAACCCCGCTTACGACCTGCTTTTCAAGGAAGAGGTCAGCCCCGAAAGAGCCGGCTTCGATGTCGGAAGGCTGACGTCGCTGGGCGCTGTTGCCGTCGATACGGGTATTTTTACCGGGCGCTCACCCAAAGATAAGTATTTCGTCAAAGACGATACAACCCGGGATACTATCTGGTGGAGTGATCAGGGAAAAAACGATAACAAGCCCATCTCGCAGGAAATTTGGGGCCACTTGCAAAACGTCGTTGGGCAACAGCTGAGCGGCAAGCGGCTGTTTGTGGATGATCTCTACTGTGGCGCAGATCCGCAGACCCGGCTCTGTGTCCGTTTTGTCACAGAGGTCGCCTGGCAGTCGCATTTTGTCAAAAACATGTTTATCCGGCCTACTCCCCAAGAGCTGGAAACCTTTGAGCCCGACTTCAATGTCATCAACGCCTCGAAAGCGACCAACCCCGACTGGGAGGGCCAGGGTCTGCACTCCGAAAATTTTGTTGCCTTCAATATGACCGAGCGTGTGCAGTTGATTGGCGGGACATGGTACGGCGGAGAGATGAAGAAGGGATTGTTCTCAGTGATGAACTACTTGTTGCCACAGCGTGGCGTGGCATCGATGCACTGTTCGGCAAACGTCGGCGAGAAGGGTGATGTCGCCATCTTTTTTGGGCTCTCCGGTACAGGCAAGACAACGCTGTCCACCGACCCTAAAAGGCAGCTGATTGGGGATGACGAGCACGGTTGGGACGACAACGGGGTGTTCAATTTTGAGGGTGGTTGCTACGCCAAAACCATCAACCTGAGTCGCGAGCAGGAACCCGATATATACGACGCGATTCGAAGAGATGCGCTGCTGGAGAATGTTGTTGTCGACGAAGATGGCAACATTGATTTCAACGATGCCTCCAAAACAGAGAATACGCGGGTCTCCTATCCGATCTACCACATAAACAATATTGTTAAACCGGTGTCAAAAGCCGGCCATGCCGGTAAAGTTATTTTTCTGACGGCGGATGCGTTTGGTGTGCTGCCGCCCGTCGCCAAACTTACGCCGCAGCAGGCTGAGTATTATTTCTTGTCAGGGTTTACCGCTAAACTGGCGGGCACCGAACGCGGTGTCACCGAGCCGACTCCCACATTTTCCGCCTGTTTTGGGGCAGCATTTTTGAGCCTGCACCCCACCCAATATGCGCAAGTGCTTAATCGGCGCATGCAAGCGGCCAATGCCAGTGCCTATCTCGTCAATACCGGATGGAACGGCTCGGGCCAGCGAATCTCGATTCGGGATACGCGTGCCATTATCGATGCGATTTTGAGCGGTGAACTGGATGAGAGCGAAATGACGCAGATTCCCCACTTCAATTTGGGAATTCCCAGTGCACTGAGTAACGTCAATAGTGACATTCTGGATCCGCGTAATACCTACGAGGCTGCTTCGCAATGGGATGCCAAAGCCCAAAAGCTAGCGCAAATGTTTGTCGATAACTTTGCTCAATTTACGGATACGGAATCTGGGCAGGCGTTGGTTTTGGCCGGCCCGACGGTCTGACAGATACCGTATTCCTGCCGTGTGCCGTTAGCTTGCCTCGTAGAGACGGCTGGCGAGGTGATAATCATTACAATAGAATGTTAACTAAATGCTCCAAAATTCAGAACACCGCTGACCTTACATAAGAGCCCTGAACATGGAAAAACGCACCGCCCGATTGACGCTGCTGGTTGATCCCAGCAAAAAACTCGCATTCGAAAAATTATGTTCGCTGGAGGACGTCACACCTTCCCAGAAAATACGGCAGTTTATGCGCGACTATATCGAAGAAAAAATGGGGTCGGATTGGCGCAAGGAAGTGTTTGACGACAATACCGCAGGCTGAGGCCCCTCAAGCGAGGCGCCGCAAGGGCGCTTCGCATATGGCAGCGCTTACGACAGGCGCTCCTTGAAATCTTCGTAACCGAATTCCCGCACGATCTCGAGTTCATCTGTTGTGGAATTCCACAGCGCGATGGCGGGCAATCGGGTGCCGTTAAAGGTGCTGGTTTTGACCATGGTGTAGTGTGCCATGTCGCTGAACACAAGCCGCTGGCCAATCTGCAGCGGTTGCGCAAAGCTGTAATCGCCCATTACATCGCCCGCGAGGCAAGTCAGGCCGCCCAGTCGGTAGGTATGAGGTAGCTCGCCGGGCGCTGCACCGCCAAGGATCTCGGCGCGGTAGGGCATTTCCAGTAGATCCGGCATATGGCAGGTGGCGGAGGTATCCAGGATGGCCTGATCCAGTACATTCCAACCCACATCCAGCACTTCCGTCACCAGTACGCCGGTGCCAATGGCTACCGCCTCGCCGGGTTCGAGGTACACCTGCACATCGTAACGGCTGGCGAAATCGCGCACACACGCGGCCAGTGCGTCAGTCTGATAATCAGGCTGTGTAATGTGATGTCCGCCGCCAAAGTTGATCCACTCCATCCGCCCCAGCAGGTGGCCGAATTTATCCTCCACAGCCTTCAGTGTTCGCTGCAGTGGCGGGAAATCCTGCTCGCACAGCGTATGGAAGTGCAGGCCACTGATGTGCTCCAGCGCGTTTTCATCCAGATGTGACAACACAATGCCCAGCCGTGAGCCAGGTGCGCAGGGATCGTAGATGGGAACCGTGCCCTCGGAGTGCTCGGGGTTGATGCGCAGGCCAAATTTTAAGCCGGTTCGGCGCTCGCGGGCCGCCAGTGCGAGTGGGCGAAAACGCAGCCATTGCGCGCAGCTGTTAAACACCACGTGATCAGCGATTTCAAGAATCTCTCGTATGTCGCTCTCGGTGTAGGCGGCGCTGAACACGTGTACTTCGCCGCCGTAACACTCACGACCGAGCCGCGCTTCGTGCAGACCGCTGGCACAGGTGCCACTCAGGTAGCTGGACACCAGCGGTGCCAGTCGCCACATGGAGAAGGCTTTCAGGGCCGCCAGGACTTTGGCGCCGCTGGCGTCTGCCACCTGGTGGAGAATCTGCAGGTTGCGCTCGACGGCGACCTGGTCGACCACGAAGCAGGGCGTCGGCAAACGCGCCAGATCCAGCTTGTCAAAATCCGTGAATTGCATGCGTGCGGTCCTGTTGCGTCAGTCCTTGGCGATATCGAGATGAAACCCGGGATTCAACTCAACCACTTTCCACGGCAAGCCGTAGCGATTCATGTCCTCCATGAAGGGGTCGGGGTCACACTGCTCAACGTTCCACACGCCGGGCTGGCGCCACTTTCCCTCGAGAATCATTTTGGCGCCAATCACCGCGGGCACACCGGTGGTATAGGAAATGGCTTGCGACTGCACCTCCTGATAGCAGGTTTCGTGGTCGCAGATATTGTAGAGGTACATGACCTTTTCCCGACCATCCTTGATGCCGCGCACAATGCAGCCGATACAGGTTCTGCCCTTGGTGCGCGGGCCCAGCGTGGAGGGATCGGGCAGCAGTTGCGCGAGGAACTGGATAGGCACGATGGATTGCCCCTGGTACTCCACGGGCTCGATGCCGGTCATACCCACATTCCCCAGTACTTCCAGGTGCTTTAGGTAGTTGTCGGAAAAGCTCATCCAGAACTGGGCGCGCCGCAGGCTGGGGAAGTGTTTGCTGAGCGACTCCAGCTCCTCGTGGTACATGCGGTAGATGTTGAAAGTGCCGACTTCCTCAGGACAGGTGTAGTGCGCCTTCATGGACATCGCCGGCGTAGTGACGAACTCGCCGTTCTCCCAGTGCCGGCAGTCAGCGGTGACTTCGCGGATATTGATTTCCGGGTTGAAATTGGTGGCGAAGGGGTAGCCGTGATCACCGCCGTTGACGTCAATGATATCCAGCTCATGGATGTCATCGAAGTAGTGCTTGGCGAGATAGGCCGTGAACATGTTGGTGGCGCCGGGATCAAATCCGCTCCCCAAAATCGCCGTCAAACCCGCATCGAGAAAGCGCTGCTGGTACGCCCATTGCCAGTGGTATTCGAACTTGGCCGTGTCCTGCGGTTCGTAGTTGGCGGTATCAAGATAGTGGACACCTGCTTCCAGGCAGGCGTCCATGATCGTCAGGTCCTGGTACGGCAGGGCCACGTTGATAACCAGCTCCGGCTGTTCCTTTTGCAGCAGGCTCACCAGTTCAGGCACGTTGTCTGCATCTACCTGTGCGGTGCGGATGGGGCGGCTCAGTTGGGCGGCAATCGCCTTGCACTTGGATTCCGTGCGACTGGCCAGCACGATCTCGGTAAACACATCGGTTAACTGCGCGCACTTGTGTGCCACCACACCACCAACGCCGCCTGCGCCAATAATCATCACCTTAGACATGGATTCTTCCTCCTTTGAGTGTCCGGGTTTGTTGTGACTCTATTACTCATGCTCAAAATACGTGTATCCGTGCAGACTTTCCTTGAACGCCTGCAGAATAGCCTGACGCTGTGGAATACTGATTTTACCGCTGCGTACGGCTTCTTCCGCGATCAGTCGAAACTGCTCCTGCATCTTCTTGGGCTCGTACTCCACGTATTTGAGGACATCGAAGATGCTGTCGCCGTGGAACTCACGCACAAATTCGAAGGTGCCATCGGGGTTTATGGCCACGTTCACCACGTTGGTATCACCGAACAGATTATGCAAGTCGCCGAGAGTTTCCTGGTAGGCACCCACCAGGAAAACGCCAAGATAATAGTCTTCATCGGGTTTCAGCGGGTGCAGGTTGAGCGTGCTACTGATCCCCTCAGGGGTAGAAAAGTGATCGATCTTGCCGTCACAGTCACAGGTCAGGTCCGCCAGTACTGCTGAGCGGGTAGGCTCCTCGGTTAGTCGGTGAATGGGCATGATCGGGAATACCTGGTCTATCGCCCACATATCCGGCAGCGACTGGAACAGGCTGAAGTTGCCGTAGTAGATATCGGACAGTAGCTCGGTCAGGTTCTCCAGTTCGGGCGGTACCCTGCTCAAGTGGGGCAGTATTGCGGCGATACGCTGCATTACCGCCAGGTAGAAGTTTTCACCCAGCGCGCGTTCGCGCAGCGTGGCCTGGCCGTGGTGGAATTCTTCTCGCAGTTCATCGCGGTAGAAAAGGGCGTCGTTGTAGCATTCCTGGAAATTTTTCTCGCTGACTGTATTGAGTACAGATTGCAGGTTGTTCAGATTTTCACTGCAGTCCTCGGGCAGTGACTCGGGCAGGACCCCGGGGTTGCTGTCGCGCACGTCGAGGATGTTGAACAGCAGCATGGACGAATAGGCGACCGTGGCGCGGCCCGATTCGGTGATAATTACCGGGTGAGCTATCTCGAGAGGGTCCAGGGTTTCACAGATACTCTCGACGATATTGCTGCAGTACTCGTGTAACTGGTAGTTCATGCTGTGGGTGCTATTGGTGCGAGCGCCCTCGTAATCCACCGCCAAGCCGCCGCCGAGGTCGAGATAACCCATCGGAGCGCCTTCCTGCACGAGGCCGGCGTAAAAACGGCAGGCATCCAGTACCCCGCTGCGCACGTTGCGGATGTTGGGGATTTGCGAACCCAGGTGGCAGTGCAGTAGTTGCAGGCAGTGCAGCATGCCCGCTGCGCGCAATTCATCCACAATAGTGATCAGTGCATCGGTAGCGAGTCCGAAGATAGAGCGGTCGCCGCTGTCCTGGCTCCAGTAACCGTCAACCACAACGCTATTCTTGATGCGGACACCGATCAGCGGCTCGACATTCAGTGCGCGGCTGCGCTCGATAAGCAGTGGTAATTCGGTCAGCGATTCCAGTACGAAGAAGCAGGAAATGCCCATCTGGCGGGCGTAGAGGCCCAGATCGATAAACTCGGCATCCTTATACCCATTGCAGATGATCAGGCTGTCGTGGTCACGCAGCTGCGATAGTGCAATGATCAGTTCGGCCTTGCTGCCCGCCTCCAGACCGTGGTGGTAACGGCGGCCGTAGTCGGCGATCTCCTCTATCACATGGCACTGCTGGTTGACTTTGATCGGGAAGACGCCGCGGTAATTGTTCTTGTAGCCACCCTGTTCGATGGCCTGCGCGAAGGACTCGTTGAGTACCTTAATGCGTTGGTCCAGCAGGTTGCGGATGCGCAGCACCGCCGGCATGTGCAATCCCCGCGCCCGCATGCCCAGCACGATATCCATGATGGACACTACAACCTGGTGATCACCGAAATCGACGTTGACCTGCGCTTCGCCCTGCTCGGAGAGGTTAAAGTACCCAGCACCCCAGGCATTGATACCGTAAAGCTCGGCACTTTTCTCGCTGCTCCAGCCCGCGTCGGGATCGGCTGTAATGGGGTTGTCTGTGAACTGTTTCGGCATGATGTGCGACGTCCTATGCAATGTCTTAGCTGGCAGCTGCGCTTACACTGCCTGGTCAATACGCCAGTGGCGTCTTTGGGATGGAGTTACGCACAGTAAAACGTTATATGAGAAAGATGACAAATCTGAATTCTGCTGGCAACAATACGTCTACTTGCCCAGCCGAATCGGAAAAGGTGCCATGTTCGATCGGCTGGGCCGCGATTTTATGCCCGCTCGAGGAGAACGCAAGGACTTTTTGGCACAGGCACCGGGACACGGTCGCTACCAGCCGGTAATAAATACGCTTGTGAACGGGATTGACGCGAGCGTAGTATGGCGTGGTCACTATCACTTGCTTCAGGAGAATAAGAAATGCGTAAGACTACCCTGATATTGTTGGTTGCTCTTGCTACATCCCCGGCATTCGCACAACCGAAAGATTGCGATGAGCTCAAGGCCGAAATCGACGCCAAAATCTCTGCGAATGGCGTGGCCAGTTTCACCACGACGATTGTCGCCCGGGACGCGGCAGAGGACGGTAAAGTTGTCGGTACTTGCGACAATGGCAGCCGCAAGATTGTCTACAAGCGCGGTTAATTTGGGGGTGGCGAAAGCCACCATTAAGTAACCTCGGACTGACGAGTTCTCTATTTTTGGAGGCTGAGGGTTACAGCTTCAGGGAATTCTGATATAAGTCACCCAACTAATTGATATTAAAGGGGTGTGGGCATGGTCAGGGCAATTCTTCTACTGGCGTTGCTGCTCCCCGGTCTCAGCTTGCAGGCCTCCAATTTCCCCCGCCCAACCGCACTGGAACCCGCTATCCAGTTCTGGCTCAAGGTCTATACCCAGGTGTCGACTAACCAGGGTTACGTCCACGATGATGAGACCTTGTCGGTTATCTATGAGGTAGTCGATTTACCCATCAACGCCAACAGGGACGTCAGGAATCAAAAAATCGATGTTGCCATCCAGCGCGTGCGCAGTGCCCTGAACAGTCTTGGCCGGGGCAAGCGCAGCGGACTCAATGCCACCGAGACTGCAGTGCTGGCTTCCTGGCCGGCGGGAACCACGTCGCAGACCTTTGCTCAGGCGGCACAGCATGTACGCTTCCAGACGGGTCAGTCAGATCGTTTCAAAGAGGGGCTCGTTCGCTCGGGACAATGGAAGCCACATATCCGCGCCGTGCTGGCGAAATACGGCTTGCCGTCAGAGCTGGAAGTGCTTCCGCACGTGGAATCCTCTTTCAATCCGTTCGCTTACTCCAAAGTGGCCGCTGCGGGCATGTGGCAGTTCATGCCAGCTACCGGGCGGGAGTACATGCGGGTTGATCAGGTTATAGACGAGCGTATGGACCCGTTTATTGCGACCGATGGTGCGGCAAGATTGCTCAAGACCAACTTCAAGGTGACCGGCACCTGGCCGTTGGCACTGACCGGATACAATCACGGTGCAGGCGGCATGGCGCGCGCGGCAAAGGCCCTGGGCACCAATGATATTGACGTTATCGTACGCAACTATAAAGGCAAAGCGTTCGGGTTTGCCTCGCGTAATTTTTACGCCTCGTTTCTGGCAGTACTGGAAATAGACCGCAATCCAGGACGTTATTTCGGGCGGGTACAATTGGATGAACCCACGATGTACGACGTTGTCATCGTACAGGAGTACGTATCCGCCCAGGCACTGGCCCGTGAAGCGGGCATCAGCATCGATGAACTCAAATTGCACAACCCCGCCCTGTTGGCGCCGGTATGGCAGGGTGAAAAATATATCCCGCAGGGCTACTCGATTCGCGTGCCCTCCGCGAAACTGGGCCGACCTCTGGTCAATACAGTGGCCTCCCTGTCGGGCGATGCGCGCTTGAGTCAACAGAAGCCCGACCGTATGCACAAAATTGTTCAGGGTGATTCCCTGTCGACAATTGCCCGGCGCTACGGGGTTTCTGTATCGAGCCTGATGACCGTGAATGGCCTGCACAATCACTCTATCCAGACCGGTAAAACACTGATTCTGCCCGGCAATCCCGGGCGGGAGCCGTTGACCGCGGCACAGGTCGCGACGACGCGGGCTCGCTTGTCTGGCCAGCCTCAGGAGTATGTCATCCGCAACGGCGATTCGCTGTGGAGCATCGCACGGCGTTTCAAGGTCTCCACGCAACAACTGGTGGCGTGGAATGATATTTCCTCGAAGAAGCCCATTCAACCCGGCCAGAAACTCAGAATCTCCAGCGCGGGTTAACGCCGCCTGATACACCACCCCATGCCGGTGCTATCGGCCAGGGGTAGTGCAGTTCAGATACCTGCGGCTTCAGCCTTGACGCGCTCACGCAGTTGGGCCGCCCGAATGATCTTGTGCAACATTTCGGCGTACGTCCAGCCAGCCAGTGTGGCCATCTTGTTCAAGTGTCCGTCCCAGCACCAACCGGGATTGGGGTTGACCTCCAGTAGCCGCGGTGTGCCATTGCTGTCCAGGCGCCAGTCGAAACGGGCGTAGTCGCGGCAGCCGAGTCGCTCGAACAACTTCTGGCAACTGGCGTGCAGGAACTGCTCCGTGGCGCTGTCCAGGTTTGCCGGTACAGAGCGAATGCAGGCATACGGTGATTCCGGGTCCCATTTGGCTTCGTAGCCGCAGATTCTGGGCAAACCTTCCGGTAAGTCTGAATAGTCTTCCTCGATAATGGGCAGGAACTCAAACTTTCCGGACGGGTTGCCGATAATGCCGACACTGATGTCTGCGCCGGTGAGGTACTGTTCAATCAGGACGGGCTGGTCATAGCCGAACTTCTGGCGCAGGGAGAGCAGCGCATTTTCCAGCTGTCTGACGTCTTCGCACACATTGTCGGCGGTAATGCCAAAACTGGAATCGCCCATATTGGGCTTGATAATCACCGGAAACTGGATGGCCACCTCGATGAAAGTGGTGTCGTCAGGGTTCACCATATAGGCCTCTGCCACAGGAATACCCATCTCGTTGGCCATACCCCGCACCAGCGATTTATCGTAGCAGTAGCTCAGGCACTGCGGGTTGCCACCGGTGTATGGCACGTCCATGATCTCCAGCAGTGCCGGTACATGCAGCTCTAGCAGGGCGTCATTGTTGAAGCCCTCGTCGCAAATGTTCAGCGCCAGGTCGAAGTCCTTCTTCCACTTGTAACAGTCCGACATAAACTGGTCGTGGTTGTCAAAGTACGTGATGTCATAGCCCGGTAAAGTCGCCAGGGCTTTCTTCATTTCGTTGATCGTGTGCAGGTCGTCGTCATCCCAGGTCGCGCCCGGTTTGATCTTGTCGCTCTTGCGCGGATCGCCCATCAGCACGGCAATGCGTGCTGCCCTTTCGTCTTGTCTGGCGGGGGCCGGTTCGGCCGCCTTGTGTACGTGCCCCAGCAGGATGTTGCGCCTGGCCATCATGCCCAGGTCCTGATCGCGCGTGGAGCTGGTGTCCAGAGTCTCGCAAATGTCGACACCTTCAAAACCGTTGTCCTCCAGCAAACCTTTCAGCTGCTCGCTGCTGTAAAGGCGTTCCGCATAGAACTGATCCGCCACTACACCCTTCTTCACGTGAGTGATGACCTCCCGTGAGACCAGGCGCTGGTTGTCGCTGGAGATGGACCGCTCACGACAGACAAAATAGGTCTTGTCGATCCATTCCCAACTGCGCGCCTCGAATGTGGCGCGCATGTGATCGCCATCAGTGACATCGATGAGCAGTTTGCCATTGGGCTTCAATATACGAAAAATTTCACCCAGCACGAGTTGGTCATCTTCTGCGCTTTCAAAGTAGCCGAAGCTGTTGCCCAGGATAGTGACCACGTCAAACTGGTTCTTCTTGTAGGGCAGCTTGCGCGCGTCGCCTTCCTTGAAGGTGGCGCTAAGCCCTTCTTTCTTGGCTTGCGCGCGGGCCCGGCTGATCAGGTAGTGCGAGCGGTCGAAGCCCTGCGCGCCCGCGTAACCGCGTCGGGAAAACTCCATGACATGGCGACCCTGGCCGCAGCACAGGTCCAGCATGGCGACATCTTTATCCACGCCCAGCGTTTTCTCAAAAACGTCCACTTCTGCCTGGGTTATGGCGGCGTCGTTGACCACATCACCGTCGGTACGCAGGTAGTTGGCGTTAAAAATATGTTTCCACCAGTCGGCCTTGACGTAGCTTTCCAGGTTCTCGACCGGGCCCAACACATCGGCCAGTTTGCTATTGCGAACGGTACGCTTGGTGGGTGTTTTAACCAGTTTGTTCATAGACATATTTTCCTTTTGAGCAAAAAGTAAATTTGTCTAACATGCGTTCTGACCGGCTGCCACTACTAGCGGACACACCACGCTGATCTCGTAGTTAGATGTTCTGTGGCGACAGGCTTTTCATGCTCTGTTCGCCTCGCTCTCACTCCCGGTTTGGGAATGAGAAGAAGTCGCGATTTTTGGTGAAGCACCCCGGCTTGTAAAGTATAACTTTGAGTAAATATTCCTACTGTTTCGATTGGGAAAATCGCCGGGAGATGACAAGATACGTGCCTATGAAAGGCGACGAACAGCGTGACACTACCTATATCTCCAACAGCGAACTGCGCGGCAATGTCCGTGCGGTGCGGCCCAGGGATGCTGCCACCTTGCTCATTGTGCGCCACGGGGGCAAGGAGCCGCGTGTATTGATGGGTAAGCGGGCCGCCAGCCATAAGTTTATGCCGAACAAGTTTGTGTTTCCCGGCGGCAGAGTGGATGCTGGCGACAACCGTATCATACCGCCTCATGACCTGCACCCCGAGGTGATGAAACGTCTGCGCCGGGGGTGTTCGGAAACGAAGGCCCGTGCCCTGGCGCTCGCAGCCATCCGCGAGACCTATGAGGAGACCGGGCTGGTTCTTGGTGAACCGCACACGCCCACATTGCGATCCCGCTCCCCGCACTGGGCCAATTTTTTGCAGCACGACATCAATCCGCGGCTGGATGTGCTGCACTTCATCGCTCGTGCCATTACACCGCCCTACCGCAACCGCCGCTTTGATGCGCGGTTTTTTATGATCGATGCCGAGCATATTCAAGGCGAGGTGCATGAGCAACCGCAGGGCTCGGGGGAGCTGCTCGACCTGCACTGGGTCGGGCTGTCTCGCGCGCAGCATATGGATCAGCTCCCGCATATCACGCGCGCTGTGCTACAGGAGTTGGAACGCCGTTTGCGCGAAGGTGCCGGGCCGGAGGTGTGCGGTCCTTTTGTCCATACGCGGTATGGCAAGTCGGTGATCGACTCGATTTAGGGCTGCTGCGGGGGGCCGATGAGCGGGGCCTTGATGGGTGACGCCAGACCGATATACACCACCATCGCATTGCCCACCGGGGGCGCTGTAGTCGGGTAAGAGCGGGCCAGTTGGGCGGGTGTTGAGCTGGACTCCATCGAGATTGACCATCGCTATGCCGGCATAGGTGGACGGCGGTTTGTCGATCGGTGGAGGGCAGGGCAGGTCGATTTCACCGGAGAGGGAAACCCAGACGTTGCCCGGACTGTCGGAGGCCACGCCCATAGGCAGCGACGAGGTGCCAAGATCATACTCACGCAAAACGCCCGATGAATCGCTGGGGGCGGTGTAACTGAACTCGAATGCACCGGCAGTATCGGTACTACCTGCGCCCTGCGCTTCCGTGCCATTGCCATCACTGCTGCTGTATACCGTAACAGTCGCTGCCGCAATGGGCACATCGCCGCTGAGCAAGAGACCTTGAATGAGTTGCTCTGCATTTTTGTTGTCGCTGTCTGAGGAACTGCAGCTCGTCAGGAGGCTGGTCAGCGTCGCAAATAGGAAGACGACGAGTGCGGGTTTTATTGCGTGGGCGAGCATTGATGTTGACTGTACCCGCTGCAGGCGATAGCGGCTCCGCTGTGCTAACCTCACTAATACACCGCGTGTTCCGCTATTGTAATTTCGACTGAAGCTCGAATTAATCCATGTGGGAAGGGTGTGGGCTGCAGTGGGCACTGCCTCAGGAGTAGCGTTTGACATGGAAGAAAAAAATGCGGGACATGCCAGCTGGGCGTCTTCGACTATGCGTGTTTTAGCAACCTCCCCGGTCTTTGCCGGGATTGGCTTTGCGGGTATCGGCTGGCTGGTCTGGTTGCTGCTGGAGCGAGTGGCTACCCAGCTTGGTGCGCCTTCGTCGCAACCTGCGCGCGATGGTGTATTTGTCATATTGCTGTTAGTTCAGGTAGGTTATTTCCTCTCAGTGGTGCCCTTGCTGCGCCGCGCAGGCCAGCAATGTGTGGAACAATTAAACCCCCTGCTGGATGCTTCTGATCCCGTCCTGCGGCAACTGATCGAACGGTTCTCCAAAGCTCGGCCGCTGCTATTTCCGCGCGCCGTAATTGTGGGTGGGATTCTCACCATTGCGTTGCAAGAGGCTCAGGTCGGCCGCTTCTCTGCCTGGCTCAGCCAGCCTGATGCCGCGCTGGGCGAATTGTTTTCGGTGCTGCTGGCCTGGACGACCTGGTCGATTGGTTTGTCTGCAGTGGGCGTAGTGATCGGCGATGCGGCGGCCATGCGTCAGCTTGGACTGAAGCATGTAGAAGTCGATTTGTTACGTGTTGAGCAACTGGCGGCGTTCTCCCGGTACGGGCTCCATCTGGCTGGTGCCGTCATGGGTTTGATGGTGTTGCTATCCGTCAGTTTTGTGCTGGTTACTTCGCTGGTTGGAAGCACAATGACGGAGCGATCGGGTTATGTTGGTTTTTTGATGGTCATTACCTATATGATTCTTTCGATAACGGTATTTATTTTCCCGCAACTGGGTATACGTGAGCGGGTGCGCGCCGAGAAAGCGCGCGTCGTTGCGCAGTTAACGCTACTCCTGCCGCCCGCCCGGCAAACCGTTGAACTGGCACGATCTGATCCGCAGCGCATGGCCGCACTGCTTAGTACAAGAGCCGATATCCAGGCTGTTTCCGAGTGGCCCACTGGACAGCTTACGAATCTACGTCTAGCGGTCTATCTGCTGGTTCCACTGCTGTCATGGAGCGCTGCGGCGCTGGTGGAAGAGGTGATTTCTCGCTTATTGGCTTGAGAAACCACGCCCTCTGGGCCGCACCAGGCGTCGCCACTCAATTTGCGTTATCAGTCTTTGTACGAAGGGTCGAGTCGGTCAAGGCGGCGCAGTAACGCTGGCCATGCGAGGAGGTTTGCACTCTGGCGCGCTATTTCCTCGTCGCGTCCCTGCTCTGCGACCTTGTCCTGCACGCCGGCTTCCGTGGCATAGAATTCACCGCCGCTGGCGCTGAGTGTTGCCACCTGCATCGCGCACGCGCGTTCGATAAAGTAGGTGCGCATGAAGGCCTCTGCCACAGTCGCTCCCAGCGTCAGCGTGCCGTGGTTGCGCAGCAGCATGATGTTCTTCGCACCAAGGTCCTGCTGCAAGCGCGGTCGTTCATCGAGGTCAACAGCGACGCCCTCGAAATCATGATAAGCAATGTCATCACGTACCAACAGGGCGGTCTGGTTCAGTGGCATGAGTCCGCGCGGATCAGTCGATACTGCCGTACCCGGCACCGTATGGAGATGGATCACACACGCGGCATCGTGCCGCACCTGATGTACTGCTGAATGGATGGTGAAGCCAGCCGGATTGACCGGAAATGGCGAGGAGCACACTTTTTCACCCCTGTCGTTGACTTTGACCAGGTTGGACGCGGTTACCTCATCGAACATCAAGCCGAAGGGGTTGATCAGAAACTCGTTCTCGCTGCCGGGAACACGGGCGGAGATATGCGTAAAGATAAGATCATCCCAGCCGTAACTGGCCACCAATCGGTAGGCTGCCGCAAGGTCAATACGCTGCTGCCATTCTTCGGTGCTGATTTGCTGGGTGTCCAATTCAATGTTGTGTGCAGCGCTAGTGGTTGCTTGCATGATCTTGCTCCTGTGATGAGGTCGCTATTATCACGGTCCCAAGCGGGATAGACTGTCAACTTGTTTACATTTAGTGCAATAGAATTTTTGTGGTGCCGGAATTATGCGCGAGATCGACAAAATGGCGTTGAGCAAGAACCCCTGGTTGGCGGCCTTACCTGCGCGCGCTAGAGCGGAATTGATCAGTGTGGCGAAGATTCGTCGCTTTGCCGAGCACGAACGTGTGCATAGCAAGGGTGGTGAACCCGACGGTCTCTACGGCCTGCTCAGCGGCGAGGTGCGCGTCAGTGCGAGCAGCTATGCCGGCGACGAGATTGTCTTTACACGCTTGCGTCCGGGGCAGTGGTTTGGTGAGATCGGAATTCTGGACGGCGGCGAGAAAACGCATGATGCCCACGCCGTTGCGATGTCGGAGTTGGCGATACTGCCGCGAAAAGCAATACTGGATGTCTGTTTGCGCAACCCCGAGGTGCATCGCGCTCTGGTCGCATTGCTTTGTGAGCATTGTCGTTTGGCTTTTACGGCCATCGATGCATTTCTGCTCTACTCGCCAGAGCAGCGGATGGCGCAGCGCCTGCTGGAGCGTGTGCCCGCAGACGGTAGTGGCACAGTAGCCATAAGCCAGTCAGAGCTCGGTGCGCTGGTGGGCGTATCCCGGCAAAGCACGAACAAAATTCTCAAGCGCTGGGAAAGCCGTGTCTGGATAAGACGGGTATACAGGGGGGTGGAAATTTGCGATAGCGCGGCACTGCAGAAGCTCTTCGCTGACTAAGTCGCTTGGGATGCCGCTGGGCCAATTATCTCGGCGTGAGTCAAATCTGCTGGGAAAGTTTTTGTAGGTTGCGCTCCAGAAAAACGGGAGAGGAATCCGTTATCAGCTCAAACCAAAGCGGGAAATGGTCAGAGAGCTGGTTCTTGCGCCAATAGTGTTTGAAATATTTTTTCAGGACGGTCGGGTCTGAGATGTCGAGGGTTCCACCGTAGTGATCCTGCATTTCCCGCTGGTAGACTGACTCATCGCCCTCTTTGAAAACGTACTTGAACGGGTCAAATACGCCGCCATTTTCGCGGCCCTGGGCATTTTGTCCAAGGGTAAAGTACTCGCCTCCGGTGAGGAAGATGCGGTCATACGCATCTGTTTGGGATACGTTGGTGTCAACACCGATAAGGCTCTCGACCTCTCGATACCCGGCACCGTGGATTAATTGTACGGTTGCCTTGTCTTTGTTTGCGCCCGCATAAAAATTGAAGTCGCCGACAATAATAATGTCTTCATTCCACAGCCGGTTTTTCGCACGTTTTGTAGCCAGGGCCGCTAATAACAGCGTGACTTCTTCGCGGCGCAACGCGATGTCGGCGGTACGTTGGCCGGGGTGCAGGTGGACGTTCAGCAAGGCAAAGGTTTTCCACCCGGCGGTAAAGCCGGTGATATACGGTGTTCGCTTCAGTTGTTTGAGCGTTGAGTTTTTGGTCAGCTCATCCCACAGTACAATTTCCCCGGCCAGGCCAGCCAGTTGGACTCGCCCCCTGTTGAAGATATAGCAGCTGCGCTCTGAGTTTCCGGAGGCGCCCTCGGTGATATCGTTTACCAGGTAACCCCAGTTGTCGCCCAGTAGACGCAGGATAATGCGAAGGTCGTCCAGACCTGATTTGACCTCCTGCACTGCGATCAAATCGAAACGGGCCAGTATTTCGGCGATGTAGAAATAGGCTTCGGGCAGGCGTTGCGTGGTGTGTCCAAATTCCTTGATATTCCAGCTAGCGACGATCAGATTCTCGTCCGCCCGGCGCGGTGCGACAGAGGCGTCCAGACCGTTTTTCAGATCGAGAAGATTTCCGACTATCCGCTGTTTGACGGCGGTTTGATGCTGCAACTCAGGAAAAACCAGCGCATAGTCCCGTTTGTTGTGGTCTTCCTCCGGGCGCAAGTCATTGTAGGCAAGCATAGTCCTGGTCTCCGGGCTGGCAGATGTCGCGGCATTACCGTACTTCCACGACATACTATAGGTGATGTTGTGTGAGTGCGCCGGATCTGTCGTCGGATGGATTGGGGTCACAGGCAGCACCGGGAATGCTGTGCTAACCTAATGAGAGGCAAGAACAGAGGTGTCTCATGTCTAACGCCACCGCACCAAACGCACTCGCTCCCTGGCAAAAACTCACTCTGATCGCGATCGTGATCGTCGCTCTGGTTGGTCTTTCCTATGTGATAATTCGACCGGCAGGTGGTGATTGCAGCACGGTGTTTGAGCAGACGGCCCCTGGCCTGCAGGCAAATCTTGAGATCATCCAGAATAAGGGCGCTTTTGCGGTCAGTCGTGAAAAGATTCAGGAGTTGTCTGAAAGCGCACAGCGAGTCGGTTTGCATGTGAAGACCTGCTGCATGGTGCTGGAAGGCGGGCAGCTCAACCCGACCCAGTTTCAGCAGTGTATGCAAGGCGCCGTTGAGTACGACCGGAAAGTGGCTATGGTGGCCGAGCAGGTGGTGGAGGCCGAGGCTGTGGCAGCATCGGGCAATGCTGAACTACTGCAGGCAAAATCGACCCAGATAGATGCCAGCATCGCACAAGTGGCGAGCACAGCGGATTCAGTGTCCAGCCAGACCGTGACGCCGGAGCCGCTTGCCAGCGACGGCACGAACAAGAACAGTGCCGTCACGAACAGTGAGCTGGAGCCCAACAATATCATCCTCGAGGCGACGACCATTGCGCCGAGTGCCGCCGTGAGTGGCGAAATCCTGGACGGCGAAGACAACGACTTTTACACGTTCAATTACAGTGGCAAGGCCAGGGATCTGATCGCGATAACACTGCAGAATCAATCAACCACACTGCGGCCGTGGATCAAGGTGTATGACGCCGACAAGTCACAAATAAGCAGTAAGTACGACAACACTCCCGGGGCAAATGTTACGCAGATGATTGCCGCCGCCCCGCAAACCACTTACTACGTGCAGGTGTTGCCCTATGACACCAAGGGCAAGTACACACTTTTGATAGAGCCGAGCCAGACCTACGACAAATTCGAGCCCAACGAGGATGCCTTTAGCGCAGTTGATATAGGCAGCGATAAGAGTGTTGTTGCCAATATCATGGACGGCCAGGACAATGACTGGTACCAGTTGAACGCGGGTGCTGTGGATACCATCAGCGTGAGGCTGGAGAATCGCTCGACGACTCTGCGGCCGTGGCTGAAAGTGTATGACCGCAACAAGTCCGAGATACTGAGCCAGTATGACGGGACACTTGGCTCTGATCTGGAAGTGTCCTTCAAAGTCGTTGCTGGCGAAACCTATTTTATCCAGGTTCGGCCGAATAACAGCTATGGCGCTTATCGGCTTGTGGTTGAGTAATTCAACCCGGGACGCCTGCTGTCGCGGCAGCAGATTCCGATGCGCCATCGCCTGCCTGGGACGTGGCTACTGCCCGGCGGTGGCGCTGCCCGGCGGAAACGACGCAAAAATAGCCGTGGCCACTGCGTTGTATTTATCCTGGTCTTCGCTGTGTTTCCCTTTCATGCGCGATTGCATCACGCTGCGCCACACGGATTTTTTAAGTGTGGGGTCAATCATGTCAACAATGAAGGTACCCTCCGTGTAGTTGCTGACGGTGACATCAGTTTGATTGAGGCAACTCCAGCAATTGTAGCCGGCATAGCGATTGTAGCGACCGTAGTATCCGGCATAGCCCACGCCCATGCCGGGGGTATTCCAGATTTGTACACTGGTTTTGTTCTGCGTGAACAGGCTCCAGCTTACCAGCAGGTCAGCCTTGCTGGCATCTTCCACCATCTCAAAGCCTTTGTTTTTCAGAGCGAACGACAGGGCATCGTCGATGCGGTCGCGCTGCATATCGCTCAGTTGCAGAGGGTTGTCGCCGCTCACTTGGCCGGAGTCATCGTAGAAAGCGATTTTCTTCACAGCCGTGAAGTCGTAGTCCGCTTTGTAGTCGATGGTGGGTGTGGGCGGACCGGTGACGCAGGCAGTAATGAGCGCGCTGAGAAACACTAGCATGAGCGCACGCAGGGCATTAGGGGCCGGGTATTTCATCAAAATCTCCTTCAGCGGTGGGAGCCTTGGGTTCCCTGTATGGGCTCAGTGTAGCCAATTTCAATTGAATGGGCACGGCTCGTCTGTTCGGTGTCGTTGCTTACTCGATCTTGCAGTCTTGCTGAATACGATGCAGTAAGCTGAGGTGGTTGTCGGGCGCGCGGGTGAGAGCCGCAACGTGCTGCGCTCTGGCGGTGATCCAACGACGATACAGTGGCGGTAGTGCGCCGCCTAACTGCGTCTCCAGTGCCGTGACGGGCGCGAGGATTTCCCGGTAGTGCAGTTGCGATTGTCTGATGAGGGGTTGTATCACGTCGATAAAGTAGGCGGTTGCTATTGCCGTGCGGTTGACTGCGGTGGGATCAGCGGTGTATTCGCTACATAAAACCGCCGTGGCCATGCCTTGTTCCAGCATCAAATCAGCTGTTGCCAACCAGTCGATCTGGCGCGACCAGTCCTGCAAGTGTAAGCCACCGTCGCCGCCTGCAACTTCGCTCAACAGCAGTTCAAAATCGCGATTGTGCGCGTGGTAATCGCCGTTGAGCCAGCGCCGGGCCTGGCCGTTGATGGCTGCGAGTGCGAATGAGCGCGCATTGGAGCTGCTGCGCGGATAGTCGCTCGGTACCGGCGTGTCGAGCCAGAGGGCGTGATACTCGTCGCTGCCCAGGGTGGTGTTGAAAACAAGCATGGGCAGTTGCGCCGTTTTCTCCAGCCTGCCCGCTTCGAGGCTATCTGCCAGTGCGTGCTTGTGGTCGTCGCGCAGGCGGTGGATACAAGCTGGCGCCAGACGCAGATATTCCAGCTCCAGCAAGAGGCGTTGCGAGGGCTTGGCGAACCGACCGAGGCGGGTCTGGCGCCTGCCGATATTAGCCTGTACGGCACAGCCGCTGAGCTGCAGGAAATCGAGTGTATCGATACTGCCGGGGGGGATGGCCCACTGCAACTGCTCGACGCCGGGCAGTAGTGGCACGGGTGTGGTCCGCACCGTGGGCCTGGTGACGGACAGGGCAAGCTCGAGCTGACTCAGGTACCGTTTGAATGGCGAATCGGGCCCACTGGAATGGCATGCTTGCAGCACGGCCAGCGCCAGACAGCACACGTACGGTGCCATTGCGCGAGCGGGGAGGCGGGCATTGAGCCGCTGTCGCATACACGGAAGCCTTCAATAGAATACTCCGTTATAGCGCAGCGGGCGCCGGCTTGCGGCATCATATCCAGCCGATTGTGAAGGGCGCGAGTCCGCGCGATCGGGTTTTGGACAGCTACTGGCTCAGGCCACGTGCGCAGTAGCGCGCTGATACCAGTCCTGCAGGTGTGTGCACTCCTCGGGTACCGCCTGTTTTATCCACGCCATAAAATCGATGGACACCAACAGGTCGATATCTGCGACGCTGAAGTGCTCGCCTGCCACCCATGGTGAGTTGGCCAGGTGCTTATCCATTTCGGGCAGGATATGGCGTATTTGCAACAGACCGCGCTCCACCATTTCCGGGATTTGCGGGGTGTCCAGTGGGCCGGGCAGTGCGCGGTTGACAAAAGACTTGCCCTGGTTGCGCAGTACACCGGCAACCGCCATCATCAGGCCGCAAAACAGCTTGTGACACCAGCTGATGACCACGGCCCGCTCTTGAGCGGTAGAGCCCATCAGAGGCGGCTCAGGGTGCTGCTCATCCAGATAGGCGTAGATGCCAATCACTTCTGTAAGCAGGGTGCCGTCGTCCAGCGCCAGTGCGGGCACGCTGCAGGCCGGGTTTATCTGTCTGTAGGCGTCGGTCAGCTGCTCGGCTGTCATCATGTCGATCTGCTGTGTGTCGACTTCGATACCTTTGAGTTTCAGGAACAGGGCGAGTCGCCGCGGGTTGGGTGCGGGGTCGTAGGTGTACAGTTTCATACGTTTTTCCTTCGTAAAAGACGATTTTTTGGCGCGGAGCACCAAAAATGGCGGCAAGATGATCAGTGGCAAGTGTGTCGTGCTTTTCTCCAACGGGCAATAGTTACAATCCCTACGTTTTCCCGCCACGTATAAGTGGCTATAATGCGCGCCTTACCAAAGAGAGGAATATATCGTGATTAATCGTGTCGCTTTCAGTTTTCTGGCCGTTCTGCTGGCCACCAGTGCATTTGCTGCGGATTTGACAGATGCCCAGCGCGCCGCCATCGAAGCTCGCATCAAGCCGGTTGGGGAGTCCTGCATGGAAGGAGACGCCACCTGCGGTGTACCCGCTGTCGCCGCCGCTCCCAGTGGCCCGCGTACGGGTGAGCAAGTTTACAACGCGGCCTGTATCGCCTGTCACAGCACTGGCGCGGCCGGCGCCCCCAAGGTTGGCGATGTCAATGCCTGGGCGGAGCGCATTGCCAAGGGCAAGGAGGCGCTCTACGCCAGTGGCACCGGGGGTGTTCCGGGTACTGGCATGATGGCAAAAGGCGGTTGCATGAGCTGCACCGACGAGGAGGTTCACGCATCGGTAGATTACATGGTGTCCAACAGCCAGTAGGCGCGACGCTGTAAACCAGGGCCGCAGTGTTTTAGCACTGCGGCCTTTTTTTTCTCAAACGGTTAGGCGCGGCACACTTTTAGTACAGCGGTGATACACCCTGTTACTATCGGCAGGGCCGGTCCAGGCATGTGAATCGGGAGATTAAGTTGTGAAGAAACCCATTGCAGTGCTCATTCTGGGGGTGACATTGCTTACAGCGTGTTCCATGGAAGAGCCCGCCCGCCCGATGCTAGAGGTGGTTGTTGATAGCGTTGAGCGAGAGCCGTTCCAGCCTATCTACCGCCATGTAGGCCGATTGCAGGCCGAAAATGACGTGGCCATTCAGGCCCGCGTGACGGGGTATTTGCTGAGTCGGGATTTCCGCGAAGGTGAGCTCGTGACTGTGGGGGACGTGTTGTACACCATTGATGCCTCAGAGTATGAGGCGGCGCTAGCCCGGGCCAAGGCCGACCTCGCGTCAGCGCAGGCCAATCAGATTAACGCCAAGGGCAACTTTGAACGCGGTAAGGAACTGTTGCCCAAGGGCGCCATTTCGCAGTCAGAGATGGATAACCTGAAGGCCAAGAAGCGCGATGCAGACGCGCGTATTGAGTCCTCCGACGCACAGGTGACCAGCGCCAAAGTCAATCTTGGTTTCACTAAAATTCTCGCGCCTATCACCGGTCGTATTGGCCGCAGTTCTGCCAGCGTCGGTGATCTGGTGGGCCCGAGCTCCGGGAATCTCACCACTCTGGTGAGCATCGATCCGATTGATGCGGTGTTTCAGGTCAGTGAAGCGACCTATGTGGCCGCCATAGGCGACAATTTGGATCGCGACCGGGAGTTGCGATCAATCAGTCGCATCGAAGTCACTCTGGAGTTGACTACCGGCGCGACGTATCCGGAGGTGGGCCAGATTTACTACATCGCCAATCGCATCGATCAGGCCACCGGTACGCTTGAGTCGCGGGCACGTATTCCCAATCCACATTCAGTGCTGGTACCGGGCCAGTATGTACGCGTGGTGTTGCGTGACACCGAGTTGCGGGAGGCGTTATTTCTGCCGCAGTCGGCGGTGCAGGCCGACCAGCAGGGCAGTTTTGTGTTGACTGTAACAGCGGAGGGCGCGGTGGAGCGACACAATGTGACACTGGGTGAGCGGCGCGAGGATAAAGTGCTGGTTCAGGCGGGTGTTGATGAGGGCGATCAGGTGATCGTGCGCGGTTTGCAGCAGGTGCGGCCCGGAATGGTGGTGCAGAGCAAATCCATAGCCGGCCTCGAGCAGCAGGAATAGCCCATGTTCAGCGCCTTCTTTATTGAGCGGCCCAAATTTGCATTGGTGATCGCCATTGTCATGACGCTGGCGGGTGCCCTGTCGGTGTATATGTTGCCGGTCACCGAGTACCCGCATATCTCGCCGCCGAATATCGTGGTCAGTGGCGTGTATCCCGGTGCCTCCGCGGATATTGTTGAGGCGACAGTCGCGGCGCCGATTGAGGATGCTGTGAACGGCGTGGAAGACATGATTTATATGTCTTCCAAAAGTGCTAATGACGGCAGCTACTCTCTGATGGTGACGTTCAAGGTGGGCGCCGACGCCGATATGGCATTGGTGCGGGTGCAAAACAGGGTCAAGCTGGCAGAGCCCTCGCTGCCGGCCGAAGTACGTGCAATGGGTTTGAGCATTGCCGAGCGTTCGCCGGATATGCTCAAGATGGTGGGTTTCACGTCCCCCGATAATTCTCTCGATTACAAGTTCATCTCCAATTACGTCAAGATTAATGTGCAGAGTGCACTGGCGCGCGTGGAAGGTATTTCCTCTGCGGATATTATGGGCGAAGCGGATTACTCCATGCGTCTGTGGCTGGACCCCGATCGCATGACCAATCTGGGGTTGTCAGTAGCGGATATACGCAGTGCGCTGCTTGAGCAGAATGTGCAGGTGGCGGCGGGGAAAATCGGCGCGCCACCGTTTGAAGGGCCGCTGCAAACGGAGTACACCCTGCAGGCGAAGGGGCGACTGCAGGATGTGGAAGAGTTCGATAATATCGTGCTGCGCGCGCGCAACGATGGCTCTGCCATCTACTTGCGGGACGTCGCGCGGGTGGAGCTGGGTCAGGCGGAGTACAATTTTTCGGGAGAGATTGATGGTCGACCGGCGGTCAACGTCGCGCTGTATACACTGACGGATGCCAACGCTTTGGCCGCTGGCGCCGCGGTGGACGAGGCGTTGGCGGAGCTGTCCAGGTATTTTCCCGAAGGGCTGGAATATGTAAACAGCTACGACACCACCCGCTATGTGTCCACGGCGGTGAAACAGGTGCTCATCTCATTGCTTGAGGCGGTCGCACTGGTCATCGCCATCACCTTTATGTTCCTGGGCAACTGGCGCGCGACGCTGGTGCCTGCCGTGGCGATACCGGTGTCACTGGTGGCGACCTTTGCGGTGCTGCAGATGCTGGGTATGTCGATCAATACGGTCACCCTGTTCGGTCTGATCCTGGCGATTGGTATTGTGGTGGACGACGCCATCCTGGTGATCGAGAACTGCGATCGGCACATGCGCGAAGATCCGACAATGACGCCCAGGGATGCCGCGCTGGTCACTATGCGCGAGGTGGGCAGTGCCATCATCGCAACGACACTGGTATTGCTGGCCGTGTTCGTACCCGTGGCGATGCTGCCCGGCATTACGGGTGAAATGTACCGACAGTTTGCGGTGACAATTTGTGTCGCGGTGATCTTTTCATCGATCAACGCGCTGACCCTGAGTCCGGCCCTGTGCGGCCTTTTACTGCAATCGGGAGGGAGTAAGGACCCGCTGTGGTATCGAAAGTTTCTCGGCGCATTTGGCAAGCTGACGGGCGTCTACGATTCGGGTGTGCAGTGGGTGCTGCGCAAATTATTGGTGGTCGGCGTGATTTTCTTCGCGTGGATGGCGGCGCTATTTTTTGGTGTGATGAATACGCCCACCGGCTTTGTACCGAGCGAGGACAAAGGTCTGCTGCTGATCAACATCCAGCTGCCGGATGCGTCATCTTTGTCCCGCACCAAATTGGTGGTTGATAAGGTCACGGCGCTGCTGAAGCAGGATTCGGCGGTGGAAGTCGTCACCGGTATCACGGGCTACTCTGTGCTCAGTGGCGCGAAGAGCAGCAATGGCGGCACTTTGTTCGTGGTTCTCAAACCGTGGGAGCAGCGCAAGGAGCCCCGGGACTCGGCGTTCAACGTAGCCGCGCGCATCAATGGACGGGCGTTTATGGAAGTCCCGGAAGCGCAGATATTCGCCATTGCGCCGCCGTCGGTGCCGGGTATGGGGGCGGTAGGCGGCTTGGAACTGATGTTGGAGGACACCTTGTCCAGACCGCCCGCGGAGTTGGCCGCGGTACTCAATAACATCATCGTGGATGGCAACCAGACGCCGGGCTTGGAGAGCGTTTTCAGTACTTACCGGGCCAATGTGCCGCAGTATTTTATCGATGTGGATCGGATCAAGGCGAAAAATCTCGGTGTATCGCTGAGCGAGATTTTCATGACACTGCAGGCGCAGATGGGCTCGTTGTATGTCAATGACTTCAATAAGTTTGGCCAGACCTACAAGGTCATTATGCAGGCCGAGGCGCCCTTCCGTTCCGATCTGTCAGCCATGGATCACTTTTTTCTGAAGTCCTCCAGCGGCGAGATGGTACCTCTCAATGCGCTGGTCACCACACGGCCAATTTTAGGCCCGGACGTCGCACCGCGTTACAACCTTTATCGCGCCGCCTCCATTCGCGCCAATGTGGCGCCGGGTTACAGTTCGTCGGAGGCGATGCAGGCGTTTGAGAACCTGATCGCGACAACGGCGCCAGCCGGTTACCGCATGGAGTGGACCGGTATGGCGTTTCAGGAGCAGGAAGCGGGCAATGTTGCGATTTATGCCTACGGCCTCGCGCTGATCTTCGTGTACCTGTTTCTGGTAGCGCAGTACGAGAGCTGGTCCATTCCTGTGGCCATTATTCTGGTGGTGCCAATGGCCATAGGGGGTGCCATCGCGGCCCTGCTGATGTCCGGTGTGGCGCTCAATCTCTACGCCCAGATTGGTGTGGTGTTGCTGATCGGAATGGCGGCGAAAAACGCTATTCTGATCGTGGAGTTTGCCCGTCACCAGCGAGAACAGGAGGGTGTGGACATCCTGGTCGCGGCGCGCGAGGCGGGCCGCCTGCGCTTCAGGGCCGTGTGTATGACGGCGGTATCATTTATTCTGGGCATCCTGCCGCTGGTATTCGCCAGTGGTGCTGGCGCGTACGGACAGCGCTCGCTGGGCATCACGGTATTTGGCGGTATGCTCGCGGCGCTGTTGGTGGGGACGGTATTTATTCCCGGGTTTTATGCCATCGTGCAAACCACGCGCGAAAGGGTGAAGAAGAAACTGGGGATGGGCGTCCAGTAGAACTGCTCAGGCAAACAGGTTCTTGAGCCCCGCCAGGGTTTCTTGACCGCGTTCGATGTTGGCCTCCTGTGTTTCCTCTCCGCCACCTTGCCACTGCAGGTCATCCTGTGGCAGCTCCGCAATAAACCGGCTCGGCTCGCAGCGGATAGTCTCGCCAAACTGGCGTCGTTTCAGTGCCATGCTCATGGTCAGGGTTTGCTGCGCACGGGTAATGCCGACATAGGCCAGCCGTCGCTCTTCTTCGATATTGTTCTCTTCGACGCTCACGCGGTGCGGCAGCAGGTTTTCTTCCATACCGATAATGTATACGTGCGGAAACTCCAGCCCCTTGGAGGCGTGCAGTGTCATCAGTTGTACGCTATCAGGCCCTTTCTCCTCCTCATCCTGCTGCTCCAGCAGGTCGCGCAGCATCAGCCGCGCGATGGCCTCGTCCAGCCCCACTTGCTCGCTGGCCATCACGCGCTGTACGCCATCGATCAGGAAATTGACATTCCCCATGCGTCGCTCGGCCACCTCCTCGCTGGAGCTGAGCTGCCCCAACCAGCCCTCGTAATCCATGTCGCGGATCATCTGGCGCACGCCGGAGATGCCATTTTCGCCCTCGCAGTTGCGCCGCACACCGTCCATCCAGCGACGAAACTCCTGCAGGCGTTGCAAGCCTCCCTCTGAGACTGCGTCGGCATCGATACGCCCGCAGGCCAGGTTCAGGCTGCAGTGGTTGGCGAGTGCGAAGTTGCCCAGCGCTTCCAGCGTGGAGGTGCCCAGCTTGCGCCGAGGGACATTGGCAATGCGCAGAAAGGCGTTATCGTCGTTCTCGTTGATGACCAGACGCAGGTAGGCCATGATGTCCTTCACCTCGTTGCGCGCGAAAAACGAGGTTCCGCCGCTGAGGTGATAGGGAACCTGCTGGGCTTGCAGGGACAGCTCTATCAGGCGCGACTGGTGATTGCCGCGGTAGAGCACGGCATATTCGCCAAAGCGGGTGCGCTTGCGCAATTTGTGGTCGAGGATTTCCGCCACCACCTGGTCCGCTTCGTGTTGCTCGTCGGTGCAGCGCAGGACGCGCAGTGGTTCACCGTAGCCCAGTTCGCTCCACAGTTGCTTTTCGAACACGTGTGGGTTGTTGGCAATAAGGGTGTTTGCGGATTTGAGGATACGCGCGGTGGAGCGGTAGTTCTGCTCCAGCTTTACCAGGTTCAGTCCCGGGAAATCTTCCTGCAATTGCACCAGATTTTCGGGTCGCGCGCCGCGCCAGGCGTAGATGGACTGGTCATCGTCACCCACCACTGTCAGTCCGCCACGCATTCCGATCAGCTGTTTCACCAACAGGTACTGACTGGAGTTTGTATCTTGATATTCATCCACCAGCAAATAGTGTATCTGGTTCTGCCACTTTTCGAGAATGGCCGGATGGTGCTCGAAGAGAACGGTAGGTAACAGGATCAAATCGTCGAAATCCAGTGCATTGTAGGCTTTCAGTGCGCGCTTATAGCGCAGGTAAGCCTGGGCGCACAGGATGTCTGCCGGGCTGGTGGCCTTGGCCAGCGCCTCTTCCGGAAGCATGCGGTCACTCTTCCAGCTGGAAATACGCTGGGCAATGGTATTGGCCTGGTCGCCCTCAGCGCCATGTTGCTGAATCAGCAGGTCGCGTATCAGGGTGCGGGTATCCTCGCCGTCAAAAATGGAGAACCCCGATTTCAGGCCCAGCTCCTTGCGCTCCGTGCGGATGATCTTGAGTCCCAGTTGGTGAAAGGTGCTTACGGTCAGGCCTTCGGCGGCATTCCCGCGCAGCAGCCTGCCCACGCGTTCCTTCATCTCGCGGGCGGCCTTGTTGGTAAAGGTAACGGCGGCGATATGGCTGGCGTCGATGCCGCAGGTATTCACCAGATAGGCGATTTTTTCGGTGATCACACTGGTTTTACCGCTGCCAGCACCGGCGAGGACGAGCAGTGGGCCGTCGATATAACGCACCGCTTCGCGTTGGCGTGGATTGAGTTTTGTCACGCTGCTGCGCGCACGAGTTTTGCGACTGAGCTGGCTGTGGCCGTTAGCAGGCCTTCAGCATTGTAGATCTGGCCCTCCAAAAACGCGGTTTTGTAGCTGCTTTTGATAACTTTTCCCACCACCCGCTGGTAGCCTGCGCGGGTCGGAGCCAGATAGCTGGTTTTGATTTCCAGCGAGGAGACACTGGCGATATTGTCTACCGCGGCGAAAACGGCGTGGCTCATGGCAGCATCCAGCATGGCCGTGACGAAGCCGCCCTGCACGACATCGACTGAATGGCAAAAGTCTGTACTGACGTCAAATTCAAAGGCACAGGACACCTCCGCAGGAGAGACTGTCACGATCTTGCCCCCCAGCATCTTGATAAAGCCGGGCGCCATAGCGTTGAGCTGATCGATGCGGACCTGATTGTCCACCGGATTATTCATAGGTGCACAGGTAGGCCGTCTCTTCGGCGACTTTGAGCTGGAATTTTTCGTTGGCGGGGACTACGAACCGCTCACCGCCGTTATAGGTTTGCCACTCGCTACTGCCCGGCAATTTGACAGTGAGTGCGCCGCTGACGACGGTCATGGTTTCCAACTGGGTGGTGCCAAACTCGTACTCGCCTACGGCCATCACACCGACAGTGGCTGGCAGGGTTGCTGTCTGGAAAGCTATAGAGGCGACATTGCCATCAAAATACTGGTTGATCGTGAACATTGGGGATCCTCGCTGAGCTCAATAAAAAGAGGGGGGTGATTTTCGCGGTTTTTGCCCGGAAAGTAACCAGAAATTTGTCTTGGCGTCGGTTCCGCTTCATCGAAAAATCAGTGAACCGTGGCCGCATCCCGCGCGGGAAGCGGGCTCTGGTTCAATTGGCTATGAATTCACTTAATCCGGGCGAAAAAAAAGGCTGGCGCAGTGCCAGCCTCTTTTTCAAACTGCGCGCCGAAGCGCGCTGTTTAGTCGCCGCTAGCGAACACCGCCGCGGGCCATACCTTCTGGAGAGAAGTACTTGTTGGGCTTGTCCACGCCGTTTTGAAATTTGCCGGGGACGGGTTTGCCGCTCAGGTTGTAAATGTCCTGCAGAAGATCGTAGGAGCCGTAGGATGAGCCGAAGCCGGATTTACGGTCATACAGGTTAGCGCCGTAGGCGTACTGTACGCGCCACAGTTGGTCCCGGCCATCGTACATTTCACCCGACACTGCGCTCCAGCTGTCCTCGTCTATGTAAAACGTGCGGCGGCTGTACAGGTGGCGCTTGCCTTCTTTCAGGTTGGAGTCCACGACCCAAACGCGGTGTTTCTCCCAGCGAATTTTCTCCGGGTTGAGAAACTTCTCGCCCAGTAGATCCAGTACCGTTCCCTGAAACATCATGTCGTAGTTGGACGCAGGGACAATCATTTCTTTCTTGCCAATCAGCGTCCAGTCAAAGCGCTCGGGTGAACCGTTGTAGATGAACGCATCATCGTAAGTAGACGTTCCTGCTACACCGGGGTTGGGTGTGTCGAAAGACACGGCTGGTGCCAGACGCACACGGCGTTGACCGACCAGGTATTGCCAGGCTTTACGGCCTTTACCTTCTGTGTAGTCGGCACCGGGCTCGTGCACCAGCAAAATCTCACCGGCGCGACGCGCAGGCGCGTCGTAGTTGATACGCAGTTTGGTGAAAGGTGTCTCGCCGACAACTTTATCGCGGTTCTCCTCCTGGTACATCGGGAAAACCGAGACTGAGGAGCCGGTAGTTGACAGAACGGGTGAGCCGTTGGAGCCGACATAGTAAACATCCGATTCCAGTGTCGTATCTTCGGCGTAGCGAATCATGTGGTTCCACATGACTTCCAGGCCCGATTGCGGAATCGGGAAGGGCACACCAGGCAAGTTGCCATCAATCTTTTGGCCGTCCTCAACCAGCGTAGCGCCAGTGGCGTTCTTGAATGAGTTGGCGTTATACCACTCTGGACGGATAGTGCCGCGGTGGGAGGGGTAGACGTGGATCTTGTAACCGTCTTTGCCAAATTTCTCGAACATGGCTTGCGTGCCAACGGTCAGAAATTCCGCGTACTCCTTCCAATTGCTGCCATCGATGGTGTACAGCGGCTTTTCGTCGGGATATGGATTGACGTAGTTGTCTGAGCCAGCGACGAAGTTCGCCGGTGTCGGCGTCCCCGCAGGGTCCCAGGGCGGGATGCTACCATCGGCATTCCCTGCCATTTCCGCGCCAATAGGCGTCAGATCCTTGCCCAGTCGGGCGGCTTGATCGGGTGCAACTGCCGCCAGGGCAGTGCTTGTAACAAGAGAAGATAGGCAGAGCACTGCCAGCGTTGATTTCATCGTCATTATTCTGGCTCCAATTAGCTGTTATAGAAAGCTAAGCGAAGAGTAGATCAGTCAGAGATAAATATCTACCGCTCTTTACCGCTATGGCATTTGAGTTGCGCTCTGGGGAGCGCGCTATTCAGGCTGCCCGGGTATCGGCATTCTCTGCGTCAAAGGTAATACGTAGCTCTTTCATTGCATTGACGAAAAATGACCGGACAAACTGTGGCTTGCCTTTTAGCTGGGGGTTGCGCAGACGCGGGATCAGCTCCTCGAACATGATATTCAGTTCCAGGCGGGCAAGGTGTGAGCCGATGCAAAAGTGCTGCCCGATACCAAAGGAGCGCAGCTGGTTGTAGAGGTCTGGCATGCGCTCGGCGCGTTTGACATCAAATTCCATGGCGTCCTCGCCAAACACATTCTCGTCGTGGTTGGCAGCGTGATAGTGCAGCACGATCTTGTCGCCTTTCAGAATTTGCTGGCCGCCCAGTTCGGTATCTTCTGTCGCCGTGCGGCGCATCGAGATAAACGCGGTGTTGTAGCGCAGGATTTCCTCGCAGGCGTTGCCGATCTTGTCAGGGTTATCGACCAGGTACTGTAGCTGGTCCGGATGTTCCATCAGCAACCGCATACCCTGGGCGATGACAGTACGGGTCGATTCATTCCCTCCCACCAGGATAAGAATGAACATCCAGCCAAACATGCCTTCGGAGATGGGTGCACCTTCCAGTTCCGCGTCCAGCAGCGCACCGGTGATGTTATCCATCGGCGTTTCTCGGTGCTGAACTGCCAGATTCAGGGCGTACTGGACGACTTCCAGCGCCGCGAGTTGTCCCTCCCCTTCGGAAATACTCATATCGGGGTCATCGGCAAAGATCATGGTGTTGGTCCAGTCATAGAACTTTTTACGGTCCACAAGCGGGACGCCCAGCAATTCCAGAATGGCGATTAACGGCAGCTCTGCCGCAACGTCCTCCACGAATTCGCACTCCCCCTTGGCAGCGACGGCGTCAATGATGCGCTTGGCGTGTTCGCGAAATTTAGGGGCGTAGGACTCAACATGCTTGGGCGTGAACGCATTGCGGACAATACGGCGTACCTTCTGGTGCTGGGGCGGGTCCATGTTAATGATGGTCTGGTTGTGGACGCCATCTACCATGTCTTGACCGAACTCCATCGGAAAGGCGGTGCGCGCTGCAGAGGAAAACAGTTTGGGGTTCTTGGATACATAATCCATTTCGGCGATGTGCGTCACTGCCCAGTAGGGGACACCGGTGATGGGGTCTTCCAGCTTGACCACTGGGCCCGCGTCACGAATTTCCTTGAGTTTGTTGTAAGGCATGCCACCTGCATAGGTGTCCGGGTCGAGCAGGTTGGTAAAGGGGCACTCGCTCATGGGTTTCTCCAATGGTTAGGATGATATGGCATAGGGGGTATAGCACGGACTAATAACTAGTAGTTCATAGAGGATTGTGGCACACGTGGCTGGTTGGTGAAAGTGCAGATGATCATGAAAGCACATGGAGTCTAAACGCGTGGACCACCGCCAGGCGAGTACCGCATAGAGGTTACTTAATCTTAATAGCCGGAATCCCGGCTACATTAAGTATTTTTCATATTCGTGGCCTTCAGTGCTTATGTCTGGATGACTTCGCTTCCAATGCGATAGTGCTCTATCGCGAGGCCAGCCAGTTGCGCCAACCACCGTAGCGGCTGATGTTCTCAGCGCCTGCCAGCCCAAACCCGTCGCAGATAAAGCCACTGAGCCAGCGCCCGTCGGCCATTTCCACTTTGCCGATCCCCAGTGGTGCGGGAATGCCGGCGACAAAGCTACCGAAGTTGGTGTGCGGCATTGACCACACTTCCACCTCAATGGCCGCACCCTCTGAGTCATGCCTCACCATGGCGGGTCGCTTGCCATCGGATAATGCGTAGAGCTGATAGTGGGGCGAACTGTTGGTCTTCGACACGAATTGCCCGCCGCGTTCCGTGAGTTGCCAATTTAGCGGCTGTCCCTGCAGGTGTGCGCCGCAGACGACCACTTCGATGGTCTTCGCGATTGCGGCGGTGGCCGCGCCGCGTGTGGGTGCAGGTGTATTGCCGGTTGCACCCAGTGGCAGTGCACAATCGCGATGCAGTAAACCGGCGTAACTCAGTAGGCGAACGTCCTCGAATGCGGCACCGAACAATGTTACGCCCCACGGTACCCCGCAGTCGGTAAAGCCCACCGGTACAGCAGTGGCACTGTAATCGAGCAAGTTGACGAAATTGGTGTAAGTGCCCAGCGCAGAGTTGTTCGCAATCGGTTGCTCGGCCATTTCCGCGCGTGTGTAAAATCGCGGGCAGGTGGGCGTGAGGACAAACGCCAGGTCTTGCAGCAGGGCGTCGCACTGTCGTTTCAGGGCCGCCAGTCGGTACTGCGCGGCAAACGCATCAGCTGCGGTTTTACCCTCTGCCCCAGCGATAATTTCGTTGATCACCGGCAGCATGGACGCGCGCTCAACATCGCGTGTGGCCAACCAGCGCTCGGCTACCCACGGGCCCTCGTACAGTAATCTGGCAGTTTCCAGAAAGGGCTCAAAGTCCAGACTGACGGCTTCGCCGCCCAGGGCTACAAGGCGCTGCACGCTTTTCTCGAACAACGCCTGTGTTTCTGTATCGCCTTGAAAATCCAGCACTGCTGGCACGCCAAAGCGAAAACTTCCGCCTCCACTTGTATCGAAGTAGCGCTGTCGGTTGTAAAAGGCATTTGGCCGCGCGTAGGGGTCCGCTGCGTCATAACGGGCGGCGATATCCAGCAGGGTTGCCGCGTCGTCACAGCTGAGCGCGAAAATACTCACACAGTCCAGGGTGCGGCAGGCGGGCACCACTCCGCGTGTGCTCAACAATCCCTTGGTGGGCTTGTGGCCAACCAGATTGTTCAGCACGGCGGGTACGCGACCGGAGCCCGCAGTATCTGTGCCCAGTGCAAAACTGACTTGTCCCAAGGCTGTGGCAATAGCCGAACCGGCACTGCTGCCGCCGGAAATATAGTCGGTATTAAAGCTGTTCTTACCCTCACCGTAGGGCGAGCGGGTTCCCACCAGTCCGGTGGCGAACTGGTCGAGATTGGTTTTCCCCAGTGGCACTGCACCTGCAGCAATGAGTACGCTGATGACGGCGGCGCTGTCGGTGGGGGTGTACGCGAAATCGGGGCAGGCGGCCGTGGTGGGAATCCCTGCCAGGTCGATATTGTCCTTGATGGCAAAGGGCACCCCGTACAGCGGCAAGCTATCTGGACTTTGCGTTTCCAGTGCGCGCAGGTAGGGCTCAAGCTCCGCTGCGCTCAGCAGGGAGATCCAGGCATTGTACTCAGACTGTCGGTGGGCTTGCGCTGTGAGCTGGCCAATCAGTTCCCGGGGGGTGAAATCACCGCGCGAATAGGCCGCTTTTAATGCTTGGAGACTGAGGTTGTGTGCAGCATTCTGGCTGGTCGAGTTGCTCATTATTTACGATTCTCCTTCACTGGGTTTGTCATCTGACGCTTCGTCTATCCACAGCAAGGTTTGTCCCGCCGTGACGGACTGGCCCTGCTGCCTGAGAATTTTCCTGACGCCACCGGAGTGTGTTGCGTGGATCTCAATTTCCATCTTCATGGATTCGAGAATCATCACCGCATCGCCCGCCGCCACGCTGTCACCTTCCTCTACCAGTAACCGCCAGACGCTGCCCGACACAGGGCTGTCGACGGCGGCGGTGCCCTCGGGCAAAACCGCCACGTCGGCTTCCTGGACAGTGCCTTCGTCCTGCTCGTACGTGAGCTGACCATCGCGCTTCCACTGCGCCAATTCTTCGGCAAAGGCAGTCTGCCGGCCGCTCTGGAAATGTGTGATGGCACTGTCGTGCTGTTGCAGGAACTGCTGGTAGTCGGCCAGGCTGAAGCGCGTCTCCTCGATCTTTAGCGGATAGTTGCCCAATGGAAAATCGCGCCGAATTTGCTGCAGCTCCTGCGCGTCAACCGGGTAGAAACGTATCTGGTCGAAAAAGCGCAGTAACCAGGGCTTGGTAAAGGCTTCCGTCTGCCGATACCGGTTCCACATCTGCAGGGTGCGACCGACAAACTGGTAGCCGCCTGGCCCCTCCATCCCGTACACGCACATATAA
Source organism: Halioglobus sp. (assembly GCA_037969215.1). Classification (GTDB taxonomy): domain Bacteria; phylum Pseudomonadota; class Gammaproteobacteria; order Pseudomonadales; family Halieaceae; genus Marimicrobium. The sequence goes on from JBBKWY010000150.1 coordinate 51,547, forward strand.
GCGCCACCGATGCCCACAGAATTCTCTGCTGTCCAGGTGCGCGCGGGATTGTATTTCGTGGTGACCAACCGGTGTCTGGGGTCCAGCGGGGTCGCGACCGGGGCGCCCAGATACACGTCGCCCAAACCCATCACCAGATAGGAGGCTGCAAATACGATGTCTTTCACCGCATCGATATCTGCCAGACCGTTGATGCGGCGAATGAACTCAAGATTACTGGGGCACCAGGGCGCGTCGGGGCGGACCGACTGCATATACTTCTCAATCGCCAGGCGGCAGGCCTCATCATCCCAGCTCAGCGGCAGGTGCACGATGCGTGAGGGGACGGAAAAATCATCGCCTTGCACCAGCGCCAGTGCCGCCAGATCGATATGGCGGCACAGCGCTGCGAGAGTCACCTGTTGTGAGTCGTAGTGAATTTGTAAAGAGCGAATGCCGGGCGTTAGTTCCCGGATGCCGGGCAGCGGGTTTGCCTCAAACCACAACATCAGCGCATGCACCTTGAAGCGCCGCTCTATATCCAGCTCCTGCGGGCCCAGTTCGATCAACAAGAAGTGATCTCCGGCAAGCCGGCAGATGACCTCATCACCGGATACGGTGGTGCTATGCACAATGGGGGAGGTGAGTTCACAGGATGCGCTGGCAGGCGTGTTGTTCACTTGCAGGTGCTCGATACTGGCGAGTTGCTCCGCCTCAAGGATGACCGCCTGCGCGTAACTCACCGGTTCAAAACGCAAGGTGGCTCCCGCCTTTAATTGGCCGAGTTTCCAGAGGTCGGCAGAGATCACGGTAGCGGGGCACACGAAGCCCCCCAGTGATGGACCGTCCGGGCCGAGAATCACCGGCATGTCGCCGGTAAAATCCACCGTGCCGAAGGCGTAGGCGTTGTCGTGGATGTTGGAAGGGTGAAGGCCGGCCTCGCCGCCCGTCTCTCTGGCCCAATCGGGTTTAGGGCCTTTCAGGCGGACGCCGGTGCGGCTGGAGTTGTAGTGCACTTCCCACGCCGTATCGAAAAACGTGGTGATATCATTGTCGGTAAAAAAATCGGGCGCCCCCTGGGGCCCGTAGATGACGCGCAGCGTCCACTCGCTGCCAATGTCGGGCTTTAGAGACGGTGGCAGCTCCGGTACAACCCGCTGCGGCGATGCAGTGGGTTTCGCCAGGTGCAGGACATCGGCCACGCGCAGCGCGCGGCCCACGTGGCCACCAAACTGGCCTAGCGTAAACGTGGATTTTGAGCCGAGGTAGTCCGGACACTGAAAGCCACCGACCACTGCCAGGTAAGCGCGGGCGCCATTGCCACTGACCTTCCCCAGCTTGAGTACACCCCCGGCATGCACGGTGATCGCCTCAAACATCGGCAGCAGGTCTCCTTCCAGGCTGGCTTCAATTGTGGCTCCCGTCAGGACAATCGCAGTGGTACGAGTGAATTTCAGTGTCGGGCCATTCAGCGTTATCTCCAGTGCCGCCGCATCCACGCTATTGTTCAATAGACGGTTGGCGAGCCGGAAAGAAAGCGAGTCCATGGGGCCGGAAGGCGGTACGCCAACGTGCCACAGGCCGACTCGGCCGGGATAGTCCTGCAACGTGGTTTGGGTGCCGGCTACCAGTACCTGCACCGTATCCGGTGCAAACGCGAACTCCGCGAGACTGCGTGTCAGCAGCTCGCCACGCTGGCAGGTAACGCCGCACAGCACGGCCTGAAGATACGCCAGATTGGTCTCGATACCGTAGATCTCACTGGCTGCAAGTGCATCGGTCAACTGCGCCAGGGCCGTTGCCCGGTCGGCGGCGTGCACAATGACTTTGGCCAGCATCGGATCGAACAGCGCCGGTACCTCTATGCCGGACTCGATCCAGTGATCAATGCGCAATCCCTCCGCCTGCGGCCAGCTAACCAGTGACAGCAACCCCGCCGAGGGACGAAAATCCTGCGCCGGATCTTCCGCGTACACACGTACCTGAATAGCATGTCCGCGCGGTGACAGTGACGCCTTCAGGGTATGCAGGTCGGTGAGCTCGCCCGCCGCCTGTTGCAGCATCCACTCCACCAGATCGACGCCCCATACTTCTTCGCTGACACCGTGCTCTACCTGCAGCCGAGTATTGACCTCCAGAAAGTAGAACTGCTGACTGTCTGCGTCGTAGATAAATTCCACCGTACCGGCGTTGCGATAGCTGACTGACGCCATCAGGCGCTCTGCGGTTGCGTGCAATGTCTGCCTGGCGGGTTCGGGGAGGTTGGGAGCGGGCGTTTCCTCGATGACTTTCTGGTTGCGGCGCTGGGCGGAGCAATCACGTTCACCCAATGCGATTGCATTGCCTTCGCCATCGCCGAAGATTTGCACTTCGATATGGCGGGCATTGGCGATGTATTTTTCGAGGAAGACACCGTCATTGGCAAAGTAGTTCGCGCTCAGACGTCTGACGCTGTCCCAGGCCGACCGCAGCACATCAACATTCGCGCAAACCTGCATGCCGATACCGCCACCCCCGGCGGTACTCTTTAGCATCACTGGATAGCCCACGTTCCCGGCCCAGGCGATAGCGTCGTCGAGTGTCTGCAATAGCGGCGAGCCAGGTACCAGTGGTACACCTGCCCGCTCGGCGGCATCGCGGGCCTGGTGTTTTAAGCCGAATAGCTCCATTTGCTCTGTAGTGGGGCCGATAAATACCAGCCCCTGTGCTTCACAGCGTGCGACAAACTCGGTGTTCTCACTGAGGAATCCGTAACCGGGATGAATCGCCTGAGCACCGGTATCGCGTGCTGCCCGCAGTACCTTGTCCATATCCAGATAGGTTTCGGCGGCTGAGCCCGCGCCGAGGTTAACGGCGATATCCGCGCGCTGCACATGCAGCGACTGTGCGTCCGCCTCGTTGTACACAGCGACGGATTCTATCCCCAGTCGCTGCAGCGTCCGAATGATTCGCGTGGCGATCGCGCCGCGATTCGCAATGAGTACCTTGCTAAACATAATGCTCTCTTCCCAGGCGAATGAACTTAGTTCCAGATCAGTATTTCGATCGGGGTGGGGTTGTAGGCGTTACAGGGATTGTTCAATTGCGGACAGTTGGATATCAACACGAGAACATCCATGCTGGCGGTTAACTCCACATACTTTCCGGCGTCACTGATACCGTCTGCAAAGGTCAGGCCGCCTTCGGCTGTGACCGGCACATTCATAAAAAAATTGATGTTGTGCGTGATGTCACGCTTGCTCATACCGAACTCTTCGTGTTCTGCAACAGCGAGTAACCACGAGTCGCGGCAGGCGTGCATGCAGCGTTTTTCCAGTGCATAGCGCACCGTATTGGATTCAGTGGCACAGGCGCCGCCGAGGGTGTCGTGGCGTCCGCAGGTGTCGGCAACGATCTCCAACATAGGGTTTCCCTCGTTGCTGAGCAGTACGGTTCCAGCGGTGAGGTAGACATTGCCCTGTTCGCGAATGGTGTCGATGGCGCTGTAGCGTTCGCTGGGGTCGTGCTCGTTGTAGAACAGGGTATCTGCGGCCTGGTTGCCCTCCAGATCCAGTATGCGAATGGTTTGACCCTGTTTCATCGGGCGCAGGTAGTAGTCTCCCGCGTTTACTACTTCGCGGTACACCGCCTGTTCCGGTTGCAATGCACTTTCTTTAATCATGGTGTGTCTCCGCAATCAGTTGCCGGCCGTCCCTCAGGATTGGCCCAGTGTGTAGAGTTCCGTATTCTGGAAACCGCGCTGGTTTTCTGCGCAGTGGTTTTTGCACAAATCTTCTTCCGTCATTGCGTCGCTAGTCATTAATTGGAAACTGACCGGTTTTTTGGGGTATTCCAGTGCGGGGTTCAGTGGGTGGGGGCAGGTGTGGAGCACGACCAGAGTATCCATTTCGAAGCGCAAGTCGATGAAACTTCCCGCTACTGCAGCGGCCGCATCGAAGGACATCGCACCGCTGTCATCCACGGACACCTTGCTGAATAAGTTGAGATTGGCCGCGAGATCTTTCTTTCCCAAACCGTATTTCGCAACTTCTACCAGGAAGGAGTCGTAACCATTCAGTTGCCAGTCGTTGCGGTACTGTTGATAGTTTCGTTCGCCCCATTTTTGCGCGACTATTTTTTTGGTAGTGTTGCCACATACCGTGTCATGCCAGCCCGCAGTATCCTCGACGATAGAGCAAAATACGCGGCCCATATCGGAGTAGAGGCAGTTGCCGCGCGTCAGCTTGAACGTGTGCTGGCACTTGAGCGTATCGGGCGCGTTATATCGCTCCAACAAATTTTCCGGGTTGTAGAGCAGCATACCGACGTTGGCGCCACCCTGATTGTCTGTCAGTCGCAGAGTCAATCCCTTTTTGATCACCACCGACCAGTGACATCCGCCGGGTAGGGTGTCCTTATAGTGAATCGTGTTGTTCATTGCCTACCTCTACTCGCATGTTGGGTTGTTGGTGACTGATCAGGCGGCGTGCGCTGGCTAGTCGCTATCGTGTTCGAAGGTGCAAAATACGCGCGTGACGACAGGCCGCAAGTGGCCAGCGGATACGCCAGGTACAGAGAGTTTATATGTCGTAGATTGGGTGTTAGCCCTTCAGGACAGTTGCGCCACAGCATAACAATGCACCGCGGGCCGTCCCGGTCGAGCTATACCAGCCAGGGCGTCCTGGTGGCTTGTGAAGAAAAGGACCCACATTATTCCATAATCTCTACATCGTCGCCAACATGGGCCATGCGGATCATGTGCAAGCCATCGGCGTCATCCTCTTCGCTAGGGGGGTGGATCAGTTCCTCCAGGCGCTTTTTGGTGGCGAGAAATTCCGGTGAGATAATCTGTCCGGAACGTCTCGGCCTGGGCACCGGGACTTCGATTAACTCCGCCACCTCTCCCGGGTTTGCTTGCAGTACCAGGATGCGATCAGCGAGATAGATGGCTTCATCCAGATCGTGGGTGATAAACACTACTGTAATGTCAATATTGCGCCATATCTCAATGAGGTTTGCCTGCATCTTGCTGCGTGTTTGCGCGTCCAGCGCGCCAAAGGGCTCATCCATCAACAGTATTCTGGGCTTGTTCGCCAGCGCTCTGGCAATTGCGACGCGCTGCTTCATACCGCCGGACAATTGATGAGGGTAAGCATCCGCAAACCTGTCCAGCCCAACCAGTTCTATCCAGTTCAGTGCTTCACTCTCTGCCGTGGCTTTGGTAAATCCCTGCATCTCCAGGCCAAACATCACATTGTGTTTGACGTTCAGCCAGGGGAATAGTGTGTAACCCTGGAACACCATGCCGCGATCGGGACCGGGCTCAAACACCGGCTTGTTGTCCAGCAGGACTTCGCCGCTACTCGGTGACTCCAGACCGGCCAGAATTCTGATCAAGGTCGATTTCCCGCAACCCGAGGGCCCGATGACGCAAACGAATTCGCGTCTGTGGGTTTTGAAGTTGATATCCTTGAGCGCGGTCACAAGCCCCTGCTGGGAGTTGAATTGTTTGCCGAGGTGTTTCACCTCGAGAATCACCTCACGCTGTTTCAGTTTGTCAAAACGGGCGCTTACCGCCTCGCTTTGCTCCAGGTAACTTGGTAGTTCTATCTGTGTCATTGGCTCAAGCCTTAACCTGTTCTTTTTCCCAAGGGAATAAACGCTTGCCGAGTTTGGCCAGCAAAATGTCTGTCACCACGCCGATGATGCCAATCATAATGATGGCGGCGTAGACGTTCTCGAAATTCTTGTAACGGGCCTGCTGAGTGATGAACCAGGTGATGCCGGAACTGGTGCCGATCAACTCGGCGACAATCAGGTAGGTCCAGGCCCATCCCAACAGTATTCTCTGGTCGCGGAACAGGTCTGGCAGAATGCCCGGTATCACCACCCTGAACAGCAGTTGAAATTTTTTCGCGCCCAGCGTCAACGCCGCTTCCAGTAACGCAACGTCCAGCTTGCGCGTGGTATTGGCGATGATGAGCACCTGTTGAAAAAATGTTCCGAGAAAGATAATGGCAATTTTGGGGCCATCATGAATACCCAGTATGGCGACAGCCAGTGCACCAAAAGCCGGCGCGGGCAAGTACCGGAAGAACTCGATGAACGGTTCCTGCAGCTTTGAGAAGGCGACATAGGTGCCGCACAGTATGCCAATAGGTACACCGAGCAGGGACGACAGTGTAAACCCCCAGAAAATCACTTGTATGCTGTGCCATAAGCTTTCGTGCAGCCACTGTTCGCTGCTGCGCGTCGGCTCTGTGGTGAACGCGGAATAAAACGCTATCGCCACTTCGTGCGGTGCCGGCAGATAGATCGGGTTCGCTCGCGTACCTTGTGGCAAAGCCGTCTTCTGCTCGGTTGCCAATCGCTGCTGTTCGGAAAATACGGCCCGCTCCACCAGCATGCCGGGCTTGAGCCAGCTAACGGAACCGGGCTCCACTATTTCAATTTTTGGGTGCCACAGGAATGGCACATAGCTAACCAGCGACCACAGCAATATTGGCAAAAAGAATGACAATAGGGTGAGCGTCGTGACCTGCTTTTTGGACAGGGCTTGCCGCACAGCAAACCACGGTGTTGATTGTGACATGTGAGAACCTTTCTGCTGTCTCGGTCTGTTTACCCCGCTTGCGCGGGGCTCCAGTCGGGTGGGCTTACATGCCTAGTGTGATGGAAGGATCGATATAGGAATCGATTGCCTGCGGGTCGCCGTACACTTCATATTTCACGTTGAAGTCGTCGGCAATCCGGGTGGAACCGTACAGTGAGTCGGTGCCATCGCCTTTTTGCAGGGCAGCTTGTGCTTCTTCCAGGCTAAGGATTTTGGTGCCATCGAGAATGGCTTTGTACTGGTCAGCGGGGAGTCCAACTCTGGCCGCCATGATAGACAGTGCATCGGCCTGGGTTTCTTCGTCGTAGATGTAATCCACTGCCCGGTACCAGACTTTGGCCACTTTTTCCCAGTCGGCTTTGCGCGTCGCCAGTGATGCGGGACTGACGGCCAGCACATCATAGATCAAACCTGGCGCGTCTTTGGACGAGGCCACTGCCGTGGAGCCGGGTACCTGTGACAGTGCCTGCCCTGAGCTCGGCTGCCAGGCGACAATGGCGTCGACATCGCCTGAGGCCAGCACCTGCGGTGTTTCGTTAGTGGGAACATTGACCAGGGTCACATCACTCTCGGTAAGGCCTGCGGCTTCCAGCGCATTCAATAGCAGTAGATGTCCGACAAAGCCCACTTCTACGCCGACAGTTTTACCCTTGAGGTCCGCCACGGAATTGATGCCGGGCTTGGCCACGATCATGTCATTGCCGTTGCTATAGTCGTTGATAATAATCATCACGCTCTGAGCGCCCGAGGAACCGGTGACCAGTGCATCGCCGTTGGTCATCGTGACGGCATCCAGTTTTCCGGCGGCGAAGGCGTCCATAGAAGCGACATAGTCGAACCACTCGAAGGTGACATCGACACCCGCTTCCTTGAACCACTCTTTCTCAACGGCCACTTCCCAGGCGACCCAGCCAGGCCAGTCGCTGTAGCCTATTTTCAGCGGCTCCGCGGCCTGCGCCGCAAGACTGAATGCTGCTGCGGCAAGTGTAGCGGCGACGGGTTTAATCAATTTTTGGAACGTTGTAGCGATTTTCATAAAACTTCTCCAAAGAGTTGCACAGTCACTGGGCGCGCGAGAGATCCCGCTTACGCGTTCTCCCGGGCTTTTATCCCTCCGTGTAACCCCCTTGCTTCAGGAGGTCGATAACTCTCGGACCAGTCACCGCTGCAGCGATATGGCTGCAGCGATCGGAACCCTAGATATCTATTGGGCTTGGGTGCCTGAGCCTGGTTGACGCAACCGGGAATCGCTGGCACTACCAACAGTCAAAGCAAACACTATGCCAACACCTGCAGATTCCATGTATCAAAGGGAGGAGTAGTGATGAAAGCGGCCGTTTGGGGAAATGGGCGGGTCAATGCATTACGATGGGGCGAAAATATGCACCATAACAGTGCAATATTGGAGGAGGTGTTGTGAGCGCCGCGTCGAAAGGTTCAGATAGCGCTAATCAGCCGCTGGTTTGGCTTTTAGTTGTTTTGCGACCTGGATAAAACGGAATAGGCCCACCACCAGTGTAAGCCCGCCGCCCGCGACCAGCATCCATGCTGCCACCAGGTACGGTGGGCGATCAGAAAAAAACTGAAACAGTACGGCACTTCCGGCCAGCAGGGATAACGCGGTGCGAACGTAAGCGAGAAAGGTCCGCTCATTGGCGAGGCGCGTTCGCTCCAGCGCGAGATTGTCGCGTAATGTTGAGACATTCACTCCGTTTTTCCCTCTTGTATTGACGGTGGTTGATGCTCCTCCAGTTTGCCGCACATTAACCCCGATAGGCCAGTGCCTCGCCGATATGCGCCAGACCAATCCTCTCGCAGCTCTCCAGATCGGCAATGGTGCGGGCCACTCGCAGGGTCCGGTGCAGCCCTCTGCCCGACAGCCGCATTTGTGTGGCGGCGCCTTCGAGTGCTGTCCTTTCTGCGTTTCCAAGTATGCAAGCGCTTGCTAACTCGTCGGGTGGGAGTTGCGCATTGGGGCCGCCCTGGCGGTGTTCCTGACGTGCACGGCTGCGATCAACCCTGGCCCGCACTGTTGCAGAGTCCTCACCGGTACAGCGGGGTGTCAGCAAATCTCCCGGGGGTATTCGATTGACCTGTACGTGCAGATCAATGCGGTCCAGCAGGGGACCGGATATGCGCGCGCGATAGCGCTGAATCTGTTCGGGTGTGCAGCGACAGGGGTGCTCGGTATCGCCCCAATAGCCGCACGGGCAGGGATTCATCGCCGCCACCAACTGGAATCGCGCGGGGTAGGTAATCCTGTGATTGGCGCGGGCCAGAGTGATCACGCCCGAGTCCATGGGTTCTCGCAGTACTTCCAGGCAGTGGCGACTGAACTCCGGCAACTCATCCAGAAAGAGCACGCCACCGTGAGCCAGAGAGATCTCGCCCGGTCGCGGGCGGCCGCCGCCTCCGGCCAGTGCTGCTGCTGTGGCGCTGTGGTGGGGGCTGCGAAAGGGGCGTTGAAAGGTGAAACCGCCCGTGGGTGAGCTGTCGTGAATGTCGCGCAGGGCCAGACCCGCCAGTAGTTCCTCTGCGCTCGGCGGCGGCAGTATGCCGGGTAAGCGGCTTGCCAGCAGGGTTTTTCCGGTACCGGGCGGGCCCCAGAACAGGAGGTTGTGCCCACCACTGGCGGCGATTTCCAGCGCGCGCCGTGCCCCTTCCTGCCCTACGACGTCCCGTAAATCCGGATGCACCGGGGCGGCGGCGGAGGTTTCTGCCTGCGCTGCGGGAATTGTCTCACTGCCATTAAGGTGGGCACACAGCGTGAGAATATCGGGAGCGGCGAAGACCTCGGCGCCAGGTACGTGGGCGGCCAGAGCGGCGCTGGTAGTGGCGACGACCAGATGACGCCCGGCCCGGCTGGCTGCGGCTGCGGCAGCAACCACACCGGGGACTGCGCGAAGGCTGCCGTCCAGTGCCAGTTCTCCGAGAAATTCATGCTGTGGCAGGTAGTCCGGTGGCACCTGGCCCGAAGCACTGAGGATACCGAGGGCAATGGGGAGGTCGAAGCGACCGCCTTCCTTGGGAAGGTCCGCTGGCGCGAGGTTGACCGTGATGCGCCGGTCGGGGAAGGTAAAGTGGGAGTTGAGAATAGCGCTGCGAACCCGGTCTTTACTCTCTCTTACCGCTGTCTCCGGTAGCCCGACAATATGGAAGGCCGGGAGCCCATTCGATAAATGGGTCTCCACTTGCACCAGTGGGGCTTCGATGCCAGCCAGTGCCCTGCTGTAGACAACCGATAGTTCCATTGCTCATCCTTGAGCTTGAATTCGGGCATTCGATGCGCGGTTTGGCGCTCCTGTAGCGTGCAGTCAGCTCGCGCTTGTGTGGTTCTCCAGTTCTCTGGTCAACTCTTCCAGCGCCGTTTCCAGTGCGACCACCCGGGCTCGGGTCCGCTGCAGTATCTCGGTCTGGGCGTCAAACTCCTCGCGGCTCACCATATCCAGACGCGACAGGGCCGATTGCGCCAGCGAGCGCATATTCTTGTCTACTTCTTGCTTGACGCTGCTGCCGCCAACCAGCTCGCTGACATGCTGCAATATTTCCCAGGGAGGGGGTGGTGGTTTGAGTGCCATGAGTTTGCCGTTAGCTGCTGTGAGTATAGAGCCAAAGTCTAGAGCATTTTGGCAGGCGGGCACAGCGCATAGTCGGGCACTAATATGGTGCAGTGCACCAATCCGGACCCATAAATGCAAGGGAAGGTGTAGTGCAAAAAATAGGCAATATTCCATATCTCATTGATATATATAATAAATAATAGAATTGGCACAGACCCTGCTATGTCTCGGTGACAGATTAGTAATGCGCACGAAAGGCGTCCGCAGCAATAATTCTGACGCTTTACAGAGTCTGTATCTGACTATCAACGAACGGAGTAGAGAAACATGTTAAACAAAAAACTGGTTACAGCAGCAGTAGGTACGGCCCTCTTGACAGGCATGGCGGCAGCGTCTGTTCAGGCCTTTGATTTAAGTGCGAACGTCGCACTGGTGTCCGACTACCGCTTCCGCGGTATTTCGCAGACGGGTAAGGACGCGGCTATTCAGGGTGGCTTTGATGCATCCTTCGAGCCGGGTATCTATGTGGGCACCTGGGCTTCATCGGTTGACTTCGGTGACATCGACGATGGCAGCGGCAGCTACGGCACTATGGAAATCGATTACTACGCAGGGTGGGCCGGTCCAATTGGCGACACCGATTTCGCTGTCGATGTGGGCTATGCCTACTACCAATACCCCGGTGACACGGTAGACCCCAAGGGCGACTATCAGGAATTCCACGTCACACCTTCCTGGAAGGACTTGTCGATAGGCATCGTCTATTCGGACGACTTCTACGCCAAGACAGGAAAGTACTGGTACTACTCCGGTGACTACAGCATGAGCTTTGCAGAAGATTTCTCCGTCGGATTCCACGCCGGCTACAACGACTTCGATAAGACGGATTTTCTGTCAAATAATTCCGACAGCTATACCGATTACTCGATAACCCTTGGTTACACCTTTAAAGGTGTTGATTTCTCAGTGGCCTGGGTTGGCACGGATCTCGATGACGATGATTGCTGGGATTCAAACATCTGTGACGACACCGCAGTCTTTTCAATCAGCAAAAGCCTGTAACAGCAACAAGCGAGATCGAGTCGGCCAGGTGTCTGGCCGACTCCCCATTCGGAGAGTTATATGAAACTAATTACGGCCATAGTTAAGCCATTCAAACTGGACGACGTTCGTGAAGCACTGTCCGAAATTGGCGTTCAGGGAATCACAGTCACAGAGGTCAAGGGATTCGGGCGTCAAAAGGGGCACACGGAGCTGTATCGCGGCGCGGAATATGTCGTCGATTTCCTGCCCAAAGTGAAAATTGAAGTAGCCGTCGCTGACGGCGTTGTAGAGCAGACTATCGAAGCCATCACCAAGGCGGCCAACACCGGAAAAATCGGTGACGGCAAGGTATTTGTCACGGCGCTGGAGCAGGTGATTCGGATTCGTACCGGTGAGACCGGCGAAGACGCGATCTAAACCCCCAATCGACTGTTAGCAGAGAGTATCCCCATGGAAAACAATATTTTTGAACTACAGTACGCCCTGGACACGTTTTATTTCCTGATCTGCGGTGCACTGGTAATGTGGATGGCAGCAGGCTTCGCGATGCTCGAAGCTGGCCTGGTGCGATCCAAGAACACCACTGAAATCTTGCTCAAGAACATCTCGCTCTACGCGGTGGCCTGTACGATGTACATGATCTGCGGTTACTCGATCATGTATGGCGGCGGTGAATTTACGCTGTTTTTGCAGGGCATTGTTGGTGACGGTGTAGCCGGCGCCGCAGAGCCTGCGACCTACGCGCCCTCGGCAGACTTCTTCTTCCAGGTGGTTTTCGTGGCGACAGCCATGTCCATCGTGTCCGGTGCGGTTGCCGAGCGGATGAAGTTGTGGGCTTTCCTGGCGTTCGCCATTGTTATGACCGCGTTTATCTATCCGATGGAGGGTAGCTGGACCTGGGGCGGCGAAGCGGTATTCGGTATGTACACGCTGGGCGACCTTGGTTTCTCTGACTTTGCCGGCTCAGGCATTGTGCATATGGCAGGTGCTTCCGCGGCATTGGCAGGCGTGTTGCTGCTAGGGGCACGAAAAGGCAAGTACGGCGCGGATGGCTCTATCAGACCGATCCCCGGTGCTAACTTGCCGATGGCAACCCTGGGCACCTTTGTCCTCTGGTTGGGTTGGTTTGGCTTTAACGGCGGCTCGGTGCTGGCAACGGCCAGTGTTGAGAGCGCGAATGCGGTAGCGGTTGTGTTCATGAACACTAACGCAGCGGCGGCCGGTGGACTGATTGCGGCGCTGATTGTAGCGCGAATGATGTTCGGCAAAGCGGATCTTACCATGGCTCTCAACGGCGCCCTGGCGGGACTGGTGGCTATCACAGCTGAGCCTTCGACTCCTACAGCGCTGCAAGCGACGCTGTTTGGCGCGATCGGTGGTGTGCTGGTGGTGTTTGCCATCGTTACTCTGGACAAGTTGAAGATTGATGATCCCGTCTGTGGTATATCTGTGCACGGTGTGGTCGGTCTTCTGGGCTTGATGCTGGTGCCGGTGACAAATGACGGATCGTCCTTCAGCGGGCAATTGATTGGTGCGCTGACGATCTTCGTCTGGGTATTTGGTACCAGCCTGATCGTCTGGGGAGTTCTCAAGGCCGTCATGGGTATCCGTGTCAGCGAACAGGAAGAATACGAGGGTGTGGATATGGCTGAGTGCGGTATGGAAGCCTACCCCGAGTTCGTCGGTACCAGCGGCAGCGGTCGTTAATACAGACTTTGCGGGCGCGTCTTACGATGCGTGTTTGGGGGGCCTTTCGGCCCCCCTTTTTTTGTCTCATAATGGCGCAAATCTCCCGGTTGGGATGAACTCGTTCGGGCTGTGACAATCATTAACGAAAAAGGATTACGCAAGTGTTGAAAAAAACTGTATTCAGTGCCGCTGTACTCGCGTTGGTATTGGGTTTATCCGGTTGCGGTGGTAACGATACGCAAACGGTGGTGAAAGCCACGGGAACCCAGGGGCAGCAGTTACTCGATCTTCAGGCGGCCTTTGAGAAGGGCGCGATTTCGGAAAGCGAGTACAAGCGCACCAAGAACGAGATTCTCAAGCAGAATTAGTCCGTTTTTCCCATTGTCTGGGTTTTACGTCAGTTACAGGGTCAAAAATCGTCGCGGTTTCCGCCTTCAGTTATCGCGACATTGTTGTCGTCATCGATCGTTTTTCGGTACGAATCCGGTCTTTTTAGGGGGTTCATTCACCTGTTTTAGCCAAAGCTTCGCTATAGCGGACCGAGTTAGCAGATATCTGTACATTACGGCAATGCGCTATTGACTCTTCGCCTGCGCCTGGAATACTGTGTAAGAGTAAGTCAGTTCTGAAAAAGGCAAACCCATTGAAAGGTGGGGACGCAAAGCAACCGGTCTAAGGGGCGCAAGCCTGACGACAGCGGAGCCGCCGGAATGGAAAGTTACAGCAGTGTGCTCGTTGGGTTATGCCCTTCGCCCGCCACGAGTGTCGGAGTCACTCCCACACTCGCCCGTCCTTCGTCTTTGCTTCACATCCGCTTTTTGCCGCGCTTTTTCAGTCACTCATGTGATGGGCCTTGCAGTCGCTCATCGAAAGGAGAGGTTAAAGCCGTGATGAAAATGACCAGAAACCGCGGGTTCACACTTATCGAACTGATGGTGACATTGTCAGTCGTAGCCGTATTACTGTCGGCCGGCGTCCCTTCGTTTAGCGCAATGATCAAGAATAATCGTCTGGTAACGGAAAATTATGCGCTGCGCACAGTGCTGGGCGCGGCCCGCTCTGAGGCGCAAACGCAGCGCGCGACAGTGATCGTTTGTCGCAGTGCGAACGCCATTGATTGCAGCACCGGTGACTGGGGCGCGGGCTATATGGCATTCGTCGATCTCGATGGTGATGACCAGCTTGATGCTGACGAGCAAGTGCTGCAAAGCCGGGTGCAGAATGCCCAGGGTATTGCGATTCGCTACAGTCAGGCAGGGGATGTCCTGCGATTCAACAGTAATGGCACCGCGCTTGGCAGTAACGGCACGTTCACTTTCTGCGATGATCGCGGCGATAGCGAGGCGCGAGGAATTATTGTCTCCGCCGTGGGTGCGGTCAGGGCGGCGATGGCATCAGAGGAAGAAGACTCCACGCACATCGTACAGGATCACATGGGCAATGATGTCTCCTGTTCATAATTTCTCAGCTTCCCGGCAGGCAGGATTCACTCTGCTTGAGGTTCTGGTTGCCTTTCTGATTCTCAGTGTAGGGCTGTTGGGCGTGGTTGCCTTGATGGTTAATTCCAAGGTCTCCCAGCACCAGGCGGTGCAAAGAACGCGTGCAGTGGAGCTTGCCGATGCCATGGTCGAACGTATCCGCATCAATCCTGCCGCCATTGCAACCTACAACATCGGTTTGAACCCGCGAGGCGAAAATACAGAGGCTAGCGAACCTTCACCGAACTGTGTGAGTAGTGTCTGTGATCCTGCCGAGTTGGCCGCTCACGACCTATGGTCGTGGGAGCAGGCACTTCAGGGGCAGGCGGCCACGGTCGCGGGCGAGGGCACCAGCGGTCTGGTCACGCCGCGCGGCTGCATTGTGTTTACACCGGCTGCCCCGCGCACACGCACAGGGCAACTCAATATCATCATCCAGTGGCGCGGTCTGGTGGAAACTTCCGATGCGCTGGAGGGTGGAGCTGATGTCTGCGGCGCCGTAGCGGATGGCGAAGAAGGGTATCGTCGCCAAGTGGCGATTAGTACGTTTGTGATAGACCAGACGGAGTTTTAGGTATGCGCCCGGCGGCTATGCGACAGCGTCAAGCGGGTATCTCAGCGATTGAGCTGATGATAGCGATGCTGCTCGGTCTTGTTTTGATTGGCGGTGCGATATCGATTTTCCTGGCATCAAAACGCTCCTACGTCGAGGTTGAACAGGTTTCAGCACTCACTGAGAATGCACAGTTTGCGGAGCGCTTGCTGAACAACGCGCTTATGCACGCAGGCTTTTTTGGTGAAGTGCCTTTCAATCTGATTGAGGTATATCCCGACGGCCCTCCCAAAGCAGTCACCGGTGGCTGCACGGGGGATGCCGCCGCCTATGATCTGCAGAACTATCTCTCTGCTGCGGTCGCCGATGCTGATGGCGACGCGTTGGGTTGTATTACTGATGCGGTTCCGGGCAGCCATGTGTTGGTGCTTAAGTCGGTCTCTCCCACTCCGTTTACGGACGGACCGCGTGGAAATCCAGATCCCGATGTTGAGGAGGATGGCGACGGTACCATCGATACACCAACGCCACTGAGTGCCGCGCAAACCTATATCATGACCAATGACACGCTGGGATATCTGTTTGATGGTGCCACACCACCCACTATTCGCACCGGCGATGACGTTCCCGGGGGGGTCGCCTGGGCCTACCAGTACGAGGTTTTCTATGTGCGAGAAGGGGCGACACCAAACGCTGCGCCCCAGCTGAGTCGCAGAGTGATTATTCCCTCCGGCGGCGGTGGCATGGTGCTTGATACCGAGGATCTGGTTGAAGGCGTTGAGGATATGCGTCTGCGTTTTGGACTGGCGAGTGCCGCTAGCCTGAACGGTGATGTCGATACCTACACGACTATTGCAGCTATAGCGGGTAACTGGAGTCGAGTGGAATCAGTAGAGATCTCTATACTGGTGCGCAGCGCGAATGAAGATCCCAACTACACCAACCCGAAATCGTATTCTATGGCGGGTGCGATCTTCACTCCGGACGACAATTTTCGGCGAATGCTGATTACCAGTACCATATCCTTGCGTAATCCGAAGCTGATAATAAGGGGAAATGGTGCATGAGTAGCTCCCATCGAAAGCCGCAGCAACAGGGCATGGCGCTTGTTGTGTCTCTGCTTTTTTTGTTGATTCTCACCGTCATAAGTGTGGTTGCGGCCACCAATAGCCGATCTGCATTGAAAATGTCCCTGAATGCGCAGGATGGCTTGCGATCGTTTCAGGCTGCTGAGGCGGGTGTTTACGCCGCTCTCGCCACTACCGACACCGCCATCGACTTGTTTAACGGGGTCTCTACCGAGGATGTGTTCGGCGGTTTGAGCGTCGAAGAAAGCCCGCTGGGATTGATGGAGACGGGGACTGATGTGACTACCGACGTTTTTCTTACGGCTGATGCAACGTCCTGTCCACGGCAACTCAACGGTTCCAGCGTTGGGCTGTTTGATTGTGACTATTATCGAATCGAATCGGAACACGATGTGGACAGGCGCGCGCGAACCAAAATCAACGTGGGCGTGGTCAAGACTATCATCGGAAAAAATATTCGCTAGCGAGGGTTGGCTACGGCGCGGTTTTTTATCGCTGTATCCACATTGAAGTACAGAGGGGTATTGTGGCATGAAGAACTGCGTAGAGGGTATAGGGCGGCTGCTGGCGATGGCCAGCCTGCCGGTGCTGCTTTTCGCGGGCAGCCTTGGCGCACGTGCCGATGATACCGAAATTTATCAGGCGAACTATCAAGCGGGTACTTCCGGACGCCCCAAGGTGCTTATCATCTTTGATAATTCCGGCAGTATGGATACCGTGGTGCAGGAGGGTGGAGAGCGCCCTGAATACGATCCCAATGCCACGTATGTGTCGCGTTTTCAAACCAATAGAATCTACTGGTCTACCAATCAGTATTACCCCAGCTCCAATACGGATCAGTATTTTTCCACGAGTAGTAACCGCTGCGCCTCTTCCACTACGCCTTTGAATACGGTGGGCAAGTTCACGTCTAAAGCACAGCTCTGGCGGCCCAGTGATGGGTATTGGGATAGGGGTTCCGGTTGGGAGTGCACGCGCTATAAAAAGGGGAGATGTAAAAACTGGGAGTATGTTGAATACGAATATTGGCGTGGCGACGAAGCTGAATGGCGAGCGCTCAGTAGCAGCGATCAATCACCGATGCACGTGGACTGCGCAGCTGACGTGATAAATCCGGGCGATTCTGGAAATGGGTCTGAGCCGGCGGGTTACCCCTACCAGCCCAGCGCACCCGATGCTGCTGACAGCCAGGCCTATACCGACACTCGTTCCTCCTCGAACGTCGACTGGGGGAACACGACGTATACCTTTTACAGCGCCCACTATATGGATTGGCTGTATGACGACACGATCGTGTCAGAGGAAAAGACACGTATGACGATTGCTCAGGAGGTGGTTACCAGCCTGATCAATACAAATCCGATCATCGACTTTGGCTTGGCGGTATTTAAC
>JBBKWY010000151.1:0-2713 GCA_037969215.1 Halioglobus sp.
GTTTAAACTTAGGCCTTTCTGGAATTGAACCTTGTTACGCGCCATCACCCATGCCCTTGATAATCAACTAGATATACTGTGATTGTATACAGTTATCTAGGGCTTAGCTAGACTGATAATTAGGAAATATTATGAAAGAAGCCATTACATTCACCATAATTGCCCTGCTTATTTTTGTCGTAATCATTGGCATTATTATGTGGCCTTTACCTGGTTTTATTGTTCTTATAACCTTTCTCCTGTTGCTTGGATTCTACGATTTATTTCAAAAAAAACATACGATACTCAGAAACATTCCTGTAATTGGCCATATGCGTTACCTGTTAGAAATGATTGGTCCAGACGGCTAAGGCCGCATAGTTAGGGTGTCTACTTTTTGTGGGGAACACCACTTGTGACCTCAGGGAAACCCGCGCCATTACTGGCTTTTCGCGGCTTATTGATAATCGATTGGGAGTGACCGGAATCGTTAAAACATTGATTTATAATAATCAAAATAATCTAATCGACGATATAATCTGCATCATCAATGGTATTTTTCAGGGTATATGTAGTGCGTACTAAGGCAGAAAACATCGATACCATGAAAGGAAAATTGATGCTGGCATGGTATCAGAGCACTTGAACCGCGTGTGCTCTGATCAATCTGGAAACCGGCTATACCATATCCAGAACCAGAGGCTTGGGTTTTTGCAGCTCTACAGAATCAGAGGTGCTTCACCGGGTCCATTTGCTGATGGAGTATTCGTACTATCACGATGCCGCGAGCGTGTTTTTTGTAATACAGAATATGGCTTTCGTAAGGGAAGCTGAGTAGCCCCTCAGAGAGTATCTCGCGTGCCATTCCAAGGCCTGGATTTTCAGCAAGGAGTTGTGCGCGCGATTCCAGGCCGTCAAGGTAGGTGTTGGCTTGGGAGACTCCCCACTCCTGGACGGTATAGTCGATGATACCTCCAAGATCACGTTCCGCTTTGTTCGTGAATTGGTAGCGGGGGCTGCGCCTCGCCACGGCTTAGCCATTTACCCGTTTGCGAACTTTGTCGATGACGGATTTGCCATCGCTGACTTTTCCGGCCTGCAAGTCGGCGATACCTTCTTCGATGGACTGCTTCAGATGTGCCTCTTTCAGCGCTTCAAGCTGCGCATATTCAGACGCTGAGATCACCACGGCAACGGGTTTGCCATTGCGGTTGATGCCAACAGGACCGTGTTGTGCGTTGATAAGAAGCTCACCGAATTCGCGTTTGGCGTCACTGGCGTTGAGTATTTTCATAGCGCACCTATATTAATTAAATTAATCAAGTTGACTAAATTCTAGTCTTTACAGCACGTCATGTCTAGCTGTGGCTGCATCGGATTGATGCGATGCGAAACAGATATCAGCATGTAACCTATTGAAAATCGATTATAAAGCTACTGATCGGCATCACCGGATGAGTTCTTCAAGAGCCCGCAGCCAAGCGATAGACTGTATAGAAACATAGTATCGCAAGGACGCGGATCATGCCCCACTCGGCGGCGGCCAGGATGGCCACCCGGGACCGGGGTGCTGCCTGTTACCAGCGCCACCGACCCGAGCAAACCCTGCTCTATAGGATCGTCGACGAGTATTACCCGGCGTTCACGGCTCATTTGGCGGAGCAGGGCAGTGAACTGCCCGGCTATGTGCAGCGCGAGTTCGAGGATTACCTCAAATGTGGTCGGCTGGACCATGGCTTTCTGCGGGTACGTTGCGAGAGTTGTCATGCTGAGCACCTGGTAGCGTTCAGCTGTAAACGGCGTGGCTTTTGCCCGAGCTGCGGGGCGCGGCGCATGGCCGACGAGTGCATGGATGCACGAGGTAGAGCAATGCAGGAGCAATTGCCGAGAGCGTGGTCTTGCTGGTCCACGAAGTCTTGCCCGAGCAGCCGGTGCGCCAGTCGGTCTTGAGCTTCCCAGTTCCTTTGCGCTTCCTGTTCGCCAGCCGCCCGGTGATCATGGGCCAGGTGCTGGGCATCGTCTACCGCAGCATTGCCACACACCTGATCAAGCAGGCGGGGTTTTCCCGTAAGAGTGCTCGGGCCGGTGCCGTCACTTTAATCCAGCGCTTTGGGTCTGCGCTCAATCTGAATATTCACTTCCACATGCTGTTTCTCGACGGGGTGTATGTCGAGCGCCCCGACGGCTCCCTCCGGTTTCGCTGGGTGAGGGCGCCGACGAACGCGGAGCTAACGCAACTGACCCACACCCTCGCAAGCCGGGTCGGCCGTTTCCTGGAACGGCAGGGATTGTTGGAGCGGGACGCCGAGAACAGCTACCTCTCGGGGGAGGAGGTGGACGACGACCCGATGATGCAACTGCTGGGGCATTCCATCACCTACCGTATCGTCGTGGGGCCGCAGGCCGGGCGCAAGGTGTTCACCCTGCAAACGTTGCCGGCTTGCGACCCGGAGGATCAATTCAGTGACACGGTGGGCAAGGTGGCCGGTTTCAGTCTGCACGCCGGGGTAGCGGCCCGGGCCCGGGAACGCCAGAAGCTGGAACGGATATGCCGGCCCGCTGTGTCGGGGAGAAGCGCCTGTCGCTTACGCCCAATGGCAACGTTCGCTACCAGCTTAAGACGCCGTACCGGGATGGCACCACGCATGTGATCTTTGAGCCGCTGGATTTCATTGCAAGATTGGCGGCACTGGTGCCTAGGCCCAGAGTCAACCTGACTCGCTTTCATGGAGTG
>JBBKWY010000152.1:0-28206 GCA_037969215.1 Halioglobus sp.
AAGGTCATAGCGGTGCACGCCCCCAACGCCGCCAATAAATGCTCATAGGGATCGGGGCCGGTGTTATTGCCGCCCACCGCTTTGGGCTCGTCAGCCAGCCAGTGATGGCTGTCACTCCAGACGTGCTGGGTAAACTTGTGATCTTTTTCTGCCACGCGCACATGGCCCTGAGCAACTGCGACGCGGGGCGTGTCGTCAGCGGGCGTCAGATAGCGCGTGACCCAGGCGGCTATCGTTGCCGCCACATATTCCGAATCCTGTTTCCGGCTCAGCAGATGATCCGCATCATCGAGGCTGATAAAGCTCTTGGGATGACGCGCCGCCACGTAAATCTTTTCCGCCTCATCAATAGGCACCGTGGCATCCAGCGGTGAGTGCATCACCAACAGGGCTTTGCGTAACTTACCCAAATCTCCCAACTGCTGCTTATCAAGGTCCTCCAGAAATTGCTTTTTGATGAGGAACTGTCGATCACCCAACGCAACCTGCGCTTCTCCGGCACGATCAATTTCCGACAGCGACGCCTGGAAATTTTGCGTCACGTGCTCAGCGTTGTGGGGAGCGCCAATCGTGACCACCGCTTTGACCTCCGGCACCTGAGATGCCATGGCCAGCACCGCAGCGCCGCCGAGGCTGTGCCCTATCAGCAACTCGGGCGCAGCGTACTCAGTGCGTAAAAAGTCCACTGCCGCCAGCAGGTCCTGTAAATTGGAGGAGAAGTTGGTATTGGAAAAATCGCCGTCGCTATTACCCAAGCCGGTAAAATCAAAACGCAGCACGGCGATCCCGGAGGCGGTTAATGCTCGCGCAATGCGCGAGGCCGCCGCGATGTCTTTACCGCAGGTAAAACAGTGCGCAAAAACGGCGTAACAGCGGATGTCTGACTCCGGTGTTTCAAGGGCTCCGCTGAGACTCAGCCCATTGCTCATGAAATCGACTTTCTGGCGCATGATATAACTCCAAGGAAACGTCATCTCAGGATAGACGGGTCTCGAAGTGTTTGCGACAGTTGTGTGCGCGGCCGGGCGGGCCAACTCAAGTCGTAAATTCGCGCGAAATCAAATACCCGCAAACGCACTATTTGTTGGGAAAGACCAGCGTATAGGCCAAACGGGCGCCCCAACCTTTTGGCCCCGCATCCTCCGGAGTGTCTGCCCAGTAGCGTGCTCCCAATTGTATGGACATGGGCTGCTTGCCGATCTTGAATACCTGCGTCACCATTAGGTTCACCGGCACCGACCAGTCGTTGCCCTGCCAATCGTAGGTCGACTCGGTATTCAACATGAAGGTCGTATACTTGGTGGTGGTGTAACCGAAAAAAGGTTGCAGGTAAGTGGCATCGACATCCGTATCTTGACCATTGCCTGCATACGACCACAAATGGTTTACCAGGGCGCCATAGGTAAACCCGTGTTCCTGCTTGAGGGCAACAGCCGTAGGCCCTGCAGACCATTTCTGTGCACCGAGCAAATCATCGGTTGCGGTACGCAGCGAAAATGCCGGCCCCACACCCCAGGTCCAGCCGTTCGCCTGTGCTGTGGGCGAAAAGAACAAACTCTGCAGCACATCCCCAATGCCATCCTCGTCATTTCCAGGTGGAACATTTTCCAACTTTATGAGCGGCAAGATAGTCCGCGAAATCACATTCCAATCGGCATTGAGATGAACTGGAATCATCGACTGGATATTCAGATACGTTCGCTCGCCTTTCTTGGTCGGACCAAGATCCTGGTCGTAATTAAACTGAAACGGCACACTGATCAGGTCGGCGATGGGGTTGTTCAGTTTCTTGGCAATATCCGCCTGACTTTCATCGGCCACGGCTTGTACACCGAAGCTGCCGGCGAGCAACATCGTCAGGCCGAACAGTCAGCGGCTGGGATGCAGGGTAAATTTACATTTGTGGCTCATTTTTCAGTGCTCTTTATCAGTTAATCAAACGCAAAAATTTTCTTCCAGTCAGCCTTCTTGCTAATGACAATGTCGTTCACGAGGAGTTTCGACGCCTTGCTCAGATCCAAGCGAACCCAAAGTAGCGCCAAAGTACGATAGCAACGATGCATTATTCGCGCAAATACACCCAAAGCTTAAACCTCATAGCCTTGGCACTATGATCCAGAAGTGACGCCCAGTGGCACTGCTGCAGCCACTGTTCAGAACATGTACCGGATCATCATCTGTAGCTGCTGGGCGTCACCGTAATCGCCGCTCTTATCCTCGCGGCGACCCCAGAGGTATTCGACTCCCGTATCCA
Source organism: Halioglobus sp. (assembly GCA_037969215.1). GTDB lineage: Bacteria > Pseudomonadota > Gammaproteobacteria > Pseudomonadales > Halieaceae > Marimicrobium. The sequence continues at coordinate 2,255 of JBBKWY010000152.1, forward strand.
CTTGTTGAGTAGGATTCCAGATGAAGTTGACAGAGGCCCGCAGCGTGCGCTTGTAAGCCTCATCGTCGATAAACCCGGGGTTATCGATCTCCACCCAGCCGAAAGTCAGGTTGGAGCGCATGGTATCGTCCCACCAGTGTTGCAGTGAGCCGTACCCTGCAAAGACATTAAACAACTGTAGATCACCGGTATCCTGGTCAAAAATACCGTCGTAGTTGCCAATGCTGTTGAGGTCATTCACGTAACGACCGATGCCGTTGCCATGGTTGAGTTGAAAAACGAATTTGTCCCGGCTGTCCAGCAACGGTGTGGCAACACTGCCGCTCACGCTCACACCCCAGGCGTACGCTTTTTCGACGCCTGCTTCTAGGTCACTGCTGCCGGGGTCATCTTCCTGTCCTCTTATCTGCCGTCCCAGTAATGCCGTCCGCAGATGCAGGCGGCTGTTTGGCTGGAAACTGCCGGCGATGACTACATCCGGGATGCGGGTTACGCCACTGCCGTTCTGGAGTTCTGGATTGGGGTCCTCCAGCGCGAGCTGTAACTCAAAATCCTGCCCGATCCTCGGAGAGAACCGCACCTGGCTCTGGCGCACATTTACGCGCCCGTTGAGCCCCTCAAAATCGACTTCCTCCGGCGTGGCATTGGTATCGACGAAGGTTGACCAGGTCTGGCCCGCCAATACACGTCCCCACTGTCCGAAGGCGTGTCGCAAATGGAACGTATCGCCGTTACCGGTAAAGTCACCCTCGATGAAGGCGCGCAGGATGCCCGCGCTGGTGGCGTCGCGGTAGTCAAAATTGAGGCGCGATTGATTGGCAGTGATACTGGACTGCGCGGCGTTGTTGTTGGTGTCGGGTTGCTCGACGGGAATCGATCCCACGATAAAGCGATCCGGCACCGTCAGCACGTCCTGGTTGTAGACGACCGCCGTCCTGATGAAGCCCCCTACCTTGAGGGCCGCATCGGTGCCGGGCAGGTGCCAGGCACCCGGAAATTTACTTAGTAAGTCCTGAGTGGGATCGTCCGCCTGTGCCGCAGCAACCGCATTCTCCGCGGTGGCGTTGGCAGCAGCCGTTTCGAGCTGCGCAGACTCCGGATCGACTGATTTAGCCTGGCTAGGTAGAGGCCGCTGTGCCTCGGCTACGGCGAGCTGCCCGGTGTCTCTGACCGGCTGCTTTGGCACCGGGGTCGGGATGCCGGGGGCCCCACGCAGAGCGTCCAGCTCCCTGGTCAATGCGGTGATCCTGTTGGCCTGCGCATCCATCCGCTCTCGTTGTTCGTCGAGTTCCCGCTGTTGCTGCTGCAGCAGGGCGATCACCGCCGCCATATCCATCGTTGTATCGGCTGGTTCGGCAGAGGTGTCGTCGGAGAATGTCTGCGCTGCGGCTGGAGCGCATAGGCATAGTGTCAATGCCAACGCCGGTAACCGCCGGGCAAACATCAAACTAATCAGACTGCCTGTGACTTGCGCTGACCCCGTCTATACAGACCGTATGCCCCCGTCAATGCTCCGATCAGGACAATCAGAATGATCGGATGGTCACTCACGGTGTGTGCCAAAGCATGCAGCCCCAGCATCACTGCAGAGCCTTGTTCCACCCCGGCATGTGCCATGGCAGTAGTCGGTAGCGCACCAACCAAGGCCGTAATGACGGCAACGGGGGCGATTTCAAGCAGTGTTTTCTTCATGGCTTCGGTCTCTCTCTTTAAGGTTTATTGCTGCGAACTGTTTACTGGGACATGGTCGAGTAGTACACCGACAGTTGTGAAATTTCCGCATCAGTGAGTTGTCGGGCCACGCTGCGCATTTGCTGATTGATGTCATTGCGCCGCGTGCCGGCAGCAAAGGCTTGCAATTGCTGTTCCAGGTAGGCGCGCTGTTGTCCCTGCAGCCCGGGTGTGCCCACCGTGTAGGCTACCGGCCCATGACACACAGAACAGGGGGCCATACCGCGCGCGGGACTACCCTTTTGGACAAGTTGCCGCGCCAGTGCATCATCGGGATTTTTCGCGGGTAATTTGTCCACAACCGGATGGGGCAGAGAGGCAAAATACGTCGCGAGGTCGAGCATGTCCTGCGCCGTCAAGCCGGACACATACACCCCCATAACGTCCGCATTGCGCTTGCCGGCCTTGAAGTCTTCAAGCTGTTTGTACAGAGCCGCCACGTCTTGTCCCGCCAGGTTGGGAAAGATCGCATCGGCGCTGATGCCGTTGCTGCCATGGCAGTTTTTGCAGGTGCCTGCCAGCTGTGCGCCGCGCGTCGCGTCGCCAGTGGTCAGGCGGTTGCGCGTTGCGGGTGTCCACGAAACGGTTGAAGGCGGCGTGCCAGCGATATTGGGGTAGAACGACTCGCGCTCAGCAGGCCAACCCGCAGCGCTGCAGATAAGCTCCCACCAATCGAGTGCGGCCGCACCAGGCTGTGCTGACGGCAGCCAGATAAAACCCACAACCACAGTAGACAGGAAAAGGCCAGCGGTGGCACCGATCCAGACTGCGAACCTGCCATCGCCGGAACCCCGTTTATTGCCTTTGGGCTTCACGGTGCCTCAACCGAATAGGCGGGAACGCTGCTGTTTTTCACGAACAGAAACTGCGCTATCGGAAAGCCGTAGTTCGCAATGGTCAGGGCTGCTACCAACAGAATCCAGATGCCGAAACTGTTGAGCGAGCGCGGCAAGCTGCGCGGTGGTTCAACGGCGAGTGACAGCCGGGGCGTGTCCATGACACCGGCAGGTGTGCGATGCGATGCAATCAGGATATACAGCAGCAGAGCCGCAGAAAACAGCAGAATAAGGCCGCTGATCGCCGACATGCTGTCCCAGAACGCCTGGGGCGCCATGAGTGGGTTGGTAAAGTCAAAGTAGGCCATGCGCCGTGGCTCACCGAGCAGCCCGACATAATGCCACGGTAGCGTGGTGGCCAGCATCCCGATACACCAGGTCCACAATTGCAGCCGCACCAGCTTGAGAGAGACCAGTGGCCGGCCAGTCAGGTGTGGCCAGAATTCATACGCAATCGCGAAATACATGATCACCACCGCGCCGGCATAGATCAGGTGGAAATGCCCGGTGACCCACTGGGTGTTGTGAATCGTCGAGTTGAGGGCATAGCTCATATTAATCAGTCCGCTCGCCCCGCCCAGGCCCAGCATGACCAGCGACATCGCCGAAGCCAGCACCATCGGACGATCCCAGGGCAGCGCGGCGACCCAGCCCAGCAAACCCCGCCCACCGCGCAGACGACCGGCGATCTCGAGCGATGCGCAGATGGTAAAAATGGTCAACAGCGTGGGCACCGCAACCATGCCGGTAAACACTGCGTGGAGAAACTTGAAACCGGCGCCGATTTGCGGGTCGGCGTACAGGTGATGCACACCAATCGGCATCGAAAAAATCAGCAGCAACAGGAAAGACACCCGCCCCATCTTGTCGCTGTAAAGCCTGCCGCCTGCCGCCTGTGGCAGCAAGGTGTAAAACGCAATATAGGCAGGGATCAGCCAGAAATAGACAATGGCGTGCAGCGTCCAGGAAAACAGTACGCGGGCCAGGCCGGGATCAACTGTGTCGGTCCAGCCGTAGGCATTCGGCAAAATCATAAAAATGATTTCCGCGCCCACACCCAGCGAGGTCCAGGACCAGAGCAAGGCCCCGGCAGTAGTTGCGAACATGGCCAGGGGAACGGGCAGCCCCGGATAGTCACGTTTCCAGCGCAGGAAATGTGAAATCATTAGTCCCACCCAGATCCAGGAACCAACCACAGCAATCAGAATACCGAGGTAGTAGTTCGGACTGCCTGAGAGCGGCGGGTAGAAGGTGTACAGTACGGTGGCATCGCCTGCCGCAACTGTCGCCAGCGCCAGTGCGGCCCCGGCGATCACCAGCCAGTACGCCAACCAGGCGAGCCGGACGCCGTGTAATGGCCTGCCCAGGGATACAACGCAGGCTACATAACCAAAACCCATCGCGATCAGCGTGGGGAACACATACGCAAAGGTGGTGCCATGCGCGGTGACAGCCCGGTAATAGAGTTCCGGGTTGGGTAGCCATTCATGCAGTGGGCTGCGCACCCACATCTGCCAGACCCCAAGCGGTATGGCCACTGCAAAAACGGCGAAGGCAGCCCAGAAATGGGCCAGTATCAGTCGGCTGCTACCGTGCACAGGACACTCGCTCCTCGCCTATGTAGGCGCTATTGAATTCACTGCGCGACAGCACTTTAACCACTGCCCACATACCAGCATGCCCCACGCTGCAATACTCGTGGCAGGGCATCAGATGCTCGCCTGGCTGGTCAAATTGTGCCCGAACCTCAGAGACAAAACCGGGCACCACCATGCTGTTGACGTTGGTGCCGGCGATCAAGAAGCCGTGAATCACGTCAGGGCTGGTGACCCGAAACGTGATCGGGGTGTCGGCCGGTACCACGATGCAAGACGGGACAAACGAATACTGTTGGGCTATTACGCGCACAATAATCGAGCCGTCAGGCTGCGGCCTGGTCTCGGTGCCAAGGTTGGCTTCCACGAACTCCCCCGCCACATGCAGTTGGGTGGCATCGATGGTCTCAACGTTTGACGGTGGCTGTGCGGCCCAGTGCAAGCCGCTATAGACAATCACGGCAAACACAATGGCGACGACACCACCAACGGCATAGGCCCAACCCCGTTCCGCTGTGTCTACGACTTCGGTCGCGGGTTTCTGTGGTGAATCAGCCAACGGCACCCCTCGGCAGATAGACCAACAGGAAAAATGCCAGCCAGATGGACAGCATGACGGTCACGGACAGGCCCGCCAGTGTCAGCGCCCCGCCGGGGCCTTTGGCTGCGATGGCCATTATTTTGTCCTGATCGCCATGTGCGGCAACGTTTTCAGCCCGGACGGCACAAGACACATGCTCTTCCAGCTGGCGTCGCGGTGATTTTGCATCGCTCATTAAGATGTTACCTCCCGGGCAGGACGGGTCATGTTCAGTGCCGCGAGAACCTTCTCAGGCCTGAACGGAACGGAGCGCAACCGTGTGCCCGTTGCATCGAACACGGCATTGGCGATGGCGGAAGGCACCACGGAAGTGGTGGGCTCGCCTGCGCCCCAGGGTACGTCGTTGGGTCGGTCGATCAGGTCGATGGCAACCTCGGGAACGTTGGGAAACGTCAAAATAGGATAGCTGCCCCAGTTGAGGCTGGTGACGGCACTGCGGCTGAAGGTCAATTCCTCGATCAGGGTTCGACTCGTGACCTGCACCACGTTGCCCTCGATCTGGTTGCGCAAGCCATCAGGGTTGATGATCTGGCCGCAGTCATGCACCACGAACACGCGACCGACCTTGATCTGGCCTGTGCGCCGATTGACCGTCACATCGGCAACAACACCGACATAGGTTCTCACCAGTTCATATTTTGCGTAGGACACGCCGCGCCCGGTAACCAGTTCGCCGCTGTCGCGCGCTTTCGAGCCGCGCGGTTGCCACCCGGCAAACTGGCGCAGACGTTCCAGCAACTCCAGTCCGCGCTCGTCGGCAAGGTGGTTTTTGCGAATCTCGAACGGATCGACTCCGGTGCTTGCTGCGATCTCATCCAGAAAGGATTCGTTGCCAAACGTATTCTGCATGCGGCCCGGCGCGCGAATCCAGGCGGCAGGTAGGGGAGTGTCCTTAAGCCAATAGGCTGTCAGTTTACTGTTATCGATGGCATAGGGAATCCCCAGACCGGGGTTGCCAAGCTTGGCCTCAGGTGGTCCCCACTTCGGCAAATCGGCAAGCTTGGCCGCAAGCAGTGTGACACCAGAGCGCCGCATGGGCCGTTCGGGAATGTATCCGTCGGCTTCCCAGGCTAAAATTTTCCCCTGGTCATCAATACGGGCGCGATAGTCCAGCAACGCAGGCGGACCCTTGGGGTCCCAGCCATGCTCATCGGCTCGCATCCACTGCAGCCGTACCGGTTTGCCAACCTGCTGGGCGATCACTGCTGCCTCGGAGGTGCAGTCATCGGAGCCATTGCGGCCGTAACAACCGGCGCCTTCAACATAGATGCAACGCACCTGTTCATCGTTGATGCCCAGCATGCCAGCCAGTTGCTTGCGCAGTAGATGGCTGGCCTGGGAGGGTGTCCAGACGGTGAGCTCACCCTCCTTGAATTGCGCCACGGCACAGGATGGCCCAATTGAGCCGTGCGTATTGAGCTGGAAGTCGTAGGTAGCCTTCAGCACCGTTCCACTGGCGTTGAACGCCTTTGCACTATCACCGGTGGCCTGGAATACGTCAGTTTTTACCACCTCGCTGGCACGCACGTACTGGAAGAGTTTGGCTTGATCCGGCAGGCCTTGCCACTCAGACCAGGTGGGTTTGATGGCCTTCGAGGCTTGTATCGCGGCCCATTCAGTGGTCGCCACGACCGCCAGAAAATCGTCTTTGGCAACGGCCTGTAGGTAGCCGGGGATTTTTTTGCAGGCGCTGTCATCCCATGCATCGAGGCTTGATTCCAGACCCGCCGGATGAACCATCCGGGCATGTACCATGTCGGGTACTTTAACGTCCTGTACATAGTTGAAGGTGCCAAAAATTTTCCCGGGAATATCAAGCCGCTGCACCGAGGTACCCACTATGCGGTAGTCCTTGGGGTCCATCAGGGGGGCTTTGGGGTCGAGCTTGGTGGTGAAGGGTTTATCACCCACTAGCTGCGCGTATGTCTTCCCTTCACCGCCGGCCGTGGGTGTGATCACACCGTCACGAACCACCAGTTGGTCTTTGGGTAAACCCAACGACTGGGCCGCTTTGTCTAGCAATACTGCCCGCGCAGTTGCGGCAGCGTGCCGCACCTGCATACCGCCGTTCTGAATCGAAAGGCTGGAAAAAGTTGGCCCCTGATCGGGTGTGAGCTGCGTGTCGCCCCTGAATGGTGGTGATGCAAGTCATCGGCACGGACAGTTCTTCTGCGGCCATCTGCGTTATCGCGGTGACCGCTCCGGTGCCCAGTTCTACTTTCCCCGAATACAGCGTCACCATGCCCTGCGCATCTATGGCGATATAACCGCCCACAGCGTCAGGCGAAACGCTCTTGTCCGTCAGCCCCGCCGTTTCGGCCAGTAAACCCTTCGGCAAGAAGGCGAATGTCACAATCAGTGCGCCGCCGCCCTTGAGTAACGTCCGGCGGGTAAGTTCCCCGTCACCCATTGGCTTTCTCACTGGCATCTGTCTGGCCCGAAGCCCGCATCACAGCCCGTATAATACGTAGATGGGTGCCGCATTTACACAGGTTTGCGGATAAAGCGCTGCGCACTTCAGCTTCGGTAGGTTTCTTGTTTGTCGCCAGCAGCCCGGCGGACTGCATGATCATGCCGTTGATGCAGTAGCCGCACTGGGCCGCCTGCTCATCGATGAATGCCTGTTGCACTGGATGCGGTGAATCCGCGGTGCCGAGACCTTCAAGCGTCACAATTTCAGCACCTGCGGCAGCCGAAATCGGCATCACACAACTGCGCAGTGGTTCGCCAAAATAATGTACGGTACACGCGCCGCATTGCCCAAGGCCGCAGCCGAAGTGAAGCCCGTGCAAGCCAAGCTGATCACGCAAGGCATACAACAAGGGCATGCTGGGGTCTTCGGTCTGCAGTTCCACCGCTTTGCCGTTGACGGTCATCTTGATGGTGGACGTGGCCATCAGCGCCACTCTCCTCGCCAGGAGGAATTCATTCGCACCCACATCTGCTCATTCGCCGTATCTTCAGCTTCCCCGGGCGACTCCCACCCCTGGATATGCACTAGCGGGACCTCCGTTGTCAGTGCCGCCGCCGATTCCTCATTAGCGTCTGGCGCGTCATTGATCGCCGCCTCGACATTACCTGCGGTAAACAGCGTTGCCACGAAGGCGGGCGCGGCTGCCACATAGCTGCTAGCGATCAGAAACTGTCTTCGTCCAAGCATTCTATTTCTCCGTAGTCCGTGACCGCTCCGTCAAACTGCGGACGGGTTGTCCTGACCGGTTGGGGCCGAGCCGACTGCGCTCAAGGATGAAAACTGGAAAGCCTTGATGCTCTCCCAGCGCGCACGCGCGTCTTCCTGCAGACGTATTGCTGCAGGAATGTCGTCAACATTCAAAGCAGCTGCATACGCTTGTTCAAAGGCGCGCAAGGTCGGCCGGTTGGCCAGATTAAGTTTTGCCAAATCGAAAGCACGCACGGGGTCACCACCGCTGCCAGTGTAAAACGCCGCCCCGTGGTCAGCGAATGCGAGCAAATGCTTTGATAGCAAGGTTTCGAAACCCTGATGCGCGGTATGCAAATATTGCGCTTCGCGCGCGCTGTCCCCGCTGCAGGCGGCCTCATCGGCAAGGCGCCATGGCACCTCGGGGTCGACGCTTTGAATAACCGGCTCCAGCAGCGCCCTGGCCTCAGCGTGGCGTTGTGCATCGAGAAGGATTTCAGCGAGATGAACGCGCGCTTTGACGTAGCCGGGAAGGTAGTCAATAGCGCTGCGGTACCACCGCGCTGCCCGCTCCGGGTCAGCCTCAGAGGCAGTCTCGCCCCACAGCATTCCCAGCTGGAAACACAGCCACGCCAGGGCAAAAGGGGATAAATCCGGATATTCCTGCAAGGCTTGATGATAGATCCGTTCGGCTTCGTCGAATTCACCGAGATCTGCCAGTAGCGCACCCAGGGGAATCAATTCCCCCCACGAACCCGGTTGTGCTGCTCTTTCACGACGTGCCGCCAACACGCGGTGTAAATTTTCACCCGTGGCCTGGTCGATGGCCAGCGCGAGACGATCAGTTGCATCAGCTGCGGCGCCTTTTGCCACGGCCTGCTGGAGCGAGCTCCTGGCTTCTGAGAAACGGTGAGTGGCGCAGGCAACCTGCGCCGCGATCAAAAATGTTGGTGCTGCTTCCGGCTCCAGCGCGGCGAGTTCACACACCAGGGTTTCCATCCGGTCAAAGGCTTCAAGATCGCCACAAAACTGGGCTGCAAACTGTTCCTGTTCAATGATCAGTTCAGCCGTGCCGGATCGCTGCGGCATACGCCAAAAACGGTTCCACGACTGATCGCGCGCACTGAACAGGTTGATTGTGGCGATTTGACCGTCCGTTGCGGGCGGCAGCTGCAACATTCTGGCGGTTGCTTCTGAAGCAACACTCACGAGCGACAATCCCTAATCAGCCAGACAGCAATGTCGACAGGCTTATCGTGTCGGTGCACGGTCACTTCGCCGCACCAAAACGCGCTTTCAAGCTCTCAAGCCCGGACTTGAACAGGGCCCCGAGTATGGATTTCACAATAATATCCGGCTGACCGTCGGGCAAATACTGCGCGCGCCACAGCACGGTGCTGCCGCTGCCCTTTGGCCTCACACTCAGCGTACCCGAGTAATCCGACACACCCAGTCCGCTGACATTGGCATAAGTGTAGGCCGATGATTCCTCGGCGGTAAGCCGTTCAATAATCTGCTTGCCGTCAACCGTCTCGATGGTGCGCAATTGCATCGGACCTGAACCGGCCAGTGATACGTCCGCGACCAGGGGGTGCCAACTCAAATCACCGAATACTCCCACCACCGCCCACACCTGCTCGGGTGATGCAGCCAGGTCGACACTTTGCATCAGGCTTTGCAACTGGGTGTTGGGGGGGGCGAAATACGGGAAGGTGTTGCTGCCGGGTTGGGTCGCACTTGCGGCCCCGCCGTGTAGCGCTTCACGGTCACGGTTCACCATCCAGGTCAACAACATATCAATGTCGTTGGCATTGATGGTTCTTCCACCACCGGTTTCATACGGGCGCCCGTTGAGCGTGCTTTTTTCAATTTCGAGAAAGCTCTCGTCGGTGGTCGGCTTGGCGACATCGATCAACATGAAATCATCGAGCAAGACAGTGGCGCTGGCTTCCAGTTGGGCAGCTGACCAATCGGCTTTGTCATCGCGCATGTCCCAGTTTTTCAAACTCTCTACCATACGCTGACGAAAAACGGGCATCAGTTTCGGGCTTATGGCAAAGGGGGTCTGCTGGTTCCAAAGATCCCGGACGTCTTCGCTACCCGTCAAGCCAGGGTTGTTGAGACGCATATTGGTTTGTTCGGGTCTGCCCACCCAGTCATAGCGTGGAACGGAGTGACCGACGAACCCACCAGTCTTCGGAATAGGCGTGGTTTCGGCAATGACGCCGAACAGTGAACCTTTGTCAGGCTGCAACACTTTTTGCGTATCAAAATCGATCGCTATGCACAGCACATTATCGTGCTCCAACAGATTCTGAAACGGCCGCATCTTTCCGGCCACAATCCAGGCCAGCAAAAACGGATCAGAGCGCAGGCCCACAAAAACACGGAAGGTCCCGTCAGGCGTTGATGCCCCTTTCTCGTCGTTGCAAACCAGCTTCAGTTTTTGGCCATCCGGCAGCGTGCAGGTACCGCTCTGGATCGGCTTGGCGCCGCCGGGCTGTGCTTGCAGTCGGTCGAATTGAAAGGAGAAGCGTATTTCCTGGTCACCCGGCTGGAATTTGGCCTGATCGCCGGTCCCGGCCACCGTCACACGCCGTGTAACGATCGCGTGATAAGCGGCATCACTGAACATGGCGTTGGCACCGGCCGATGGAAACACATCTGCAGCAAATACGGTGCGCGCCGGATTCTCGGGGCTGGTGAAGGCAAACAGGTCGGTCAAGTCAATCGACGGATCGCCGATCGACCTGGGTCCATCAATATGATCTGACATAAATGCTCCTCACTGGCAACACGATAGCCATACTCATGGTTTTTTGGCCGGTGCGTTTGCCCAGGGCTGGTTTCCGCTTTGTGCATCCGGGGGGCCGCCAAATGGCGTAATCCGTCCGGCTTCGCCAGGTATGGATTTAAGGTATTCAACCAGTGCCCAGCGTTGTTCCTCGGTCAGCAAGGGGCCAATGATGCCATTACCCAGCGGGCCATCCTCAAACGAGTGACCTGCATTCGAATTTCCTGGCAGACTGACGTCGTGCATGAATTTGCCCGACTTGCCGGTCGTGTCCAGCCCCACCTTGATCGGATCGAACTCTCGGCCCACGTAAAATTTCTTGGTGCGCTGATCTGCAGGCAGCAGCATTTCATAGAGATTGGGCACCGACCCGTTGTGCATAAAGGGCGGGGTTGCCCACACGCCGTCACGAGGCGCAGCCTTGTAGACTCCCTCCGGTCGCGGCTCCAGTGGGAATTCACGATAGCCGTGCAATGCGATCTTTTCTTCTGCAGTCATGCCACTGTCGACGGCTGCAAGTGCGCTATCGAGGATGCGCTGCACCATGTTCAGGTAGAGCGCCCCCGTCGGGATAAGGTCCTTGTCTTTATAGGGTGCCGCAACGTAAGGAGCCAGTTGCCGTGTCAGCGCATAGGGTTTCAAATCGTGGAATTGTCCGGCATCGGTACCGACGTAGGATTGAGGCACCAGGCCCACTTCGAGAAAGCGTTTTCCGTACTTGTTCGCGGGGGTCCAGGTGTACGGCCACATATTGTGACAACTCGCACAGTTGTTGACGAACAAGGCTTCGCCAGCCCGGGCCTTGTCGTGGTCAATCGCTCCAAAGACCTCTTCGGGCCACTTCGGTGGCGCCAGCCGGTTGAGCATGCCCTCGATTTCCGCCAGATTTTTGATCTCGGAACTCGAAGTGAACAGGCCCTCTTCGGGGGTTTTGGAGGTCAGGTCCATAGACATAAACACCCCCATCGTTTCGACCAGGTTGCGGTTAATCGGGTCCTGTTGCACGCCGCGCCATTGTGTCCATGAACCCTGCGGGGCATTCCACAGGAAGGGTGGCTTGGTGGGCGCTACCGGTGTACTCATGTTTTCAGGAATGTGCGACTGAACCGAAGTCAATCGATTAACAATCGCGCTGATGGCATCCAGTCGTGCCGGTCCGGCCGGCGTAGGGCTGACCAGCACGGTATCTTGATAGTATTTTGCATTTTTGGCGTCACTTTCGAACTGCTTGCGCAGTGCGGCTTTGGCATCCTCGCTTGAGGCGCCCACCTTAGCGGCAAGACGGTCGAATTTCGCTGGGTCATTCAATGTGGCCTGCATGGCGTCGCTCAGGCCACCCACGTAGGCTACAAAATCAAACATGTTAGCTGGCGCGCCATCAATACGGATTTTTTTGCCTTTGTAGTTCAGCTGCGTATTGTGGCAAGCCGCGCATGTGAGCCCGATCTGCTCGCCTTTCCAGGGGCCTTCGGTTAACACCGTTTTGGCCAGGCCAATGGGGAGCCCATCCGGATTGGTGCGCGGATTCGGTTTTTGCGGAGTCATTCCATAGAATTCGCTATTGGCGTCTGATCGAAACAACTCCTGGCTGTCCGGCACCTCCAGATTCAGAAAGGATGCGTAGTCCATCACCCGTGCACCTTGCGAGATCTGGTAGTACTTCTCCCGATCTGCCTGTGACCAGGCCTGGTCCAGATAAATAATACCGTCTTCGGTGTGCGTTTCCGCAGCCGCGGTTTGAGGCGCTGATATGGACGTCGATGCGATCAATAATGTGGATATGGCCACAGCGTTGATGCTGCGGGACATGCGTTTGCAACGATGGCTTAACGGCATAGAATTCTCCTGAAAAAAATGCGGTCGACCTAACGACTCAGTAAAGTTCAAAAGCGGTCTGGCGACAAGTTTGGGACCACTAGCGCCAGTTATAAGTAAAATCGATCAAACGCGAATAAGGGGCCTTCGACTCGCCGGTCACCCGACGGCACGTTCAGGGTACCCTCCTCAAGATAGACATCCGTCACCCCGAACTTCGAGAACTCCATCCACTTTACATCCAGAGTGACGTCCCAGTCATTCTGCAAGTGATGGTAAAGGCCAGCACCCACGTTCATGGGCACATTGAGGGACGCACCAAAATGCCAATCATCTTGAAACTGGCGCGAGTATAAAAATGACGGAATCAGCGATGGTTCGAGGGATGCCGCGATGGCGGCACCGCTGCGTATATATTTGATCATGAAAATTCCTTTGTTGGTCTAGCCGCCACCTGCCGAGCCCACAGTCTCGGCAACTTCATCGGCTCAAGCAACTTCATCCCTTTACTTCAATCCAGGTAATTTGCGCTGTGATCCGCCTTACGCAGTGCAAAGCGAGGCCGAGGCAGCGCCAAATAAACCCCGGGGAGGATAGCAACAACACCATAATTCATGCAAATATACCAAAAGCTTATAATCCATAGCCTATACACTATGATCATCACCGATACCCGTTTAAAACATCTCCTCAGCGTTGCCGAACACGGTCATTTCAGTCTCGCCGCCGAGTCACTGAAAATCTCACAACCTTCCTTGTCCAAAAGTATTCAGGGGCTGGAGGCAGCCCTGGGCGTCAAGCTCCTGGATCGCGAACGCAGCGGGGTGCTACTCACCGCGTTTGGCGAACTGGTTTTGGAGCATGGCAAAAACCTCCTGCACCGACAGCTGGAAATGCAGCGCGAGATAAAACTGTTAGCCAACCTGGACATCGGTCTGGCCCGCGTGAAGCTGGGGCCCTATCCCAGTATCGTATCCGGCTATCCGGCCGCTGGCCGTCTTTTAGCCAAACACCCCAAGCTCCGCCTTTCGCTGCAAGTACAGGACTGGCGCGATGTCTTTGCTTCGGTGCTTGAGGAACGAGCCGATTTTGGTGTTGCAGAGATGAGTGCCTGGGATCATGATCCGCGCTTTGAAACAGAGGACTTGAACCCGCACTGCGTGCGCTTTTTCTGCCGCCCGGATCATCCGGTTCTCAACCGCGGCGCCACAGCACTCGAGGAGCTTGCTGCTTACCCGTGGGTGGGGACGCGATTGCCGAAACGAGTCTCCAACCATTTTCCATCCGGCCCTTACTCCGCCGGCCACATAGATACAATCACGGGTGATTTTGTGCCTGCAATCGAGCTCAATATACCGATGAATCTGGGCTTGTTCCTACCCGGCACCAACGTGCTGGCATTTGCCAGTCTGGCGCTTCTCGAGTCGGAACTGGCTGCAGGTACGGCCGTTCCGGTACCCGGCTTTACTTTTGAAAGTCGATACGGATTTGCGCACCTGAAGACGCGTTCTATGTCGCCTGCAGCGCGGGCCTATATGGCGGAAATTCGTGCGGTGGAGGCAGAGTTCGTGCAGCGCGAAGAATATCTGGCGAACCATTACAGGGCGTTAATCGCTCCCGGAACAGCGTAATCAACACGCTGAACTGGATCACTTCTACCTCGCCGTCACACGGCGGGAATATCAGGCGACGACCGACATAGCGCGAGGGACGAGTTTGCGAACACAGGATATCGAAGTACTGACCCGAGCTCATGAGTGGTGCGAACAACACGCGCGCGTCTGGTTATGCACGATCGTAAAGGCAACAGGATCGTCCCCCCGTCCGGTAGGGTCGATGTTAGCGTTTAATGAAAAAGGCCTACAGGTTGGCTCCATCTCTGGTGGCTGTCTCGAAGAAGACCTTCTAGGGCGCCTGCAATCGGGCGATTTGAACAGTCAGCCGCTTTGCCTGATCGACTACGGCGTCAGCCCGGAGGAAAATGAACGGCTCGGTCTACCGTGCGGTGGCCGACTGAAAATATTGCTGCAACGCATGGATCACAACGATTCAAGTTGGCTGAACGCGATACTGGAAGCACTCGCGGAACGGCGCTGTATTGAGCGAAGTCTGTTACTGGGATCCGGGACGACCACAGTGTCCGCTGTTGAACACTTCTCACCGCTGCTTCTGGACGACGATAAAGTGCGCCAGTGCTTCGGCCCGAAAATGCGCATGTTGCTGGTCGGTGCAGGGCAACTGTCGAGGAGCCTGGCCGAAATAGCACTGGCCATGGATTACGACGTGCTGGTTACCGACACCAGGCAAAATGCTCTAGCGCAATGGGAAGGTCCCGATGTGCCGTTACTTCAGGGTATGCCGGACGATATAATCCGCGCGCACGCGAGTGATCGCTTCTCCATTATCATTACGCTTACGCACGACCCACGCATTGACGATATGGCGCTAATGGAAGCACTTCAAACGGATGCCTGGTATGTAGGCGCTCTGGGATCAATCCGCACAACGCAGGCGCGCCTACTCAGACTGGCACAACTTGAATTGTCCGAGGCGCAGATCGCACGATTGCACGCACCTGTGGGTCTGGATATCGGCAGCAAAACACCGAATGAGATCGCCATCTCAATTATGGCTGAGCTGACTTTGCTGCAACGCAAAGGGTGAGAAAGTGACTGTCGGAATACTGTTATTGGCGGCCGGCAGCAGCCGGCGCTTTGGCAGCGACAAGCGAGTGGCGAAATTGCCCAGTGGCGAACGCATATTGGACGCAACACTTGCGCAAATATTAGCGACGAAATTGTCGCTTCTTGTATGCTTGCGCCCGGAAGATACCGACCTGTCGTTACAGCTGAGTGCACGAGGCGTAGCGCACCACCTGTGCCCTCGATCCGACGAAGGTATGGGTTCCACCCTTGCAGAGGGTATTGCTGCAGTGCCTCAATGGACTGCCGCGCTCATTGCACTGGCTGACATGCCCTGGATTGAAAGTGACACGTATCTTGCAGTTGCGCACGCCACCCGGGTCGACAGAATTTGTGTCCCCACCTATCAGCGACAATACGGCCACCCCGTCGGCTTTGGTGCGGACTTTTTCCATACCTTGTCGGGGCTGAGAGGTGAGCCAGGCGCCCGCCAGATCATTTCAACTCACTCGGACCGCGTGCAAGAAGTGCCGGTGAATGACCCGGGTATTCGTCGTGATATTGACTACGTGATGACCTGATCCGGGTTTGTATCGCCGCGTTGTATTATTTGTGGTGAGGTGGCTAGATGTGTGAAACTGCCGAAGCCCAGCAACCTACTGCGTCGGTCTTAAGTGTGTTTTTTTTCTCAAGCCGGAGTTCATTATCGCAATTTTCATACATATCGGCTGGGAGTGGTTATGAGTATGTCAGCCCGCTATCGCATGTTGTTCGGTTTTGCGCTGACCAGTGTCGCCATTATTACTGTTGCGCTTGTGGTCTTTGCCAACAGGCCTGCTTCGCCACCGCTGATCCAGGGTCTACTACTGACTGAGGCCAGCCCGCTGCCGGACTTCAAGTTGCTGGATCACCGGGGAGAACCCTTCAGTAATCGCGACCTCCAGGGCCGCTGGCACCTGGTCTCCTACGGATTCACAAGCTGCCCGGATATCTGTCCCACCACTTTGTCTGAGCTTTCACAGCTTCTATCCAAGCTGGGAGATCGCGCCGACGATCTTGAAATCCTGTTTTACACCGTGGATTATCGCCGCGACACAGCGGAGCAACTGGCCGCCTACTTGCCGTTCTTCAATGACGCGTTTGTTGGCCTCACCCATCTTGATAACCCCGAGAACCCGCATCTGCCGTTTGAGCAGGGGCTGGGTATGGCCGCGCGTCTGGTGCCCGGAGAAGATCCGAATTCCACCGAGTATCAAGTGTTACACGGCAACACCCTGTTCTTGCTGAATCCGCAGGGAGAGTTGCAGGCTATTTTCCAGCCGGATATCCGCGAGGGCGTGCACTCGTTTGACCCGGACAAACTGCTTACAGACTACCTGGCCATCCGCCAATATCTGGCTGGCTGAAAAAGTTTCAGCCAGCCAGATATTGAGTCGAAAACACTCTCAGTCGTCAGCCCCTAAGACGATGAAGCTCTCTATATCCCCTTCGGAGAAAAAATGGGTTAACTTGTCCCCGTCAGGGCAGGACCCTGAATCCGAGCTACTAGAGGTGCCACATGACGAAACAGACGATCCAATTTGAGATTGAGAAAGAGACCAAGAACAGTGTTCGCTATAAAGAGGTACCCGCTGAGGGGCAGGCACCGGTTGTTGGCAGCTTGTATGTGCAGAAGTGGTTTGCAGGAAAAAGCAGATTCCTGGAAGTGACTATTGAGAAGAAAGACTAGTCCGATCACACAGGCCCAGCTGAGCTTTCAAGGCCTGTCCCTTTACAGCTCACTCTCAGCGGTCACTTGAATGTTTGAAATCTTGTAAGTGTTGGTGGCACCGCATAAGCCACCCCAGGATACGGAATTATTCCACCATGGCACGAAATCCACAGTAGGACTGTAACCTTGCCACAAAGAGACATTTAGCCAATATCCATTCGCCATGCTAGTTGCCAAATCGCTTATTGGCATGGTCGTGGTTGATCCCTGAGCGCCACCACCAGAGGCGCTGTTATACACCTCTACACTTCCGCCATCCTGAGAATAGGTCACTACCATTGCAGGTACACTGCCATAGGTAAATGTGGCTACCACATCAAAGGGTTTCGTCATGTCAATGATGTCCACCAGACTGTGGAGCCCATTTGGGAGTGTTCCAAAAGGGGTGCCATAATCAGCGTCACTAACCGAAGCGGGCATGGCTGAATAATTGAAGCCCTCTGTATTTGCTGTTTCAGAAAAAGCGTATTCAAATCGTTGATTGGTATTAGTGCCGCCCCCTAAATGCAACGTCGCTTGCGTTATCTTGTTGCCGTTTGTTTCCAGAAAATCAATCTCGCGACAGTTCCATGCAGCATTGTTCCCGCCAGCATCACAGTAGTTGCCACCCTTGGGCTGAAGGGTCGGGTTATCCGGATTAGACACCATGTAAAATGTTGCGTTGACATAATTTTGTGTCATTTGCGAGAGATCAACAGTGGCTGAAATCTGACTGATATTTTTGTAGCCTTCATTCGACACCACTCTTCCGGCATCAGAACCAGACAACACCGTGGATAAGGTCACGGAATTTCCACCAATTTGTGGCGATCCCTGGCCGCAAGCACCGCCCCCATCATTTGTGAACGATGGGGTAAACACAGTTTGTGTAGCGCCATTCACAGCTGCAGCTTGAGTTGTACCTGTCCCGTTTCCGCCTCCGCAGCCAGCCAGTTCAAGAACAATGACAACAAATAACGCTGATTGAATAGATGTTTTAAACATGATTTTCCAAAGTTTCATTTAGATTCAAATATCTACCGTATGTATTAGAAGTATTGGCTTGTTACCTGCTGATGCAGCCACAGGTTACCATAATCGTGTGGTTAACTTTTGTCAGTGCCCACCAGCAGAATCTCCCGCCGATACAGCGCGGGGGTATTGGGAGTCAGGGTAGAAACTCTTGGCAGCCCTCGGAATTTGAGCATAGAGTTTGTACACTGACCCCAAATTCCATTAGTTCTCTCGAACTGACAATTAAAAAGAAGGATTAGCCGTGCGTATCCGCTATTGTCTATTGCTACTGTTTTTCTCTTCCCTGACCTGCGCAGATGACCAGGATGCAACGGCGTCGATGCTGCGTGATAAAGCGCTGGCGAGCAACCGGGGCTGGGAGATTGTCGAATCGCTGACCACAGAGGTTGGCCCGAGATTGGCGGGGACAGACGCCGATCAGCGCGCGGTAAGTTGGGCCAAGGCGTTACTTGAACAAGCAAAAGCGGCCAAGGTTTTCGACAAAGTGTGGTTGGAGCCGGTGAGCTTTCCCATCTGGCAGCGTCAGCGAGAGCAAGCCCGGGTAGTGTCTCCCTACCCCCAGCCCCTCACTATTACCGCGCTGGGTTACAGCGGTTCTACCGACGGTGAGATCAGTGCCGAGGTGATCGCTTTTGCCGATCTGGCCGCGCTGCAAAAGGCCGATAAGAAATCCGTGGCGGGTAAAATAGTGTTTATCAATCAGCCGATGATGCGGCATCGTGAAGGCGCAGGCTACGCCGAGGTGGCACCCAATCGATACGCCGCCGGTATGGTCGCGAAAGAGAAAGGCGCTGTGGCCGCGTTGATTCGATCGGTGGGCACCGACAGTCACCGTTTTCCCCATGCCGGGAATTCAGCCCGTGCGGATAATCCCTTACCCGCCGCCGCTTTGTCGGTGCCCGATGCGCAGCAGTTACAACGCATACTGGACCGTGAGGAAACGTTGATTGTGGCGCTGGATATCAAAGTCTCTGAGCAGCCCAACGGTGAATCCCATAATGTTATCGCGCAAATCGATGGCCGCGTTGATGCGAAAAAAATTGTGTTGCTTGCGGCGCACCTCGATAGCTGGGATTTGGGAACCGGTGCGATTGATGACGGCGCCGGCGTGGCGATCACCGTCGCTGCAGCGCAGCTCATTGGCGAGCTACCGCAGCGCCCGAAGCACAGCGTGCGGGTGGTGTTATTTGCCAATGAGGAACAGGGTATCTGGGGTGGCAAGGCTTACGCCAAACAACATCACTATGAGCTGGAAAATTACCTGTTTGCGTCGGAGTCCGATTTTGGGGCCGGCCCGGTGTGGCGGTTTGATACTGCAAATGAAGCGCTGATGGCTAAGGCCATGCCGCATCTGGCGGCGTTGAATATAGAACAAGGGGGCGCGGCCGCCAGCGGTGGCCCCGATATAAAACCCCTACTTGAGGCCGGCGTGCCCGTCTTCCAGTTGAAGCAAGATGGCACCGATTATTTTGACTACCATCACACCGCCGATGACACCCTCGATAAAATCGATGCCGATGAACTGCAACAGAATATCGCTGCCTGGGCGGTTGTGGCGTTTCTTGCGGCGGATATGGATTGAGGGAGAGCATTGTCGGAAAGCGCCACTTTTGCTTGCGTTTCCAAGCTGTCTGTTCTCTGTGCTATGATTTCGCGACATTAAAATAAAAAATTACATCGGGCGGCATCAATGTCCGATAAAAAAGGCTATTCCCCCATGACAAACTCCAGAACTGTGAGCATTGGTTCACTGTCGGTATTGCGCGTATGCCTCATGTGCTTTGCGATGATGGCGTGCCTGACCACACCGGCCCACGCCCAGCCCTCATTTATCACGTTCGAAAGTGGACCGGTACGCCCTGTCGCCATTACCCCCGACGGCGGCCTGTTGGCGGTCGTCAACACACCGGACAACCGCCTTGAACTATTCGCGGTTGTGGCTGGATCACTGATCCACCTTAGCTCCGTACCCGTTGGCATGGAGCCGGTTTCAGTGGCAGCCCGCTCTAACACGGAATTCTGGGTTGTTAATCACCTGTCCGACAGTGTGAGTATCGTCGATCTATCAAGTGCTCCCTTTCGCGTGACGCGCACACTGCTGGTGGGTGATGAACCCCGGGACATCGTATTTGCCGGCACTGAAGATGGTGGGCAAGCCGTTGAGCGCGCATTTATTACGACAGCGCACCGGGGGCAACAGCGTGTGGATCCCTCTATAGCCGCTGTACCTGGCGCTGGCGACCCGCAACTGATTACGCCGGGTGTCGGTCGGGCAGATGTCTGGGTATTTGATGCCGCTAATCTGGGTGCCACCGTAGGCGGCACGCCGAAAGAAATTCTCAGCTTCTTCGCTGACACACCGCGTGCACTGGCGGTCTCTGCGGACAATACCACCGTCTACGTAGCCGCCCATCAGTCAGGAAACCAGACGACTGTCATCAACGAAACCACCGTCAATGGCAATATGCCGGGGCCGACTCAAAATGTCTTGGGTGATACCCGCCCCGACACAGGCGCTATGGTGAAATTTGATGGCAGCAAATGGCTCGATGCCGATGGCGTAGACTGGAGCAGCGCCGTCAACTTCAACCTGCCAGATCATGATGTCTTCTCGATCAATGCCAACACACTGGCGTCCAATTCAGTGCTGGAGTATGACCACGTAGGCACCATCCTGTTCAACATGGTGGTCAACCCGGTGACAGGCCGGGTCTACGTGACGAATACGGAATTGCCCAACCACATCATATTTGAAGGCCCGGGGAATCACGGCGGCAGCACTGTTCAAGGGCATCTTTCAGAATCCCGCATCACGGTGTTGAATCCCGCCAACGGCAACGTGGACCCTCAGCACCTCAACCAGCATATTGATTACGCCAATCTGCATACAGATCCCGGCGCCGATCATACCGCTATCAACGCACAGAAGACTCACAGCCTCGCGACACCCTTGCAGCCAGTGGTTTCGAGTGATGGCTCAAAATTGTACGTGGCAGCCTATGGCTCTGCAAAAATCGGGGTGTTCGATACACCGGACATTGAAGCGGCAAATTTTGAAGCCAACTTCGATCCCACTGTGGAAAGTGGCAATTATATTGCCACCGGTGGCGGTCCGGCCGGCATGGTGTTGGATGAGACGAATAACCGTCTTTATGTGCTGACGCGGTTTGCAAACCAGGTCGAAGTGATCAATCTGTCCAACAACAACATTGTAGAGACCCATGCCCTGCACAACCCCGAGCCGCAGGGCGTGATTGACGGGCGGCCATTTCTCTACGACGCAGCTGCCACCTCCGCCAATGGTGAAACGTCCTGCGCCAGTTGCCATATTTTCGGTGACATGGATCAGCTCGCCTGGAATCTGGGAAACCCGGATGAACATATAACAACGAATTTTCAGAGAGCCTCTCCTGGACTGCCTCTGGGCATTGACGCCACCTTCCACCCGATGAAAGGCCCGATGACAACGCAAACGCTGCGCGGCATGTCTACGCACGGCGCACTGCACTGGCGGGGCGACCGGGTTGATGGCTTCCTGGGACAGGACGGCTGCGGGGAAGCAACCGGTTCACACTGCTCCGAGATATTCTCGTTTTTCAACTTCATTGCTGCCTTCGAGGGCCTGGTGGGCATGCAAGGCACCATAACGATGGATGAGATGGTGAAGTTTACGATTTTCGCGATGGAATTGACGCTACCCCCCAACCCCATTCGCGCGCTGGATAACTCACTCAATACCACTCAGCAGGCCGGCATAGACGATTTCTTTGCACCCTTTAACGACGGTGTAGCTGCCTGTGAGGGCTGTCACGAACTCAAGCCTGAAAATGGATTTTTTGGCACCAGGGGCGACCAATCATTCGAAGGTGAACCCCAGTCCTTCAAGGTAGCGCATATGCGCAACCTGTATCACAAAGTGGGTATGTTTGGGCATTCCTCCTCGGCTATCAATTCAGATACGGACGGGCACCAGGGAGATCAGATCAGAGGCTTCGGGTTCCTGCACGATGGCTCTCACGACACGATAGAAACATTCCTCTCGGCGAGCGTGTTCAATACCAACGATACAGAAGAACGCAATTTGGCTGCCTTTGCCGTTGTCTTCCCAACTGACCTGGCGCCCATTGTAGGGCAACAGGTTACATTGACCTCCGCTAACAGGGCTATCGCAGACCCCCGTATCGACCTGCTTGTGCAGCGGGCCAGCTCAGATTTCCAATCACTGATTCTGGGTGGCGCAGTGACGGAGTGTGAGTTAATTGCCAAAGGGACTGTCGCTGGAAAGCCTCGCGGCTGGCTGCGCCAGATCAACGGGCTATTTATCTCCGACGTTAATACCGTAATCACAGATGCAGGGCTGCGCGATCTTGCGGCGGTGGAGGGGCCCATCACATACACCTGCGTGCCGCCCGGCTCCGGTGAGCGTATGGCGATCAACCGGGATGGCGACAGTCATCTCGACGGTCTGGACAACTGTCCAGCAGTGTCCCACGAAAGCCAGGCGGATTCGGACAACGATGGAATAGGTGATGCCTGTGACGCCGTGCAAAACCCGGATACCGATGGTGATGGCTGGCCGGACAACAATGACAACTGTCCGAAGATCGCAAACCCCGGGCAGGAAGACACCGACTTCGACGGGCGCGGTGACGCCTGCCAGGATGTTGTTATCGGGTGCTAATAAGCTGTAGGGCCTTTATACGCCTATCAATGGTATAGGTATTTTCCAGGGGCCACAGGCCCCTGTTTTTACGGCACCCGCCACTCAGCGGGCGTGCATTGCCAAGCCTTGCTGGCTTTTACAATATGCTGTTCCGGACTCAGTCTGAACATATGAGTTTCACCGGATGGCAGCAGCAAGTAAGTCGCCATTGACGGTGCCCCGTCGTCATTCATATACGACAGCACCTGTATCGGGCCATTGTTGCCGTATAGCAGGGGTTGGTCGGCAACACCTCTGGCACGCGCGATATTCTGACTGCCCAGCCACAGCTCCAGGGTGAGTAACTCCATGCGCTCCGTGCAGGCGTAGTAGGCCTTTTCAGGATTGGCAGACCAGGTTACGTTGGCCATAAAGTCTTCCTCGCCCGCTGTCGTACCCGGGACTTTCGCCAGGACATCATCCAGGTGAGCTGCACTTACCAGGGGAGCCGCAAGCAGGGCAAGGATTGGAACCCAGTATTTCATTATTTGTCACTCTGTTGTGTTGGCTGGCAATTCTGACATTCATTACTGAAATTCACGGCGCGCTGAAATGGATACTAGCAGATACAGTCACCCGACCTGGTATTTGGGGTCAGGGTAAAAAATCTTAGCGTTTTTACCCTGACCGCAAATACCGTAATGACTATACTGACGTTGTAGATCGTTTCCGATTCAAAGTCATGCACTTGAAAAGTGTTATTGGTGCTTAAGCGTATGAAATGGTTAAAGCGTATTCGCAAGATATTTCGGAATCCTCCCCGGACCAAGCGCCTCAAAAAGCAGGTACCAGAAAAATACAATTTAATTGTATGTGCGGACCCACCTTGCGACTGGCGAGGGCCGCATGAGCAGCTCTATTTTCGTGGATACAAGCTAATTGAAGTAAGTGCCCCCTGGCATACCGAACTCGCGGAAAAATGGCGGGTGTCGGGAGACGTTTACAATCGCGCAGCCATCTACCAAACGCTGGATAACACATACATCGCCGAGGTTGCGCGAACCAACCCCCTACCAATCATCCTCGGACTAGAAGCACTGAGAAACAATGTAGAGCCAATCCCTTTCATGGCTTACGCCAAATCCTTTGGGACGATTGAAGAAGCCGCCTCCTGGATTCGGGGCTTTGATCTCTATCGCGAGGGAAATATCTCGGACGAATTCATGCGTCAATGGCAACAGGTAGGGGCTTAGTTTTCTATATAGGAGATTTGGGGTCAGAGCAAAAACCCTCTGCAGCGATCGGAATTTGAGCGTGGAGTTTGTGCTCTGACCACAATTACCTTGTTCGATTTTCTGACGGTGAGCCTATCTATGCGCCATTTTTCGTACTATGGTCACGATACTGATTTCATACAATAACAATCTGACCAACGCCGCCCAACACCGGGAGAACCTCATGCAAAAATTGCGCACCCCAGATGATCGATTCGCCAACTTGCCGGGGTTTGATTTCTCCCCCAACTACATTGAAGTTCCCAGCGGTGATGGTGATGAATTACGCATTCACTATGTTGACGAAGGTCCGCGGGATGGCCAAACGGTATTGATGATGCATGGAGAGCCCTCGTGGTGCTATTTGTACCGAAAAATGATTCCCATCATTGTCGGTGCAGGACACCGGGCGATTGCCGTAGATCTGGTGGGCTTCGGGCGCTCAGACAAACCGTGTCAGCAAGATGATTACACCTACGCAAGCCATGTTGAGTGGATGAATGCCTTTTTGGACAGTCTGGACCTGACTGAGATAACACTGGTCGCACAGGATTGGGGCGGCCTTGTGGGACTGCGGCTCGTTGCTGCACAGCCGGACAGGTTTAGCCGGGTGGTCGCAGCCAATACAGGCCTACCGGAGGGAGGACAGGAACCACCACAGATGTTCAAGGACTGGCTGGAATTTTCCCAGAACGTACCAGAGCTGCCTGTAGGCGATATTATTGCAGGCACTGCCACGACTGAAATTTCGGATGCAATCAAGGCGGCCTATGACGCGCCCTTTCCCGACGAAAGTTATAAAGCCGGAGCTCGGAAATTTCCTGCACTGGTTCCCTTTGACGCCAATGATCCTGGCGCAATAGACAATCGTAAAGCCTGGCAAGTGCTCGAGAACTTCGACAAGCCCTTTCTTACGGCATTCAGTGATTCCGACCCAATGACAATTGACAGTGAAGCTATATTCCAGAAGAGGGTACCCGGTGCCCGCAATCAGGCTCACACCACCATAGCGAATGCTGGCCACTTCCTACAAGAGGACAATGGAGAAGCGCTTGCCGCGGCAGTCAATATTTTTATCGCCGCCAACCCCCTCTAGCCGTTGCGGACCGCGAAGGAACTCGATTTTACCGGGCAACATTTTGTGCCCGTCGTGCGCATCGGAAAAGAGTGGCGAGCCGATTCGACACCTATAGGGCTCTGGCTCGACGAGGTTTTCCCCGAGTCACCGCTGTTACCACCAAGCGATACAGAACGTACATCTATCCTGGCCATCGACCGCTGGGTATCCGATAGCCTGATTGTCGGCAATTTTCGAACGCTCATCCAAAGTGGCGCAGCACTTCGAAAGTTTAATTTCAGACGCGCAGCAACAATACTGGACCTGACTATTGCGAACGGGTTTCCCCCTCTCTCGCAGATTTGGCCGCATACCACCAAGTTGTGAACCACTATTATTCGACAGCCCATGAGAGATGGGGTGAGAGGGTTTGGGAGATTTGGGATCAGAGCAAAAACTCTCAGCAGTCATCGAAATTTGTGCCTGGAGTTTGTGCTCTGAACAAAGCTGAAAAGTTAACTCATGTGTACCCTATCTCGCGTTCGCCTTGCGCATAATCGACCACAGCAGCGACGGTGAAAAGCGGCGCAGCCACATCATGAAGCGCGCTTCGCCGGGGACTACCAGCGTGGCGCCTTTCTCCAGCCCCGCCAGTAGCGCATCCACGATGACTTCCGGGGACGCCATGCGGTTGCTCGACCTTGCCAAGCCAAGGCTCTTGGGGCCTCCCTCCATCGCCTGGTTCACCAGTGGCGTATCCACCATGGGCGGACAGATCAGGAGTATCTGCACCTTGTTGTGCCTGTTCTCCTCCTGCAATATTTCGACAAAGGTGTTGGTCGCTGCCTTGGACGCGCAGTAGGCGCCCATGCCATGGGTCAACACACTGCCCGCCATCGAGCCGATAATGGCAATCTCACCGCTGTCTCTTGCCAGCATCCCCGGCAATACCGCCTTCGTGATATTGACGGTACCCATGTAATTGATGGCCATCACCCGGTTGATCTGTGCGGCCGGCAT
>JBBKWY010000153.1:0-51311 GCA_037969215.1 Halioglobus sp.
CAGCGTCAATTTTCATCGCGTTAGTCAGGGTCTCCGACGTGCCGTAATGGCCGTGCAGCAGGAAGGAGCGCTCATAGGAATGGCTGTGACCGGACAGCACCAGATCTACGCCTGCCGCCTCCAGTATGGGCAGCGCATTCTCGCGCATCTCGACCAGTCTCCTTTCCGTATCAGAATTGTGGCTGCCCTTGCTGTATGGGGGATGGTGCCAGAAGGCAATAATCCAGTCCTGGGTTGTCTGTGCAATATCTTCCGCCGCCCAGGTCAACATAGCGCCGCCTGGCGCACGGTCTGTTTCATGGGAATCCAGACAGATGAAATGAATATTGGCGTAGTCAAAAGAGTAGTACGCTTCGGTACCCGACGCGATGCCGCCCGCCTCTGCCGACTTGGGCAGTGTGAAAATATCGTAGTAAGGGCCGCTCTGGGTGGAAGAATCGGCCGAACTGCCGTCGTGGTTACCCAGTGTTGTCCACAGTACGGAGTTACGCAGTATATCCGGGTAGATATCAAAGACTGCGGCCTGATACTGGCTATCCGTACCACTGGTATAGGCGTTATCGCCCAGCATCATCCACAGGTCGGTGTGAGTGGCGCCGGTAAATGTCCGGTAAGCATTGGCCACAGCGATTGCATTGGCATTGGCCGAACCTGAATCGCCCAATACCCAGATACGGGTCGGCTTGGCGGTCCCGGTTACCGGAGAGGTGACAAACCAGTGCTCGTTATCATTACCCGCCAGCTGTACCGTACGACTGCCGACTGAATAGTAGTACCTGGTATCGGGCGACAAATTAGTCAGCGTGATTTCATGTTCCGTGGTAGGAAAAACACTACTGACCGAGTTTGTCAGATTACCCGCAGTGTTGCCGTACGCCACCGTGCTGTCCATCGCAATAGACGTTCTCCATTTAACGATGACACTGCTGGGGGTTCCGCTTTGCAGGTAGGGGCCGCGCGTGACGTGGGCAGGTTCGCTGCTAAAGAGCCACATTGTCAGCGCCTGCTGGATACTGGCCAGACTGAACGAGGACGGCGCCAGGCTGTTGTTTTCAGCCGGCGCCTCAATGTCGGCCTGAGCAGCGGTATCAGCCATTGCTGACCGGGGGACCTGGCCGCTCTCCCGAACAAGATCGCCCCGCATTAGCAACAGCGAATCCTTGCGCGCTGCTTGATCGATAATTTCATCCAGTCGGCGTAATGCCTCGGGGTAGTTGCCGCGTTTACGTTCCAACGCTACCGCGTAGTCCTGCAGGACACGGATATCTCCCAGCCGAATAATGCCGGCGTCGAGTGTCTCCAAAGCAGTCTCAATATAGTCAGATCCGGCGGCCTCAAGCGCTCGGGCGCGCTCAAGGTAGTATTCGGGAAGCGGGTCCTGGGGTTTCACAAACGCCTGAATCACCAACTCATAATCTGAAGCAGCCGCCAGCGGTTCGCCGTTCAGGCGCCGGGCTGTAGCCCGGGTAATCCGGGCGCGCACGTTATCGGGCTGCTGGACGAGCGCGCGATTCAAATGGTCGATGGCTTGTTGGAAGTCACCCTGATCCAGCCAGGTTCTTCCCATGCCCAGCTCCGCCAGCACCGTGTTCTGGTCAAGTTGTTGCGCGCGTTCGAAATCGGCAAGCGCTTTACGCCAGTGTGTATCATTGCGATACAGCTCGCCGCGCTGCAGGTAAAGCTGTGAGGACTGCGGTTTCAGCTGGATTTGAGCGCTTAGCGCGATGATTTCCTCAGAGATATCCATGTGGGCTAACAGCGGGACAGCGCCCGGGACGAAAACCAGGCTCAGCAATACCCGTAAACGAAAGCGCAAGGTTCGATACAACCTGAGGTGTCGCCGTTCACTCATCTTCGCACCATCCACATCCACTGCTGCCGCAGGCGCCGGTGCAGCGCGGTTCAACCGTTCACTAGCAACCTGATATCATTTCCCGTGGGGGCTTCATGGGCACGCAGTCCAAATTCCGACACTACCGCAAACACATGATCAAAAATGTCTGATTGTATGTCTTCATATTTGTTCCAGTCAGTGGTATTGGTGAACGTATAGATTTCAATCGGTAGACCGTTGCTGGTTGGCTCCAACTGGCGAACAATCAGTGTCATTCCCTGGTGGATTCCCGGATGTGCCTTCAGGTACGAGACCAGGTAGCCTCTAAATGTACCCACATTGGTTAGCCTGCGGCCATTTATACGGATCGCCATATCAGTGTTATTTGTTGCGTTAATGCGCTCTATCTCGTTCTGTTTGTCCTCGAGATACGTGCCGAGAAGCTCAGCCTGATGAAGCTTTTGGAATGTATCGTTGTCCAGAAAGCGGATGGTATTCGTCTCCAAAAGAATGCTGCGTTTGATCCGTCTTCCACCCGCCTCCGTCATCCCCCGCCAATTTTTAAAAGAATCCGAAATCAACGCATACGTTGGAATAGTTGTAATCGTATTATCCCAGTTACTCACTTTGACGGTCGTCAGCGCTATATCGATAACATTGCCATCGGCCCCGTACTTGGGCATTTCCAGCCAGTCGCCCACCGACAACATTCTGTTGGCCGACAACTGAATTCCTGCTGCCAGGCCAAGAATCGGGTCTTTGAATACCAATAGCATCACTGCCGACAGTGCGCCCAAACCACTTAACAGAATAACCGGCGATTCGCCCATCATCACTGAAATTGCGAAGAGACCCACGATGACACTGGCAATCAATTTGATGGTTTGTAACAGTCCACGCAGTGGAAATTGTTTGCTGCCAACACTCTGTGATGCCACGGTCTGAACCGAATCGAGTAGCGCAAAAAACGCCAGTAGTGCAAACAGAAGAATCCACAAATCGCTGGCCGTTTCAACCAGCCGTAGCAAAACGGATGAAGGATCCAGCCAAAGGTTGGCCTGCGCCTGGACTATGGCACCCTGCAGTAAAAATGACGCCCTTCGATACAAATCATGGGCCATAAGCACACGTTGCCATTCGGGCATCGATTTCTTCGCCATCTTTGACACCAAACGGTATACAAGGGTGTGTAATACGAAGTGCAAAAATAATGCAAAAGCGGCTATCCAGAGCAACACAATAATGTCATAGGCCAGTGCGGGGATGCCGGGCATATGGGCCTCAAGCCACGCCAGTAGAAATTGTTTGAACTCTTGACGAAGCACGTCGAGACTACCCATTATCTGTGTTCCCCTTCTTACCTGTAATAATCTTTGAATATGATGCTGCGCTCTAGGGCGTTGACTCTATCGCGGCAGGCGCTTGCGTTGCGCGGCTCGGGTATATATCTGCTATCAGATGGTGGAGCGCAGAGTCAAAACTGTCATCAGGGTGCTCCCTACAGTATCGTTCCAGCCATACCATCAGCGTTTTCGTGTTCTTGCGCCCACCAATATCGTAAGTATCAAACGCCAGTCGGCTGACCCCTGTCAAATAGCCCATCGTATAAAGGGAAAATCCATATAAAGCACCCCAGTCATCCTCCTTCTTGGCACTGTTCACCGCGCGGTTCATCGCGTAGCAACTTTCCACCTTGTTGAAGCCCCGCACATTGTATTGTCGATTTGCGTCCGCAGCGTGCACGCTACCCTGCACTGCCCAAAGCGCTAGCGCCAACACAGTACTGGCCGTCAGCACTGAACTCAACTTTGTCATAATCCCCTCTCGCTTGCTTTTTTTTCAACTAGGAGTAAAAGGTCAACCAGGTAAATATGAAAATCACCAGGAAATTTATCGGAAAATACGCCTTCTTGGCGCTGACGCCCATGGTCCATTTTTCCAGCGCCGGATGATTGAACCCTGAGAGTATCGAGTGACAACATACCCAAATCAGATTGAGGTACATCAGCATGTAGAAGTACTCCAGGTAGAATATTTCATCACTGACAATATTGTTCCTTAAACCAATATGGGACAGTGCCACAACAAAAAATATACTCGTACAAATCCCGATATCAAAACCTACGCCCGTGCGCAGTATATCGAGTCGAGCGATGTCCCGCGTTGAAATCAGCAGGACTATGAATGAGATCGTCATCGCAATTGCCAGCGGCGTCAGGTTGGAGATGACAGAATTGATAAAAACCTTCTCCATCCCGACCGAAAAGTACCACTCAGGCAAGGCCTGGTTTTTCAACGTCGCCGGCCTGCCAAAGGTCGTGTTGTGTTGCCACGGTCGCATTTCAAAGCCCGAATCAGTGATACGCCAACCGAGCAGGAATACATTGGGGCTCAGGCCGGGGCGCTGTGACGGGCCCAGGTAAGGAAAGGAGGCGACATCGGGCACCAGCATGATATTGCTGGCCGTATCCCGCGGCATTACACTGATGCCAAAATCATCTTTCAGCAATGGAAATCGTGCGAACTGGTGCTTGAAACGCCAGTCTCCGGAAAACTGCCAGCGCACCAGCTCATATTCCCCCAGAGTGATTATCACCGGCTCATCCATGCGCAACCTTGCGGCCCCCGGCAGGGTAACGCCGCGCTCTACCCCGCGGTCGCGTTCGATGTGATATTTTTGCCAGACGCTGCCGACCACCTGGAAATCACTGTTATCGAGGAACTTCATAGACTCGATATAAATACCAGTCGGGATTGTTATCGGGAGTGCTGTCAGATGCTGGGCGGCGCGCTCCTTATATTCACTGACAATATGATCCACCTCCT
Organism: Halioglobus sp.; assembly: GCA_037969215.1. Classification (GTDB taxonomy): domain Bacteria; phylum Pseudomonadota; class Gammaproteobacteria; order Pseudomonadales; family Halieaceae; genus Marimicrobium. Next base: position 4,661 of record JBBKWY010000153.1, read on the forward strand.
GCTCACTGACTATAGGAAGAAATTCGCGGCTGCTGTCGCTTGCGTACTGCATGGTGACACGCCAGATCTGGCCTACTCCAATCACCAGCACCAGTGTCACAAGCATTGCGCTGGGCCAACTGATGATAGCGCCCGCCCTGGGCGGCGCGACTTGCTTGTACAGCAGTGCAATACTCAAAAAGAGCACGACCCCCAATATGATATACATCAACCTGTGCCGCAGTGCCGGGCTATGCGATTCCTCAAATGGCTCGGCAAAAACACCCAAAACGTGCCAGGGCGTGGTCGGAAGTGGCGTTGCGCTGATCCAGTCGAGCTTGTCGCGAGAGCTGCGCTGCAGGTTTACCAACCCGGCCTCATTGCTGCTGATGAGCGCGCGTAACTGTTCAAAGGCCTGGTTATGCAACCACTGGGTATTGTCGAACAGTGACTCCTGGTTGAGTACTCTGGAAAGAGTCGGGCTGTACAGGTAGTCGCCCTCGGCGGACACAATTTCCAGGTAGCCGTTACTACCCAGACCAAAGACCTTCACGGCATCGCCCATCGACTCAATGCTAATATCGATCGTCACTACGGCAATGGCCTGGCGGCTACCTGAGGCGTCTTTCCGGTAAACGACTGCCGAATAGGTCGTCATCAGGATATCCCCTAACGACTTGTCAAAATATGGCGCACTCCAACGAGAACCGGAGGCTATCGCCTCACCGAACCATTCCTGCCTGGCATCGGTGTAGTCATAGCCATCCTCGATATGCATAAACGTCAAGGCGCCGTCCTGCTTCGCGAAGTAAGGCGCGTAGAGCCGCAGCTCTGGATCATAGGCATACGGGACAAAGGCGATACCACCGCCGTAGAAGACGGGGTTACTGCGCAGCATGCGCTTCAGTGCACTGCGGTAGTCGTCCCGCGACACGCTACCATCGCCTATTGCCGCCGCCAGCGCTTCCGCCTGCTCCTCGGCAAAAACGAGTGTCTTGTCCAGCGCGTTGGCAGCCTTCTGCGTATCGAACATATAACCCGTTTTGCGCTGTTCATCCGCCAGGTTATTGAGGTGAAAAAAATCATAGATATTGACTGCAACAAGCGCCAGGCAAACCAGCATCAACACAGGGCTTATTACCACTAAACTGCGGCGAGGCGAAAATTCGAATGTGCGAGTCATGTGGGGCTCTGCAACCTTGGGATTGAACGCGACAGGGAAGGCAACATCATAGACATTGTGGGCGGCCAATGGAATTGGCCAACGCACTGCAGCGCACGAAAAAACACTGCGCCGCGAAGGTAGGCTAGCGGTTGGCCTTCAGGGCGTGTAAAACGGTCTCCGGGGGGCGCTAGCGATTGCTGGCGAGCTGTGCCTCAAGTTTTTCCTTCATCGGCAACACCCACTGCTGTTTGAGCTGTGGTGACAGCAATCCGGCCCCCTCAAGGTCGTCACAGAGTTTCATCTGGTGAGCGAGATCGAACATATCAAACTGGCGGCAGATCCTCCCCTGGCCATTCAGGGTAAGAAATGAGATGCCCGGAGACTCAAAATAGCGACCGTCGGCCCGCTTACCGGGGCCGCGGTTCATCCAGTGGGTAATCAGCTTGTTATCCGCCCCGGTGTAAACACCCATATAGGGAAATGTCCAACCCTCCCAGCCGACTTGCATATCGCGCCCATAGTGCGTGGCCTTGATTTCGTCGATGCCGTTGGCGGTGACATCCATCACACCCGCATATTCGCAGGTATAGATGCAGTCCTGCGCGTAGATTTCGTCGACGAACACGATCCAGTCATTGCTGCGTGAAGCCTCCTCATGGGCTGCGATCAACTTGTCCGCCGTGGCGCGAAGAATATCGTCGCTCAATGCTTTCATGAAGTATCTCTCCTAGGGTCGCATGAACTGTCCGCCGTCCACGTTGAGGATATGCCCGGTGATCCAGCTCGCCTCATCAGAGAGCAGGAACAGCGCCGCGTTCGCCATATCCTGAGGCGTGCCCAGGCGCTTGATGGGCATGCTCTTGATCATTTCCTGTGCGTAGTCACCCGCGGTCTTGGCCAGCGCTCCGGTATCAGTAGGACCGGGCGCGATCGCATTGACGCGAATCTTGCGCCAGCCCAGTTCATTGGCAATGCTCTGGGTGATACCGTTGACGGCAAGTTTGGCTACACCGTAGAAACCGGTACTCATCCAGGCAGCGGTCGATGACTGATTGATAATGGCGCCGCCTCCTGCAGCAGTCATGTGATCCACCACGGCCCGCGTCATGATGACACAACCGTGAGCGTTGATGCGCATGAATTTTTCCAGATAGTCCATCTCCACGTTCATGTACCCTTCTATTTTCATATCACCGAAGATCGCGGCGTTATTGATCAGGTAGTTGATTGCGCCGAACTTATCCATGGTGGCCTGGGCGCAGGCTTTTGCCGACGCTTCCGAGCCGACATCGGTCTTCACAAACAGCGCACTGCCGCCGCTGTTGTTAATCGCATCGGCAACGCGTTGCCCGCCCTCTTCATTGAGTTCCGCGATAACCACGTGCATACCGCGCTCGGCGCAGGCCGTCGCATACCCTTCCCCAATGCCGCCGCCGGCGCCAGTCACAATGATCGTTTTGCCTGTAAAATCCATGCGTGTGTCCCTATTGGAGTATTGATTTGGAGGTGAGTGTATTGGGGCGAATTTCCAGCAGATCGATGGCCACACCCGGCGGTTGTGACAGCGCATACTGCACCGCCTCGCCGACGTGGGTAACGTCCATGCCGGTGTCCATATAGCTACCAGTGTCTTTCCAGGCCGTGAGCGCCGATTCAAACGCCGCTTTATCCCAACCATCGGCAAAGTTGGTCCAGGCGCCGCCGGGGCGGATGCAGGTCACGCCGATACCATCGGCCTGTAACTCCAACCGCAGATCGCGGGTGAATCGTTCCACTGCGGCCTTGGTGGAGGCGTAAATGGAGAGATAGCTTATCTCGTCGTAGTGCCACGCACTGGCCGAGGAAATATTGACGATGCGCGGATTTTCGCCGCCACGCAGCAGCGCAATCGCCGCCTGCGAACAGAATACCGTACCCAGGAAATTGGTCTGGACCTGCCGCATCACCTCCTCTTCTACCAGGTGTTCAATGGCGTTTGGCGTGGCCATTCCGGCGTTATTGATTAAGCCATCGAGACGCCCGAAATGTGCCTTGATCGTTTCAAAAGCAACGTTGATATCCGCTCTGTTTGCCACATCTGCGGCCAGACCGATCGCGGAATCTGCGCCAATTTCCGCTACGGCCTGATCCAGCGCTGATTGTTTGCGACTGATCAGGCCAACTCTCGCTCCGTTTTCTACCAGGTTTTTGGCGATAGCCAGTCCGAAGCCTTGCGAACCACCGGTGACGATATACACCTTATCCTTCAAGCGCATACTCATACGGCGATCGCTATCGTCTTGGTTTCGAGGTACTCCTCGAAGCCCTCCAGTCCCATCTCGCGACCCACACCGCTCTGCTTGTAGCCGCCGAACGGCGCATCGGCTCCGTAGAAGTTGCCGCCGTTGACGTTGACCGTGCCGCTGCGGATGCGACGGGCAACCGCCAGGGCACGCTCCTCGCTGGCTGACCACACACCACTGGACAATCCGTACTCGGAGTCATTGGCGATGCGCACCGCGTCCTCTTCATCGTCGTAGGCGATCACCGCGAGCACCGGTCCAAAGATCTCCTCCCGGGCAATGGTCATATCGTTGGTGACATCCATGAAGACGGTGGGCTCAACGTAATAGCCCTTACTCAGATGCGCCGGTTTGCCACCGCCCAGCAACAGGCGCGCACCCTCCGCCTTGCCTTTCTCTATGTAGGCGAGCACCCGGTCGCGCTGTCGCGCATTGACCAGTGAACCCATGATCTGGCTCTCGGACGCGGGATCCCCGTATTCGATAAAACCGAAATAGGTCGGCAGCAAGACCTCTACCTCTGCCTGCCGCGAACGTGGGATCAACAACCGGGTGTGTATCGCGCAGCCCTGACCGGCATGGAAACACACCGCGAGGCAAGTAAGCAGGCTGGTGTTGAGATCCGCATCGTCCAGAATGATATTGGCAGACTTACCCCCCAATTCCAGAAACACTTTTTTCACGGTCTGTGCAGCACGCGCCATAATGTGTTTGCCAACGCTGGTGGAACCGGTAAATGACACCATGTCGACACGGGGATCACCTACCAGCTGATCGCCCACTTCCTTTGGATCCTCCGAGGTAATCACATTGAACACGCCGGCGGGAATATCGGTATGCTCTTTGACTACCCGCCCCAGCATTGTTGCAGACCAGGGCGTATCGGGAGCCGCCTTCAATACCACCGTGCAGCCCGCAGCGAGTGCCGGCACACACTTGGCCAAATTGATTTGCAGGGGAACATTCCAGGGAGTAATACAGGCGACGACACCGATCGCCTCTTTCTCGACCAGACGGCGGCTCTTGCCCCCCATCATTTCTGAGATACCGATATCGCGGCTCCACTTATAATTCGGCAGGCTTGTCAGAGTGTAATCCATAAACCCGATGGGTATTTCGCACTGTGGTCCCATCGCACCGCAAATTCCCAGCGGCGAGCCTGTTTCGTCGGCGATCTGCTGCTTGAACTCTGTCTCGACCGCTCGCAGGCCCTGCTGCAACTGCTGCAGACACTTGAGGCGAAAAGCATGATTAGTCGACCAGTCAGTTTCATCAAAGGCACGGCGGGCGGCGGCGATGGCCCTTTCCATATCTTCGACACCGGCGTCAGCGACCTGCCCTATTTCTTGTTCAGTGACCGGATTGAAATTGGCGTACGTTTTGCCGGACGCTGCAGCGCATAGCTCGCCATCAATAAAAAGATTGGTTTCGGGCTTCATCGGTGTCGCTCCTGTTAATCGGGGATTCGTGATTCATCTTTGGCCATGAACACATCCTCGATTCGCTCGCGGATAAATTCAGCCGTCGGCAATACCACACCCCTATCGGCGGCGGTACTGATCGCGCAATCGAGATCCTTGTGCGCCAGCCTGCCCATAGCACCGAAGTATTGGTCCATCTCCTCCTCCGTCGATGTTTTGGCGACAGCATTGCGGCCGGTGGCAAACATATGCATCTGCTCATTGACCACACCATTGGACAATCCCACCGAACGCAGCACGTCCACTGACAGGCCACAGGCGTGTGCGAGACGCGCCGCCTCGGCCATCACAACGAATTCGGCGTACTGCATAAAATTGTTACACAGTTTCAGCGCAATACCGGAACCGATAGGACCGGCGTGCACAATCTTCTCTGCTGAGGTTTGAAATACGGGGGAGCCCGCCTCGAGTTGTTCAACCGTACCGCCCACCATATAGCACAGCGTCCCATCCACCGCCCTGTGCGCACCGCCGGTGATAGGCGCATCAATCAGGCTGAATCCACGGTCGGCTGCTTCCTGCGCCCAGCGCAACAGGTTGGCCTGGGTCACCGTGCTGTGTATCGCAATCAGGGTACCGCTGGCCGCATGCGCAAAAATGCCGTCGTCACCGTGCAACAGGTCCTGCACCTGTGCGTCATCGCGCACGCAGACACCGATGTGCGAGCAGGCGCTGGCCAGCTCGGCAACCGAGGCACATCCCACCGCGCCCACTGCTACCAGTTCCTCGACCGCTGGCGCAAAAACATCGAAAACATGGGCTTTATAGGCATCACAAATCAGGCGCTGTGCCGATGGTTTGCCGATGTTCCCCAGCCCAATGTAACCCACGTTGGTCGCCGTGCTCATGCGTTCTCTCCAGTGGCGTCACCGGCGACCAGATCAAAGGTGGCACGGCACTTCGCGATATTATTTAACGGAAGTGTAGCGACTAACACTATTAAGTCAATATAAATTGACGACTCGTCAATATGGGTTTACTATTTTTCGATGCGCGCAATCAGCCCCAATACTATCGACGCCGGAATCATCTGGCAGCGGTACCGCCACAACTTCTCGAGACATCTCCTGGGGGTCGCGCGCCATTTCCAGACCAGCGTTATGGACACCTTGCAGGAAGAGTACGGACACACAGATCTACGCCTGGGTTTTTCGCCGTATATTGACCTGCTGAATGAGGGAGACAAACGACTCACAGAGCTGGCCGACATTCTGGGTATTTCACGCCAAGCCTGTAACCAGGCGGTGAAGCAGGTAGAGGCAGCAGGCTATATTGTGCGAACTCCTGATCCAGATGATGGCCGGGCCAAGCAACTGACGTTGTCTACGCGCGGCAAAAAGCTGAGTCGTGACGGCGCGCGTATCGCTGCCCAGCTCGACCAGCAATTCTCGGATCTTATAGGTGCTGAACAATTTGCAGATACCAGAAAATCACTGAACAAGATAACCCGTAACCTCAACCTTGGACTCTTGCGGCAGCGCACCCCGCTTACCAATACGCTGTTGGGCGCATTGTTGCCAAGATTGTCCGATTACATCATGCGTCGACTGATGGAGCTTAACCGTACCAAAGGACATCCCAGGCTAAAGTTGTCTTTCGGACAGGTACTGACACTTATCGGTCCTCAGGGTGGCCGCATCCAGCAAATGGCGGCAACGCACGACGTCAGCAAACAGGCGATCAGCGCTATCGCCACGGAACTGGAATCACTGGGTTATTTGCAGCGACAGGCAGATCCGCTCGACGCGCGCCAGATCGTCTTGCAGTTCACTGCCCGCGGTCAGGAACTGATTGCCGATTCTGTGGCCAGTGTCGACCAGCTGGAACAAGAGTTTGCCACCATTATTGGCAAAGCTGCACTGCAACGCATGAACACGACACTGTACGAACTATATCGTGGCCTGCAGCTGGAACAGGATGTTTTTGAACACAAGGGCACAGTGGACATCAGTCTGCTGGCCCTGCAAATACAGCAACAGCTGGGAGATCATGACAGTCAGGCTTTGGCCAGACTGTTACTGAAGCCCGCCAACACCACGAGGTAAGCGACAATGAACAACGAATGGTTTTCAACCGTGTGGCAACACTACAACATCGTGGGATCACTGTTGGCACTTGCCGCCATCGTCACAATCACCATGGTAGGTAAGCGACTGCTGTTCAAAGTGCCCGCAATCAGCAAAATGCGCGAACTCAACAAGGAGCAGGACAAGCCCAAGTGGGCGCAGAAAAAATACCCGCCAGTGGTGCGCGCTACGCAGAAAACAGGCCTGTATCTGAATATCGCATTCTTCCTTCTAATGCTGCCGTTTTGCATCACGCTTGACGCCCAACCCGTTTGGAAAGTGCTTCTGAATATTGTCGTCATCCTGATGTTCTACGATTTCTTCTACTATCTAGCCCACCGATTCTGGTTCCATGGTCAGGGCCGTATGCGCAAAATTCACGCTGTGCATCACCAGGCGCGCAACCCCACCTATCTGGACGCGCACTATGTGCATCCGCTGGAGACCTTCGTAGGACTGGGCATGTTCCTGACTTGCGTAGTGGTATTATCCGCGATAATGGGGCCATTTCAGATCGCCACTATCGTCGTGACCTATGTGATCTTTACCAACATCAATATCATCAATCACGTCTTTCTGGACCTGCCCCACTCTCCCTACAAAACCGTGAACTGGATTGTCGCCAAACACCACGTACACCACGAGAATATGCACAAGGGCAATTACGCGACTATCACACTTTTCTACGACAAAATATTCGGCACACTCGATTAGGAGACAGGCTATGGATGACAAGGAACGCCGCGCACTGGGCGAGGCCACAATAATGGATGTTTACGCTGGAGAGGTAGTAGTGCCTCCAGAGGGCTACGCCTTTACCGATATCATGCTCAAGCAGTTGTTCGCTGAAGTGTGGACACGTGAAACTTTATCGATGCGGGACAAGCGCATTCTCCTGCTGGGAATCATCGCCGAGAAAGGCGAAGCCGCTACCTTTAAAATTCAAATAAAAGCATCACTCAAACGCGGCGAGATCAATCCGGAAGAAGCGCGGGAGTTTCTGCTGTTTATCGCACAATACGCAGGTTACCCTCGCGCGGCCGCCATGTTAGCCCCTGTAGAACAGGCTATCGCCGAGTTTGAAAAAGAAGCCTGACTTAGTGCTGAAGTTTGGCTTGCAGCGCTTTTGCCTCTGCCAGTTCCGGGAAATCTTTGTTGGCCGCCAGCAATTTTTCCAGCGTTGCCCGCGCGGTGGTTTTGTCGTTCATCGCGACCGCAATCATCGCGCTGTGATAGCGCATCGAGGGATCATCCGGCGCCGCTTTTAATGCTCGCTGAATATTGCGCTGCGCCTGCTCGTACTTGCCATTGAGGTATTCAACCACCGCCAGCGTGTCCATCACGGCTGCCGAATTCGGGGCCAGTGTGGCTGCCTTGCGGGCGTATTCCAGCGACTGGGCGGGCTCCTTGTCCCTGAGTATCCAGGCCTGATTGTTCAGGGCCGTCAAATTATTCGGGGCGGCTTGCAATATTATCGCGTACTGCGTGGTGGACTGAGGCTCTTGCCCGTCAGACATCAGGGTGCGGGCGTACGCCAGGCGAACAGGAATATCGGCCGAATTCTTGTCGAGCCACGACGACAAACGTTTTAGCGCACTTCCCCGCTTTCCCGCCGCTTCCTCGTAGGATGTCAGTGCGATGAGTGCGCTGCCGGATGGCGCCAGCGTAAACGCTTTTTCCGACAGGATTATCGCAGTGTCCATATCACCGCGCCGCTCGGCAGCGGCGGCCTGCAGCAATAGCACATCGTGATTCTCAGGCGCCAACTCTGCCAGCTTCGCCATGTGCTGATCGAACTCTGTTGACTCGCTGCTGGCGAACAAAATTTTGGCCAGCGCTATTCGTGACGGGAGGTAGTCCTCATCCAGGGCCAACGCGCGACGTAGTGCCTCCACTGTGCGCTCGTCATTACCCTCTTCTGCTGCCACCATCGCCATCAAATGACGGATTTTTGCGCTGTCTTCGGTAGATTCCAGGAGTTGTTCCAATGAAAATTGTGCAGCGCTGGTGTCCTTGGTGGCTAGCTGCGCCAGCGCCATCAACCGAAGTACCTCCGGCGTTTTTTGTTGCTGCGCTATCAAATCTGTGAACAGCGGCGCAACTTTGTCCGGCTGGCCCTTGGCAAGATAAAAACGGGCGAGTATCACGCGCGGTTCAAGTGCCGTGGGAGCTTCAGCCATCGCCGTTTCGAGATGATCAACCATCGACGTCTCTTTTCCTTGCCGGGCATCCAGCGCAGCCAACTGCAGGTGAACCTGTGGAGAATCCTTTCGCGATTTCAGAATCGCTTTGTAATATCCACGTGCTGCGGCTATATCATCGTCCGCCAACGCCATCTGTGCGAGATAGAAGTTGGCGCCCGGGTCAGCGCTGTCCAATGCCAGCGCGCGCTGGAAGGCCTTGCGCGCGGGCTGGGGTTTACCTGCCTGTTGATAGACTCTTCCCAACAGGTTATACGGTGCTGCCGTGTCAGGATTGCGGCGCTGGTAATCTTTGGCTGCTGCGATCGCAGCGGGAAAATCTTCTTTCTCCACGTAATTCAGTACCAGCAGGATATCGGCCATCGGCAGGTTAGGATCCAGATCGATCGCAGTCTGTATTGGCTGCACAGCGTCATCACCTTTGCCGCCCATTAACATACCGGCTCCCAGTCTGACCTTCGCCTCTGCAGAATCCGGCTGTAACTCTGCCACCTTGGCCAATAAGGCGATCGCCTCGCTGGTTTTACCCTCCTTCAGCAGAGCGTTGCTGACCAGATTAAGCGCGTCGATATCCTCCGGGGCGCCGTCGAGAACGGGCTGTAATAGCCGTTGGACGCTGGCATAGTCACCCTGCTGAAGGCGAATAACGGCCAGCAATTTTCGCCCCGGCACATTCTCTGGACTCATTTTGTGGAAGCGCTCGGCCTGGTTTGTCGCCAGGTCCATATTCCCTTTCTTGAAGTTAGCGCTGGCCAGAAAAAACATGGACAGTGGATACTGTTTGAATGCGGGCTCGGTAATCGACAGAGACGCAATGGCCGCGTCGTAATTTCCTGCCTCATAGTGCAGAAGGCCCTGCACATAATTCGCACCCGGGTGCTTGGCTTTCTTGGACATTAATGCTCTGGCATCTTTTTGGGCTGCTTTAAAATCGCCCATCTGCATCTTCAACAGCGCCCGCTTGAACAACTCACCGGCGTTATCCCGCTTCAGCTTAATGGCCTTGTTATACGCAGCCAGAGCTGCTTTATAGTCCTCCTCTTTCGTAAGAATACCGGCCTTCAGGCTCCAGCCATCACCGCGTCCGGGGTCGATCACGATAACCTTCTCGACCACCGCAAGCGCTCCCTCGGTGTCACCCTTGCTATCCAACAAGCGGGCCTTGGCGATCAATACCTCGAGGTCGTCGGGCTTCAGTGCTAGCGCCTTGTCGATCAGAGCCTCTGCTTCCCAAGTGTCCCCAACGGCCAGTGCCGCTTGAGCCTGTAGACCATACAGGCTGGCGTGGGCATCCGCGGTCAGTCCGTCGGCGTCCAGTTTACCCACGGCTTCAAAATCTTCTTGCGCTAACAGCGCCTGAGCCATGGCAGGCTGTATGTCTTCAGGCGGCCATCCCAGATCCAGCGCCTCCTTCAACTCCTTACTGGCAGAAAGCACATCGCCGGAATCGAGGTATACCTTGCCGAGTAGCCATCTCGCCTGGGCTGAGTTGGGGTCCTGACGCAGGGCATTCTTCAATTCAATGGTGGCAGCGGAGTACTCCGATTCTGCAATCGCATCAGTGGCACGCTGGATATATTGCTCCGTGGTAGCACTGTCATCGCAGGCCGCCAAAAATAGCACGGTGAGCAGTACTGCGAGGGTTCGAATCATAGCCTGTACCTGTCTGTAGAACGCGTTGTATCCGCCGCGTCAACGCACCGCGGATCGATTATCGTGACCAAACATACATCAGACAGCGCCAACAAGAAAGACGACCGCCGGGAGAGTGTGAAGCCACTCTCACTGCTGACAAAACAGTCCTTTGTAGCGCGCGACCCACTTACTTTCAGGCAAAAAAAACCCCGGGGGAAGTCTCCACCGGGGCACGATCGATCAATAAAATATCAGGCAGCTTGTTCCGAAGATTTTACTTCCGGATCGAAAGTGATGTGCATGCGCTTAATACCATTCACCAGATTGGAACGGGTATAGGCGACCTCGCCCACTAGTTTGGGATTGCGCAAGCGGGGAATGATCTCCTCAAACATCACGCGCATCTCCAGACGCGCCAAATGCGTGCCCAGGCAAAAGTGCTGGCCGATACCAAATGCACGATGCTGGTTGTACAGGTCGGGCATGCGCTCGGCGCGACGCACATCGAACTGCATAGCGTCATCACCAAAGATGGTCTCGTCATGGTTCACCGTGTGGTAGTGCATGATGACCTTGTCGCCTTTCTTGATCTGGTATCCACCGACTTCGGTGTCTTCCATACAGGTGCGGCGCATCAGCGTAAACGCGGTGTTGTAGCGCAGCATTTCCTCACAGGCACCGGGTATTTTGTCGGGGTTGTCGACCAGGTATTGCAGTTGCTCGGGATTCTCCATCAACATGCGCATCCCCTGGGAGGTGACCGTGCGCGTGGACTCGTTGCCCGCTGCGATCAACATCAGGAAGAACCATACGAATTCCTCGTCGCTCAAGCCCTCATCTTTGCCATTACCCTGAAGCAAGGCGCCGATGATGTCTTTCTTGGGGTTGGCCTTGTGCTGCTCCATCAGCTTCATCGCGTATTCAATGACCTTGAAGGACGCGGCCTGGGCCTCATCCATGCCCGCTGCCATTTCCGGATCCTGGTTGAACATCATTTTGTTGGTCCACTCGAAGAAGTCCTTGCGGTCTTCCGGGGGGATGCCGCAAAGCTCAAGAATTGCCAGCAGCGGGAGTTCTGCAGCCACTTCCTCCACAAACTCACATTCACCGCGGTCGGCGACGCGATCGACAATATTCCTGGCGTGCTGACGGAAGCTCGCCTCATAGGAATCAACGGCGCCGGGGGTAAACGTCGCACGGACGATTTTGCGCGATTTCATCTGTCCGGGTGGATCCTGGTTGATGGTCATATTGCGCTGGATCAGCACCATGTCCTCCTCGGAATACTCCTCCGCCAGCGCTGAACGCGCCTCACTGGAGAACAGCTTGGGGTTCTTGGAGATGAAATCAATTTGATCACGACCGGTTATCAACCAGTAGGGAACATCCTGATAGGAGCCGTCCATGTAGTGCACCGGACCGGAGCGGCGTATGTCTGCCAGCGTCTCATACGGCATGCCATTGACGTAGGTCTCCGGGTCGATCAAGTTCGGAAAATTTGCAAAGGGACATTGACTCATCGTAAACCTCTCCAGATAGTGCTATTAAACTCAACGGCTAGAGACTACTAGGCATTAGTTAATGTGTCAATTATGAAATTGGCCACGGCGGAGCCTTGGTGACACCGTGATAACAGGCAGCTCCAGCGTCTATCGCTCAGCTTTGAAGCCTGCGGCACGCGCATCCCAGGTAGTGGCGGTGACACCGCGTTCACGCAGGCGAAATTTCTGGACTTTATTGGTGGGGGTGTAGGGCAAGGTCTCCACGAAATGGATATAGCGCGGCACGAAAAAGTACGGCGCATTGTCATTTATAAACTGGGCCAGCTCGACGGCCTGCAACGTCTGACCCGGCTTGAGTATCACATCCAACATGATCTCCTGCTCCGATTCAAGCTGTTCACTTGGTATGCCAAAAGCAGCGCAATCGGCAATGGCCGGGTGTCTGCGGGCTGCGAGTTCCACTTCAAAGGTAGAGATATTGCGCCCTTTGTAACGCACCGCATCCTTCTTGCGGTCGGAGAAAAAAAAGAAATCCTCTTCATTGCGTTTCAGCAAATCGCCGGTCTTATACCAGTCACCTTCGAATGCCGCGGCGGTGGCCTCAGGGTTATCGAAATAGCCGTTGAAAATGAAGTGCGGCGACAGCGGCCTGACCCAGAGTTCGCCGGCCTCCCCCACAGCAACATCAACGCCATCGTCGCCGACCAGCCTGGCTTCGATTCCGGGCACCACACTGCCACAGCTTCCCGGTGGCTGAGTGCGTCCGGTCACAGGCGCGACAAGGCGCATGGCTTCACTCTGGCCCAGCCCCTGCGCCACGAGTTCAAGATTGAAACGCTCGCAAAAGGGCCCGGCAACAGCGGGCGGCATAGGAACGGCCATCAGTTTGCGCAAGCTGTGAGAGGCGTCATCCTCGCGCGCAGGCGCGTCCCACAGGAACATATGCATGGCGCCCAGCGTAAAGCACTGTGTCGCTTTGTAGTGATCGATCCGCTGCCAAAATGTCGTTACGGAAAAGCTGGGATCGACAGCCAGAGGCACACCCGCAAACAGCGCGCGGAATATAGCGGTCACCCATACTGCGGAATTGTACATTGGCAGCACGGTAAAAATAATGTCGTCCTCACGAAGCCCAAACTGACACTCCTCATTGGTCGCCAGGCAAGCATTGAACCAGACGTTGTGACTCTGCATCACGCCCTTGGCCTTGCCGGTAGTGCCGGACGTCCACAGCACCGCGCAGGTATCGCCCGAGCTCAGGGCAGACATATCGGGCTCCCCAACCCCTTTTACATATAAGGAATCGAGACTGACTGCGCCGACCACGGACTCGTGCTCGCCGTGTACGACCAGCGCGGGGACTGACAACGAGTCCCGCACTTCCTGCAGTCGATCCACGTGAGCCGCATCGGTCACCAGCACGGTGGGGCGACTGCCGTTAATCGTATCGATCAGCCATGCACCCTTGTAATCTGTATTGACCGGGACCCAGATCGCACCCAGCTTATTCGCTGCCAGTACCAGAAAAATGACTTCCGGTGCACTGCTCATAAAAAATGCAAGCCGCTCTCCGGCCTTCAGACCGAGGTTGGCCAACCCCGCTGCGAGTTCATTCACGCGCTGGTTGACCTCGGCGAAGGTGTAGACATCATCCGAGAACAACAGAAACGGATGATCGCCATGCTGCTGTGCCTGCAGTTGTATAGCGCGGCCCAGATGGCGCTCGCCAGCATCCGAAAGTTGTAGAATATTCATGCGTAAAATGGACTCCCCAGGAGCGATCAGTCAATGCCGGTTGCAGTGCAAATGGTAGTGTCTAACTTCGAATAAGCTGTAGTGTCTCGAGCATGCCATTGCGGTCAATCAGCAGCATCGCAACGCCGTAGGTGATGGCACCCGTGAGCACCAGCTGCGACAAATATAGCCAATCACCGACCGCTCCATAAGCGAAACCCTGTAAAAAATACACGGTGGCATACATTATCATCCCTGCGACGACGGGTCGAAACATCTGCAACAGATACTCCCCGATACCCAGGCCCACCTTGTGACAGGTGCGATACGCAGTAATGAAGAACACCAGCGGATACATGCAAAGCCAGGCGTAAGCCAGGCCGATCACACCCCAGCGAGAGCCAAAGTAGAAGGCCACCGGCATCAGTAGCGCCGCGACCAGAAAGTTAGACGCACTGGTAGCAGGATTTCCTGTACCCCATAGCAGCGGCGGGAAAATATTACTCAATAGACGAAACGGCATAACCACACCTAACAGCTGCAGCAGTGGCGCAGCGGGCAACCACTTCTCACCCAACAGGCAAGCGATGAGTGGCTCCGCGGTGCAGCTCATCCCTAAAAACACCGGGAACGCGGCAATCCCGAGAATACGGGTCGCCTTCAGCAAATAGCCCTGCACGGTTGCCGCGCTGGTATGGGTGTGCGCGTGCGAAAACGCCGGAAATGCCACTGAGTTCAGCAGGCCGCTAATTTTGTGAATTGGCAGCGACGCCAGTTGGCTGGCAACCGCGTAATAGCCGAGCAAGTGATTGCCCAACAATTTGCCACCGATGAATTTGTCTGATTCACTGAACAGGTACCACAGGCCTCTGTCTGTCGTCACAAACCCGCCGAAGGCAAAGTGTTTACGCATGCCGCGCAGTGAAAAGCTCGGCCACACCAGATTCCGTGAAATCAGGTTCAGGCCAATCATGCGAGTGGCGTTGGTAGCCAACATTCCCCAGATCAATGCCCATACGCCAAACTCTGTCAACGCCATCACCAGCGTCACCGCGCTGCCGATGATCAGCGTCGCAAAATCCACAATAGAGCGCTGGGCAAACTCGATCTCGCGCTCCAGCCTGGACTGCGGCAAAGTCTCGAAAATCAGCAACAGAAACTGGAACGACAATACCTGTACAATCAGTGTCAGCGCTGGATCGCCGTAAAACATCGCGACGGCTTCGGCACCAAAAAATAACAGGGCAAAAAAGAGCGTGTTGATGACGATGACAATACCGAAGATCTGCCGCGTCATCTGCTCATCGAGATCCCTGTCCTGCACCAGTACCGCGTCCAGCCCCAGAGTGTTGAGCAGCACCAGAAACGACACCAGCACCATAGCCATTGCCATCAGGCCATAGTCCCCCGGCGAGAGCAGGCGAATAACCATGATAGTAATGCCCCAGGATACCGCCTGCCCCAGAAATCGGGCCGCCGCGCTCCATCGCAATGCCGACATGACCTTGCTGCGAATATCCATGTTCAAACTCTCGGACTATGTACTGTGTGCGAGGACACAGGATACGGCAAGGTCGCACTTACCCAAAGGAATGATGTCGCACTGTTTGGTCAAATCCGGTAGATGTCATAAACTGCACGCAAGCCCCCTAAGGAGATTCACCACGTATGGAACTATCTAACCTGCTGATGGACGCCGCAGAGCGCGCGAACCAGGATCCCTACTCGCTGCCGCTGGACAAAATTAATGTCGCCAACCCCTTTCTGTTCGCGCGCGACATCCACGGCCCCTGGTTCAAGCGCCTGCGTGACGAGGCTCCGGTACACTACTGCCCGGAAAGTTTTTTTGGTCCATACTGGTCCATTACGCGCTACGAGGACATCGTCAAAGTCGATACCTCGCATGATATTTTCTCCTCGGAACCGGCCATCACCATCGGCGATACGCAGGATACCTTTCCGCTGCCTATGTTTATCGCGATGGACCGCCCCAAGCACGATGAACAACGCCGGGTAGTCAGCCCGGTCACCGGCGCAGAAAACCTGCGCAACTTCGAGCCGATCATTCGCGAGCGCACGATCGATGTGTTGGACAATTTGCCAGTGGGCGAAACGTTCGACTGGGTGGAACACGTGTCCATCGAGCTGACCACGCGCATGCTGGCAACGCTGTTTGATTTCCCCTTCGAGGAGCGCAGTAAACTCACCCGGTGGTCGGATGTCGCTACTGCCATTCCCGGCATCGGTATCATTGATTCAGATGAGCAGCGCTACGAGGAATTGATGGGCTGCCTGGCGTATTTCACAGAACTGTGGAATGAGCGGGTCAAAGTGCCGGTGAAAACCGATTTGATCTCGATGCTGGCCCACGGTGAGGCGACCCGCAATATGGCGCCCATGGAGTACCTGGGCAATCTGGTGCTACTTATCGTCGGCGGCAACGACACCACTCGCTCCACGATGACCGCCAGTGCCCTCGCCCTGCACCAGAATCCGGATCAGTTCTCAAAGCTGGTGGCAGACCCACAGCTGATCGATTCCATGGTCGCTGAAACTATCCGCTGGCAAACCCCGCTGGCGCATATGCGTCGCCTTGCCAAAGTGGACACTGAATTGGGCGGGCAAACGATCAAGGCCGGCGATAAAGTGATCATGTGGTATGTGTCGGGCAACCGGGATGAGCGCTTTATGAAGAACCCGGACATGTTCGATATTGAGCGAGACGATGTGCGCCGCCATCTGTCATTCGGCTTCGGTATACACCGCTGCATGGGCAACCGGCTGGCAGAACTGCAACTTCGTATTCTCTGGGAAGAAATCCTGAAACGTTTTGAACGTGTTGAAGTGGTGGGCGAGCCTGAACGTACTGTGTCTTCTTTCGTGCACGGCTTCACTGCCATGCCGGTGAAATTACATCCTCTGAAGGGAAGCTGAGCCGCCCCTGCAATACCTTGGATGCGCAGGTAAACAGGCGATGAACGAACCCGTTTGCTGTATTCGTTTCATCGCCTGAGCGTACTAAACTGTCGCTACAGTTTGGGGATTTCCGCCTGGTCGATAGGCACTTCACTGCGACCGATACGCGCCGCGCGATCATGCAGGGTCACCTCGGCCTCCTCCACCCGAATCATAATCACGAAGCGCTCATCGCGAATACCCTGCAGGCAGTAACGGGCCAGTTCATCCAGGTCCTGGAATTCCAGTTCCCAACCCGCTTTTTCAGCCGCAACCTTGAAATCTTGCACCGTCGGCACAGGCGCAGTGGGCTTCTCTCTCGCCAATGCTTTGGGACGGTTGCGATCTGTCGTCCAGATACCCGTATCGAGCAGTCCGCCAGAAGGATAGAACACCGATGCCGCCAGATTTGTGCCTTCACTCTGTAACTGCGCCGCGAGACACTCACTGATGCAGGACACCGCTGCTTTGCTGGATGCATACACCGACTGATAAGGCAGCGGCGAGATACCGCCATCGCCAGAGGAGGTATTGATCACGTGCCCCGCTTCACCCGACGCAATCATACGCGGCACAAAGGCCTGGATACCGTGCACAACGCCCAATACGTTGACACCGTGGACCCATTTCCAATCGTTGTCTGTCGTTTCCCAGACATTCGCCGAGGGCGCTGCAACGCCGGCGTTGTTGAACAACAGATGACAGGCACCATGCTTCTTATACACCTTGTCAGCCAACGCGTTGACTGACGCTGCGTCGGAGACGTCCGTAACCACACCGATCACTTCACCCGCACCAGAGAACTCCTCCAGCACACGGTCCAGCGCTTTTTGCTCGACATCACCGATGACAACTTTAGCGCCAGCGGCCAGCAATTCCTTAACCAGCGAGCGACCAATACCGCTGGCACCCCCGGTGACCACTGCGACCTTCCCGTTAAAATCTTTCATTATGTTCGACTCCATAGCTTGAGTGGGCAGCTGTTATGCCACACTTTGAAAGACGACTCCACCCCGAAACACCGATTGGCCAGCGGCAAAGCGCTTTCAGTCGCAAGGTGTCGAAAGTAGGATAAATGGCTGAACCGGTACAGGTAAAAAAACTACAGGGGCACAAACCTCAGGCATAAAAAAACCCGGCACTAGCCGGGTTTTTGAAGTCGCAGGTGCTTAGCCAGCAGCCTTGCGATCTTTAACCTCCTGGATAACAATCTCCGCAACATTCTGCGGGCACGGCAGGTAATGCGAGAACTCCATAGAGAACTGGCCGCGACCCGATGTCATGGTGCGCAGTTGACCAATATAGCCAAACATCTCGGACAATGGCACATCAGCTTTAATGCGAACACCCGTCACGCCGGCGTCCTGATCCTTGATCATGCCACGACGACGGTTCAGGTCGCCGATGACATCACCAACATGATCGTCAGGCGTGAATACATCCACCTTCATGATCGGCTCAATCAACTGCGCGCCCGCTTTCGGCATCGACTGCCTAAAACCACCACGTGCTGCAAGTTCAAACGCTATCGCCGAGGAGTCAACAGCGTGGAAACCGCCATCATAGAGTTCAAACTCAACGTCCAGCACCGGGAAGCCCGCAACGGTACCTTTACTCATCATGCCCCTGAAGCCCTTTTCGATGGCGGGGAAGAATTCCTTGGGAACGTTGCCACCCACAACCGAGGAGGTGAAAACATAACCCGTACCCGGCTCGCCCGGCTTGATGCGATAGTCGATCTTACCGAATTGTCCAGAACCACCAGACTGCTTCTTGTGCGTGTAGGAATCATCAACTTCCCGGGTGATCGTTTCACGGTAGGCAACCTGAGGCTTGCCGACGACCAGATCGACACCATAGGTACGCCTGAGGATATCCACCTTGATATCAAGGTGCAGCTCGCCCATACCTTTCAGAATGGTCTCACCGGAATCGATATCAGTTTCAACGCGGAACGAGGGATCTTCGGCAACCATTTTACCAATGGCGATACCCATCTTTTCAGCTCCGCCTTTATCCTTTGGCGCCACCGCAATCGAAATAACCGGCTCGGGGAACACCATCGCTTCCAGCGTGCAGGGATGCTTGGGATCACACAGCGTGTGGCCCGTTTGCACATTCTTCATACCCACAATGGCAATAATATCGCCAGCCTGGGCCTTCTCCAGTTCCGAGCGGTCGTTCGCATGCATCTCAACCATGCGGCCGATACGTTCCGTTTTTCCAGTGAACGAGTTAAGAATGGTATCGCCGCGATTCAATCTACCTGAATAGATACGCACGAAGGTCAAAGCGCCGAAACGGTCATCCATTATCTTGAACGCCAGCGCCCGCAGTGGCTCATCAAGCGACACGGTTGCTACTTTGCCGGTGGGCTCACCGAATTCATCGGTCAGGTCCTGTGGATCCACCTCTGTCGGGTTTGGCAGGTAGTCAACCACAGCATCCAGAATCAGCTGAACACCCTTGTCCTTGAACGCCGAACCGCAGTACGTCGGGAAAAAATCCAGCTTGCGGGTACCGTTGCGGATACAGCGCTTGATAACATCCATCTCCGGTTCTGTACCATCGAGGTACAATTCCATCGCGTCGTCGTCTTGCTCAACAGCCGTCTCGATCAACTTCTCACGCCACTCTTCTACCAGATCGACCATATCTTCCGGCACATCGCGAATTTCGAACGCATCGGGATCATTGGGATCGGTCCATACGTGTGCTTTGCGTGACAGCAGATCGACAATACCCACAAACTCCTCTTCCCGACCAATTGGCAGCACCATCACCAGCGGGTTTGCACCCAACACTTTCTCCACCTGGCTAACAACGCGCAGGAAGTCCGCGCCTATACGGTCAAGCTTGTTGACGAAGATGATACGGGCCACTTCAGATTCATTGGCATAACGCCAGTTGGTTTCAGACTGGGGCTCAACACCGCCAGAACCACAGAACACGCCGATACCGCCATCGAGTACCTTCAATGAACGATACACTTCCACGGTGAAATCAACGTGTCCGGGAGTGTCAATGACGTTTAAGCGGTGTTCCTTCCAAAAACAGGTGGTTGCCGCAGACTGAATGGTAATACCACGCTCCTGCTCCTGCTCCATGAAGTCGGTTGTGGCCGCGCCATCATGCACTTCACCGGTTTTGTGAATTTTACCGGTCAGCTTAAGAATACGCTCGGTAGTGGTGGTTTTGCCGGCGTCGACATGGGCGAAAATACCAATGTTTCTATACAGGGATAAGTCAGACATTGTGGTTCTCAATGGTTTAAATTGAATGAGGCGGAATACAAGGCGCGCGACGATACAGGAAAACGCAACAAAATGGGAGTACCGAAAGACCATAATTCGTCACAAAAGGGAAGCCATCCCCGCGACAACGGCATTGGAACCGGGTGAGTGGTCAGGCGTCATTGTCGCCGGCTACCGGCGCGGTCTGCTGTTAATAACACGCGGCACAGGCACACCCCCCGGAATCAGGATCCCGTTAAATCTGGTATTATTGGCGGCTTAGCTACCCCTTTCAGCGCGGACGTTGAGACTCGGGGCGAGCGCGCAATATTTGGGATCACATCGCAGGGGCGTCCGGAAACCTTATACACATGCTGAGAAAATTAGAAAATCTTGTTTCACAAGTTTGCTGCAAGCGTCATAGCCCTGCACCGGCGTACGCCGCGCGATTGTCATTGAGCCTCCTGCAGTATTTGCATTGTGAATACATTCGGCAGACGGGTGTGCGCCGATGAATGCCCCCAGCCCCCTGATCCGCCGCCTGCGCGCGTGTCTGGCCGCCGAATGCATCATCGAGGACGATGAATCCCAACGCCCCTTTGAATGCGACGCGCTGACGATCTACCGCGATCTGCCGCTGGCGGTAGTGCTACCCGAGACCGTGGAACAGGTGCAGCAGTTGTTGCAGATATGCCACGCGCTGGATGTGCCGGTGGTCGCCAGAGGAGCAGGAACCGGACTGTGTGCCGGTGCCATGCCCCACGCCGAGGGCGTGTTGCTGACCCTGAGCAAATTGGACCGTATCCTGGAGATTGACCCGGTAGCCCGCACCGCGCGGGTACAACCGGGTGTCAGCAACCTGTCCATTAGCGAAGCGGCGGCCCGCCACGGGCTCTATTACGCACCGGACCCCTCCTCACAAATCGCCTGTTCTATCGGTGGCAATGTATCGGAAAATTCCGGTGGCGTGCACTGCCTGAAGTATGGTCTGACCGTGCACAACATTCTGGCCATGACCGTACAGACGGTGGCCGGCGAGGAACTCACGCTCGGCAGCCTGGGTCTGGACAGCCCGGGCTACGACCTGATGGCCCTGTTTACCGGTTCGGAGGGTCTACTGGGCATCGTCACGGAAGTGACCGTGCGGCTGCTGCCCGCGCCGGAGATCGCCCGCGTCATAATGGCGGGGTTTGACAGCATAGATGCGGCAGGCGATGCGGTGAGTGCGGTGATTGCCGCCGGCATCATCCCCGCCGGTCTGGAGATGATGGACCGGCTGGCCGTGCAGGCCGCTGAGGATTTTTCCCACGCGGGATATCCGCGGGATGCCGCTGCGATTCTGCTGTGCGAAATGGACGGCACGCAAGAAGAAGTCGCGCAACATGTCGATGAGGTAGCGAAACTGTTTGAGCAGAGGGGCGCGACCTCCCTCACTATCTCGGGTGATGAGGCCCACCGCGCGCTATTATGGAAGGGACGCAAATCCGCCTTCCCGGCTGTTGGGCGGTTAGCCCCTGATTACTACTGCATGGACGGCACCATTCCACGCGGGCAGGTGACGTACGTGCTCAATGAGATCTATCGGCTCTCGGAGCATTACGCATTGCCCGTCGCCAATGTCTTTCATGCCGGCGACGGCAATCTGCACCCACTGATCCTGTACGATGCCAGCGATCCCGCCCAGAGCCGCAAGGCTGAAGCGTTCGGCGGCGACATACTTGAATTGTCGGTGCGCGTCGGCGGCTGCCTCACCGGCGAACACGGTGTTGGCGTAGAAAAATTAAGCAAAATGCCCAGCCAGTTCAGCGCGCAGGAACTGGCGCAGTTCGAGGATATCAAACACGCTTTCGATCCCGCCCTCAATCTCAACCCCGGCAAGGGCATCCCCATCCTGAAACGCTGTCAGGAATACCGCGCCCTGCCCGCCCGGCACCAACATGATTGAATCGAGCAACACGACTGACGCTGATCACAGCGAAGCCATTATCGCTGCGCTGCGCGACGCGCGTGAGCGGCAATCGGCCGTCTATATCAATGCGGGGGGCAGCAAGCGCCACATGGCAGGTCGGCACTGCGAGGCAGAAGAGCTCGATGTGTCTGCACACCGCGGCATTGTCGACTACCAACCGCAGGAGTTGGTGATCACCGCGCGCGCCGGCACACCGCTCAAGGAAATTATCACGGCCCTTGCCGAACAAAACCAGATCCTGCCTTTTGAACCCCCCTTGTTCGGCGGTAAAGCGACCCTGGGCGGCACTCTCGCCTGCAACCTGTCTGGTCCCGCCAGACCCTGGGGGGGCTCCATCCGCGACATGGTCCTCGGCGTGCAAATGATCAACGGCAAGTGCGAGCGCCTCAACTTTGGCGGCAAGGTCATGAAGAATGTCGCGGGTTATGACGTATCACGCCTGCAGGCGGGCGCACTGGGTACGCTGGGTGTACTGAGCGAGGTCAGCCTGAAAGTCCTGCCGCGCCCACAGCAGACCCTCACCCTGCGTTACGCCATGTCTGCCAATGACGCCATAGCCACCATGAACCGCCGCGCCGGTGAACCCAAGCCTCTATCTGGCGCAGCCTGGCTGGATGGCCAGCTATACCTGCGTCTGTCGGGCGCTGCCAGCGCGGTGGACAGCACAGCCGTGCAATGGGGTGGCGAACAGCTGGGCGACAACGACGCACCCTGGCAGGAACTGCGCGAGATGGCACTGCCGTTCTTCACTGGTGACGCACCACTGTGGCGCTTTTCTGTGCAATCCTCGGCACGCTGCACGGCACAATTCGGACCGACGCTGATAGACTGGGGCGGCAGCCAGCGCTGGGTACGTGGCGAGCAGTCCCGCGAGCAACTGGACCGCGCCGCCGCTGACGCCAGAGGGCATGTCACCCTGTTTCGCGGTGGCGACCGGGGCAGTGAGGTTCGACCACCACTCAATGCGGTGGAGCGCCGCCTGCAACAACAACTCAAACAATCGTTCGACCCGGACGCCATACTCAATCCGGGCCGGCTATACAGCTGGCTTTAGGAGCAAATACAACATGCATGTAGAGCTACACCCGCGCTTTGTAAAGACCGCAGAGGGACAGGCCGCCAAGGCGCTCACTGCCGCCTGCGTGCACTGTGGGTTTTGCCTCACCACCTGCCCTACTTACCTCGATAAGCGCGATGAACGCGATAGCCCGCGCGGACGCATCTATCTGATCAAGCAGCTGTTGGAAACGGGTGAAGCCAGTGACAAAACACAATTACATCTCGATCGCTGCCTGACCTGCCGCAACTGTGAAACCGCCTGTCCGTCCGGCATGCAATACGGCGAGTTACTCGATATCGGTCGGGGGATAATCGAGAGGGAAGTCCCAAGGCCACCGCTCTCCAGAAGTTTTCGCTGGCTACTGCGCTTCGTCCTCAGCCGCCCCCGACTCATCGGAGCAGCGCTGGCGCTGGGCCAAACCGTACGACCGATGATGCCCGGTCGCTTGCGCCAGAAAATTCCACCGCGCCAGTCCCCTAAAGCGGCACCCAGGCGCGAACATGCCCGCAGGATGCTGGTGCTGGAGGGCTGCGTGCAACGTGCGGCAACACCCAATACCAATGCCGTCGCGCGACGCGTGCTGGACCAGCTGGAAATTTCCCTTGTCGGCGTACCGCAGGCCGGATGCTGTGGTGCCGTAAACTACCACCTCGGCGCGCATGCCGACGGCCTCGACGATATGCGCCGCAACATAGATGCATGGTGGCCGCAGATAGAAAGCGGCGCAGAAGCGATTGTCAGCAGCGCTACAGGCTGTGGTGCCATGCTGGTCGATTACGGGCGATTGCTGGCCGATGATCCAGCCTATGCAGAGAAAGCGCGGCGTGTAACGCTGTTAACCCGGGACATAGCGGAGATTCTGGAACAGGAAGACCTGCACAGGCTTTCGATCAATACTCAGATCGGCAAGGTGGCGATTCACCCACCCTGCTCAATGCAGCACGCATTGCAGCAGCCGACGCTACTGGACACCATCCTGCGCCGCGCGGGTTTTGATATCGCCACAACAACAGACAAACTGTTGTGTTGCGGCTCAGCGGGCACCTACTCGATTCTGCAACCCGACACCAGTGAGCGACTGCGCGAAAAGATGCTTCAGACACTGAGCAGCGATCAACCCACTCTTATCGCTACCGCCAACATCGGCTGCCAGATGCATTTACAGGCCGCCGCAGGTGTACCCGTGGTGCACTGGATCGAACTGCTGGACAGCCCCTGACACTAGGCTTTCTTCACAAACTCCGACTTCAGCTTCATCGCACCGATACCATCGACCTTGCAGTCGATATTGTGATCCCCTTCCACCAGCCGGATATTCTTCACCCGGGTACCCACCTTCACGACCGAGGAGGAGCCCTTTACCTTCAAATCCTTGATAACAGATACTGTATCGCCATCCTGCAGCGTATTGCCGTTGGCATCGTTTACCTGCAAGGCCTCCTCAGCTACACCGACGGAATCCTGAGCAGACCACTCATGGGCGCACTCGGGGCAAACAAACAAATTCCTGTCCTCGTAGGTATAGGACGAATCACATTGCGGGCATTGGGGTAGATCACTCATTTCAAATTCCTGTGGTGTGCTGGGCATAGGCGTCGATACGACCAAAAATTGGCTGAAAATCAGGCGCGCTCCATTGTAACGGCCAGCTCGCCCGGTATCGACAGGGAGCAAATAATAATTTCGCGAACCAGTTATATAAATTAGTCAAATCAGAACGAAAAAACAGTCGACTTCTGGTTCTACATTTGGTTTGATCAGGGTGTGCCTTAGAGCACTCTTCGCTGTATTGCTTCGCTAGTGAGACAAGCTTATACATGCACACACATCGTTAATTAACATGCTGCCAGAGAGCGCTAGCGTGTCGTCCACGCGGTCTCTCGGGGGCATAGTCTGCCACGGAGGCAAACTCTATGAGAAGACAGAAGCGCGATATGAACACCAGAGCATTCGACCGAGGCTACCAAGCCGGGGTATCGGGGCGCAGCCAGGATTTTTGCCCCCATGAAGACGAAGGCCATAGACAACATTGGATAACGGGTTGGCGTGAAGGACGCTGCGACCAGTGGGATGGCCTCACAGGTATATCAGGCGTACACAAGTTGCGCTCTGTCTGACAACTTACTGAATCGGCTCTGGTCTTGCACCAGAGCGATTCTCTGATCAAGAACCGGCTCTGCACACCGCATCCGGTGAATCGAACATTGCCTATTGACCGATCGCTCTAGCGCAGGACTGTTATTTACCTGCGCGCTAACGTTCGATTTCCAATTCCGGCTTCCTTTCGACCCACAGTCACTGCTGTGACAGCAACCAAATCGGCGACGTGCAGTTGTCTTTGACCGCGATTATTGACTCGATTACTATGCGCCGTGCGCCACCACTGGCAGCATTACAAACGACGCACTATAGCAGGCAGTTCTGCAATCGCAGTTATCCAGGAAGAAACCATGGCCGAGAACACACCTACCCAATTAACACCCCTGTCCGCACTGATATTTGGTTCGCGCTGGATGCAACTGCCCTTGTACCTCGGCCTCATTGTCGCCCAGGGCGTTTACGTTGTGCTGTTTGTGAAAGAGCTGATTCATTTGATCGGAGGCGCCACCAGCCTGAGCGAGCAGCTCATCATGCTGGCCGTACTCGGTTTGATCGACGTGGTGATGATTTCAAATTTGTTGGTGATGGTCATTGTCGGCGGCTATGAGACCTTTGTATCGCGACTGCGACTGCAAAACCACCCCGACTTACCCGAGTGGTTGAACCACGTGAATGCGACAGTGCTGAAAGTGAAATTGGCGATGGCCATCATCGGCATCAGCTCGATTCACCTGTTAAAAACGTTTATTGCCATTGGCACACTCGGCACTGAAGGCTCGGGCTACACCGAGGCCGGCGTGATGTGGCAAACCATCATCCATGTCGTTTTCATTCTGTCAGCACTCGGTATCGCCTGGACGGACTACCTGATGTCACTGGCCGTGAGAGGGGCGAAAAAGGGGCACTAAGGGGGTTTGATTTAATCTGTGGTGCCGCAAGTCCAGAGGCGCCCTACTCTCCCAACTTCCGTTTAATCTGCGCCATTGATAAGCCGCGGACCTCAACGACCTTTAGCTGGGATGTTTTGCCCGATGTGACGGTGACACTGTGTTTTGAGAGTCCAAAAGTCTTTGTCAGCAGCGCCACCACAGCCACATTAGCCTTTCCTTTCTCAGGCTGGGCCGCCACACGGACTTTGAGTATATCGCCTAGCCATCCAGATACCTCAGATTTGGATGCCCCGGGAACCACCTTGAGCGTAAGTTTTACCGAGGACTCGGCGCCTCTAATTGCCATCACTGGAACCTGGGGGGCGCATCAGCTGCTCCTTCATTACTGCGCTTTACCGCGCACTGGAAGCGTAGCGGAAAATGCGCCCAACGACAGCGTTTGTTTGCACGCGGCAACGCTCTACAGCCACTTTTTGACTTCGTTGATTATCGTACTCACCCTGTTCGGTATGGATCGGTGACGACTGATGCCGAGATAGAGCGTCTCACTCACCGGATTGGAAAGCGGGTGAGTTTTGATCCGTTGGGGTTTCTGAAAAGCGTCTACGGCATAGGCTGGCAATACTGTAAACCCGAATCCCATACTGACCGGTTCGAGAATCAGGCTGATCTGATTCGAAAAACCCTTCTTTTCAAAGAGGCTGCTGTGCTGAAACTCGGTGTAGTTTGCGCCCAGTAGCAACCCGGCATGATACGCGCCATCGGGGTGATCGATAAACCCAAGCTGCAGCAATTGTTCCCAGCCCGGCGCAGGCACTCCCTTGGGCGTGACTAGCAACAGCGCCTCTTCAGCAATGGGTTTAACACTGATTTCGTCCAGCGTTGGAGGGCTGGTCATAAACCCAATATCAACACCATGAGTGGCCAGAGCTTCTTCCACACCGGAATTGGGTGCAAAACGATAGTCAATCACCAGCTTGGGATGCTGCTGTTGCAGTTCCAGTAAATGTGGGTACAACTTCAGGCCGACGCTGCCGGGTGACATCACCCTGACCACCCCTTCATAAGCGGGGTCTTCACCGACCCTCTGCTCAAGGTTTGAGAGGGACAGAATAATTTCCCGCGCTTCGCGGTACAGGCGCTCGCCCGCCTCCGAGAGCGTGAATTGCTTGCCCTGCCTGATGAGCAGAGGTTTTCCCAGGTGTTCTTCAAGTTTACGAATATGCTGACTCACACCCGACTGCGTCATGTGCAAGCGCTCGGCGGTGCGAGTGAAATGGCCTACTTCACAGAGCATGCAAAAACTGCGTAACCAGACCGGATTTATCATTACAAAATATACTCTTTAATATAATTAATGATAATTTAACATTCTTACTATGCTTTTGTAACCTTACGTCCTTCAACCCAGGAGGCAGGATTATGAACAGCGTTTACCCAAGAAACTTCTCTCACATCGGCATTTCAGTACCAGACCTGGAAAAAGCCGTAAAATTCTATACCGAGGTGATGGGCTGGTATCTCATCATGCAGCCAACGGACGTTGTCGAGGATGACAGCCCGATTGGCGCAATGTGCACTGACGTTTTCGGTGCGGGCTGGGGCAGCTTCAAAATTGCCCACCTCTCAACCGGTGACCGCATAGGCGTTGAGTTGTTTCAATTCAAAAATCAGGTGAACCCGGAAAACAACTTTGAATACTGGAAAACCGGCGTGTTCCACTTCTGCGTACAGGATCCGAATGTGGAAGAGCTGGCAGAGCGAATCGTTGCGGCTGGCGGCAAAAAGCGCATGGAGAAACCGCGCTACTACTATCCGGGTGAGAAGCCGTATCGCATGATCTACATGGAAGATCCGTTTGGAAATATTCTGGAAATTTACAGCCACAGTTACGAACTTGTCTACAGCGAAGGCGCATACTAAAACGTCTAACTCGCAACAGCCGGTTTACAGGGATGTAATCAGGCTGTGGGCACAGGGCACTTCTGCAGAGCAGGACTTCAGCTCGATGGCTTGCTGTACTACCGGAATAATCAGGTCATTGCCTATGAATCCCCATACGTCGGGAAAAGCTGAAACGATGGGTCGCTGACATCCCGACTGGAAATTTCATTGATATAACCTCGGTTCAGCTGGTGCAGCGATTGCATATCCAATACATGTTCCCGATGGTCTATCGCCCATTTACCGCTGCGCTTAGACCAGCGATCCAAATAGCGACCCTTACCGATGATCTCTTGTTGGTTGCCATCGCTATCCGGCTTTGTCCAAAGAACGACTGTTACGTAGGTTTCACTTTTAGCACTGTTCTCGTCAACCTCGATCAATGAGTTTGCGATTTGGTGCGAATGCCTCTCCATAGGTGCATGTGCATCCCATACCCAGTCAACAAATCCGCGGCCCAAGCCCTCGTACATGTCGTGATACAGTGCCGTGCCATCATCGTGCCAGACAGAATAGGCCATCGCTTTGTCCATGCGATCAAGGCCCCGGCAGTACCGACAAAGGACGTCATGGATCTCCTGTTTAGCAACCACTACCTGCAGTTTTGTATCTGACATTACACCTCCTTACCCGCTTTCAACCCCAGTATGGTTGTCTTTTGCAATTCAACAACGATCACTCGACGCCCCTTGTTAGATTTGTCTGCCGCTCGCGCCATACTTTGACCGCAGATTGCGGTGGCGCCACAGGAACACCAAACGGTACACCGGCCTGAACAGGTAATCTATTAAGGGAAGCCTGCTTTGATAGTCGACTGAATCTGTCACGCGACACCCCCCTCGGATCGCGGTGACGCTGCGCTCATGGCACCAGACAGAATTCATTGTCGATGATGATCGCTCTGTGAAACCACTCTCTGGCCGCATGGATTCGAAGTAAAACGAGTGCCTGTCAATCGGAAAAACACCCATGAAAAGCACCCAGCTTTTGAACAAATGTTGTTGCGCGGGCCAGTCGAAAATTGGCCTACTTTGCCACTCTGCCGGCGCAGTCATCTTGACCAGTGGGCGCAGCTCAGCGTTGACGCCCTCCATAGTTAGCGTGCCGAGGACGTCATGAGCGGGAACATCAAGATCACTCGAAAGACTGAATTTTGGCATCATCTTTGCCTTGCTGGCATCACACCCAAACTGCAAGCCCAATCAGCAACAAAGCGAGAATGAAGAGCAGCGAAATGCCGAAGATTACCGACCTCAACACCTGGAGGTTATTGTAATAGCAAACCGCGTAAAGCAGCCTGGCCGCGACAAAGCCCCACGATCCATAAGCAGTAAAATTCGGGGATGCACTTGAGAGTATGCAGAAAAAAGCTGCCAGCACGAAGATAACTACGCTCTCATTGGTGTTTGCCACGGTGCGTGTTGCGCGAAATAGAAGATTTTTGTGGTCTGTTGGAACCAGCCCCCCTGGGGGGTGTTTAGATTTTATGCCCACCATATCGGCGAAAATCAACTGAGCGAACATGAGTAGCGCCATCGCACCCAGCGCCAGAATGGTGCTTTCATACAATTGTGTCATTTCCATTTGATGTATCCCGGTTAATTGTGAGGACTAAATAAGACTAGTTATCTCCCGCACGCGCCGTGCTCTGCGCGAGATCCAGCAGCTCCCGATTCGCCACGGCCAACATTGCAAAATCCGGTGCTGACACAGCCTGCAATTCGGTGAGCATCTGGTGCCAGCGTCCCAACAGGCGTGCTTCCTGCTCCTCCCACCGCTGCATGCAATGCAGCAGGTTACTGTCCTCTTCCAGGTGCCGCAGCGCACCAATCGCCAATGTGCGCTGCTGCCACTCCAGATCTTCCAGATAGCTATCCCGTGCCATCGCCTGCCACTCGGTGTCGATCTTGGCCGACAGAATCTGGGCGGCGAACCAATCCAGCTGTAGTTCCTCGCCGATAGAAAAATACAGTTTAGCGACTTCCATCAACGGTGCCCCGGCCTGTGTCGCAGCCTCGACAATACCCAGCGCCCTGTAGCTGTAGTGGGTGCTGGCAATAACCTCGGCCAACTCGGCACCTACCCCCTGCTCCTCATAGTGTTCACGGAGGCTCTCATAGTGATCGGCCGTAGTCCCCCGTAACAGGGTGGGAAATGCAGCAGGCAGTTGCTCCACCCCCACACGAAATTGTTCGATGAGCGCAGTCGGCGAGAGTTGTCGCCGGCGATTGCGCAGAAACCACTGGGTCGCGCGTTTTACCAGGCCGACCAGCACCAGCATCATGTCCATCTGCGCACCGGCAGTCACCGAGTGATGCAACGCCTCAATCCGATCCCACAATGTCGGAATACCGTATATCGTCATCACGGCGGTATAGGCGCACGCCACATCGTCTACGGACGCCCCAGTGGTCTTTTGCTGGCGCAAAACAAAGTTCAGCCCCATACGATTGACCATATCGTTGGCAATCTGGGTCGCGACGATTTCCCGCCGCAGCCGATGCTCCTGTACCTCTGTCGGGTATAACTCGACCAGGCGCGGCGGAAACGCGTGCAGCAGCGCACCGGACAAGCAGGCGTCGTGCTGCAGTTCCGAGTCGATCAGCTGTTCTTTCAGCGCTGCCTTGCTATAGGAGACGAGCACCGACAGTTCTGGCCGCGTCAGCGTCTTGCCCTGCGCTCGTCGCTCCAACATTTCTTCATCGCTGGGAATGAACTCCAGCGCCCTGTCCAAGCGACCGGCGTCGGCAAAGTCCTTGATAAAGCGCTGGTACTCCGCCGCCCGGGATTCAGCCTGATACTCTACCAGGCTGATGGCCTGTACCTGACGATAGTTATTCTGTAGTACCAATTCAGCGACACTGGCCGTCATTTCCACCAGCAGCGCATTGCGATCCTGTTGTGACATTCCACCGCGCGCGACCACAGTATTCAGCAAAATTTTGATATTCACCTCGTGGTCAGAGCAATCGACGCCGCCCGCATTGTCGATAAAATCCGTGTTACAGCGACCGCCCGCCAGACAGAATTCCACCCGTCCCAGCTGGGTCAGGCCCAGATTACCGCCCTCCCCTACAACACTGCAGCGCAGCTCAGCACCGTCGACACGCAGCGTATCGTTGGCTTTGTCACCCACGTCCGTGTGTGATTCGTCGGCGGCTTTAACATAGGTCCCAATACCACCGTTCCACAACAGATCGATGCGCGCGCGCAGCAGGTACGAGATCAATTCAGTCGGCGTGACATGTGCCTCGTCGATGTCAAAACGTTCCCGGACCTCGGTCGAAAGCAGGATCGATTTGGCAGAGCGTTCGAATACACCGCCACCGGCGGAGATCAACTCCGGCTTGTAATCCAGCCAGCTGGAGCGCGGTAGATCGAACAGACGTAACCGCTCGTCAAAACTGCTTTGGGCCTCGGGATTGGGATCGATAAAAATGTGCTGATGGTTGAACGCAGCGACGAGGCGGATGTGCTGCGATAACAGCATGCCATTGCCGAACACATCGCCCGCCATATCGCCGATGCCCACCACGGTAAAATCTGTCGTCTGGATATCGACATCCATCTCACGAAAATGGCGCTGCACCGAGACCCAGGCGCCGCGTGCAGTAATGCCCATCTTCTTGTGGTCATAGCCCGCGCTGCCGCCAGAGGCAAATGCATCACCCAGCCAGAATTTATATTCAGCGGCGATGCCGTTGGCGATATCGGAAAAAGACGCTGTGCCTTTATCCGCGGCCACGACCAGATACGGGTCCTCATCGTCCTTGACCACAACCTGTGTCGGTCTCGCAATACCATCGTCAGTACGATTGTCGGTGATATCCAACAGGGCGCGGATAAACAACTGGTAGCAGGCAATACCCTCGTTTTGTATTTCACTGCGCGACATGCCGTCGTGCACTTGTCTTGCGACAAATCCACCCTTGGCACCGACCGGCACGATGACCGCATTTTTGACCTGCTGCGCCTTGACCAGGCCCAGCACCTCGGTGCGAAAATCCTCGAGACGGTCCGACCAGCGCAATCCGCCGCGCGCCACCTTGCCGCCGCGCAGATGCACACCCTCTACCCGCGGTGAATACACGAATATTTCATACAGCGGCACGGGCTGGGGTACATCGGGAATTTCCGACGGTTGCAGCTTGAAGGAAAAATACGGCTTGAGAGTGCCAGCGCCGTCGAGCTGAAAGAAATTGGTGCGCAGCGTCGCTTTCACCACCCGCACAAATTGCCTGATGATGCGATCCTGACCGAGGTTGGGCACCTGCTCAAGTGCTTCCAGAATACGCTGTTCTATCGCCAGCTCGCGCTCCTGACGAAAACTTTCATCGCCTTCAAAGGTGGGTGAAAAACGGGTGAGAAACAACTCGACGATGGTACCGGTGATATGGAGGTTTTTGGCCATAGTTTCGGCGACATATTCCACACTGTAAGGAAACTGCAACTGACGCAAATACCGCGCGTAGGCCCGCAACAGGGCTATTTCTCGCCAATCCAGCTGTGTGCCGAGCAGCAGTTTATTAAAGCAATCGTTTTCCGCCTCACCATTCCAGATGCGCGTGAATGCGTCTTCAAACTCATCTTTCACCTCGGCCAGCACAATGTCATGAGACAGCGCGTAAATCAGGCTGAATTCCTGAACCCAGTAGACTTGTCCGTCGCGAATACGAATGGCGTAAGGTCGCTCTGTGACCACGCGCAGCCCGAGGTTCTCGAGGATCGGCAGCACATCAGACAGCGGCAGGCTGCCATCGGGATGATAGGAGCGCAGTCGCAGGCTATCTTCACCCTCGCCGTAGCGGTATAAATCCAGCGCTAATGGTTGACCCTGTATCAGGCCCAGAATATGTCTGATATCTGAAACTGCTACCTGTGGATCAAAATCATCCCGGTAGCCCGGTGGAAATCCAGCCGCAAAATCGCGAACCAATAGCTCTCCCTGATCGGCTCCGAACTCCTTTGTTAACGCCAGAGCGAGCCTGTCCGGCCATGCCAGCAAGGCCTGCACGATTTCGTCCTCAAGATCGGCAGTGTCGAACTCAAGCGGGACTAACGGGTCCACGCGGAGTACGAACTGGCCCCGCACCAGAATTGACTCTGAAAAGAACGCGGTAAACTCCAGCTCCTGTGCGTTGAAGGCCTTGATCAAAATGGCCTCAATCTTGTTGCGTTGCTCGGTGCTGTAGTGATCGCGCGGCACGTAGACGAGACAATTGACGAATTTTCCGTGCACATCCTTGCGCACAAACAGTCGTGTCTGTCGTCGTTCCTGTATGCCATTCACCGCATTCACGGTGGCACACAACTCTTCCGTGCCAGCCAGAAACAATTCGTCGCGCGGAAAGCTGTTCAGAACCCTTACCAACTCCCTGCTCTCATGTTCCGACCAGTGCAGATCGGATAGCGCCAGTACGTCCTCCACCTTGCGTCGCACGATCGGAATCATCTGAGGATCCATGGTGTACACCCCCGAGGTGTGCAATCCAAGAAAGCGGTGCTGGCCGACAACGTTACCGGCGGCATCAAACTCGCGGATTTCCACGTAGTCCGGGTAGGCGACGCGGTGTACGCGCGAGCGCTGACCGGACTTCGAAAAACTCGTCTGTTCATTCCATAGTTGTTGTGGCGAGAGCCGCGTCAGATCCAACTCCAGATCCTGCACCCCGCGTGTCGCCAAATGGCGCAACAAGCCCAGGCTGCGCGAGGTTGTAACCGTGACACGTCCAAACGGAGTGCCCGGGGCCACTTCCAGAAACTCGTATCCCAGCATGATCATATGCTGATCGCCAAGCCAGTGCAGAAACGCAATCGACTCGTCACGTTTATCCTGTGCAACACATGCGCTCTGCGCGATCACTTTGGCAACGTCACGCAAGCGCTGACTCATCGCGTCAAAGTCTCGAACCACGGTGGCCACTTCTTGCAATATCTCGACGATAGTATCGTGTAATTCTCCAAGTTCATCGGGCCTGGATTGCCGGCTGACCTCAAAAAACAGCAGTGATTCAATTGCGGCAGCGCTGCTCTGCTCATGTTCGATGGGCAAGACTTCAATTAGCTCACCGCTGGGAGTGCGTCGCGTCGGCAAGTTGGAACTGACCAGGGTTTGAATCCCCAGGTCCCGGCGATTCAGCTCACCGCGCACCGAAGCCGTGCAAAAAGGAATGCCTTCGCACAACACCACCAACGTGGTGTATCGACTGTCCCAACTCTGGCTGTCATCTTCAGGATTGAAAATACTGACCAGAGGCCCGCCCTCGGCCCTCTGGCGAATAAACGTCAATAGCCCATTGAGGCATCCATAGAGACTGTCGAGGCTGCGTCCTTCGAGGTCTTCCGGCTGGAAACGCCAGAAAAAGGCAGACAACAGATTGTGTAGCGACTGCCGGTCCCTCTCCTCGGCTTCGGCATCAATACGTGCTGCCAGTTCTCCCAATAAAGTCTCTTTAAGCTTACCCAACGACATGCTTCAGATCCCCCGATGTTCAGATGTGACGATTATATGATCAGTTTTTTGCTTCGCTGGCCAGTTTAACCCATCCTGCACCTGATACGGTCGAGCGCGGAACTTTTTCCAGCGAGGCCAGTCACACAGATCATTCCAGCACGTGATACCGGTATCTCACTGGACGGGCTGGATTCATTAGTTACAATGCGGAGCGCCCAATGGGCGGTTTCACTCAATCAATCCACAGGAGCAATCGTGGCGAACGCAGACATCCGAGCACTCGAGACCTGGCTGAGCGGCCAAATCATCGGCCAGGCGCATTTGGTAGAGCGACTGATCATCGCCCTCTTAGCGGACGGGCACCTTCTGGTAGAGGGCGCGCCCGGTCTCGCCAAGACGCGGGCCATCAAATCCCTGGCCGATGGTATTGAAGGCAGCTTTCATCGCATCCAGTTCACGCCCGATCTGTTGCCCGGCGATGTCACTGGTACGGAAATTTATCGACCGCAGGAAGCCAGCTTCCATTTCCAGAAAGGGCCGGTGTTCCACAATCTGGTACTGGCAGACGAGGTTAACCGCGCGCCCGCCAAGGTACAGTCGGCCCTGCTTGAGGCCATGGCAGAGCGGCAAGTGAGTGTCGGCAGTGAAACCTACCCACTGCCTGACTTGTTCCTGGTAATGGCGACGCAGAACCCGATTGAGCAGGAGGGCACCTATCCCCTGCCAGAGGCACAGCTGGACCGTTTCCTGATGCACGTGAGTGTCGGCTACCCGGATACGGCCGCCGAGACCCAGATATTGCGGTTGACCCGGGACGAAGCGAGCCGGGGAAACGCCAAACCGCCCGCGCCGCTATCGCAGGAAACAGTGTTCAGCGCACGTCAGGAAATACTGGCGCTACACATGTCCGAAACCGTGGAACAGTATATGGTGCAACTGGTGATCGCCACGCGCGATCCCGCGCGCTACAGCAAAAAACTGGCGGGCTGGATCGAATACGGCGGCAGCCCCCGCGCCACCATCGCGATCGACCGCTGCGCCAGGGCTCACGCGTGGCTCAAGGGGCGAGACTTTGTCAGCCCGGACGATATCCAGGCGGTCACTGCGGATGTCTTGCGCCACAGGCTCATACTCAGCTTCGAGGCCGAGGCCAATGGCGTGACGCCGGACCAGGTGATTCAGGAACTGTTGGCTATCGTTCCTGTAGGCTGAAGCCGATATGCATCTGGCCGACATCAACGCTCCCGCCCACGGGGCCTATGCACAGCTTAACGATCTCATCGCTTTGCGGTTCCCGGCCAAGCAGCTAAAGCTGGGGCGCAGGAATCGCGCGCTGAGCAATCTGGCCGGCCCCATCAAATCAAATTTCCGCGGCCGGGGCATCGATTTCGAAGAAGTCCGCAGCTACCAACCGGGCGACGATATTCGCACTATCGACTGGCGCGTGACGGCCAGAACCGGGAGCGCACATACCAAATTGTTTCGCGAGGAGCGGGAGCGGCCCGTACTGGTAGTGGTTGATCAGCGCAACAGCATGTTCTTTGGTTCCAGCCACTGTTTCAAATCGGTGCTGGCTGGCCATCTCGCCAGCCTGCTGGCCTGGAGTGCTCTCAACGGCGGCGACCGGGTAGGCGGACTGGTGTTCAACGAAGAGGGACATCAGGAAATCCGGCCGCGACGCAGCCGTAAAACCGTATTAACGCTGTTATCGCAAATCACCGGATATAACGCCGCTCTGCCCCTGAATGTCGCCAGCGAGGAAGACAGTTTCGCCCAGATGCTCTCCAATCTGCGACGCATTGCGCGACCGGGCAGCAGCCTGTTCCTGATCAGCGATTTTCGCGGCGCCTCCCAGGAGCGCGCACGGGAGCACCTGTTCGAACTGGCCAAACACACCGAGCTGACCGCCCTGGCCTGCTCCGACCCGATGGAATTGGAGTTACCCCGAGCCGGCACCTATGCGGTAACCAACGGCAGTGAGCGCAGCGAACTGCAAACCGGTAATCGGCAGTTGCGCGACAACTACCGACTGCGCCAGCAACAGCAGCATGCGCTGCTAAGTGACGACCTGATTCGTCTGGGCGTACCGCTGTTGCATGCATCGACCCATCTGCCGCCTTTTGGCCTGCTGCAAACCTACTTCGGGGACACGCGCCGGTGAATCCGCAAGACCCACTCGCCAATTTGCATCCGCTGCGCCAGCCTGAATTGATCGGGTGGTGGCCACCGGCTCCCGGGTGGTGGCTGCTGTTGTGCCTGGCGATCGTTACCGTGGCAGTGCTGATTTACCTGTTGCGCAGACACTACAAAAAGACGGCCTACCGCCGCCATGCCCTGCTCCAGTTGCAGGCGCTGCACACGCAGTATCAGGCAGACAAAAATTCAGGTGATTACCTCGCACACATCAACGCGCTGCTGAAGAGTGTCGCGCTAGTGGCCTATCCCCGCTCCACCGTGGCGGCACAGCACGGGGCAGGCTGGCGCGTGTTCCTCAATCAGTCTCTGCCGCCAGACGCACAACTGCAGGATGATTTTGACAATGCCGTCTACCAAAGTCGCAGCCCGGATATAGACATGGCGCAAGTGCACCGCGCGGCGCAACTGTGGATCAAAAAACATAAGGCAGCAGCATGATTGAGTGGATCTGGCCCTGGCTTTTGGTAGTCGCGCCCCTGCCCTGGCTGGTGCGCCGCCTGTTGCCCGCCGCGACGTCTCAACAGCCTGCTGTGCGCGCACCGTTCTACACCGAGTGGCAGCAAATCTCTGCAACACAGGGTAGTCGCACATCGCGCGGCAGCGCTGTGCCGGCTGTGGCGCTGTGGTTACTGTGGTTGTTACTGCTGTTGGCCGCGGCACGACCGATGTGGGTAGGCGAGGCCATTGAACTCCCCAACAGCGGGCGCGACCTGATGATGGCAGTGGACATCTCCGGCTCCATGCGGATAGAGGACATGCAGGTGCGCCAGTCACTGGTACCGCGTGTCGATGCGGTGCGGCAAGTGGGCGCGCAGTTTATCCGGCAGCGCAGTGGCGACCGGCTGGGACTGATTCTCTTCGGCACCAATGCCTATGTGCAATCACCCCTGAGTTTTGACACCACCACTGTGGAGCGCTTCCTTTCGGAAGCGCAGATCGGTTTTGCCGGCGAGGAAACTGCGATCGGCGATGCCATCGGGCTGGCCGTAAAACGCCTCAAGGAACGCCCCGCCGAAAGCCGCGTATT
Source organism: Halioglobus sp. (assembly GCA_037969215.1). Classification (GTDB taxonomy): domain Bacteria; phylum Pseudomonadota; class Gammaproteobacteria; order Pseudomonadales; family Halieaceae; genus Marimicrobium. Next base: position 42,534 of record JBBKWY010000153.1, read on the forward strand.
GATCCTGCTAACCGACGGACAGGACACCGCCAGTTCGGTGAAGCCGCTGGACGCCGCAAAGCTGGCCGCGAAGCTCGGCATTCGTATCTACACCATCGGGATAGGGGCGGACTCGCTCACCCTGCCAGGCCTATTCGGGTCCAGCTTCGGCAGCCGTCAGGTCAACCCGTCGGCAGAACTGGATGAATCCACCCTGCAACAAATTGCACAGCTCACGGGGGGAGAGTATTTCCGCGCCCGCAATCCACAGGAACTGGTCAATATCTACCACCTGCTGGATGAGCTTGAACCGGTGGAACAGGCAACTACGCTGTACCGCCCCCGACAAGCGCTGGGCTATGTGCCCCTGCTGGGCGCTCTGCTACTGAGTTTCTTTCTGGCCCTGCGCCACTGCTGGTCCGTTTTCGATTGGCGCAGCGCAGCGCCGGTACCCGATCAACAGGAGGGACGCTGATGGCCATTCACTGGATGCGTCCCGAGTGGTTGTGGACTCTGGTCCCGGCGTTGATTCTGCTGATTTTGCTGTGGCGACAGCGGAGCCGCAGAGGCAGCTGGCACTCGGTGATTGCGCCGGAATTGCTGCGCCATCTGGTGGCTGACAGCACCGTGTCACGCGGCAGTAACCTGCTGCCGATAGTGTTTCTGGGATGGCTGCTCGCAGCGCTGGCGGCGGCAGGCCCCAGCTGGCAAAAAATCCCCCAACCCGTGCACCAGAAACAGGATGCGCTGGTGGTAATCCTGGACCTGAGCTTTTCGATGAATTCCGCCGACCTCGCTCCCTCCAGGCTGGACCGGGCGCGACAGAAACTGTTGGATCTACTGAAGCATCGGCGCGAGGGCCAGACCGGGTTAATCGCCTATGCCGGTGATGCCCATATCGTTACCCCCCTTACGGACGACACGCCAACCATCGCCAATCTGCTGCCAGCGCTCAGCCCCGAGATGATGCCCCTGCCTGGCAGCGAACCGGTCAGTGCGGTCACCCAGGCCCTGGAATTGCTGCGCTCGGCCGGTATTCGCGGCGGTAAAATTCTCCTGGTCACCGACGGTGTCTCTGAGCAGGATCGTGCCGGTATCGAAAAAGTGCTGGCAGGCAGCGACGCACAGCTGGCTATCATGGGCGTGGGTACGGCCACCGGTGCGCCCATCCCGCTGCCTGGCGGCGGGTTTATCAAGGACAATAACGGCACCATCGTGATGCCGGGCCTCGACGAACAGAGCCTGCGTGAATTGGCGGCAGCCACCGGCGGCACCTACAGACGCATGCAGATAAGCGACAGCGACCTCGAGTCACTGCTGGCCGCCAGCCCGCTGGAAGAAACGGAGGAAACGCTCTCGCTGGACAGAACCGCAGATACCTGGGAGGACCAGGGCTACTTCCTGATTCTCGCGCTGTTACCGCTGGCACTGGGGCTGTTTCGGCGCGGTTGGCTTCTGTCGTTGGCCCCCCTGCTGCTGCCCGCGCTATTGCTGGTACAGCCCCAACCGGTCCAGGCCCAGACGTGGGAAGACCTGTGGCTCACCCCGGATCAACAGGGGCAACAGGCCCTGCAGCGGGGCGACACCGAAGCGGCGGCAGCACTTTTCGAGAACCCCGATTGGGCAGGCACTGCCGCCTATGAGAGCGGTGACTACGAGGCAGCGGTTGAGAAATTTGCCAACCAGGAGAATGCCAATAGTCTGTATAACCGGGGTAACGCCCTCGCCAAGGCCGGACAACTGGACGAGGCAATTGCCGCCTACGAGGATTCCCTCAAGCTGCAATCCGACCAGCCGGACGCCAGTGAAAACCTGGCGCTACTGGAAAAACTAAAGCAGGAGCAGGAACAGCAGAATCAAGAGCAACAAGAGAACCAGGATCAGGATCAACAGCAGAACCAGGATCAGCAGCAGGATCAGGATCAACAGCAAGATCAGGATCAACAGCAGGATCAGGATCAACAGCAAGGTCAGGATCAACAGCAAGATCAGGATCAGGATCAGGATCAGCAACAGGACCAGCAGCAGCAGAATCAGGACCAACAACAGGATCAGGACCAGCCTCAACAGGGTGAGTCAGAAACGCCTCAAGGCGCAGACGAACCTGAGGAAGGTGAAACGGATGAACCGCAACAGGCACAAATGGCGGCAGATGCCGAGTCCGGCGACGAGGAAGAAGACCAGGCCATGCAGCAATGGCTGCGTCGTGTGCCCGACGACCCCTCCGGGCTATTGCGACAAAAATTTCGCTACGAAAGCCAGCAGCGACAGCAACAGGGAGTCGGGAGACAAGATGAAAGCTATTGGTAACAGTTGGGCCACAGCGGTCGTACTTCTATTGGCAGTGGGCGCCAATATCGCTCTGGGTGCGGTGACCACAAGCGTAGACCGCAATCAGCTCACGCTGGGAGACACGCTACGGCTAACCATTAGTGCCGACGATGGCGAAGACATTGATGAAGGCAAACTTGAAACCCTGCAAACCGATTTTGACATCCTGCAGCGCTCTACCAGCAGCAATACCAGTATTATCAATGGCAGCGTATCGCATTCCCGGCAGATGATCGTCGACCTTGCACCGCGCCGGGAGGGCACTTTACGAATACCCGCGATGCAGTTCGAGCAGAGCACCACACCGAGTATCACGGTGGCAGTTGGCCCGGCTTCCGACACCCCAGCCGACGGACAAAGCGTGGTATTTGAAGCCGATTTGGACCAGAGCGAGGTCTACGTGCAGGGCCAGGTGATCCTGACGCTGCGCGTGCAGCAGGCGGTCAACCTGGAAGCGCGCAGTATCTCTCCGCTAAAACTGGATAACGCCTTCGTAAAACCACTGGAGCAACACTCCTTCCAGCGCGTTATCGACGGACGCCAGTGGTTGGTGGACGAGATACGCTACGCCATTTTTCCCGAACAGAGCGGCACACTGGAGATTCCCGTCCAGATTTTCTCCGGGCGTGTCGATCGTGGTCGCCGCGGCTTTTTTGATATTGGTGGTGGCGGGCAGCTTGTCCGTCGCACCACGCAGCCGATCACCATCAAGGTGTTGCCCAAGCCCGCCAGCTATCCACCCAATGACTGGCTGCCGGCCGAGCAACTGACACTGCAGGAGACCTGGTCCAGCCCGCCGGAACAATTGCGCGTGGGGGAATCTGCCACCCGCACAATCCGTATTGTGGGAGAGGGCTTACAGGGCGCCCAGTTACCGCCTATCCTGTTTACCCCACCGGACGGATTAAAATACTATCCCGATCAACCCGGTATCAGCGAGCAGGAAATTAGCACGGGGCTTGAGGGTATTCGGGAGGACAGCGCAGCGGTCGTGCCGACTCGCGCCGGAACCTATACCATCCCCGAGATTCGCATTCCCTGGTGGAACACCTCCACGGGAGAGTTGCAGTACGCCGTCCTGCCACAGCGACAGATCACCGCAACCGGTACTGCGCCAGCCGCAGCCAGTAGCCCACCAGAAGCTGACGTTGAAACCGGCAGCGCTGCTGCACTCCCGGCACCCTCTTCCGCTATCGATCTCGGATCCACGGCTACCCCGGGTGCTGTTGCTGTGCCACCGGTCGAATTGCGAATCTGGCAGGTTCTGGCAGCTGTCAGCACGCTTGGCTGGATGCTGACATTGATATACCTGTGGCGAAAACGTTCACAGAAACCGCCTGCGCCAGCGGCTGACGCCGACACCCTGTCGGAGAAAAAAGCCTTCAAGGAACTTCTCAAGGCCTGTGAACAGGGCAGCCCTGGCGGCGCGCGCGCCGCCGTGATCGCCTGGGCGGCGAGTTTCTCGCCCGGCACCCCGGCCGTCTCACTCGAGCAGGTTGCCCGGGAACTGGGGGATGATGAATTCAAACAGCAGGTCGGCGCACTCGATGCCGCGCTGTACCGCCCGGGAGATGCCAGCTGGAACGGTAGTGCGCTGGCCGCGTGTACACGTCGCGTGCGCGCCGAGCGCGCCAGCGGACGAAGATCGAGCGGGGAAACTACGCTTCAGCTTTACCCCTCGACCCGGTAACTGCGACAAAAAAAAGCAGCGGTCGCCAGAGGCCACCGCTGCTTTGATGTTTCAGACAGTCGTACTAGCCAGGAATAACGTTGTTGGCGCATGGACCTTTCTGGCCCTGACCGACTTCAAATTCCACAGCCTGACCATCGCTAAGAGTGGCATAACCGCCGCCACTTTTGATTTCTGAATGATGAACGAAAAGATCTTTTCCGCCGTCTTCAGGCGTAATAAATCCATAGCCTTTGTCTGCGTTGAACCACTTAACCGTACCTTTACTCATATTACTTACTCAAAATGATTGGTGAATTATTGTAAGTTTCCAGCTTCGCATTCACCGGTACGAAGCGGAAATTCCTGCAACGGGATTACTCCGCGTCTGCTACTGTCGTGGCTGGCGGACTGTCATCAGTCGCCACGTCATCCTGTGCAATACTGTCACTTTCTGCGGCTTTTCTCTGGCGCTTTTCTTCTTTCTTCTTTTTCTTGGCCAGTTCTCTCTGTCGCTTTTCAAAGCCGTAATTGGGTTTAGCCATCAGAATCCTCTATACATATTAAGCAGTCGCCATGAGCGGCTAGACCGCTGGTGCTCCAATCTAACACACCTGCGGCGCAAATGCTGTCTGTCGTGAAACATGCCACGAGCGGCTTCTCTCGGTCAGTTCAGCGATTTCGTGACGACTTCGAAGACATCCGGCGACAGTGCCGGCTCAGCGGCAAGGCGTTCCAGCTCTGCACGCATCAACTCTGCTCTACCGGCATAATTGCGCCACTTGGTCAGGGGTGTCAACAGTCGCGCGGCCAGCTGTGGGTTCAGTCCATTCAACTGGATGACGATATCGCCAAGAAAGCGATAGCCGGAGCCATCGCTTCGATGAAAATTAATGGGGTTCTGATTCGCAAAACCGCCTATCAGGGCGCGCACCTTGTTGGGGTTGTGTATATCGAAGTCTGTATGATCCATCAGTGCCTGTACCCGCGACAATGCCAGTGCGTCGGGAATCGCGGCCTGTAGCTGCAACCACTGGTTGACCACTAACACTTCATCGCGCCAGTCCTGATGGAAGCCTGCCAGCGTACTGTCGCGCAAATCGCTGTCGGCGTAAAAGGCGATTTCCCTGAGCGCGGCCAGACGGTCTGTCATATTACTGGCCACCCGATACTGATCGACGGCCAGTTGCATGTGTTTGGGGTCGGCAGCGACAAGATAGGTGAGGCAAATGTTGCGCAGGCTGCGCGCGGCTATCTGCTCACCGTCCGGGGCATAAGGCGCCTCGTTTTGAAGCCGCTGATAACACGCCAGCAGGGGTTCAGCGAGCGCCGCGCCCAGTGCACAACTCACGGTGTCACGGGCGCGGTGAATTGCATCCACATCGGCACCGTCGCCGTGGCTGGCCAGTTCGGCCAAATACCCCTCACTCGGCAGGCGCAGCATCTCCGCTACCAGCGCCGGATCCAGCGACTCGTCCTGCAATAAATCGCCAAAAGCCTCGATCAGCAACCGATCCACTAACGGCAGCGCATCCGACGAGAGTTGCGTCTCCACCTCAACAATGACGCGGGTAGCCAATGCCTGGGCACTGTCCCAGCGTACAAAGCCGTCGCCGTCGCGGCGTATCAGCGCGCAGAGATCGTCCTTGCTGTAGTCGTAGTGCAGGCGCACAGGCGCAGAAAAACCGCGCAACAGCGAGGGCACCGGGCGCTCGGCGACTCCCTCGAAGACATAGCTTTGCTCAGGTTGGTCCACGGTTAACACGGTGTGGGTGTTGTCACTGGTTTCCGGATCGGGCTCACGCCCCGCCAATCGCAGCGGAAGATTCCCCGCATCGCCCAGCAGGCCGATGGCCAGCGGGATCACAAACGGCAGCTTCTCCGTCTGGCCCGGCGTCGCCGGGCAGGATTGTGCGACGTGCAGCGAGTAGCGCTGTGTTGTAGCGTCATACTCATCGCGCACCGTCAGTTCGGGTGTTCCCGCCTGCGAATACCAGTGGCGAAACTGGCCCAAATCTACGCCACTGGCTTCTTCCATCGCACAGACAAAATCTTCACAGGTGACGGCCTGGCCGTCGTGGCGCTCAAAGTACAGATCGGAACCGCGTCTGAACGACTCGGCGCCCAACAGTGTGTGTATCATGCGCACGACCTCAGCGCCCTTCTCGTAGACCGTCAGTGTGTAGAAGTTATTGATCTCCATATACGACTCGGGGCGAACCGGGTGCGCCATGGGGCCCGCGTCTTCAGCAAACTGGGCCGTGCGCAGCATACTGACTTCCTCCACACGATTGACGGTGGGCGAGCCCATATCGGCCGAAAACTGTGCGTCACGGAAAACCGTGAACCCCTCCTTGAGACTGAGTTGGAACCAGTCACGACAGGTGACCCGATTGCCGCTCCAGTTGTGAAAATACTCGTGGGCCACAATCGCCTGGACACGCTGAAAGCCGGCATCCGTTGTGGTGTCGGGGCTACACAACACACAGGAGGTGTTGAAGATATTCAGGCTCTTGTTCTCCATCGCGCCCATATTGAAGTCGTCCACGGCGACGATATTGAAGATATCCAGATCGTACTCACGTCCGTACCTTTCTTCATCCCAACGCATGGACTGCTGCAGCGAGAGCATCGCATGGGCACACTTATCGAGATCCTTGTCCTCCACGTAAATACGCAGAGTGACGCTACGGCCGCCCATGGTGGTAAAACTGTCCTCGATGTGGGACAGGCTGCCCGCGACCAGTGCGAACAGATAGGCGGGTTTTGGGAAGGGGTCATGCCAGACAGCCTGGTGACGACCATTCGGGAGCTCTTTCGTGTCGAATAGATTGCCATTGCTGAGCAACACCGGATAGCGCTCGCGCTCGGCCTCTATTGTCACCGTAAACACCGACAGCACATCGGGCCGGTCGAGATAATAGGTGATCCTGCGAAAACCTTCCGCCTCGCACTGGGTACAAAACAGGGCTCGCGACTTGTACAGCCCCGACAAGGAAGTGTTCAGCTGGGGCTCAATGCGCGTCCGACAAGTGACTACGCACTGGCCGGGCACCACGTGAATCAGCAGCGAATTCTCGCTGACCCGATAATCGACAGGCTCTAGCGCCACGCCATCGATTGCCAGCGACAGCAGTTCCATGTCCTCGCCGTGTAATTCGAGCGATTCGTTCTCTGCCACTGAGCCGTCACGCAGCAGGTGCAGCTGCGACGTCACAATCGCGCAATCCTCCTGCAGTTCAAAGTGCAGTTCGGTGCGCCCAATCAGGTACGCGGGGCGTTTATAGTCTTTGAGGAAGATGGATACTGGATCGGCGTCTCGCATAATTCTACCCGGTCGTTTGCAGGGACACGTGATAACCACCGTACTTGCGCATATTGATCACACCGGTATCAAACATCAGGTACTGGCCCTTGATGCCCATTAAGGTGCCACCAATAACAGGTGTCTTGTCCAGGTTAAGGGATTTCACTTTGGTCGGGTACTCCAACACGGGGTAGCTGATATGGACATCCGGCTCATCGGGCAGCTCCGTAATGGCCTGTATACCGTGCGTTTGTAGCAGTGAATTCAACTCGCTCGCGCAATCCATCATCAGGCGCTGGCGCACCGCCTCCAGATCAACAGGTTCGGCATCGCTCTTGAGCATGGCCTGCCAGTTGGTCTTGTCGGCTATATGCGACTTGAAAGCGGTCTCCACGAGGCCCGATTGCAGTCGATTGGAGACACGAAAAATCGGCCGAGCCTGCGTAGCGCCCTGATCCATCCAGCGCGTTGGCACCTGCGAACCGCGCGTAATGCCCACTTTGGTACCCGAGGTGTTGGCGAGGTAAACGATGTGATCGATCATGCAGTGCTGCTCGCCCCACTCGGGCTCTCTGCAGGTGCCCGCGGCGTAGTGGCACTTTTCAGGGCTGACGATACAGCTGTCACACTGCGCCAGGCGCTTGAAACAGGGATAACAGTACCCTTGATTGAAACTTTTACTGGTTTTGCGATCACAGTGGATGCAGTTGATAGCGCCGTGAAACTCCAGTTGCAATTGCTGACCCAGATACTGGTTCATCGGGATTGCATGCTCACCCAGCAGCATCGTGTAAGACACCGGGTCAACAAGCTCGGTTTTCATCTTGCGTACGGCACCTGCCGCCACTAACTCAGCCACCTAATCTCTCCATTTCAGGGGTGTTTCCGGAGGCGTATCGCACTGCTCGCCGGCTTTTTCTTTTTTCTGGATAAACCCGACGCGCTCGCGTTCCGAAAGGTGCCGCTCGCCCCAGGCAATAATGGCCTGCATGGAGTGAGTGCGCTGCTCATCGGTTAAAAGCTTGCCATCGGGCCACTTACCGAGTTCGACCGCACGCAACAGGCGCTGATAGATCTCGGGTGTCATCGTTTCAATTGCTTGCTGGTAGTCCATTGAGGTTTTCATGCTGTCAGGGAGTGTGATTGTACTTGGAAAGCGCACCGAACGCAGCGCCCAACGCAGCGCCAGACAGCAGGCCACCGACGTGGGCGGCATTGGCGATGGCACCAAAGCCGAGCACTTCCACCATGCCCACCATACACGCGACCAACCAGCCGACCATCAGTATCATAATGCTTTTGGAGGGTTGAATTTGCCACGCCGGTTGCAGCAGCGGTGCCACCCAGCAAAAACCTAACATGCCATAAACGACGCCGGACATCCCGCCGAAGAGACTGGCGCCATCGAATGCAAACTGGCTGACGTTGGACACCACAGCGATGACGAGGAACAGCATAAACATATTGAAGTGACCGAGCACCCGCTCTACCC
>JBBKWY010000154.1:0-3318 GCA_037969215.1 Halioglobus sp.
CCCAAAGAGAAGCCGTTCTTAAACGGCGGCTCCACTTCCAGAAAAATCGTTGGGCGATTGAGCGCAAGAAAATCGAAGGCAATGGAAGACCAATCGCAGTTCAAGATGTCTGTGAGTAACAGTAGTCCCTCCGCATCAGGAAACTCCTTCATCGAGCAGTAGCGCACATTCTCATGGAGTTTGGTATTGATGTTGGCATTCAGGTGGCTGCGAATAATGAGTATCGGCTTATGTTGCGCACAGGTTTCAGTGAGTTGTTGGATAAACGCATCCTGGCGCTCCCCGAAGGGGAACAGGTCTCGCCCACTGTCGTCCTGCTGCCAGGTGGGGGCATAAAGAACGACCTTATGTCCTGGCGGTATGTTGGCTTTCTCTCGCAGTGCAGGGTTCGGTGGCTGTTGCAGGAATAGCTTGTCTGCCCTGGCATAGCCTAGGTCTTTTACGATGTCTGCTTTGAAGCCGAATTTATCCTGATAAATTTCTTTTAAAAGCGGCGAGGAAACCCACACCTCGTCGTAGCGCTGTTGTACGCGAAAGTCATCCGGGATGAAGCCTTTAAACGGTATGCCGTGCCACACGTCAATAAACAGAATATTAGTCAGGGAGATAAACGGGCTCATGGCATGCAAGCCATGGTCAGTGATCATAGCGCTGCATCGCCCTGCGAGCATCATATCTGTCAGCGTACCGCAGTGCAGAACGTTGACGCCTTCGCCGTGCAATACGGCGGTGTATTGTGGGTCCAATGAGAGGAAGTGACACTCGAACTTGTCCTGAAAGCTGTGTGACCATTCCTCATACAATGCCAGCAGGTTGCCCGACAGCTGGTGACCATAGAGAATGACCAGCGGTTTGGCGGGTTTGGGAAGCAGGTATCTTGCGCCGATTGCGAACAGGGTATACATGCCCTGTCGCAGTAGCATCAGCCAGTGTCGCGGGTTCTTTTTATCGATCTTCATGTGGGTACCGACAATGTCTGGAAGAGGGCTAGGAACTTTCCGCTTATTACCTGCCAATCATAATGCGTTTGCACACTGGCCCGCCCGTTTTCACTCAGCTGTTGCTGCATTTCCGGGTTATCTAGCAGGGTGAGAATGCCTTGTGCCAGTGCTTCTGGCGATTTACCGGCGACGATCAGCCCGGTTTCGCCGTCGATGATAATATCTCTCACGCCTGGGTAGTCCGAGGCGATGGTGGCACACCCGCAGGCCAGTGCTTCCATGATCGCCACCGGCGTCCCCTCCTGGTCGCCGCTGTCGGTGACAATGGAGGGAAACACGGCGATCTCGCACGATTGCAGGAGTGCGGGAATGTCCCGATTGGTGAGTGAGCCGGTAAACTTCACTCGACTGTCGATGCCCAGCTGATGGCACAGGGCCATCAGGGACTCCTTGAGCGGCCCGTCTCCGGTTACCGTGAGGTGTTGCATAGGGTATTTCGCCAACACGATAGGCATTGCCTTGAGCAGGTATTCAATCCCTTTTTTGTCCACCAATCGGCCCACGAACAGGAGGCCCGTTCGGTTGGTATCCTTTGCCGGTGGCAGGAAGGTGCCGTACGAATCCACGCCCATGGGAATCTCGGCGATGCCAGATTCCTCCTGTAAACCCAACTCAGCAGCCTTTCGTTTCATGGCGCTGCTGACAACTGTGAGTGCGTCTGCGCGACGTGTAATCCACTTTTTTAAGTGCGACAAAAGTGCGCCTTTTAGCGCGAACAGGTCACCGCCGTGGGAGGTCAGGACGATAGCGGGTGTGGACTTGGCAAACGGTCGAGCGAGGATGGCGACAAGGCCCTGAGGAATAATCCAGTGCGCATGAATAATATCGTACTGGTTTTTGCGGAGCAGCTGGATGGTGAGTATTAACTGGCTGATGATGAAAAGTGGCACCAGAAGCAGCCGCAGAGGGTTCTGTTTCAGGTTGGGAAGAATACCGCCATCGTATGCCAGGGTTTGCCATGACTCGAAGCAATAACGGAAACGAAACACGGGTATTCCGTCGAGAACCTCTTTGCTCGGTATGCCCTTCGCGTGCGGCGCGATTACGTGAATCGTATTGCCACTGGATAGCTGTTGACACAAGTTATCCACGAACTTGGGTTCGGTGTCATTTTTGTAGCGTGAGTAAGTTGACGTGAGAACTAGAATTTTCATAGGTAGTGGCGAATTAGCATACGAGCAAGCTAATCGGGGTGTGTCCTACGGGGCTTTTGAAGTATCCACATAGCGGGTGCTACCCACGGCATGTAGGCGGCGACAGCTTTTGCGACTCTCCATTTTAGCGTCCCCGGTGTAATCATATAACTGACGCCAAATTTCTCTGGATCTGAGACCACTCGCCTGGAGTAGTCGGTGATGTTGAACTTCTCGCAGAGTCGTTTAAGTGCCCAGTAGCTAAAATGAAGTTCGTGATAATGTGTGCCCTTTCCCGTCACTCGCACGTAGCGGTGGGCCCACGATCTGGGTATAAGGGATAAAAAGGGCAGCCTGTGGTGTGGTTCCATAAACATCACGCGGTTGTTGCCGGAAAAGTAGCAAAACCCGCCCGGTTTCAGCACGCGAAAGATTTCCTCAACCATTCGGTGGGCATCGGGCACATGCTCGTAAATCTGGGTGCAAACAACTACATCAATACTGTTGTCGGGGAGGTCGATATGCATGGCGTCGCCATGCATAAAACACAGGTTCTGTTTGCTAAAAGATTCGCGAGCGTGCGCCATGGCGGGGGCGTCGATATCGATGCCGACGACCTGTCCGAAATGGTCTGCAAGATAGTTATCGATGATGCCACTGGAACTGCCTACATCAAGCAAGTGCAGCTGTGAGAGATCACCGGCACCGATGAAGTCCTGGCAAACACGCACGATGGTGTCTGCTTTTCTGAGGCGTTTGTCGCTATCGAAAATGGAAGGTTGAATATCGGAGTAATTGTATTGGTATTCACGCGTCATGTTTGAGATAGGCCCCGGTTTCTTGTTGTTATCGCGGCAGTTCTATCGGCTCGCGCGAACTCAGGGCTGACAAAAGCGGAGCCTTATCTGTGGGGCGTGCTCTTTGTACGTTTTTAACGATGCCGTCACTATCCAACCCCGTCCACGCCAACTGATCCGCCTGATTCCCGTGCTCGATAAACACATCCGGCAAACCCAGATTGAGGAGGGCAGGGGAGAGCCCCTGTGCCGCCAGGAAGTCATTGAAGGCCGCACCGGCACCACCGGCGATGGCATTTTCTTCCAGCGTGACGATCATCGTGTGTCGTTCAACAATCGCCAGCACCATTTTCTCATCCAGCGGTTTCACCCAGCGCATATCCACGA
>JBBKWY010000155.1:0-6651 GCA_037969215.1 Halioglobus sp.
ACCAGAATGACGCTTGAAGCACTGGGTCCGTTCTGCCTGATAGCGGGAATGGGCAGGTTAAGAATCGCGCGCGCGTGCAGCGCGAACTCGGACAAATCCTGCGACACCAGGGTTACCAATCCTGTGTCGTGCGGGCGTGGAGACACTTCACTAAAAATGACCTCGTCGCCCTTGATAAAGAATTCCACGCCAAACAGACCTCTGCCGCCCAAAGCGGTTGTTACTTTTTCTGCCATTGCCTGCGCTGTTGATAGCGCTTTGGCAGACATCGCCTGAGGCTGCCATGATTCTCTATAGTCACCGGCCTCCTGTCGATGACCGATGGGCGCGCAGAACGAGGTACCGTCACGATGGCGGACCGTCAGCAGTGTAATTTCAAAATCGAAGTCGACAAAACTCTCAATGATGACCTTGCCTTTGCCCGCGCGGCCACCCGCCTGAGCGTAGTCCCAGGCTTTGTCGATATCGCGTTCGTCGCGCAGCAGCGATTGCCCTTTCCCGGAGGAACTCATAATGGGTTTGATCACACAGGGCAGGCCTATATCCTTTACAGCCTCAAGATATTCTTCTCGGGTTTGTGCGAAGCGGTAAACACCGGTTGTCAGTCCGAGTTCTTCTGCCGCCAGACGGCGAATCCCCTCGCGGTTCATGGTGAGCTGCGTGGCTTTCGCGGTGGGGATGACGGTGAAGCCCTCTGTCTCGAGTTCAGCCAGTGTATCGGTGGCAATGGCTTCGATTTCAGGGACGATTAAATCGGGCTTCTCCGCTTCGATAATTGCGCGTAGTGCCTTGCCGTCCAACATATTGACCACATGGGAGCGGTGGGCTACTTGCATCGCGGGTGCGTTGGCGTATCGATCGACAGCGATCACCTCGACGCCAAGGCGTTGCAATTCGATAGCCACTTCCTTACCGAGCTCACCGGAGCCACAAAATAAGACCTTTTTGGCGCCGGGACTGAGGGGCGTTCCGAGGGTTACAGACATCGCATGTACTCTTGTTTTACTGCATCGAATCCATGCGTGAAGCGCCAGCAAAGCAGGACTTACCGCCGTTGTCAGGGCAGATCACCACATAGCTATTGCGTTTGCCACAACCGCTGACGCCGACAGTGTATTCAGCACGCTCATAGCCAAAGCGGAATGATATCGGCTGTAGGGTTTCACTGGAGATCAGCGCACCTGTTGCGGCGGGGCAGTTCATTTCAAACGCGCCGCGGCGCACGGCCATATCAATGGCGGTGGGTTGCATCTGGTCGATGAAGGGTGGCCCTGACGCGCAGGCAGAGAGCAGGACAGGAATAGCGACAATCAATGGTGAGCGTAGATTCAACATAGCGAGATCCTTGTATTGTTCTGAATGCGTGGGATGTAAAATTCCTTCAACTCTTCAATATTAGTAGAACAGGGAGGCGAGCGCCAAAGGTTTTTCAGCGCCCGTAAAGCTTATCGATTCCTGGAGCGGTATAGCAAGTAAAATGGGAATAGGACGACGAAGGAAAGCAATGCCAGCAGCACCTGTAGGCGGAAACGATCCAGTATACCGTTCGAAATACCCTGGAATGTAGGGTCGTAATTTTCGGGCAGCGGCAATACATTGTTGTCGACAACATATTGGTGGTAATGGCCGAGCATCTCCTCAAAGCGCTCGGGCATCTGCGCTTTCAGATCATTGGTTTCCCCGGGATCTTTCACAATATTATAAAGATGCCACTGGTTGTCTCCCACCGGAGGAATATTCAGGACAATCTTGTAGTCGCCCTGGAACAGGGCGGAATTGCCACCGAGTTCATAACCTATGGTGTCCGTTGCCGAATACACGCGTCGGACTTCGCCACGAGCAAGCGGCAGCAGGCTGCGCCCTACCATGCTCTCTACCGGGCGACCGCCGAAGCGTTCTGTAGGCGGCTTAACACCCGCCATATCGAGAATGGTAGGCGCAATGTCGGTGACGTAGGTGAGGGCGTTGATGGGGCGAGCTGTGACGGGGATGGATTCACCGGCGATGATCAGTGGCACACGCATCCCGCCTTCCCCGGCATAGAATTTGTAAAAGTCCAGCGGGGAGGCCGCAGCGCTGGCAAAGCTGGGGCCAATCGTGTTGAAGCTGCTTTTTAGCCCCAGGGTGTCGTAGTCATTGACATACCCCTGGTTCCAGAGCGCGATGCGCATTGCCATGCCGCGGGGATCGTCACCGCCCGAGGCCTCGCTGCCATTGTCAGAGGTGAAGATAAAAACCGTATTGTCGTATTGCCCGGTGCTTTTCAGGTAGGTGATGAGTCGCCCGAGGTGATGGTCCATGGCATCGATCATGCCGGCGTATACGGCCATGCGTTTGGCATGGTAGCGCTGCTCGTCTGCCGAATAGGATTCCCAGTCCCCGGTGGTGGACATGTCTACCATGGCGGTGCCGCGCGGGATTATTCCCAACTCTTCTGCGCGCGCCTGACGCTGCTTGCGCAACTCCTCCCAGCCCGCGTTGTAGGTGGTCATGTACTTATCAGTGAATTCCTGTGGTGACTGCACCGGAATGTGCACCGCCTGAAACGGTATGTAGGCGAAAAAGGGTTGGCCGTCACCGGCATTGGACGAGATGAACTCTATTGTTTTGTCGATTAGAAAGCGCGACGAGTAAAAATCCTCTGGCAGTTCAAATGGCTCACCATCGGCAAACCAGTTGGCCTTTTCGTAGATGACGAGATAGGGTTTTTGTTCCCAGTTGTCGGCCCCGGTATCAGCCATGGTCACGGTGCGCTCGAAGCCGCGCCGGAAGGGCAGCAGGTCGGGGGTTTTTCCCAGGTGCCATTTGCCCGCCATGTAGGTGTGGTAGCCCGCGTCCTGTAGCAAGCTGGCCACGGTCACCACATTGTGACCCAGGGTGCCTTGGTAGTTTGCATGCTCCGCTTGTTCTGGCGGAATGGTTTCGGGAATATTCGGAACGCCGTTACGGTGGCTGTCCACACCGGTCAGCAGCATGCCTCTTGTTGGCGCACAGCTGGCGGCCGTGTGGTAGTTGGTGAAACGGATACCATTGTCCGCCAGTGCCGACAGTGTGGGTGTCTGAATCTCACTACCGTAGGGCGCGATGTCACTGAAGCCCAGGTCGTCGGCAATGATCAGCACGACATTGGGGCGCGCGGCGTGCGCTATCGGGCTCAACCACAGAACCGTGGCGGCCAGTAATATGGGCAAAAAGCGGGCGCCTGATCTGCGACACAATGGGCGCATACGTTATTTCTCCTGGGTTAGCTTGGATGCAGCGAGCAGCATCAGAACAGTTAACACCACTTCTACAACAATCATGTCCGGTGTGAGGGCAGCATCGTGTACCAGCCAGGCCAGTACCCTATAAACGGCAGCCAGAGCCACCATCAATGCAGCGGCCTGAAACCAGCTTGCCTTTGACGTGATCAGGCCGAGCAATATCATAATGCCGCCAGACAGGAAGAACGCACCTACATCAGCGATCTGGGAGCTGAGTCCGACTCCGTTCATCAGCGTCATACCAACACTGGCGGCGGCGCCAGAGGGGTCAACTGCCCAGCGTAAGCCCAGCACCACAAAAAGTATGCCAGCTAGTGCTACCAGTACACGTAATAATGTTTTCATCTTTTCTTCCTTATTGTTCAAGAATATAGTCGCCCAATCTGAATTTTCTCAGACGATAACGCATATAAAATGTTGTCCATGGCCAGTTGGTGCTGTTGCGTCCATTTTTATCGATGAAATAGCTGACACAACCACCGCTATTCCAGACTGTACTCTGCAGAGAATCTTGCAGTGTTTTATTGTATGGCACACTCTTGTTTGTATCGACCGCGAAGCTGGAAATTTTGTCGGCACGCAACTTCTTTAGCCCACTGAGTATGTACTTGAGCTGTGCCTCTATGATGACGAAGGCGGAGGTGAAGGTATAGAGATTGGGGCCGAAGGTCAAAAAGCAATTCGGGCAATCCTCGGCGACTGTGCCGAGATATACCTCCGGGCTGCCCTGCCACTGCTCGGCCAGTGTCACGCCTCTTGCGCCCACGATTCGTTCGGCAATCGGTGGGTTTGCGACTTCGAAGCCCGTGGCAAAAATAATCACATCCACGTCGCAGCGGTGACCGTCAGCGTCAATCACGGTATTGCCCTGAATCTCCGCCACGCTATTCACAACGTCGACATGTGGTTTGGCCAGCGCACGATACCAGGTGTTGGATTGTAGGATACGCTTGCAACCGATTTCATAGTTGGGTGTGACCCGCGCCAGCAATGCATTGTCCTTGATGCTGCGTTGCATATTTTTAAGGCCCATGGCCTGCAGGCGCTTAATCAGCCGGGGATGTTTCAAACTGCGATTCAAAAATTCAAACTGTCCGTACAGAAGCTTTCGAAACACTGATTGCGTAGCAGGAAACCGTTTAAATATTCGCTGCCAGCGCGCTGATACGGGTATATCCAGTTTGGGCAGTACCCAGGGTGGAGTGCGCTGAAACAGGGTCAGCTGCTGTACCTGTTTTTCGATAGCCGGTAAAAACTGAATTGCAGACGCGCCGCTGCCGATCACTGCGACCCTTTTGCCGGTCAAGTCGTAGCTGTGATCCCACTGGGCAGAATGGAAACTGCTGCCGGTAAACGTCTCCATACCTTTGATCACTGGCGTAACCGGTTTATGCATGGGTCCGCAGGCCATAATGACAAAACGCGCGCGATAGTTGCCAACGCTGGTTTGCAGGTCCCATACTTTTTTCTCAGTGTTCCAGTTCGCCTGCATCAGTTCTTGGTTCACGCGAATGGCATCTAACACGCCAAACTGTGTGGCAGTATCGATCGTATACTGTCTGATCTCTGCCTGTCGGGCGAAAAAGTTCTTCCAGTGCGGGTTGGGTGCAAAAGAATACGAGTACAGGGTTGAGGGAATGTCACAGGCGCAATCGGGATAGCTGTTGTCGCGCCATACACCGCCAATATCAGCGGCTTTCTCCAGCACCAGAAAATCAAAGCCGGCTTCGCGCAACTTGATCGCAGCGCCGATACCAGCGAATCCGGCTCCCACGATAATGACGTCATAGTCAGTGCGTTCTGCTGTTGCACTGGCATCGAATTTTGCCTGTGATGCAGTTTGTGTATTCGCCATTATAGTTTCTCTGAGCTGTTCAAACTGTGGGTACGATCTACGGCCAGTGTATTACACCATTTGGCCGGACTTTCCTCGGTGTTGACCACCTCCGGCACGTGAGCGAGTGCCTGGGTTGCCTGGGTCATCAGGGCCTGGATTTGCCGGTCGTCCCATTCCCTGGCGGCGTCGCTATAGCCTGATGCTGACGCCTGTGCCACCTGTCGTGCGGCGACTGCCGCGGCGGCACAACTTGCCTCCCGCGCCAGCCGTTGGTAGTTGCTGGGCTTGTAGCGACTGACGCCGCCTGTGATGGGTGATATGGCGTCGCCAAAAATTGCTTTGCTCGCCAGTCTGCGCACCGGAGAGTGGGCAATGGTGAAGCCCCCATCGGCGGCGACCACGGTCACTGCAATGCCTTCCTCAACACCCTGCACGAACCCCCGCACTTCCCCGGTGTCCCGGTCCAAGAGGCCAAAGCCGTTTTCAAGTAACAGCGAGTTATTGCCCAGTTCACGACTTGCACCGATTGCAACGGCAATGCCGTTGGCGGTAATCGTCGGTGTTAATGAGTTGACATTCGTGTGGTCGGGAAAGACATCAAGCTGTGCGGTCCACGCCTGCTCGGCGTGATCGCCCTTGTCCCAGAGTTTGATAACGTCTTCTCGGGTTACGACGTAAAGCTCCCGATTATCGGCAGCCACGGCTACGGATGCAGCGACTTGCTCTCCCACATTGATCCGCCAGATTTCTTGAAGATCGCGATCCAGCGCCATGACATTGCCATTCTCGTCTGTGATATACAGTCGTTGGCCGTCGTTGCTGGCAGAGGGAGTGGAACCGGTCCCGCCATCAAAGTTGTAGCGCGCGGCAATAATCAGTGACAGCTGATCGCCGCTGGGTGTCAAATCCAACGCATACAGCGCGCCATTTGCCGATACTCCATCCTCGTTGCCGTCGCTGGCATCCGGGGCGGTAGCCGCGACGAATAACCTGCCGGTGTTTGGATCTACCGCATAAAAATTTGAGACTTCGGAGCCCGCGCCGTAGATAACACGCACCATGCCGGTAAACAGGCCACCTTCCATAGGCATCTCGCCAAACCGTTGCAGGGCAATTTCGTCGCCGCGCTCAAGCACCCACAGAGCCTGCATATGTCGAGCTGTTGTCGCAGCGGGTTGGCCCGGAAGATCAAATGGCGTGGCGAGCAACTGCTCACCCGTGGTGCGTGCCAGCAGGGCGATTTTGCCGTCTCCGGTGACGACGGTGAGAGCGTCAAACTGCGGTACATAATTGACGCCCCAGGCGTGTGGGGTATCTGCGCCCTGATACGACAGGCCGGTGGGCTTGTGCCACAGCACTTTGCCCTGCGGCGTTACCGCCCACGCCCAATGATAGGTCGCATGGTAAATCGTCTGCGGATTCGGCTGCTCCGGTGTATCCAGAATCAGTGGTGCGCCCGCGCCCTTGTTATCGCCGTTGTGGGGCAGTGTCCATAAACGTTGCCCGTTCTCGGGATCCAACACCACCAGGCTGACATCCTCCTGAGGATAC
>JBBKWY010000156.1:0-5307 GCA_037969215.1 Halioglobus sp.
AGATATTAAAAATTCACAATAGAGCAAAGAAGAACAAAAATGCATAACAAGCCGCGGCAGTGCGCACGCTACGCGTGCAGGACGGCCTACTACGTAGTCCGCCTCTGCGCGGAGCGTTAAATGTCTATGCGAGAAAGAGCAGTGGCCAAGTATTCATTTCTCTTGGGAGCGCCGTTCTTAATAGTGGCATTTTTTGGTAGCTATCTTGGAGCCTGGAACTATCCGTTCTCAGATAGCTCTCCGTCGCTTCTCAATTGGGCCGTTCGACTAATCTGGGGAATTGGTTTCAGTTGCCTGTTCGTAAATCTAATAATTATGTGGCGGCACATGTTCCGCAATAAAAAATGGGCCTGGCTGCTATCTACATTCGTTGCGGTCTTTATCAGTTCATTGATCTACTATAAGGTTCAATATACCAAACATGGTGCCACCAACATTTAACAAGGACGGGCAGTACGCTCCCTTCGGTCGCCGGACCGCGCTACAGCGCGTCCGCTGCCGCAAGCGTTATGTGTAAGAGATGACTTTAAGCATCCTTTTCATTTTTCTTCTTCTAGTTGGCTCGTTGCTCAGCCTGCTAGTTGGACACGGTATTGTTCGTTGGCAAAAAATGGGAATCGAAGTCTCAGCGACTAGTGATCGACAAATGCGTAGATTGTCCTTAGTCGGCGGCTATAGCCTGGCACTACTCTGCCTAATATACATATTGGAGTTCTTTGCTATATGGTAGAGCGTATCATGCAGATCGTGCCGCCCACACATAACAAAAACCGGCAGTGCGGCCCTGCGGGCCCGGACAGCAAAACCGCTGCGCGGTTTCGCCGCCGCTGCGGTGGGCGTTATGTGATCGAGCAACGAGAGTCTGCCTGAGAGATGAGCACCTGCCAAATTATTGATTACGATAGAATTAGTGAATGGGAGCCGTGGATAGATGGGGTAATTTATCCAATCGCTGGAGACAATGTCGCAAAATCGATTGCTGCTTCAGAGCCTGAATACATTGAAGACGCTGCTGACGCTCTATATGAAATCTTGGACAAACACCAAGTAATTGAGCTTCTACGAGATAAGCTGAGTGATTTCCAGGTTCGGGTGTATCACGGAACGAGACTCTCAGATCGGGAGTTAAGCGATATCCAGGCGAATGGGCTACGCCCACTACGCTTGGTAGATAGAAAAAACACATTGACTGAAATATTCAATGGCCACCCCGAGTGGGATTCTGTGTGTATGAACCTTGATAAGGCTCTACACGAGCTAGGGCCAAAATCCCAGGCTGGCAAACGAGAGGATGGATATATACATGTCTGTTTCTCTAGGCAGGGGCTACTAAAAGGATGCAACCACTATTTAACTCATGGGGCTGAAGTGGATGGGCATGTTGCTTCCAAGTTGTTTAACAACACAGACTTGGCACTAGAACTTCTACAAAACAATCGCAAGCCATATCTAATTTCATTCTTGGCTGATTTTGATTCCGCTTTCACTGCAGCCAATCCTTACGGTGTTGGTTCGGGAGATACACCGTATTTTTTGAAACAGCTTATACAGTCATGGGCGTTCAGAAAATATAGGAAAGAATTTAGCCCAGAAAGCCTTAAAGACTGTACGGCTGCAAGATTCCTTGGGCCAAAGCCAGCAAGCGAACTGGAGGAATATGAACTGGTTGCAGAGCTTTCCGGTAAACGTTAGCTTGAGATCAAAGCGTAATTCCGCACATAACAAGACGCGGCAGTGCGCACGCTACGCGTGCAGGACGGCCTACTGCGTAGTCCGCCTCTGCGCTGGGCGTTATGAGTACTAATCACGCGGTCGTCATATTCTCATTTTCGCTCTCGGTTGGTTGTGCTTACCACAACGAGAATGTAGTTTGCTTTGACGGTCCTGAAATAAGGTTCGAGAATTACCAGTTGCCTTATGATTTGGTGAAGATCAACCGATCAGAAAGTGATGGCGTGATTAGCTATGAAATGCTTCTGGATCCTGTTATTGATGGTAAAAAACTAAAATCTGTATCACTCTCTCTGGGGAAAATCCTTCCTCCAGATCTAGGTACAAATCTGGAGATTCAGGAAAATTTTGACGTAGAAGGAAGGTCGTACATTTTTTTCTTTGTAGCCCCACAGTACGAAGACCAGATAACCGTTCATGCCGACTACGAAGTTTACGGGAGATACGAGGGCTGCCCAAAAGAGAGCGTCTTAGAGGTGCATCACTACGAAATAGAGCATACTCATAACAAGCGACTGTGATCCCAAATCAACCCTGTAGACAAAAATAATTACGCCATCTGCCACCCCTTCTGATCGCGCACCATCGCGTTCAAAATGACCATCATCTTCCGCATGCAGGCGGTGAGTGCTACCTTCCTGTGCTTACCCTGGGCAACGAGTTTGTTGTAGAACGCCTTCATCACCGGGTTGTGCTGGATGGCACACAACATCGCCATATAGAGCATCGTTCTGATTGGTGCACGGCCACCCCGTATGCTCCGCTTACCTCGCATGGTGCCGCTGTCGCGATTGAAAGGCGCTAACCCCGTCAATGCAGCGATCTGCTTGTGCGTGAGCTGCCCCAATTCTGGAAGCTCTCCCAGCAGTGTGTACGCAACGCCGTCGCCAATACCTGGTACCGAGGTGATAATCGAGTAGGTCTCTTGCCATTCTTCAACGGTCGAGACAATGGCGGAGATATGTTTCTCAACCCAGGCGATTTCCTTATCCATTAACTTGATGGAGCGTCGATGTGATGGCTCCAGGAATTTCTGTGCTTTGTGTAAGCGATTTAACTCCCGGGTACGTTGTTCGTTCAGCTGTCGTTTGCGCGCCAGTAAGTCCCTGACTTTTCTGATCTTTTTGTCAGGTAATGGACGTGGTTTCAGCCCCATAACCTTGCCAAAACGGGCGATCAGGAAAGCGTCAATTTTATCAGTTTTGGCCATTAGGCCTTCTGCCTTGGCGAACTGCCTGACCTTGAGGGGTTGTACGATGATTATCGGCAGCGCTTTCTCCGCACAGGCTTCAGCCACCCGACGTTCATATCCTCCTGTGGCCTCTACAACGATGCGTGTAAGCTTGTAACGGTTGAGCTGCTTCACGAGTTCCCGAATACTGCTGTCATCGTTGGGAACCTGCCAGTGTGTATCCAGCTCTACAATGGCTACATCAAGAACATCCTTCCCTACATCTATCCCAACGTTTCGTTCGGTGCTTCTTCTGTTTGCAATGTGGATTGTGTTCATAACTCTCCCTTGCTACATTCGAGCTCGAGGCTCTTTCGACTGTTCGAGTTTAAAATAGAATCGGCGTGGCGCCCCTGCTTGTTAACGGGCTAGACTGAGTCTGCCCTGTACCGACAACGAGCTGCCACACCGAAAACCTGCTGCTACAGGTTTGGGCCTCACTTTATCGCTTTATGGGAATATCCAAAATGGTGGTATTTCGATCATACAAGTACCGCCAGTGCGCCCCTGACGGGGCCGGACGGCAAAACCGCTGTGCGGTTTCGCCGCCGCTGCGGTAAGCGTTAGGTGGCCTGACATCGTGCGACAAAACTGGAACACAGGAGATGTATTGGAAATCCAACTACCTGATGGAGGTAGTAGTACCTGTCAAATGTTGGTGGAACCTGAGTTTGCCTTCTTTTCACCAAACGATGCTAGCCAGCTACTTTTCCGCCTGTGGGTACACAAAACGGCCTATAACTCCGGTCGTTGGGAAAAAATCGAAAACTCCGTAGTACCACCTGAGCTAGGGTCAGAGATCCCAAGATTCAAACAAGATCCAATAAATGGCACTCTTAGCATCTATCAAAATGGGAAAGAGCGCCCAGCGACTGAAGAAGAATGCCAAGAACTAGAAAGGGCAGCGGTGTGGGAGGCAAACCACGTCGAGGAGCGTATCGCCGATCACCTTCAGGGAAAAGAAAATAAATGGGTAAAGAGCCTTGTACTTAAACCGGCCACCTAACAAGCGACTGTGATCCAAAATCAACCCTGTAGCCAAATATTTTTACGCCATCTGCCACCCCTTCTGATCGCGGACCATGGCGTTTAAGATCGTCATCATCTTCCGCATACAGGCGGTGAGAGCGACTTTTCTGTGCTTACCTTGGGCGACGAGTTTGTTGTAGAAGGCCTTCATCACCGGGTTGTGTTGGATGGCGCACAACATCGCCATATAGAGCATGGTTCGTATCGGCGCTCTCCCACCCCGTATGCGCCGCTTACCGCGCATGGAGCCGCTGTCGCGATTGAAGGGGGCCAGCCCCCTCAATGCAGCGATCTGCTTATGCGAGAGCTGTCCCAGCTCTGGAAGCTCTCCCAACAGTGTGTAGGCGACGCCATCGCCAATGCCAGGTACTGAGGTGATGATCGAGTAGGTGTCCTGCCATTCCTCAACAGTCGAGACAATGGCGGTGATGTGTTTCTCCACCCAGGCAATCTCCTTATCGATCAATTTGATGGAGCGCCGGTGTGATGCCTCCAGAAATTTCTGTGCTTTGTGAAGACGATTCAGCTCCCGTGTACGCTGCTCATTCAACTGCCGCTTACGGGCGAGTAAGTCCCTGACTTTTCGAATCTTTTTGTCCGGCAGTGGTCGTGGCTTGAGAGCCATGACCTTGCCAAATCGGGCGATCAAGTAGGCATCGATTTTGTCAGTTTTGGCCATCAGACCCTCGGCCCTGGCAAACTGCCTGACCTTGAGCGGTTGTACAATGATGATCGGCAGTGCCTTTCCTGCGCAGGCCTCAGCGATCCGACGTTCATACCCGCCAGTGGCTTCCACGACGATGCGTGTGAGCTTGTAGCGGTTAAGCTGTTTTACGAGTTCTCGGATGCTGGTGTCTTCATTGGGAACCTGCCAGTGCGTGCCAAGCTCTGCAATAGCAATATCGAGAGTATCCTTCCCGACATCGATGCCAACGTTCCGTTCGGTGCTTCTACTGTCTGCAATGTGGATTGTTTTCATAACTCTCCCTTGCTACATTCGAGCTCGAGGCTCTTTCGACTGTTCGAGTTTCAAATAGAATCGGCGTGGCGCCCCTGCTTGTTAACGGGCTAGACTATGTCTGCACCTGTCAGCCAACGAGCTGCCACACCGAAAACCTGCTGCTACAGGTTTGGGCCTCACTTTATCGCTTTATGGGAATATCCGAAATGATGGTATTTCGATCATACAAGTCAAGCAAGAAGGACGCGCTAGAGCGCGCCTCTTCTTGAAGCGTTATGTGAATGAGCGAAGGAGCGAAAGCTGATGGACTTTATCTACATTGGGATAATCGCCGTTACTATTCTGGGCCATATTG
>JBBKWY010000157.1:0-8427 GCA_037969215.1 Halioglobus sp.
GGGCGCCACGGCCTTTGTGAGCGCGAGGCGTCGGCGGGATCTGGATGTTATTGTCGGGCATGGGAACACCTGTACTGTATATATATGCAGTACATTGGTGATGTTATTATTGCAACACTGAAGCGTCCTGACTGACACCGAATTGATCCAGGTTAGTATCTGAATCGCGGGCACACACTATAATCGGCAACACAGTCACAGTCACAGTCACAGTCAGTCGGAGAACAACCATGGGTAGGATCTTGATCGTTGCAGATCTGGAGCAGCAATGTTTCGCGATACCCCGGGGGCTTGAGCTGGCCGCAAAACTGGCTTACGAGGTAGAGGTGGTGGCTTTCACCTATGTGTCGTTGAAGGGGGTGGAGGCCAGTAGCACAAAACAGGCAAGTATACGAAAACGCCTCTTGGCCGAGCGTGAGCGCGAGGTACGTGAGCGGCTAGACAAGTTCCTGCAAGCGGGACAGCAAGCCAGTTTGACGGTGATCTGGGAGAAAAACATCCATCACTGGCTGAATCAGCAGTGCGCGGGGGGCCGCTACGAGATGGTAGTGAAGACTGGAAGCCACTCTGAGTCGCTGGTACATAGCTCCACTGATTGGCAGCTCCTGCGGGAGTGTGCAGTACCGGTATTATTAGTGGCGAAAAAGAAATGGCATCGGGTGAAGCCGGTTTTGGTCGCGCTGGATTTGGCGAGTTCCAAAGCCGCCAAGCAATTGCTTAACCTCAAGCTGTTAAACGCTGGCCGGGCGCTGGCACACGCGCTGGGGGTGGAGCTTGAAATCATTGCGGCGATACAGGTGCCAGCCGTTCTGGCGCAACTGGATCTGGTGGATCCCGCGAGCTATGCGCGCGGTGTCAGAGCGGCGATGCAGCCGCATATCAAAAAGTTGGCCAAGGCCTGTGATATACCCGAATCAGCATTTCGCTGTAAGCGTGGAGCGGCAGAAAAAGTGGTTGCCAGTCGCGCCGCAAAGGTCCGCGCGCAGCTTGTGGTAGTGGGCACTGTGGGTCGCAAGGGTGTGAGGGCACGCCTGCTGGGCAATACGGCGGAGAAAGTACTGCTGCATTTGAAAACCGACGTGCTGGCGATAAAATTGTAACTATTTTTTGCTCTGGCCTTGATATCTCACAAATAGGGTCTATTTTGACTACAGTACCTCGCATTCTTTGCAGGTGCTGACACGTCCCCTGGCCGATGTTTCTGCCCCGAAGCATACGGCTATTTTAGCCCGCTTTCATAATGTGAAATGCGGGCTTTTTTATTTTTTATCAATAGAATAGTGCTTCATGTTAATGTGATTTATCCGAGAGCGTAGGGCCGGTTTGTCGGCTTGGCAGTGATGTTGCGCGGTTAGTTGCGCCATCCCCGAAACCAGCCTTAGTGCCGCCTGAGGCGCTCAGAGTCGGGTGTCATTTCGCTGTAACATGGCGTCGGTAAACTTCGCGAGGGCATTTCCCTGCGGGAATATGGCGGCCACAAAGCTGCGCCGAATCGCGATCAACGCGCGCTCACCTCATTAATCCCTGGGTCTATTTGGAGACTGTATGGCCAACCCGATCAAGAAACGCCTCGCGGATCTTCTTGACCATGATCTTTTCATGCCGCGCGAAATTAGCTGGCTCTCCTTCAATGCGCGCGTGTTGCAGGAGGCGGCAGACGAAACGGTGCCGGTAATTGAGCGCCTGCGTTACCTCGGCATCTTTTCCAATAATTCCGATGAATTTTTCCGCGTCAGAGTGGCGGAAGTGCGGCGCTTGATTTCAGTCTCTTCCGGAGACAATAAGCAGCAATCAAAAGATCTGCTGCTGGCGATACAAAATCGTGTGGTAGAACTGCAAAAGGAATTCGATCGCATCTATGGGCAGACTATACGCGCACTCGCAGCTCAGAAAATTTACCTGATCAATGAGCAGCAGCTGGATGAGAGGCAGGCCACCTTCGTGCGATCTTACTTTGTCAGCACCGTGTTGCCCGAATTGGAACCCATACTGCTCAGGGATGGGCAGGCCATTCCTGCACTCAACGACGAGTCGATCTATCTCGCGGTGGATATCCAGTCAGGGGAAAGTCATCATTCCGCTGTAGTGGGGGTCCCCACTGACAGGCTGGCGAGATTCGTGGAGATTCCCCGCCGCAAGGGCAAAGGGGGCACGGTCTTTATCGTGTTGGATAACATTATGCGATTGTGCCTGTCGCAAATGTTTCGTGGTGTAATTCCGATCGATTCGGCGCAGGCCTATTGTTTCAAGTTTTCCCGCGATGCCGAACTGGCGATTGATACCGGCATCACGCAGAGCCTGATAGACAAAATGGCCGTGAGTCTGAAGCAGCGGCTGAAGGCGGATACGGTACGTATGGTCTATGACGGCCAGATGCCACAGCGCCTGCTGGAGTACCTGTGCAATCGGTTTGGCTTTGGCAAATACGACAGCTTGATCGCCGGCGGTCGCTATCATAACTCCAAAGACTTTATTGACTTCCCCAACCCCGGGCCTCGCTACCTCGAGTTCAAGCCACTGCCTTTCGTACGGATCGACCGCCTGGATGAACAGCCCTGTATATTTGACAGCATACGAGAGAAGGATATCTTCCTTTACTACCCCTACCATCCCTTCGATTATGCTATTGATCTGCTAAAAACAGCTGCGCTTGATCCGCAGGTCACCAAAATAAAAATCTGTTTGTACCGGGTAGCACGCGATTCCCGTGTCATCGATGCACTGGTCAACGCGGTGCAAAATGGCAAGCAGGTATTGGCTGTCGTAGAGTTGGCCGCACGTTTTGATGAGCAGGCAAATATCAATTGGGCGCAACGACTGACAGAAAATGGTATCGATGTGATTTTTGGCATTCCCGGCCTGAAGGTGCACAGCAAACTGTTGTTGATTGAGCGCCGCGATGGTAATGCTTCACGCTATTACAGCCATATCGGTACCGGCAATTTCAATGAAAAAACCGCTCGGCTGTATACCGACTTCACCCTGATTACCTACGATCAAAATGTAGGTAAGGATGTTCACAGCGTGTTCGAGTTTCTCCAGTACAACTATCAGCGGCCAAATTTTCGCTTGCTGCTGGTGTCTCCGCACTCGGCGCGCAGCGGCCTGTTGGAGTTGATTGAGCGTGAAATTGCCAATGCAAGGGCGGGATATCGGGCCGCACTGACGCTCAAGTGTAATAATCTGGTGGATAAGGAGCTGGTTTTAAAGCTCTATGAGGCCAGTCAGGCGGGTGTAGAGATCCGCTTGATAGTGCGCGGCATGTGTTCGCTGTTGCCTGGCGTGAAGGGCATTTCGGAAAATATTCAGGCTATCAGTATTGTCGACCGCTACCTCGAGCATACCCGGGCCTATGTGTTTTATAACCGCGGCGATCCGCGTTACCTGATCGGCTCCGCAGATTTGATGACACGCAACCTGGACTATCGGGTGGAAGTGCTCTGTCCCATTTTTGATGAGGATGCACAGCGTATCATTCAGGACACGCTGGACCAGCAGTGGCACGATAACGTCAGGGCGCGTGTACTGGATCAGAGCCAGGGCAATCGAATGGTGCGCACCAAGAAAAATACCACCAAAATTCGTTCTCAGGAGACCATTCATCGCTATCTTGCGACCGGCAAGTTGCCGCGTTATCCCAAGTCGCGTATGAATGAGCCTGCCAAGCGCCGACGCAAGAAGGCGCCCTGATACTCTGGCGCGCCTGGCGACCGGCGGTGTACACTGCGTGGCTAGTTCGACAGGCTGCCGGTAACAGTCTACTGCAGCGCTAAATAATTTTTGCAAGGAGAGTACTAATGATTGCTTACACCACTATAGGAACCGCTGATATTGAGAAAGCCAAGGCCTTTTACCTGGCCGTGCTGGCGGATATGGAAGTCTCTGTTTTGATGGATCTCGGACGGCTTGCCGCGCTTGGCACCGCTGCGGGCGGCGCCATGCTCGCGGTGTGTACGCCCTACAATGATGAGGCTGCTAATCCAGGCAACGGCAATATGGTGTCTATCGCCCCCGGTTCGAGAGAATTAGTCGATAAACTCTACGCCAAAGCACTGGAACTGGGCGCCACAGACGAAGGTGCTCCCGGACAGCGTATGGAAGGCTTCTACGGCGCCTATTTTCGCGATCTTGATGGCAACAAAATCTGCTTCTGCAACTTCGGTTAATCGTTAGTCAGTGGCCTCGGCGCAGGCGCCGCGGCCACGCTCAATCGCTGTCTTGATGTACTCATCTTCGTACCCACTGTGTAGCCACTTCTGCAGGAGCGCGTTCTAATGGCGGGAAGCAGCCTACTCCTTTTGCTGGACGACATCGCAGCAGTGCTTGACGATGTCGCGCTAATGACCAAGATCGCCGCCAAGAAATCTGCCGGTGTGCTCGGTGATGATCTGGCGGTTAACGCAGAACAGGTGACGGGGGTGCGGGCTGACCGCGAGTTGCCGGTGGTCTGGGCTGTCGCTAAAGGATCTTTTCGCAACAAGTGTATTCTGGTTCCGGCCGCGCTGGCGATATCGCTTGTCGCACCCTGGTTGATCACGCCGGCGCTGATTCTGGGCGGGCTGTTCCTCTGCTACGAAGGGTTTGAAAAGGTCGCCCATAAATTTTTGCACTCAGCAGAAGAAGATGCCAGCCATCACGCAGAGCTGGTGGAGAAGTTGCGGGATCCTTCGGTTGATCTCGTTGCTTACGAACAAAATAAAATCAAAGGTGCCGTGCGTACCGATTTCATTCTCTCGCTGGAAATCATCGTACTCACGCTGGGTATTGTCGCCGAGATGGAATTTCTCAGTCAGGTGCTGGTGCTATCCATTATCGCGCTTGCGATGACGGTTGGCGTTTACGGTTTGGTTGCGGGCATTGTAAAACTTGATGATGCAGGCCTTTTTCTGATGCAACGCAAAGGTGCGGGCAGCTGGCCGAAATTGCAGCGCTGGCTTGGATCAGGCCTGGTGAGCTTTGCACCGTGGCTGATGAAGTTTCTCGCGGTAGTGGGCACTATCGCGATGTTTATGGTCGGCGGCGGTATTTTGGTGCACGGTTTCCATGTGCTGAACGAGGGCGTTGTCGCGCTAACATCACTGGTTGCCGAGGTCGCAACCGTTGGTCCTGCGCTGGCGACGCTGACGCCAACCCTCAGTGGTGTACTTATCGGCCTGGTGGCCGGCGCGATCGTGACTTTACTGGTAACGCTGGTGCAGCGTCTGCGCGGCGCGTGAGTCTCTAACAGGCGTCGTCACTTCAGCAGCGAACCGAGAATTCCGCGAAACAATTTTCTTCCCAGGCTGCTGCCGGCAGCACGCGCGACACTCTTAAGGAATGCTTCTCCGGCACTTTGTCGGCTACTGGCGCGGCTTTTCGGTTTGCGCTCCGCCTTGGCCGCACGCTCGGCGAGTTCGGCTTCCTGCGCCTGCTTTTGTCGCGCAGCCGTGCGTTCCAGTAGTATCTCGTGAGCTGAGTGAGGGTCAATCGGCGTTACATAGCGCTGCTGATTGAGATCCCTTGCCAGCACGGCCTGGCGTTCGGCCGGGGTAGCCGCGCCCATGCGCGAGCTGGGTGGACGCACCAGCACCCGTTGCACGGGCGCGGGAATGCCCTTGTCCTGCAGCATTGAAACCAGCGCTTCACCCACACCCAGTTCCTTAATGGCAGTAACGGTATCGATGTCGGGATTTTCGCGAAAAGACTGGGCGGCAGCCTTGACCGCTTTTTGTTCTTTGGGGGTGTAGGCACGCAGTGCATGTTGTACGCGGTTTCCCAGTTGCGCCAGCACGCTGTCAGGTATGTCGCCGGGGCTTTGTGAAATGAAATAAATACCCACGCCCTTGGAGCGGATCAGTCGCACCACCTGCTCGATCTTTTCCAGCAATGCCTTGGGCGTATCGCGAAACAGAAGATGCGCCTCGTCGAAGAAAAACACCAGCACCGGCTGTTCAGGGTCACCCAGTTCGGGTAACTCTTCGAACAGCTCAGACAGCAGCCATAGCAGGAAAGTCGAGTAGACCCGCGGGTTCATGATGAGGGTGTCGGCAGCCAGTATATTGATCATGCCTCGGCCATCGAGGCCGGTGCGCATAAAGTCCTGAAGCTGCAGCGCCGGTTCCCCAAAAAAATGGTCACCGCCTTCACGCTCCAGCATTAGCAGGCGGCGCAGGATGGCGTTCACGGAGGCCTTGGAAACACCGAATCCCGCGCCCAGTTCCCTGCTGTTATTACCCAGATATTCCAGCGTAGTACGCAGGTCTTTCAGATCGACGAGCAGCATACCTTCGTTATCGGCGAATTCGAACACCAGAGTGATTACGCTCTCTTGTGTTTCGTTGAGATCCAGCAGGCGCGTGATTAATTGCGGCCCCATTTCCGAGATCGTGGAGCGAATCGGCGTCCCTTTCTTACCGAAAAGATCCCAGAATGCTACTGGATAGCCGCGCTGTTGATAGTGTTCCATACCAATTTTCTGCACGCGTTCCGCCACTTTGGGGTGGGGTGTGCCAGGTTGGCTGATGCCGGAAAGGTCGCCCTTGATGTCTGCCAGGAACACGGGGACGCCGAGGTCAGAAAAGCCCTCCGCCAGACACTGCAGGGTGACAGTTTTTCCGGTACCGGTAGCGCCGGCGACAAGGCCGTGCCGATTTGCATAGCGGGGATTAAGGAATATCTGGCCCGCTGTGGAGCCGCCTATCAGAATACCATCGGTCATTTATTCGTCTATCCTTGTCGAGGGGACTGTAGTGCACAATGTAGCGCAGTATAATCAAGTGCTTATCGGCTATCGACAGGAATATACCATGCGTTGGCAAGGTGGAAGACGAAGTGACAATGTAGAGGATAGGCGCGGGCAGGGGCTCTCATCCGGCGCGGCCGGCGCGGCGCCTTTGGTACTGCGGCTTTTGCCGGCGCTAATCCGGACCAAAGTGGGGCGTATAGTTCTGGTGGTCGGCATTGTTGCTGTGGTCGGCGGGCAGATGATGGGTATTGATGTGCTTTCCCTGTTAGCGGGTGGCGGTGCGACCTCCAGTCAGCGCTCAGCGCCCCTCAGCGAGGCCGATCAACGCAGTGCTGAGTTCGTGTCGGTGGTATTGGCCGATACCGAAGATACCTGGCATGCCAACTTTCAGGCGCTGGGTCGGCAGTACCGTGAACCAACGCTGGTGCTGTTCACCGGGGCGGTAAGCTCCGCCTGCGGAAGCGCCAGTGCTGCGGTTGGGCCATTTTACTGTCCCGGCGATCAAAAATTGTATATCGATCTGTCCTTTTTCCACGATCTCAGCGCGCGCTATGGCGCGCCGGGTGATTTTGCCCAGGCGTACGTGATCGCCCACGAGGTCGGTCACCATGTACAAACCCTATTGGGGATTAGCGACAAGGTGCGAGCCGCGGGCAAGGGCGCGAGCGAAACACAGGTAAACGCCCTTTCAGTGCGGCAGGAGTTACAGGCCGATTGCTTTGCCGGCCTGTGGGCGCACGCTGCCAACGTCGATCGTCAGTTACTCGATCCAGGTGACCTCGAAGAGGCGTTACAGGCTGCAACGGCCATTGGCGATGATCGCTTGCAGCGCGAGGCGGGGCGCCAGGTGGTTCCCGACAGCTTTACACACGGCACCTCGGCACAGCGGGTGAAATGGTTCAGAACCGGATTTGAAAGCGGGGATTTTGCGGCCTGCGACACGTTCCAGGCTGCAGGTTCCGGCTAGTGTAGCCGCGGATTGCGCGGCAGCATGCTCCCCGGTATCAGTCAGGGAACACGGCTCTGTGCTCTTACGTGTCGTGTTTTCAATCGGGTTGAAAAGAGGACAGATGGTGTGTTTATCGCGCGGCGGTAATGATGACCCCCTGAGTATTGAGCAGACCAGGGAGTCACACCATGACAGCAGCACAACGAGTGGAATACCAAATTACCCGTCAACTCCTGCAGCGTAGGGAAGGGGGCGCGGTGCAACCAGGCGCGGTGCAACCAGGCGCGGTGCAAGACGCTGTTGCACACGCTGATCTAAATCCCTGGGCAGATCGGTTGATCGCCATCCTTGCGGTTACCGCCGGACTGGTCATCCTGGGCAGTTATCTCGAGGAATTACTGTGGGCAGCCGTGGCTGCCACTACGGTGTTTACGCTGCGCTAAAGCAGGCCCCGGTCAGGTGGTCAGACTTGCTGGCAAAGTCGTTACTTCAGGCTGCGAGGTCTCACCGGGGCGGTCGACCAGGGCATCGCTG
This sequence comes from Halioglobus sp., assembly GCA_037969215.1. GTDB lineage: Bacteria > Pseudomonadota > Gammaproteobacteria > Pseudomonadales > Halieaceae > Marimicrobium. The sequence continues at coordinate 8,208 of JBBKWY010000157.1, forward strand.
TCTCGAGTTCTGCCGCAATTTGCAGGAGCAGATCCTCGCGATACGACGCGGCCACAAATTGCACACCGATCGGGAGACCGGCTTCGCTCACATGCAGGGGCAGCGAAATAGCGGGCTGTCCGGTGATATTGAACGGTGCAACAAAGGGGATAATTTGCGATGAGCGAAGCAATCCCACCAGCGGATTGTTCGCATCGTGGAATTGGCCCAGAGGTGGTGG
>JBBKWY010000158.1:0-5152 GCA_037969215.1 Halioglobus sp.
GAGAGACTCTTTATGGCCAGCGCGCTCAACCCCAGGCAGTTGACGGGACTGGATGACTCTCATCTGGTGGCGCTGACCGATGGCCATCGTTTGCAGGAAGAGGTCGCACAGGCATTTGCAGCACTGCAAGGGGCCGCGCGTCAGTCGGGTTACGAGCTGGTGATTGCCAGCAGCTTTCGGCCATTCTCTCGCCAGATGGCTATCTGGAATGGCAAGGTCGATGGCTCGCGCCCGGTACACGATGACGAGGGTCGAGCTGTGCTGATGGCGCGGTTATCGCCGCAGGAAAAGCTGCACGCTATTCTGCGCTTTTCTGCGATACCGGGGACCTCTCGCCACCATTGGGGCACGGATCTGGATGTCTACGATGCCGCGGTGATGCCGCCGGACTATCGGCTGCAATTATCGCCGCAGGAGGTGGCGGCCGGTGGTCTGTTTGATCCGCTGCACTGCTGGCTGGATGAACGTATGGCGGCGGGCGAGTCGTACGGGTTTTACCGGCCCTACGATAAAGATCGCGGCGGTGTGGCACCGGAGCGCTGGCACCTGAGTTATGCGCCGTTATCGATCGATTGCGCACAGCGGTGTGACAGGGCGTTGTTGGCTGACTGTTGGGGTGACGAGGTGGCGCAGGCGCTGCTGTTGCGTGAGGAGATTGAGGCGAGCTTTGAGGACATCATGGAACGGTATGTGCGAGTGCCGGGAGATTGGTGCCCACCACCCCGGACTGAGTAGGGCGGCGGGCGGGTAGCGGTAGAGGTTTACTCTTTCGCTTTGGCTTTCGCGTGCAGGTGTCCGTAGTGGTTCTGGTAATCCAGTTCCGCGGCGGCAATGACTTTCAGTGCTTCGTCACGGCCGTAGACGTAGTCCACTTTGACGTTGTTTTCTTTGCCCGGGATCATCTTGTAGGTCATGAAATAATGCTGCAGGCGCTCGATTTTGATCGCTGGCAGATCAGCGATATCGTGCACGTCGCCCCAAATGTTATCGCCTTCCAGTACGGCTATGATCTTGTCGTCAGCCTCGCCGCCATCAATCATCTGGATGCCACCTACGACGCGCGCTCTGAGCACGATGTCGGCGCGGGTAATGTGACGCTCGGAATACACGCAAATGTCCAGCGGATCGCCGTCGGCAACATCGACACCTTCACAGCGCTTGGCCACTTCTTCTGCGCAGTAAGTGCGCGGAATGAAACCGTAGAGCGCCGGGGGGCTGGAAGTGGTGCGCTGTGGGCGATCAACCATCAGGAAGCCTGATGCTTTGTCCAGCTCATATTTGACCACGTCAGTGGGGGTCATTTCGATATAGACCTGAACGCTATCTTCTTCCTGGCCTTCGGCGCGGATATGCAGGCCATGCCAGGGGTGACGGCGCCAGCGGTTGAACTCGGTGTTGTTGTACATGGGTTCACCTCAAATTAGTAGGGGTTAAAGGGGGTGGTTACTGTGTTCAGGAGGCGCGCATTGTACCGGTAACCGCAGGTGAAATCTTGCCCGAATAGGGCAAAATTTCGCCTTTTGGCGCGCGCCGGACTAGATTTTGAAGCGGGTCTTGAGCTTGCGAGGCACCGGTAGATTCTTCAGCCGCACATACTGCGGCAAGCCGTTTTTGTACGGGGGATAGGCCTCGCCGACTATCAATGGCGCCAAATACTCACGGCCGGCCTCCGTAATACCGAAGCCATCGCGGGTGATGTAATTGCGCGGCATTTTCTTCTCGACGTTGGCGACGTCTTCCAATGCCGCCTCACCGATCGACCAGGTGTAGCGCTTGCCCTTGCCGCGCACGATGCAGGGCATCACGGCATTGTCACCACGCAGCGCGAACTCGACGGCGGCTTCACCCAGGGCGTACGCCTGGTCGACGTCGGTCTGGGAGGCAATATGGCGCGCTGAGCGCTGCAGGTAATCGGCCACTGCCCAGTGGTATTTGTAACCGAGTTCAGATTTGATCATCTGCGCCAGATGCGGCGCCAGTCCGCCCAACTGGCTGTGGCCAAAGGCGTCCTTGTTCTCAGATTCCGACAGAAAACGACCGTCTTTATACTGCGCGCCTTCTGAGGCGACGATTACGCAGTAACCGTGGCGTTTGACCGTGCGTTTGACCCGGGCCATGAATTTGTCGCGGTTGAAGGCGATTTCGGGGAACAGAATGATGTGTGGGGCGTCGCCCTCTTCGCTGGCGGCCAGGCCACTGGCCGCGGCGATCCAGCCCGCATGACGACCCATGACTTCGAGTATGAACACCTTGGTGGAGGTCTCGCACATGGAGGCGACATCCATGGCTGCTTCCCTGGTGGAAATGGCGATGTATTTGGCGACGGAGCCAAATCCGGGGCAGTTGTCGGTAAACGGCAGGTCGTTGTCGATGGTTTTGGGGACGTGGATGGCTTGTAACGGGTACCCCATCGACTGGCTCAACTGCGACACCTTGAGACAGGTGTCAGCGGAATCGCCGCCGCCGTTATAAAAGAAGTAGCCAATGTTGTGCGCTTTGAAGACGTCGATCAGGCGCTCGTACTCTGCGCGATTTTCCTCGAGGCTTTTCAACTTGTGGCGGCAGGAGCCAAAGGCGCCAGCGGGGGTGGTCAGCAAGCCGCGAATCGCCGCTGCGCTCTCCTTGCTGGTGTCGATCAGGTCTTCGCGCAGCGCGCCGATAATGCCATTGCGTCCGGCATAGACTTTGCCGATCCGGGGACGGTTTTTCTTGGCGGTTTCGATGACACCGCAAGCGGTGGCGTTGATGACGGCTGTTACTCCGCCCGACTGGGCGTAGAAGGCGTTCTTCGGGGGCATGTGATGATCCATTCCTGATGGCGGGCGCAGTCCATGGCCCGGTAAGTTAAGCTCGATAGTGATTTTGAATCGGAATCATACGGCAATTGCCACGGCTTGTGGACTGCGGCGTCCGTTTTGTCCCCCTGACTGTGGCGTAAGTCACACACATGCTACTATGCGCGCTGTCTAACAGGAGCTGTTTTTTTGAAAGGTCACATTCATATTCTCGGTATTTGCGGTACCTTCATGGGCGGTATTGCACTGCTTGCCAGGGAGTTGGGCTATCGTGTGACGGGCTCGGATGCCAGCGTTTATCCCCCCATGAGTACACAGCTGCGCGCGGCAGGGATCGACCTGATGGAAGGCTATCTGCCGGAGCACTTGCAACCACCGCCGGACTGCGTGGTGGTCGGCAATGCGATGACGCGCGGCAACCCTCTGGTCGAGCACCTGCTGAACAGCGGCTTGCCCTACACGTCGGGGCCCCAGTGGCTGGCCGAGCACGTACTGCAAAATAAGTGGGTGCTGGCGGTGTCCGGCACGCACGGTAAAACCACCACCAGCAGTATGCTGGCCTGGATATTGGAGCACGCCGGCATGGCGCCGGGCTTCCTGATCGGCGGAGTGCCCGGTAATTTTGGCGTTTCGGCACGCTGTGGCGACTCGGATTTCTTTGTGGTGGAGGCCGACGAGTACGACACGGCCTTTTTCGACAAGCGCTCCAAGTTTGTCCACTATCGTCCGCGCACCCTGGCGATCAACAATCTGGAATTTGATCACGCCGATATATTCCCCGATCTGGCCGCGATACAGCGGCAGTTCCACCACCTGGTGCGCTGCGTGCCGGGGGAGGGACTCATTGTGTACCGGCACGGTGTCGCGGCGATCGATGAAACGCTGGCGATGGGTTGCTGGACGCCGCGCACGGCCTTCGGTATCGGTGAAGACAGTGCGGCTGACTGGCGCGCGCAATTGCTGGCAGAGGACGGGTCGGCATTTCGCGTGTTGCGTCGCGACGGTGACGCACTGGAGGTGAACTGGTCGCACTGCGGTAAGCACAATGTGGAAAATGCACTCACAGCCATCGCCGCCGCCCGCCATGTCGGTGTGACACCAGAACTGGCCGTTGCCGCACTGACCGAATTTCAGGGCGTTAAACGTCGGCTTGAGCTGCTGGGCGAACCCGGTGGCGTGGCGCTATACGATGATTTCGCGCATCACCCCACCGCGATCGCCACCACCCTGCAAGGACTGCGCGCGCGCGCGGGCGAGGGGCGTGTCATCGCCCTGATTGAACCGCGCTCCAATACCATGCGCATGGGCGAGCACCGCGGTCAGTTGATGGCTGCGACGGCCGCCGCTGACAAAATATTCTGGTTCCAGCCCGCGGGTATGGACTGGTCGCTGGAGACTGTAGTGGCGGATAGCCCGGTACCGGCCACGGTAGCGGATGATATCGACGCGCTGGTGTCACAGGTTGCCAGTGAAGTGCGAGCGGGTGATCAGGTCGTGATTATGAGCAACGGTGGGTTCGGCGGGATACACCAGAAACTGCTGGATACATTACTGGAAGCCTCGTCTGTATGAATAAGCCGTTCCTGTCGTTTTACGATGCGCTGGTGTTGCGGCGCCCCTGGCTGTCCCTGCTACTGATAGCGTTGCTGACAGCAGCAATGGCGACGCAGCTGGGTAAAATTAAAATCGATGCCTCCGCTGATTCGCTGATGTTGCAGGGTGATCCCTCACTGGAATTTTATCGCCAGATCACCCAGGAATACTCCACGGAAGATTTTCTGCTGATAACCTGGCAGCCCAACGCGGCGCTACTCTCGCCGCAGTCCCTGCAGCCGCTGAAGAAAATGGCCGAGGCCTTGCGCGCGCTGGACGGGGTGTCCTCGGTGACCACTATTCTGGATGTGCCGCTGTTGGAGAGCCCGCCGGTGACGCTCTCGGACATGACGTCGAGTGATCCCCTGCCGACGTTAGAGCAACCCGACCTCGATCTTGACATGGTATTGGACGAGTTCACCACCAGCCCGATCTATGCCGACTTGCTGGTCAGTCGCGATGGCTTGGTGAGTGCCGTACAGATTAACCTGCAGCGCGACGATCGCTATTTGAACCTGCTGCAAGCGCGGGAAACGCTGCGCACCCAGCGCGGTAAACTGGGTTTGTCCGTGGTGGAAGCGGCGGAGCTGGCGACCATTGAAACGGCGTTCAAGGCGCGCTCGTCGATCGTGCTTGAGCGCGACGCGCGACTGGTGGAGCAGGTACGCGAGATCGCGGCGCAGTACCGGGATGTTGCGCATTTGTTTGTCGGTGGTGTGCCGATGATTGCCGCAGACATGGTCAGTTTTGTGGCCAGTGACCTG
>JBBKWY010000159.1:0-8374 GCA_037969215.1 Halioglobus sp.
CTCGCTAACACACGGTTGGCCTTGTGCCCTTTGTTCGTCATTCAATTTTCCTCCAATCGTCCCGGAACTGGTTAACAGACACGTTTCAATCTCGGCCGCCGCTGCAGCGCTGAACGAGAGGAGGATTGAAAATGCGGCTATCTACGCGTCTATGGTACCGCCACAGCCTGGTTTCGTATGTGCGTCAACACACTTACATACCCCATGGAAGACCCGCCACAACTACTTTTGCACTGACGATGCGGCTTCACGGCCATAGTGCACAGATTCAGGATGTCTCATGTCTCTTTGATTTAGTCACCGCATGAAATTACGGCCCCTACAAAAAAAAATTTCGATCGAAAAGCATAACGCCGCACCAAACGTAACGGCTCGTTGTCCGTGGAAAGACTACTGAATCAGGAAACTGGATCTAATGTTGGACAACGAACAGACGACGTCCTTGGTTTAACCCACAGTTGATCGGTGGACAAGAATATGGTCACCCATTATCAATAAGCACCGGTGTACCACTCAAACTGGCTATGAAGGAGCGCAAAGTGACAATTGAAAGTATTCTGGTAACCATGCTTATTTTGCAGTGTTTCAGCGGCAGAACCGCTTGGCAGCAGGCAGATTTGTACTGGGAAACGAGTTTTCGTTAATCAGAAGGAGGCAGGCAAGATGCAGCTACTGAAACACAGCGCCAAGAACGCAATCATCAAGTTGGACCAGCGTGAATTGTTGTTGCTGATGGCGCTGATAGAAAAAGGCCGCGATTCTTTCGGATGCAATACCGAATCCGCGCAGGCGCTTGATGACAATTTCTGTTTGGCTAACCTCCTGGTCGAATGGGAGCGTCGCAAAAATCTGGAAACGCCTATCTCACGGTAGAAAATGCCCTTGTTTGAGCTCCTGCAATTAAACCACGCAAGGCTGAGTCCAACAGTCAGACCTATCCCCGGTCCGGCGCAAGGAGGGGTCCGATTGGGTGAAACTTACCCACCGTTCACTATGATACTAAGTGTCCCTGGCTCAGCGCCTTGATAACGCCAGCTTTGTCGCCCGGGAAATTCGGTAGCAAGCGATCCGTCTCTCGCTTGACCACTGCATAGCATTCGCAACTCAGCTCCTCTAACTTAGGGCGATCCAGCACGGTGATATGGCCGCGGCTATAGTTAATGACGCCCGCGTGTTGCAGCTTGCCAGCGGCTTCGGTGACGCCCTCGCGACGCACACCCAGCATGTTGGCGATCAGTTCCTGGGTCATAGTCAGTTTGTTGTCGGGCAGGCGATCCAGCGACATCAACAGCCAGCGGCACAGTTGCTGGTCAATCGAGTGATGACGGTTGCACACGGCGGTCTGTGTCATCTGCGTGATCAGCGATTGCGTGTAGCGCAACAACAACACCATCATCTCGGAATGAAGATTGAACTCATTCTTAAGCAGTTGACCCGGCAGGCGATAGGCCGACCCGGCACTCTGCACGACCGCGCGACTCGGAGTGCTCTCTCCACCCATGAACAGCGAAACACCCACCACCCCCTCGTTGCCGACCACAGAGATCTCCGCCGAAGACCCGCTAGCCGTAACATACAGCAGCGAAATGATGCAGTCGGCGGGAAAATACACATGACGCAGGGTATCGCCCGACTCATACATCACTTTGCCCAGCGGCAATGTGACCAGCTCGAGAGATTCGAAAATGCGGCCCTGTACTTCTGGCGGCATCGCCTTTAACAGGTGATTGAATTGTGGCTTCATGACAAATCCAGCACGTAAGGTGAAGGAATCAGCTTGACGAGTTTCGATGTCTCTATGAGCTGCCCGTAACACTATGTACGATAGCACACTTAACGCATAGGCCCTATGACGAAACGAAGCGTGCAGGCACTGGCGATCTTGATGTAGTCGGCTGAGCGCTCGTTCACTCGTCAGCCCCCGTCATCATCTGGGTGCCCGCCACAAAGGCCTAATACCAAGACCACAGCGGGCGCGGTGAGCGGGCGCTGCAGACGACCCAGAGCATGCCGAAAGTGATGGCCCAGGCAAAACGGAACTTAGTGGTTACTTGCCAGTGGGCTACTTTCCCGTTTTCTGCGTGACCGCTTGTCTCAATCAGCTTTTTTGCATCGCGGAGTCGTCCCCGCGCTTCGGCGAGGGTGATGCCCCGCTGCCATAGCGGCTCTCATTCACGCTAGTAATACCATGGACTAAGCAAAAATTTTCTTATGGTATTCCACGGAACCGCGAGATTAAGTACAAACAATGCCATCAACCATACCACTAAAAAAGTTTGCTTGACGTTGCTAGATAGTGCCTGCCATTGCTAGATAAAAATAGGAATAACGCTTTTATTATAGTATTTCCCGGTGGCTTATTGCCTGCCATTGCTAGACGTAGCAATCATTCCCATTCGATTGTAAACAAACCTTTTTTTTCTTTATAAGCAATGACTTACTTTTCTGCTAATTGGAAATACCATCAATAATTCCATGCTCAGTAGTTACTACTAATACTTACCCGAAATGTCGAGAAGAGCCACCCGGTGCCGTACTGCAGGCCTCAGCACATCATGATTCCAGTCGCGCCCAAAAACTTTTTTTTCGCCCGTGCGACGACTGCAATTGCTGCACGAAGGCGTGATGTGTTGGCAGTGGTTTGAATACATTGATCTGTTGCGCCAGCGCTTCCAGCTTTTTGAAATACCGAGCACCATGGCCGTAAGCCTTACTGCGCGCCTGTGCCAGGATATCCAGCAGCAAGTTGCGGTAGCACGCCGTGGCTGCAAGATTGCAATCCGCTTTTTCAAGCGCCTTGGCCAGCCTCAGCAGACTGTCATAAAAACACTCCGCCAACTCCTGATGCCGGGCTACAACCAGGGCTTGGGCTCGCCCCGTCTGGCCCAGGTTCAATAACAGATCTGCGCTCGATATGATATTGCCACCCTGTTCGGCTTGTTTGATTGCTGCACTACGCGCTTTCTCTTTCTCATCCTCGTCCAAGCACTCCAGGTATCGCGTGAAACTGGCATAGCTCTGCTCGCTTTGAAACAGCCGGGAACGAATCACTTTAAGCTGTTTCCTGTCGCCCGTTTTCACACAGACCTTGTCCAGCAATTCCAGACGATCATGCTCAAAACGGTCCTCCCATGCCTGGTTCAGATAACGCATTGCCGTCTCGGGCTGCTCATACTGCAAATATTTTTCACAAATCGATTTCATTTGCAGATTGTTTGGCTGTGGCGAATGTATTAATACCGATCGCTCGTATAAGACAGGATCGCGCAAGGCATCGGCGATCTGTCCTAATGCCACGGCGCTATGCAAGACCACGAGATTGACTTTGTCTTTTTGCTCGGGAGATTTTAACGCCTTGCGCAAGGCGTTTTCGTACCTCCAGGCAAGTTCCTTTAGCTGATCCGGCGTCAACAGCAGGTAGGCATTTGGCAATAGCGAATCAAGCACACCATAATTATTCTGCTGATACAGCTGATAAACCGGCTCGAGCCAGTCGACGTTGGCATCCCGCCAGCCTTTAGCCGCCGTCAACCACAACAGTACAGCTTGGCGATAGACCTCGCCCACTGCCCCGCCAGAATCATCGACACGATTAAGCACCGATTCCGCCGTCGCCAGGAACCGGTCGACTAAATCAAACGCATGTTCCGGTGAGCGCTCCAGCAGTCCGCTTTCGATATCGGCGAGAGCCGCTTCCAGTTCACGTGCAAAATCAAAACTCGCCCGATAATCGATAAACCTCCGCCCTCGTTTCAGCGATGCAATACGCTTGCGCAGAACCCTGGACAGGGCGACCGGATCATTTGCTAAAATCAATGCTTCGATCCTGTCGTTCAACTCCGGATAGCGGAGGTAGAGGTCGAGTATAAAATTCCGCATCGTATCTGCATCGATATCAGCCAGTTTTTCTTTGAGTGTATCGATGCTCATAGGACAAAATGTAAATTCATTAAGTCGTTCAGGCTTGTGCAGATGAAATCTACTCTCTCCAGAGCGAAGATAATCATTTCCTCATCAGACCAGACTGAGCCGGTTCAACAATCGTCAACTCATATCGGGTCGTTCTACCACCACCTGGTAACGGGATGATGATACCCTTGGCAACCAGGTCAGAAAGATCACGGCTGGCTGTTCGATTGGGGCACTTGGTAATGGTTTCATATTTTCTGGTCGTTATTCCCCCTTCAAAGCCCTTTCGTCCCTCAGCAAAAACCCGCGATACCATCCCGACCTGCCGGTCATTCAACTGGTCACCATAGGCCTCGTAGAAGCGTGTCTTGGCCAATACAAAATCCACTTCTTCCCTGGCAATTTCCTGTGCCTTGATTATTGTATCAGCGAAATAATCCAGCCAAACGTTAACATCCATACTTCCACGGCTGGCTTTCTCCAACTGCAGGTAATAGGATTTTTTATCCCCCTCTATTGCCGTGGCAAGACAAGCCGTGGTTGGATAGCCGAGAGACTGAGAAAGTGCATGGTCAGCGATCGCCCTGCCAACTCGCCCATTACCATCATCGAAGGGGTGAATCACCTCAAACCAGAGATGAGCAATACCTGCTCGGGTGATCCCTTGTATCTTATTGTCAGCTTTCGAAGGGTTGGTCCTGTTGTACCAATCGATGAATCTCATCATTTCGTCAGGCACCTGAGTTGCTGGCGGGGCTTCATAGTGAACCTTTTCCCGACCGTAAGGGCCGCTCACTATTTGCATTGGCGAAGGATCGTTGCGGTATGCACCTCGCAGAATAGGTGTGTAGCGCTGTTCCGGGACCGCCATGGATTGCCACTTGCCCAACAGTTCATGCGTCAGAGATACTTGCCAGTTTTTGCGAACGTCCACCAGCAGCGAAGCTGCTCCGGCTGACTTCAGGTCTGAGTTGTCCGGTAGCGTATCCGATGTAATCAAAGAGAGTAGCGAAGACCTGACTGATTCCCTATCCAGATGCTCGCCCTCAATTGCGCTGGTTTTGATCGCCTCGGAAAGCATCAAGTCGATCGTGGCATCCTCTTGAGATGCCATAGGAAGTGCATCAAAGCTGCCCGCCAGACGTTCTGAGTTCAGGCGAAATTCAAGTTCCCGGTGTTCGAGAGCAAGCTCGTCGTAACGGAAATCGGGCCAATCGGGTTGTTGCCATATCCAGCTCATGGCGTGATCCTAACACCTAATCACGCCATATTATAGGCCATATGTGGCGTGATTATAGCCTGCTATAGCGCCATCCTCGATCAAAAACCCGTAATTGAACGACACCCACAAAATACCATGACTACATCAGTTCGCCTCTCATGGTATCGCTGTCTGCCGCCTTGCTACGCGCAATAAATACCATGAGAAGTACCATTGATGATACAGAATACGTTATCAATTGGAGTTATATTATTTATATATTTCAATGGGTTAGGGATATATGTCACTCCCACTCGAGTATCAATAAGTGATATTTTTTTATTATCAGCAGCTTATGCTTTAATGCTTGGCTGATACCATGTTCAAAAAATCTCATAAAAATGGTTACCTTCTTGGCCAGCAGTTCGCAGTTCGCAGTACGCAGTACGCTTCGCTGAGCGACTCGCTAATGCGCAGTAGCAATATTTTTACTTGAATGAAAATAGCATAATGCTATATTTTACGCATGAGCACAGTGCAGTACAGCAGGAAAGCAATTAAAGGTATTCGGAAACTGCCCGCAAACGTTGCTGACCAGTTTCGTACTGCATTTCAGGAAATAGCTGATAACCGTGGCCATTGGAATGTTAAAAAACTGGCCGGCCGGGAAGGCTATCGTCTGCGGATTGGCGGATATCGTGCTATTTACAAGATTGAAGGCGAACAGGTAACGGTTCTTGTGTTGGATGTTGGCTCACGGGGAGGTATCTACAAATGAGTACACAGATCATTGAGAACAATGGCGTGCCCGAGTATGCGGTGGTGCCAATTGCCGACTATTGGGTATTAATCGAAAAAGCTGAAATGCTGGATGATGTAGCCGCTTTTGATAAGGCAGAAGCCACGCTGGCGACAGGTGAGGATGAGCTGGTGCCGTCTAGTATCGTTGATTCGTTGCTGGCCAATGTAAACGCGGTAAAAGTTTGGCGTGAATACCGTGGCATGTCACAGGCTACTCTGGCTGAAGCTGCAGGGCTGTCACAGGCGTACATCGCGCAGATTGAGACCGGCAAGCGTGAAGGACGGGTTGATGCCTACAGGGCCATTGCCAACGTCCTGGAAGTCACTGTAGATGACTTGATTTAAAGTGGCGTGGGCCAATTGCTCCCACAAAGAGTTCTGGCAAATTAACTCAATCGGATTGCAGAAATTTACCGCCCTGGTTTCAAGCGACCATCCTGCTCCACTCGCCAAACGCAGTGACCCTAAGATCTCTATAGTGACTAGCTGATATCAGATGCCGCCCAAGATTGAATAAATTATAAACTGCTGCATTCACTGTCACGAATCGCTGAGCCTACCCTATAGTGGCTGGCCGTTCACATAAGAGTTGGCAGAGCTTTTTTACCGTTATTAAGTTGGCGTTATCCAGACGTTACCCATCAATTCCGGTCACTCCCACTCAATAGTCGCTGGCGGCTTACTACTGATATCGTAAGTCACCCTTGAGACACCGGAGATCTCATTAATAATACGATTCGAGCAGCGCTCTAATAACTCATACGGCAGATGCGCCCAGCGCGCGGTCATAAAGTCGACGGTCTCTACGGCTCGCAATGCAATCACATATTCGTAACGCCGACCATCGCCCACCACACCCACGGATTTAACCGGCAGGAATACCGCAAAGGCCTGGCTGGTTTTGTGGTAGTAATCCGCGCCGTGTAATTCCTCGAGAAAAATAGCATCGGCCAGACGCAGTAAGTCAGCGTATTCTTTCTTTACCTCACCAAGGATACGCACACCCAGGCCGGGACCGGGAAACGGGTGACGATAAACCATATCGTAAGGTAGACCCAGTTCGAGGCCTATTCTGCGCACTTCGTCCTTGAACAGTTCACGCAAGGGTTCAACCAGTTCGAAACTCATGTCGTCGGGCAAGCCACCCACATTGTGGTGCGACTTTATATTGTGAGCCTTACCGGTTTTTCCGCCTGCGGACTCAATGACATCAGGATAAATTGTGCCCTGCGCCAGCCACTTTACGCCAGTCAGTTTGTTTGCCTCCTCGTCGAATACATCGATGAAGGTGTTCCCAATCACTTTGCGCTTAGCTTCGGGGTCAGACACACCCTTGAGCCTGCCCAGAAACAAATCTTCACAATCCCGACGAATAACTTTCACGCCCATGTTACGCGCGAACATTTCCATCACCTGATCGCCTTCATTCAGACGCAGCAAACCGTTGTCCACGAACACACACGTCAGCTGATCACCGATAGCCTTGTGCAGCAGCGCAGCTACCACAGAGGAATCCACACCGCCCGAAAGGCCCAGTAATACCTTGTCGGTGCCCACCTCAGCTTTTACACGTTCAATGGCGTCTTCTACGATATGTGCCGGCGTCCACAGCGCCTCACAACCGCACTGTTCCAGTACAAAATGTTCAAAAATACGCTCTCCCTGCAGCGTATGAGTCACCTCGGGATGAAACTGGATGCCGTAGAAAGGCTTTCTCTTGTGCGCCATACCGGCAATGGGACAACTGGCTGTTTCCGCGATCAGTTCAAACTCGGGCGGCAGTTCCACCACCTTGTCGCCGTGACTCATCCACACATCCAGTAAGCCGTTGCCCTGCTCGTCAAAGTGGTCACGTATATCGTGCAGGAGGCCGCCGTTGCCCACTTGCTTGATCTGGGCGTAGCCAAACTCGCTGACGGGTGAGCAGCTGACTTTGCCACCAAATTGCTCGGCCATAGTTTGCATGCCGTAACAAATACCCAGAACGGGGACACCCAACTCAAAGACACTGGCAGGCGCACGTGGCGATCCATCAGTGGCAACCGATTCCGGGCCGCCGGAGAGAATAATGCCGCTGGGATTGAAGGCCCTGACTTCTTCATCCGTCAGGTCGAAGGCGCGAATCTCACTATAGACTCCAACCTCTCGCACACGGCGGGCAATCAACTGGGTGTACTGGGAGCCAAAATCCAGAATAAGGATTTTCCGGGCGTGAATATCTGCGCTCATGTGTTGTCCTGGCTGAAAAGAGATAGCGCTGCCGAAGACACTCTGTCGCTTCAGCAGTGCAAGGGCCTACCTAACGGGATAGTTGGGCGCTTCTTTGGTGATTGATACATCGTGGACATGGCTCTCGGCCATGCCCGCGTTAGTGACGCGCACGAATTCTGGCCGCGTTCGCATGGTTTCCATATCCGCGCTGCCGGTATAACCCATTGCCGAGCGCACCCCGCCCATCAACTG
>JBBKWY010000160.1:0-4055 GCA_037969215.1 Halioglobus sp.
GACTGTATAACAAGATAGCCGAGTAGCCGAGTGACACAAGCGCAATAGAGGAAATTCAAACCCCATGTACTTTGACATTCAATACTACTGGCGCGTACTCCGCCACGTCTGGTCGCTAAAACAGTGGCCGGGCCGTACGCGGATGTTGGTGCGCCTGTTGCTGCTGGTGCCGCTGGAATACCTATTTAACGCTGTGTTTTTTACACTGGATTACCTGATCTTCCCATCGCTGTGGCGGCAGCGGGTAGAGCGCCCGGTGTTTATCGTGGGCCATGCCCGCAGTGGCACCACACTGGTACATCGCCTGTTGGCCGCGGACGGCGACACGTTCAGCTACTTTCTGTACTGGGAAATGTTTTTCCCCTCCCTGTTGCAGAAAAGTATCATTCGCGTGATTGGCGTCATCGATGAAAAGTGGCTGGGCCGCGCACTCAATAAACGTTTGGTGGCCTGGGATGACAAAACCTTTGGGCCGTACCGTCACATGCACGATATGAGCTTGTGGAACTCGGAAGAGGACCAGTTCGTGATGCGGGGCGCTTTCGTCACGCAACAGTGGTCCATCGATATACCGATGATGGACGTGATCGATATTTTCCATGTCGATCAAATGTCGCAGAAAAAGCGTCGCCGTTGGCTCCATCATTACCGCGAATGCATTAAACGCCAGTTGCTGCGTAACGGCGGCAATAAGATACACCTGAGCAAGAATCCTGTGATGTGCGGATGGGTGGGGGCGCTCATCGAGACATTTCCGGACGCGCGAATTGTGGTGATGATGCGAGATCCCGCACAGTGCATTCCCAGTGTCCTCAAACTGGTCGAGCTGACATGGAAAGGCAAGGGCTGGAGTCGTCCCGACTATGAGCGTTCGCTGCAAATGCTCACGGATGTTTCCTTTGAGAGTTTTCACCATCCCGCTGAGGTGTTGTCCCGTCACTCGAGCACACCGCAAGTGATGGTCGATTACCGCGAGCTCACTACGCAACCACGGGCCACCGTACACAAAATCTACAGTGCGCTCGGTATGCCGCTGACCGACAGCTTTGACAATTTTTTGCAGTCTCAGGAAGAGAGAGAGAAATCGCACAAAACGGATTTCCGCTACAGCATCGACGACTACGCTGTCTCGCGAGAGCAGATCGAGGCAGAGTTGAGTAATTTTTATGACATCTATCACTGGCCCCGCGCAGCAGCAGTGGCTGAGGCTGATGCACAGGCAGCGGACAATAAGAGGAGTTAAACAATGGGACGACTTGCCAAAAAAACGGCATTGATTACCGGTGCCAGTCGCGGTATCGGCTTGGCCATCGCGCGACGCTTTGCCGCCGAGGGTGCTGCCGTGGTGCTGTGTGCGTCCCGGTGGGGCGCGCACGGCGATCTTGCGGGAACGCTGGAAGGGGCTGTCGAGTTGATCAACAGCGAGGGTGGCGCCGCAGCCGGTATTGCCTGTGACCTGAGCGATGCCGATGCGAGGGCGAACCTGGTGTCACAAGCCGCTGAGCACTTCGGCGCGGTGGACATCATCGTCAATAACGCCGCTGCCGCCAAGATGTGCTTGCCAAGTGAGGCCACTACCCGCGATCGCAGCTGGATGTTCGATATGAACGTCAATGCCCCCATCGATCTGGCGCAACAGGCGCTGCCGGGAATGCGTGAACGAGGCCGCGGCTGGATTCTCAACATCAGTAGCAGTAGCGCATTGCAACCGGTGGTGCCCTATCGCGATTCGCAAATGTCTGCCCACGTCATCTGCGCCTACGGCGCAACCAAGGCGGCACTGGATCGCTATACGCAGGGTATGGCCCATGAGGTGGCCAGCACCGGCATCTACGTCAATACGCTGGCGCCCGAAAACATCGTGCTCACCTCAGGTGCCGATTATGTGCGCGAGATCGCCAGGCGAAGTCCGGATATGGCAGAACCCGTGGAGGTGATGGCGGAGGCAGCGCTCGAGCTTTGTTCGGCTGCACATGTGGGGCGAGTAACGTACAGCCGTCGATTGCTGCACTCGCTGGGTCTGTCGGTGAAAAGTCTGGACGGCCAATCGGTGCTGGGTGATGCCTTTCTGCCGGCTGATCTTAACGCTACCGCATGAGGTGATGTTTCAGTGCGATATGTTCAAAGTGCTGGCCACAAATATCGGCAGACGATCCCGTTGTTACCCTGCTTGTTCAGTAAAGCTCATTCACCGCAGGGTAACAACGGAATCGTCTGCCTCTGTCCCTGCCACGTCGACGCACGGTGGTTCAGCGCTGCTGCAGAGTCACTGCCCGGGACAAGCCTGAAGAGCGAATATCTCAGCCCTCTGAGCGAACAGGCTTGTCCCGGGAAGTGACGTTTGGCAAGGGAGAACTCTCTGTCTCAGCGATGGAAGTGATCGAAAAGTAATTAATGTTATTCAATCGAATAAATGCAAAAAGCGAGGAATGTCATGAGCGATAAATCCCCCGAAGCCAAACAGCAATTACATGCAGCCTGGGACGAAATGATACAGGCTTTACAGGATGCCCGTGACGCGATCGATCAGCCACAGCTGATGCCACCACCCGATACACAGCGCAATCTGGCAGAGGGTTATCGCTACCTGATGGGTTACGTGCACACCGCAGTGGAGCGAGCCTTTCACTCGGACCCCGAGCGCCCCCACTTTCGCAACGCGTTGTCGGTGATCACCCGCAGCACCATCGATAATGCGGATGCGATTTACTTCAGCACCGCTATCGACGGCAAGCAGAGCTATCGCGTGCATGGCAAGCCTGGAGACACCCGTCACTGGCGCGGCGAGGCGCCGATTACTGCAGGCCATAAGGCACCACACTACGTCATCTTCGAGACCACCAGCGGCGAGCTGCCGGGGGACACCGGCTCCCTGATGGAATTGCGTCCCGGTGTGAAAGCGCAAACCGGCCGGCTGGATTCCTCGTGCATCAAGCTTGATGACGATGGCAGCTTTGACATTTTACTGGCGCCCGAAAAGCCAGAAGGTTACACCGGCAATTTCATCTCCACTCTTAGAGTTGTAAAACCAAAGCCCACGACAGAATCCACCGCGCCAACACTGCGCTATGCCAATTACCTCAGTGGTCGTCAATTGTTCAATGACTGGGAACACGAAGAGGCCATCCACTTCGAAATTGTCCAGTTGGGCGCTGAGGGTCGTCACGCAGCGCCGTACACTGCCGATAAGGCCGCTGAAGAACTGCGGCACTTTGGTGCCATCGTCCGTAATCAGATGCACTTCTGGAACGCGTTCTGGACTATCCTGATGGGGACTTACGGTGAGCGAGAGGGGAGTATGCCGGGAGTCGCATTCCCCCGAAACAGCTTCAACACTGTCAATGCGGCCTCCGGTGCTACCGGGGGTGGGCAAAGCACCAATATCTACGCAGGGGGCGTGTTTGAACTGGCGCCCGATGAGGCGTTGATCATCGAAAATCATATTCGTCTCAAGCCGCAGTACGTGGGATTTCAAATCGGCAATTTGTGGGGAGAATCCATTGAATACGCCAACCAGATAGGCAGTCTCAATGGTCATCAGATGACGACTGATGCCGATGGCGTATTGCGTATCGTACTGGCTCACAGCGATCCCGGTGTGCCCAACTGGGTGGACACCACTGGCCACCGCGAAGGCTTTATGACACCGCGCTGGACGTATAGCGAGACGCCCTCACCCGAAGACTGGCCTGAGATTACGGCGAAGAAAGTGCGATTCAATGAGATCAGGCAGCATCTACCTGCAGACACCGGGATAGTGACGCCTGAGCAGCGGCGTGAACAAATTCGTATTCGCCAGCAGCATGTGCAAAAGCGCTATCGCATGTTCTAGCCTGTGATGTGTCTTGGTTTTTTTCAGAGTCCTCGGCAGGCGATCCCGGTTTTATCCTGCTTGTTCAATAAAGCTCATTCACCACAGGATAAAACCGGAATCGCCTGCCTCTTTTCGTGCCAGAGCGGACAATCCCGGTTCAACGTACATAAAGAGTCGCTGCGCGGGACAAGCCTGAAGAGCGAATATCTCAGCCCTCTGAGCGATCAGGCTTGTCCCCTAC
>JBBKWY010000161.1:0-3462 GCA_037969215.1 Halioglobus sp.
CTGCCGGAGGCGACATTGTCCACTACAGTGCCCACTGACAACTCCACCGAGCGGCTGAAGCTGTTCGTACCGATACCGCGAATCATGATGTTGCGTCCGGCATCGCTGGTGCCCTCTGCGAAGGTAAAACCAGGCACCAGACGCGACAAGTCGGCGATCTGTGTTTTGTTCAGTGCGGCCAGTTCAGCGCCGCTGACCACCGCTATCGAGATCGCCACATCCTGCAAACTTTCGGACCGCTTCTGCGCGGTCACGACCACTTCTTCCAATTGCTGTGCCTGAGTGGTGAATGAAGGCAGTGCGAGGAGTAGCGAACCGGAAAGACCTAAAAGGCGGGCTGTTTTCATAATTTATCCAGGGTATCTAATTATTATTGATTGTTGCTAGAGTGGTTGCGAGCATGATGCGGTTTCAGCAAGACGACATTTTTACCAAGGTTCGCGCGAATTGGCAATGACGTCGGAAATTCAGGCCGCCTTACCAGAACATGCGCGTGAGCGCGTGAGTGAGAAAGCATTAAAATTACACTGGAAGCATCTGGGTGACAGGAATGGATCGTTTTTCTATCGTCTTCCAAAGTTTTATAAAGGGCCTGTATTGGAATGGGAAAACCTATGGGAATAGGTGGTAACCTTCGGTGCTTGAAGGAAGATAATATAACAATCGGGTGGAGCGCCACTATGTTTTGTCGAACGATGCAGCGCAGTTTTCAAACTGGCGCCGCGATTCTAATGATGACTTGCTCCCATATCGCCAGTGCCACCGAGCGCCCCAATATTGTGTTTATCTTCTCGGACGACCACGCGGTGCGTGCAGTGAGTGCCTATGGCAATAGTCTGGTCGAGACGCCAAATATTGATCGTATTGCAGCCGGTGGAGTGCGCTTCGACCGTGCCTATGTCGGCAATGCAATCTGTGGCCCCAGTCGCGCGACCTTGTTGACCGGTATGCACAGCCACGCGAACGGATTCTATAGTAACGAGTGGTCCGGGCCTTTCGACGGTAAGCAGCAAACAGTTTCCACGTTATTGCAGGCGTCTGGTTACCAAACAGCTGTTATCGGAAAGTGGCACCTGTATAGCGATCCCGTAGGATTCGATCACTGGGATGTGATCGATAATGTGATGGAGCAGGGTTCCTACTATAACCCAGCATTCAGAAGCCCCACTGGCGTGGAAGAAACGACGGGATACGTCGCCGATATTGTGACTGACAAAACCATTGCGTGGTTGGAGCAGGTTAAAAGGGATAACAGGCCTTTCTTTCTGCTCTACAACCACAAGACACCACATCGCGATTGGTTGCCCGGGCCAGAGGAACTGCGCAACTGGGATGAGTACGCGCAGTTCGAGGAGCCTGACACACTGCTGCGTAATCTGGATGGATTGACACAGGCGCGACGTGAAGCTCGCATGCGTATTGAAGATTACATGACCAATGCCGATGTAAAGCTCAGTATGGCAAAAAACCTGACGCCGGAGCAGCAGGCGCTCTGGCAAGCTGCGTTCGCCAAGGGCAATCGCCAGTACGCGGAAATGGATCTCAGTGCGGACGCTGAGGTGCGCTGGAAATATCAGCGCTATATCAAAACTTATGCCGCGTCGGTGCAGAGTATGGACAGACAGATCGGGCGGCTGCTGGATTATCTCGAAGCGAACAAACTGATGGAAAACACCATCGTCATCTACAGTTCAGATCAAGGTTTTTTCCTCGGTGAAAACGGTTGGTTTGACAAGCGCTGGATGGACGAGGTGTCCTCGCAGGTGCCGTTGTTGATGGAGTGGAAGGGCCATATTGAGCCGGGTACCACCTCGGATGCGTTGGTACAGAATATTGATTTTGCGCCCACGCTATTAGCGGCTGCCGGTGTAACACCGCAAACACCGATGCACGGTGTCAGTCTGTTGCCCTTGTTTGAGAAAGCCCCCCGGTCTTGGCATCGCGATCTGTACTATCACTTTTACGAGCACCCCGGCTTTCACGGTGTGGCGCGCCACTACGGTGTGCGTACCGAGCGTTACAAGCTGGTGTATTACTATCAGAACGACGAGTGGGAGTTGTTCGATTTGGTGACTGATCCGGCGGACCAGGTAAACCTCTACGGTCAACCCGGATACGATGATATTACCAAAGGGTTGAAGAAACGCCTGCAGAAATTGCGCGTGCAATACCAGGTGCCAGAGACTGACCCCGATGTCCCCTGGTACCACGGGCCCTTGATTCGGATGGTTGAGCAGGTGATGAAATGGTTGTGAGGATGGAATTAGTGCGGCTCGACGCGCCCTCTTTTATAGTGGCCGCATCCAGAGCCAATCTCATGCGTCCTCACGTATATTCAGGTGCATTCTCCGGGTACTGAACAACAGCGTCCGGAATCATCTCCCAGCTTGCCTTTGACGCGACGAAGATATGCCTGCCGATTTCAATTTTTGGATCCTCGTTCAAACACCCGAGCGTAATGCCATGCACCTGATCGTTGTAAAGTCCACAAAGCGTCGATCCATATTGACTGCAAAAACACTCGCCGGTTAGCTTTGTGGAATCTGATCCCATTGCGCGTTACTAGGTGTCCTGTTCGCCGAGCTGGAAGTTCAACTCCACCGCTGTGCCCGCCGGATCGGTGAGAAAAATTTGCAGCTGCCTGGTTTCTTTCGCTTCAAATTCGCTGTAGGGAATGCCGTGTTTTTCGAGACGGGATCGAGTGCCCGCCAAGTCTTCACAGCGCAGCGCAATATGGTCAAAGTAACCAGATTTTTTGCTGTCTCTGCCGGGGTCTTCCACCAGGTGGAGGATGGGGTGACTGCCGGAATACAGCCAGTAACCACCGATGCCAAAATCGGGCCTGTAGCCTTTCTCGAAGCCCAGTGCATTGCTATAGAATTCGACCACATTGTCCAGAATGTCCATGGGTGCGGCCAGACTGAAGTGGTGAAGATGTATACTGTCTTTATTCACTAGTTATCTCCTGCGGATCCAGCGCTGCAGTATAGCAGCGGGGGTGCATTGTTGCTCCGCGCCGAGTTTTTGGGGAATCCCTGGCTAGCATTATCGATCTCGGTCACACCCTTTTGTCTCTGGCGGGTGTGCCGGTACCCGCCAATATGTAAGGGAGTCAGCTTGCGGCGAGGACTGCGACGCCTGAGGAGTATATTTATGCATCCTGCGACCGGGTTGATGCGAGGCTGGCCTACGTGGAAGACTGGAGCGATAGACCTGAATCCGCTATGGTCGACACATTTGACCGGGCGGCGAGCGTCAGGTCACGCTGCGCCGACTGGGCAGCTCTATACCGGACCAGTCTGTGTCGGCGAGAAGAGTACAATAGAAGCCAGAGCAGTACGTTATGGCTGTGAGGAGAGAAAAGTTGTCAGTGGACCATAATTCGAATAAGAGTAACCCGGTGCAAACCAGACGGCAGCTTTATGCCACTGCACTACTGTCTGGCGCTCTGGCGCTATTTAC
>JBBKWY010000162.1:0-4458 GCA_037969215.1 Halioglobus sp.
GCGGCGCTGCACGCAGAGGGTATCCGTATCATCATGCTGACCGGTGACAACGCCCGCACCGCCAAGGTGGTAGGCGACGCGCTCAACATCGATGAGGTGGTAGCCGACGTGCTGCCGGCGGATAAGGCCGCCGTGGTCAAGCGCCTGCAGGATGAGGGGCGGATCGTGGCAATGGCTGGCGACGGCGTCAATGACGCCCCGGCACTGGCATTGGCCAATGTTGGTATCGCCATGGGTACCGGCACGGATGTGGCGATGCAATCTGCCGGTGTTACGCTCTTGAAAGGCGACCTGCGCGGTATCGTAAAAGCACTGCGCCTGTCACGAAGAACCATGGGCAATATTCGCCAGAACCTGTTTTTCGCTTTTTTCTATAACGCTCTGGGTGTGCCTGTGGCCGCTGGCGTGCTGTTTCCCATTTTCGGCGTATTGTTGTCACCGATGCTTGCCAGTGCAGCCATGAGCATCAGCTCTGTTTCTGTGATTGCGAATGCCCTGCGGCTGCGCAAGGTTGCACTCTAACCCAGACGGAGCTGAAACGGCGGCAGGGAATCCAGAATGGCGCGACCGTAGCGCTTCGTCAAAATACGCCGGTCCATCAAGGTGATGCGACCGGTATCTTGCTCGGTGCGCAACAGCCTGCCGCTGGCCTGCACCAGCCGCAGCGCAGCATCTGGCACGCTGATTTCCATAAAGGCATTGCGCCCCTGCGCCTCCACCCACTCGGCGAGAGCGGCCTCCAGCGGGCTGTCCGGAACGGCAAACGGAATTTTGGCTATCACCACGTGACGGCAGTAATCACCGGGTAAATCTACCCCTTCGGCAAAACTGGCAAGACCAAAGATGACACTGCCCTGGCCGTCGTCGATAGCCTGTTTATGCCGGCGCAAAATTTCCTGTTTGCTGTAATCCCCCTGCATCAGTATGCGACCGCCGAACTCGCCAGTAACGCCCTGGTAGACCTCCTGCATTTGACGGCGCGAGGAGAACAACACCAGACTGCCTTCACTGTGATCCAGAATAATAGGGATCTGCTGAATCAGTGCATCGGTGTGGGCCTGCGCATCGCCAGGATCACAGTCCATAGCGGGCACGACAAAGGTGGCATTGCCATAATTGAAAGGACTGGTTACCACTTTGTAGTTGGCCTCAGGCGGCGCTCCCGAATGCAGTTGAAAACGATCGAACGAATTGAGCGCGGTGATTGTCGCCGAGGTAATGATGACGCCCGCTGCCCTGGACCACAGGCACTCCTGCAGGATGTCTGCGGCCAACACCGGGCTACAGCGTAATTCGAAGCCAAACTGTCCTGCGCTACTGAGCAGGGTTATCCAGCGCGCCTTCGGCGGTATCTCGCCCGCCCCGCTTACAGCGTACTCCTGCCACAGCGCCAGAGCGGCTTCTGCTCGACTCAACATTCCGCCCACGTTGATATGCCAGGTTTCAATATCGGACTTGTCTATCCCCGCGTGCTCATCATCCAGCGCCTCTTCCAGGATATTTTCCAGTCGGTCAAAACTGGAGCTCAGTTTCATGAATTGCCCGGCGAGAGATTTTGCCACCTGAATCAGGGATGCCGGCACCAGACCGTGCTCCAACCGCAACTGCTGCTCGTCTCTATGGGCTGGCACATCGGCTTCATCAAACAGCGCTTGCACGGCTTGTTCCGCCACCTGCAACGCAGCGACCGTATCATCCATCTGCGCCGGTAGCGCTTTTATAAGCCGTTGTGCGCTGGTGATTGACACCAGCACCGGCGCCGCTTGCGCCAGTGATTTCTTGTTGTCCTGCAGCCAGGTGATGGTAGAGTTCAGCCGACAGTAGCTGGCAAAATGCGACAGTGCTTTGTCGGGCAGATGATGCCCTTCATCGAACACGTAAATACTGTCTTCCGGTGCCGACAAGATAGCGCCACCCCCCAGTGCGAGATCAGACAAAACCAGATCGTGATTCGTGACAATGATGTCAGCGCTTTGCAGCTCGTCCCGCGCACGATAGAAACTACACTGGCTGATGTTCGGGCAACGCCGGCCACTGCACTGGCTGTGATCCGTGGTCGCGCCATGCCAGACATCTTCCGGCACACTGTCCGACCAGTTGTCCCTGTCGCCATCCCACTCGCCCCGGCCGAGCGCCTGTAACATTGCATCGTAGATCGGCATCGCCTCGGTCTGCGTCGGCGCACCAAACTCATCGGGGTAGAGGGGGATTAACGAGGACGCGCCCTGCCCCTCCGCCATCAAACGGTCCAGTTTGGACAGGCACACGTAGCGGCGTCGGCCTTTGGCCAGCGCAAAGCTGAAGTTCATGCCGCTGCTTTGTCTTATATCGGGCAGATCCTTATTGACGAACTGTTCCTGCAGCGCAATCGTGGCTGTGGCAACCACCAGCCGCTTGCCGAGTGCCTGGGACATGGGGATGGCAGCGACAGCGTAGGCAATCGTCTTGCCGGTACCCGTGCCCGCTTCAATCACACAGACAGCTGGCAAACCGCGCTCTTCGGCATCATTGGGTGGAATACGCGAGAGGGTATTGGCGATCTCCGCTATCATCTGGCGCTGCCCCCACCGCGGGGTGAGGGATTTGCTCTCCATGATGGCATTGTAGGCGTCGCGAATGCTGCCCTTGAGCTCCTCGCTCAGCAAGGGGGCTGCGACGAGCGCTCAGCCAGCGCCAGTTTGCTCACCACCGCATTGGCATAAATGCCCAGCGCGTAGGGACGGTGTGCTTCCGGCATGGCTTCGATGCGGGCTTCAAAGGCGGCGAGGCTGCAATCGCCCTCTTCCAGGTAGAGCTCATTGGGAACCGGGGCATCCGCACCGTACAGTCGCCGGTAGGCATAAATATTGGTGGGGTGCAGGCAGTAACCCGTCGTGATTTGCCGATCAACTTCCCTGGCAACGGCCTCCGGGGTCTCCAGGTCATCACCCAACGGCGTACCAAAACTGACGTGCACACGCCCTTTTTCTCCAGCAATTCCCCGGGCAATAGATGCGACATCCTCCTGCTCGCCTTTTTCATAACGGCCTTCGGAGGCCTTCTGATAAAGTTCCCTGGCCTTCATCGCATCACAGGGGTCGAGTTCGTAGGAAATGGCGACGGGCACGATACCGAGGCTGCGGATGTGTTCTCCGAACTCCTGCGAGTGCTTGTCGCGGCTCATCGACAGCATTTTGATGATGACCGGTTCGGTGCGATCGATGCCGTTCTTGGCGCGCCCCTCTCGCTGGGCGATCCAGATCGGCGAGTGCTCTTCCAGCAGTGAATGCTGAATGTAATTGGCCAGATTTTTGGAGGCCGCCAGCAGTTCGCGGGGCCCACTGACAGCTCGCCTGACGATGAAGCTCTTGTTTAGCCTCATCAAATCAGACACCCAGGCTTTGGTGAGCAGGTTGTCCCCAATGGCGATACGCGCCGTTTCGTAGCCGCTACCGTGCAATGCGTAATTGGTAAATGCGGGATCCATCGCGATATCCCGGTGATTGCTCATGAACAGATAAGGGCGCGTGGGATTAAGACTTTCGAGACCCGACACACTAAACCCGCCGGTAGCGGCTTCTATCATGCGCGTCATGTACCGCTCGATCACAAGTTGCATGCTGCGCACATCGGACACACCGCGTACTTCACGGGAGAGTAAATAGCGCACCAGAGGGCGCAGCAGGGGCCGTAACGGGCGGGGCAGAAGCGATGCCAGCTTGCCAAGACGATAAGCCGCCAGCGTATCCAGAAATTCGGCACTGTGAAGCAACCCGGATACGACACCGGCTACTTCATCGTCTCGATAGGGCCGGATCTCTGCAAAGGGGTCGGTCAAGCCGGTAATCTCATATTTTCAAGGCGCCACACCATAACCAAATTCCCTCCACGAGTCATCCGGCACATTCGAGCAATACAGCACCGTAACATGCTCGGGGAGTCAGTATCTGCGCCGCAGACCACCCCCCTTGCACTAGCACTTTCACCACACATCCAAAACACAAAAGATGACATTTGTTACCCAATAGACATTAAATTTTTTTAACGTTTCCCAAAGAAACTCATAAAATATTCGAATATTTCCTTATAAAACAATCTGATACATCACAATAATGTCGCGAAAATCCAAATTGTTACCAAAATACCCAAAAAGTTACAGTTTAGTAACTCTCTCTTATTGCCACTTGCCTTTATAATAGCCAGATCCGAAACCGGTCGATTACGACCAACTTCATCGGTGTTAACACCTATAGAGAATTGTAAGGAACTTGATATGAACTTATTCAAATTTGCGGCCACAACAGCCCTGATCATCTTTTCTGCTGGCAGCCTGGCAGCCAAACCCACCAGCATCGTATTTGACGCGAATGCTGCCACCAGCGATGGCACAGCCTACTCGACCTACATGGTAAAGTGTTCAAATGGCAAGAAAGCTGAGCTGACTGCCTGGGACAACCGTGGCAAGTGGTGTGTCGGCGA
>JBBKWY010000163.1:0-36133 GCA_037969215.1 Halioglobus sp.
GATCAGTACCCTGCACACCAACGATGCCCCCAGCGCCGTAACCCGACTCAACGACTTGGGGATCGATCACTTCAAATTGGCCGGTGCTATGGTGGGGAGTATCGCTCAGCGACTGCTGCGCAAACTCTGTCCGCATTGCAAAGCCCCCTGCCGACCCAATGCAGAGCTGGTCAGCCGCTTGCGCAGCGAAACGTCACCGCGGCTGGAGCGTCAGTTCCCGGGGCTGGACATTCACTATGCCGGGGAGGCAGAGGAACAGGCCGAGACCGCCACTTCCATGGAGAAGATGTTTGCACTGGCCTTGCTGGCCATCTATATGTTGATTGCGATTCCACTACGTTCGTATGTACAGCCGCTGGTCATTATGGCCGCTATTCCCTTTGGTGTGGTCGGCGCGGTACTGGGCCACTGGCTCAACGACCTCCCCCTGGGCATTCTTTCACTGAATGGCATCATCGCGCTCAGCGGTGTGGTGGTGAACGACAGCCTCTTACTGGTAGCGCGGTTCAATGAGATCCGTAAAGACCACGACACGCTACAGTCCGCCGTGACCGAAGCCTGCAGTAGCCGCCTGCGCGCGGTATTGTTAACCTCTATCACCACCTTCGCTGGCTTGATGCCACTGCTGTGGGAAACATCGCTACAGGCACAGTTCCTGATACCGGCAGCGGTATCGCTGGGCTACGGGATACTGTTTGCTACAGTGATTACATTGGTACTGATTCCGGCACTGCTGC
Source organism: Halioglobus sp. (assembly GCA_037969215.1). GTDB lineage: Bacteria > Pseudomonadota > Gammaproteobacteria > Pseudomonadales > Halieaceae > Marimicrobium. The sequence goes on from JBBKWY010000163.1 coordinate 738, forward strand.
GCATACAGCACGATATTCACAGTTTGCTGGTTAAACTATTCCCCCAAAAGTTGACTGAACAACCATGTTAAACGTCCTGCTGGTAGAAGATGATATCGATCTGGCCGCGACCGTCGTGCAATACCTTGAACTGGAGGATATTCACTGCGATCACGCCAGCAATGGCATCTCTGGTTTACATTTCATGCAAAACAACAGTTATGACAGCTTGTTGCTCGACATCAATCTTCCCAAGCTCGACGGACTCACTGTGTGTCAACAACTGCGCGACAATGGCGACGATACCCCGGTATTGATGTTGACCGCCCGGGACCAGCTCGACGACAAAATTCGCGGCTTCCAGGCCGGCACCGACGACTATCTGGTAAAACCCTTTGAATTGGAGGAGCTGGTCGCTCGCGTGCGGGCACTCGCCAAACGACGCAGCGGCCAGTCCCGAATACTACGGTGCGCAGATTTGATCATGAATCTTGACAGCAAAACAGTGACGCGTGCGGGGCAACAACTCAAACTGTCTCCCACCGGCTGGCGCTTGCTGGAAGTCCTGTTGCGCACGTCACCCAAGGTGATATCGAGAGGGGTGATAGAGCAGTCACTGTGGGGAGATGAGCCGCCCGACAGCAACAGCCTGAAAGTGCATCTGTTCAATTTGCGCAAAAGCATAGATGGTGAATTTGAGGTTCCACTGCTGCATACCATCCCCGGTCAGGGTTTTGCGCTGCGCGATAATTCCGCACAAGAAAAGGGTGAACGGTAATGCGCTTTGCTCTCAGTTTACGCTGGTCGGTAGGGCTGACCTTTCTGATTCTGGCACTCACGCTGGTCGTTGGCTACTCGATGTTATCCGCAGACTATTTTATCCGCGGGATGGACAACATCCATGCACTCCAGATGGAAAAGGCGGCACAACATTATCTGGCAGGCTCGCCTGCAAGCAAGCGGCGGCAACCGGAAACAGTGCTCAATTACACCGTGTTCCCCAACTGGCAGCAAGTGCCGGAAGCAATCCGACAGAAATTTCAATCCACACCGCAAGCGACTAACAAACTGATAAAGCTTGTCAATAATGACGGCGAAGGTAAAAGACGTTCGCTTGATTTTCTGTTCCGCTACACCCGGGATGGCGAGAGTGTCTACGTCACCTATAGAATCTCCCCGGACACGGTGTCAGCCATGGTGAGAAGCAACGGCAAAGCGACTCGCCAGAAACTGTTAATGATCAGCGTCGGCGCGGCGCTGGCGCTATCGCTTATTATCTGGCTCCTGCTGCGCAGAATATCCCTCCCGGTCAGCCGCCTGGTGGAATGGACCAGCACTCTCAATCCAGAAGTCCTGCAAGCATCACCGCCTGATTTTACCTACCCGGAACTTAATCAACTGGCGCAGCTGATCCGAAAAAGCCTGTCTTCCGTGCAAGAAACCCTGGACCGTGAGCATCGATTCCTGCGCCATACCAGTCATGAGTTACGAACGCCCATTTCGGTTATGCGCAACAATGTCGAGCTGTTGCGAAAACTACAGCAGCATGCGCCGGAGCGAAGCGAGCAAGAGCAGCAGGTGATCGAGCGCCTCGAACGCTCCAGCCTTACCATGAAGCACCTTACCGAAACACTGCTATGGCTCAGTCGGGACAGCGTGGACAACTTGCCTACGAGTGAAGTTGCTCTGGACGAACTTATCGTACAATTAACGAATGATGTAGAGTATTTGCTGAAGGACAAACCCGTCGAGGTGGTGCTCGACACGCAACCGTGTCGCATTGTCCTGCCGGAAATTGTGGTACGGATAGTCGCGGGAAACCTGATTCGCAACGCCTTTCAACATACATGGGAAGGTCGCGTAGTGATTCGTCAACGCGGGTCATCGATAGCGATCATCAATCCGCATGAAGAGACGCACAGCGATGACGACCTGGGATTTGGCCTCGGATTAAAACTGACCGAACAGTTGTGCGAAAAGATGCACTGGGAGTATCTCAATACCACATGCAACAGCGAACGCAGCGCCTCTGTCACGTTCTGTAGCTGACGAATAAAGCAACAGGCAGGCGCAACTCAACTGAGTCACGCCAGCCCTGTGATCACTCGCTACAAATTTTCCTCGGCAAAGGCGGCCAGCCGTGAACGAACAATTCCGTTCACGTGCATGATGCCCGCATGCGGATACGCTTTACTCTTCTCCACCAGGTAGGTCAGGCCAGAGGTGAGCGGGGAAATGTACTTATTGTCAATCTGGGCAAGGTTCCCCAGTACAACAATTTTTGAATCTGCCCCCACCCGACTGATCACCGACTTGAGCTGGAACTGGGTGAGTCCCTGCGCCTCGTCGATAATAATGTAGGCGTTATTGAATGAGCGTCCGCGCATGAAGTTAAGTGATTTGAACTGGATGTTCGCGCGCTCCTTCACATAGCTGATGCTGCCATTACACGACTCATCTGCACCGTGCAGAATTTCCAGGTTATCGTCAAATGCCGCCAGCCACGGCGCCATTTTCTCCTCCTCGGTGCCGGGCAAAAAGCCAATATCCTCGGCGATAGGCGGCGTAGAGCGCGCGACAATCAGCTTGCTGAACTTACGCTGTTCCAGAATGGCATGCAGTCCGTAGGCCAGAGCCAACAGTGTCTTCCCGGAACCTGCGGGGCCGGTCATCACCGTCATATCCACACCGTCGTCATCCATCAAGGACATCGCCATGGCCTGTTCCAGGTTGCGCGGCGCCAGGCCCCAGAAACGTTTGTTCATCAGGTTGTCGCGACTGTCGCACCGCAGGTAGACAAATTCCTTGTCGACCCGCTTCACGAAGGCCATAAAGTCCTGATCATCGTAGATAAACATGTTGGGATACACCTGAGGCAATGATCTGCGCGGCACCCGGTGTAGCGTGTAGTCGTCCTCTCGCAGCGTATCCACCTCGCTGATGGTGGACCAGAAATCACCGCTGATATGCTCATACCCGGTGGCCAGCAAGTCGATGTCATCGAGTACGCGGTCGCGGCGATAGTCCTCAACCTGCATCAGCCCAGAGCCCTTGGCCTTGATGCGCATATTGATATCTTTCGTTACCAGGCAGATAAACTCATTGGGATTTTCCGCCTGCAGGCGCAAAGCCACATTGATGATACGGTTGTCGTTGGCCTGATCCGGGGTGCCGTCAAGATAGGGCACTTCCGTGTTCGCACTGAGACGCTGATCCGGGTAGATGGCCAGCGTTCCCGAAGCGTAGCCTTCCAGCGTAGTGCCCGGCACCGGCACACCCGCCTGGATCTCCTGGGGCGATGCTGACTCCACCACTTTGTCGATCATATTGATCGCAATTCGGGCCTCGCGGCTCACGGTTTTGTCGTGGCGGTCCTTAATGTGATCGAGTTCTTCCAGCACGGTCATGGGAATGACCACGTGGTGTTGCTTGAAGGCCGTGACGGCCATCGGATCGTGCAGCAGAACGTTTGTATCCAGTACATACGTTTTCTTGATAACGGGTTTCAGGGGGATGGTTTTTTCTACACGCAGCGTAGAACCTGAGTCCATAAGAAAATCCTCATTACGAATTTAGGAAAAATGGGTGAGAGAGATTGCTGCACATGCTCCGATACGTCCGGTCGGATAGAGCGTGAAAGAAGGGGGGTGTTCAATAATTCAGGAGCGACTTGAGGGGGTGTAGGAAACCCCAGTGGCCGAGACTCACTGGCGGTGCTGAGGTGCTTGCTGTTCGACACAGGACAATCGGCGACTAGCAGATTGCGCGGTGTCCGGAAATTCATCAATGGCACATCCCGGCGGATTGCGACTGCGTAGCATTGATTATTAAACCGGCCGCATCGAACTGTCAAGGCACGATGTGTGAAATTGTGAGACTCTACAAATGCGTGGCGAGCGACGGTCAGTCGTTCAACTGCTTGAAGCGATCAGGTATTGGGAGGGGGATTGAGTGGCAAAGAGTAGATTCACATCCTTGTGAGGTTACGTCCCTGTACTCCTTGAATCGTGGGTGTCCATTCTCGCGTCAGGCCCGAGTGGCCGACACGTGCTGCTGTGCTTTCCTTTGCGAACCCAAACGACTTTCGTTTGCTTGAAACCTTGCTCTCGGTAGCTGCAGCTATTATCGCTGCACATTTACGGATGCGCCATGCACTAAAGTTTAGATCAAAGGTTTAGATAGAGGGACTACCTGGCCCAGTGAGGCAAAGGGCTCAGAACAGATCCTGCGTTGCCAATACCGCGTTGGTTTCATCGTAGCTGGTGACGCTGACCTGGCGACTATCTGCCTCGACTCGCACAAACTGTGAATAGTGGTCGGACAGCAGTGTATTTGTACACTCGATGGAAAGCGACGGCTCAACATGCACCGGCAACGCATGTGCCTCAAACCATATGAAGTCTTCGACGTGGGCATTGGCGAACGGTAACGGGGCGTAAAGTCCGGAACTCACAATCTGCCAAACACTGATGCCTGGCTCCTCCCCACTCACCTTCAGGTTCAATTTGGCAACGGCGGAAAGGTGTGCGTCTCCGCCCAAAAACACCACTTTCTCGATCCTGTTTTTCGCAATAAACAGCAGTAACTTTTCCATCGTGCGGGGGTAACCTGCCCATCCATCCTGATGGCGCCAGGTGGAGGGATCCAGAACATAGCGTGTCGAAAGTGGCGCAATGATACTGCCCGACACGATGAATTTTGGCGCATCCGAACAATGCTGATGTGCATCCAGCAGCCAGTCTGTCAGCGCCTCGTATTGCTGATCCGCCATCAGGCGGTGAAGCACTGGATCGTTGCTGTGCCGGTACTGGCGCTCGCTTCTGGTATCCGTGATAAACGTCGGAAAATCACATTCCTGTGGCTGCGATAACGCGTAGTAATGCTGGCTGGACACCGTATCACCGAGTATTGGCGCCTGGCTGCGACCTGAACCCAGAAACCGGGTGGCCATCGTAGTGGCATAGTCATGATCGTCGTCAGGCGTCGCCGGCTCATTTGAGGGCAAACCCGACCAGTCGTCACCTTTCTCATGGTCATCAAGCGCAAAGTGGGTGGGTATCTGTTCCACCAGCCGTGCAAAATGGGGGGAGGTTTCATAGCCGAAAGCGCGGCGGTAACGATCGCTGTATTTGGCCTTGAGCGACTTCATTTCAACCAACTGATCCGTGGCGTCGGCGTAGATCTGGTCGCCAATCAAAAACAGCAACTGCGCGCCCTGCGCTGAGGTGGTGTGCTGTTGGATAGCCGCATACACCTTATCGGACAACGCATTATCGACCAGCGACCCCGGGTAACGGCACGATCCAACAATAAAGCACATACGGGGCTGATGCCTGTTTTCACAGCGGGCGCGCAGCCTGTGCAACCAGGACTGCTCTGTATACTCCAGTTCGGCGCCGTCGTATTGACCGTGATTCTGTACTTTGCCGCGCAGAGATAATTCGATCACAGTGTTGATGTTCTCGATTGCGACATCAATCATCCGAAACCGGGGAATTACTACCGCAGCCGGGCTGGCAACCTCAAGCTCAAACTCCGCAACCTCAAGGGCGCCCTCCACCAGCAGTTTTTCCGGCTGGTAGGTGACATTCGTTCTTAACTCGGACCACAGCCTCAGGTAAATTTTGTTATCGCTGTCCCAGGCAGCACGCAAAACAGGCCCGATCAGCGGTCTGGCTATATAGGGCTCACGCCAATCACTTTCATTTTCTGGATTCTTGAAACTGCCAGGGTCCTGCAGAAAATCGACATAATCCTGAAAGCAGGTCTCGTGCGCTTTTTCGCCAAAAATGACATCCATATGCCCATAGTCGGGATAAATCTTGTAGCGCACGGCAATTTTTTCATCGAGCTCCGACGCGCCACCGGAGGACGGGGGGGTACCATTCAGAATGCCATGGAGACGCGTGGCCGAGCGTCTGGCTGAATGCGGGTTGAACACACGGCTGTCATTGCCGTGTATAAACAGGATGGGGAAACGCCAGTTGTTGGCAATATTGTCTCCCGTCAGATAGGTATTCTCACCGTTCTGATCGGTAATTCTGCGCAAGCTGGAGTAGTAATAAAGGTGCTGGTAGACGCTGGCGGGTGCGGGACCCAGCATCTGGATGAACGCTTCATGCGTCTCCGGAGCAAGGTTTTTGTGATTCCACATGCGGCCGTACAGAAAGGTCATGCGGTCGCAGATACTCTGGGCCAGCTCGGAGCCCCCAAATTCGCTGTGATCATCCTCCTCCTGCTCGTTGATCCTGGACAGACCAAACGCGAGTCGATCCATAAGATTCTGTAATCCGCCGGCGCCTTGTTGGGGGTTTGGCTCGAGACTTTCCTCTGCCACCCACTCGCGATAGAAGTTGCCAAATTTCGCCCGAAACCGGTTTCCCGGTGAGGAAATCACCCAGGGGTGTATCGCATTGGTCACGGCGGCCTCTATGCGCTCACCAATATCCTTGTCCTTGAGGGTGGCCATCGCCAGACTACAGGCGCCGACACAGTGCCCAAATACCAGAATCTTCTCGTAGTGGGTTAGCTCACAGACCTTTCTGATGGCGGCCGGAATATCGAACATGGCGATCTCATCCATGCTCCATTTACGGTCTTCCAGGCTCAGATTTGGCAGTACCAGGTTGCTGAGTCGATAATCCAGCAGCCATACATCAAAACCCGCGTCATAAAAGTAGGCCGCAAGGTTGGTAATTCCCTCCATCCAGTATATCTGCGAGCCCTGCGCGAGGCCGTGTAACATCAGCAGTGGCTTTGCACCCTCCCGGCGATATCGGGTGAGCCGCAAGGGTATCGATTTATCCGATCCCTCTCTTACGGGGACATCAAAGAACACTGGCGCCTCTGGCGCAACCGCGCCGGACGTCCGGGTCGCCAGCGCCACCGGAGTCGGGCGATCCCGCTCTGCCTCCAGATACTCCAGGCCCCCAAATTCCCAGAAGTTGGTGGAGAACAGCGAACGCGCCACAAACCCGGCAAGCCCTCCGGCAAAGAGCAGACTTTGTGGCAGGTTGGCAGACTTCCTGATTTCTACCAGGCCCGGTTCCAACAGGGACTCGGCGTTCACCCCCAACTGTCCACAGCAAGCGCTGCCATCGGCCTGCTTAACCTCGATCTCCAGGTTGAGCAGACCGTCCCACATCCTTTTGATATCCAGGCTATAGCCCAGAACCTTTTCACCCTTGATAGAAACGCCCGACGCCTGATCCGTAAAAACATAGGACAGACGCCGGTACCGGCTCTGCATCGCGCCTATATTGAAGAAGACCCGCGCCGAGCTGTAAGCATTCTTAATTGAGGCGCAGGGATTTCTCAGAAAGGCTTTAACACCTGCAGCGGATAGCCACTGCACACCGCCACGCCGTTTCCTATAGGCAAAGTAGGCTCTAAAAAAGCCGCGTATGTCAGTCAGGAAGCAGTACGGATCTTCCACAAACACCGTAAAACTGCCCTTCAGCGTCATGAACGGTTCGATAGTCTTCATCCGTGCCGGGGGCACGCCAACCGGGTTGTACAGCTGTAACTCCTCCAGCCCCATCGGATTGGTATACAGCTGCATCGAAGCCTGCAATGGCGCTGCACCTGGATTGTCCAACCAGCGCTCACCCTCTTCACTCGCCGCCTCCACCTGCACGACAAGCCCGTCCCTGCCGAGTAACCGCGCCTGCTCATCTGCGCCCAAATGACGTTTGAACCAGGGCGTCAACGCGTCGAGCTTGCCCGTCAGTTGCTCCTGTATCACGAACTCGGTTGGCTGCGGAGTATCCCTGTGCCGGTGAGGGACCTCACCCAGATCGGCATATTCTGGCAACACCTGGGCCCTGCCGGTATCCGCCGCTTCGCTCAGGATAAGGCCGACATTGCGCCAGGCCAGTGCCGCGATAGTCAGGAACGGGTTAACTTCCAGTGCAGTGGGAATGATCGCCCCGTCCAGCACAAACAAGCCTTCATACAATTGGCCGTCGCGACGAAATACCTGCCCCCGGTGGTTCACCACGCCGCCTGTGACATCATCAGCCATCGCACAGCCACCCAGTGGGTGGACGGTGAGCACCCGCCGCGCAGGCATACTGCCGCTGAGGACCTCGGTGGCTTCGGGCGGCATCAACTGCCACAGCGGGTTGGGGGCGTATTGCCCGCCGTCCAGCCCCGCTTTGCGATCCTGCTGTTGCAGTAGCCTGTTTGATTCCGTCAGTGCGTCATTGTCGCTGATATTTCCGGATGGAAACGCAATATTGAGCGCTTGCTGCCCGCTTTGCAGCGATAACTGCCCGTTCGCGCCATCGTCGCCCATGATCAGCAAGGCCTGGCAGTGGTCCGCCACGCTCAGGGGAGCCGCCAGCGGATCATGAGCCGCTTGCTCAAACATAGAAGGTAGTTTGCGCTTTGAAATTCGCTGCAGCATCGCGCTGGTCGTTACCAACTCGGAGAACACTCTGGCCAGCGGCGCCGGAATACTGGCCTCCTCGATACTCAGTTTTTCAGTCCGTATGATGCCAGTTATGGTAGGACCTACCGCCTTGGTCGGACTTTTCTGTGCGGCCTGTGCGATAGAACCTACCCGATTCTCCTGCCCATAACTCATGATGATGCCATCACCATTGGTAGAGAATTTTTGCCCCAGCTTGGTTGAAAACTCAAGGTGATTGGCTTGTTGCGAACGCAGCAGGATCTCAGTACTGCCCAGCGCACCGGCAGCGAGAATGACATTCCGTGCCAGGATGCAGTAGGTGTCGTAATTGACCGGATCGTCCGCCTTTCCTCTGGGTTTTGCCGTGGGTTTTACGGTAGGCCGCAGGATGACCTTCCAGCGATAGCCATTGTCAATATCCTGCGGCGCCAGGGGCTCTATGCGTTGCACCGTCGCACCTGTATAGAACTCGGCGCCGCGCGATTTCGCCAGCCGCAACAAGTTTCTATCGAGGGTGTTCTTGGCGCCCACATTACAACCGGTGACGCAATTGCCGCAGTCGGTGCAAGGGCTCTGCTCAACGCCGACTTTATTGGTGACCGTAGCGTCGGCGCTGTCAGGATTTCTCGTTGTTACTGCGATATTGGCGGGACGCGCGTCGTAACCGAGCGCACTGCCAAGGCGTTGCAATGCGCTGTACTTGGGAAAGTCCTGCCCCGAGCTGGCCGTGTGCGTGGTGACACCAATGCGATCGGCCACTTGCACAAACGCATCGTCAAGCAGATCAGGGGTGTCGTGAAACTGCCGCGGCCAGCCTTTTTTGCGGAATACATGTGGCGCGGGCTGCTCGGCAACGTTGGCATTAATCAACGAGGTACCGCCCAGACCACTGCCCACCAGAACATCTGCCGCCGACGTATCCCTGCCCTTGTCCCGATCGTCCTGCGTTGCCTGCGGATCCGTGTTTTCTACACCGACATGTAGATTGAACAGCGCGTCGGAATACCCACTGGCGTTGCTGCCGGGGCGAACCATGCGAATATGCGAGGGCAAATCCTCTATGTCATAGGGAAAATCACCCAGCCCGTACTCCCTGCCCCGCTCCAACACCACGACACTGGGGATAGGATTATCGGGGCCGCCGGGGCCATCGACGGCCCCGCTGGCCAGTCGCATGGCCGCGACAGCACCGCCATAACCCGAGCCGATGACAAGAAAGTCGGCTTCCAGTAATGTGTCGTCAACCTTCATGCCTGCCATCTTTGACTCGATGGGAGATGAAATCCTTTTCACAATTGCTTCTCCGGACCGCATTATTCTTCTGGTGTCTGTCGGCATGTCTGCGAGACTGACTTCAGGTTACAGTGTATAAGAGTATTACGCTGCAGGCTCAGATGCGAGACACCACATGCAAGTGCCAGATCACAATTTAGAGCTGATCGTGATGCGCGAGTCTATTCGCGCACGCGTCACAGTCGCGCCCTTTTCCGTGGTGGCGACATTCTTATCGATCGCTCTGTACATTCCCTTTATGAGTATTCAGGGCGTAAGCTCCGGCTCAATTGCCCTGTGGGCCGTGCCTATCGTGTTGTTGATGGTAGCCCGGGGAATCCTGTCCAGTAGAATCCGCGCCCGGCTAGACACCCTGGCCGAAACCCAGGTAGCGAATGCCGACCGGCTACTCAGGCTCAGCAGCATTGCGAACCAGATTACCGTCGGGCTGGGGGTGTGGATTGTCCAGTCCCCTTCGCCTGACTCGATTGTCATCCCCCTTTTCATGACTTTGATTGTGGTCATCTGGTCGGTTGGCCTGATGGCGAACCTGTTTTCCGACTTCCCAACGTTTATTATCACTATGCCACTGATGATCGGCGAGAATGCCATTTTCTGGTTGTTCCAGGGCGATCTGGGCTTCTCCATCGGACTGAGCATGCTGCTGGCAGCAGTACTGATGGCAATCCTCGTGCGGCGAGGCACAGCGATTTTCCGCAACAGTATCCTGATGCGCTTTGAGAAGGATCAGGCCCTGATCAGGATTGAAACAGAACGCAGTAATACCCAGAAAGCACTGCGTGAAGCGCAGATAGCCAATGAATCCAAAACTTACTTCATGGCTGCCGCCAGCCATGACATCAAGCAACCCTTGCACGCACTGGGCCTGCTCACCGACACGCTATTGATGTCAAACCCCCCCGAGTCGACAGTGCCAATCCTGCAAGTTCAGCGGGAGAGCATTTCCCAAATGACCGCGCATTTTGATGCCCTGATGGATATGGGCCGATTTGAAGGCGGGCATTTCCAACCGCACACCAGCAGGTTCGGTCTGAGACAATTTGCCGTGAGTATCGACGGTGAAATCGCACCACTGTGTGCGGCGAAAGGACTGGCATGGCACCTGGATATGGATGATCTGCTCGTCGCCACTGATGAGGAGCTGTTGCTGCGACTGATACGCAATCTGTTAAACAATGCGGTGCGTTATACAGAGTCCGGCGAAGTGTCCTGCAGCGCCAAAGCCGTAAACAATCTGGTTGAGTTCGTCGTATCAGACACCGGCTGCGGCATCGCGGCAGAGCATCAGGAATCAGTGTTCAATGAGTTTGTACGCGTGACAAATAACGGCGTTCGGTCGCAGGGGGTCGGGCTCGGTCTTTCTATCGTTAAGAAAATTGGCGAGTCACTCGATTTGGATCTGCAAATGTCCTCGACGCCTGGCCTGGGGACTCGATTTACCTTTCATTTACCCGCCCTCCCCGAACCGCGCTAGCACACTCACTCTATCAACTGCAGTTGCCTGGACTTTAGTATGGCTTGGGCGCGATTGCCGACTTCCAATATCTGGTAGATGCCGTGCAAATGCGTTTTTACGGTGCCTTCCGCCATCTCCAACCGTCTCGCAATTATTTTGTTGGGTACGCCAAGCATCAATTGATCGAAAACCTGCCGCTGTTTGGGTGTAAAGCGTATCGCCTGCTCAGCCGAACTGGACTGCGATTGCTGCGACTCCAATGGCTCAAAGCCCATAAGGCGCGCGGCAGAGGGTGGGATATAGACACTGCCATCCAGCACTGTACGGATTGCTTTCACCAAAACTTGCATCGACGTGCTTTTGGACACAAAGCCGTGGACGCCATATTCAAAACATTCGGCAATGATATCGGCCGTATCATTACCCGAAAACACCAGTATAGGTATCTCAGGATAGTGCTCGCGTACATAGGCAACTCCGCGTGACCCGGAGATGTCTGTCATGCTGAGATCGAGAATAAGCAGTTGATAGGCTGCATCCTGTTCCAGCATTTCGATGAGTTCGCTAAAACAGTCAGCGGTAGACACGTCCTCAATCACCCCCAGGGAGAGGAGTGAGGCGACGAGAGCTCCACGAATTACCGGGTGATCATCAGCTATGAGGGCGCGGGTTGTAATCCGTATTCTCCAAATATCTGCAAAAATCAGCCTGCTGTTTCACTTTTCAGGTCACAGATGCTTCGAAAGGCAGGAATCAACGGCTTGCAACCGCATTGCATTGATTATTGAACCCGCCACGGCTGGCTGTCAATGCTGCTGTACCAAATTGCACCCGCATTGCCCGATTCAACCATAACTCACTGACAGCCGTGGCGATTTCGGCTAGGATGCGCTGCTTAACCGTTGAAATAAAGTTGTCTCACGAATGTTCAATCAGGATACCCTCTCGCAACTTCAAGGCCTTAAGTCGCAAATGGAGGCCGAGAAAGAACGCGTCGAAGCCGTGGTCAAAGGCACCCAGTCGCGCTATGGTTTTGCGGTACTGGACGATGGTCGGGAGATTTTTATTCCGCCGCAGGAGATGCTCAAGGCCTTCCCGGATGACCGGGTGAGGGTCTGTATCCGGCCCACTAAAGACAACAAAACCATCGCCGATATTGAGAAGCTGGTGAGCAGTCCCCTGACGGATTTTACCGGGCGCTGCGTGACCAAGGGCAAGGCTGTTTTCGTGGAGCCAGACCTCCCGCAATTGAATCGCTGGCTGTTCATTCCACCGCAAGCCCGCAACGGCGCCAAAGAAGGTGACTACCTGCGCTGCGCGATCCTGCGCCATCCCATCCGCGACGGTAAACCACAGGCCAAAGTGCTCTCGGTGATCGGAGACGAGCATACTCCCGGCATTGAAAACCTCTATAGCATGGCCAAATACCGGCTAGCCACACAGTGGAGCAACGCCGTTAAAGAGGAAGTCAAAGCGACTATCGCGCACCGCACGCCAATGGAGACACAGAAGCGGCGCGACCTCACGGACCTTGAGTTCGTATCGATCGATTCGACCAAGACGCTGGATATCGATGACGCGCTGTATGCCGAGATCAGCACGGATGGCTGGATACTGTTCGTCGCCATTGCCGATCCCTCCGCCTACATCGAGCCCGGGTCTGACCTGTACCGCGATATGGCTGCGCGAGGAACGTCCGTGTATTTTCACGGTGACGTGCTGCCGATGCTGCCAGAAGAACTCTCGCAGGACACTTGTGCGTTATCCGAGGGTGTCGACCGCGCCGCGCTGGTATGCAAAATCGCCATCAGCGACAGTGGTGAGATCGGTGATTTCGAGTTTATAGAGGCTACCGTGCGCTCACGCGCAAAACTGTCGTATTTCGCCGTCGACCGCTATCTGAACGGCCAGTATGACGAACTCATGAGCCATGCCTCGCCGCTGGAGACCCTGTACCAGATCTACCGGGTATTGCGCGCACAGCGCGAACAGAACAACCTGGTGATGGAAGATCGCCAGGAGTTCCGCTGGATACTCAACGACAACAAACAAATTGAAAACATCGAGCCCACTGAGAAACTGCTGTCGCAAAGACTGGTGGAAGAATGCATGGTTGCCGCCAATCGCTGTGGCGCCCGTTTTCTGGCGACCCACCAGGCCAGCGGCCCCTTCGTGTCACACCCGGGCTTTCGCGCCGACCGTATCGATGAAGTCCGCAAGTTCGTTACGTTGCACGCGCCCGAACTGGCAGACCTTGATCCGACCACCGTGACAGGATATCGCGATACCATGCGCGGCCTCGCCGCTTCGAAGCAGACGCTACCGCTGCGCGCCATGGTCAATCGGCTACTCACACGAGCCGAGTTATCTTGCGAGCCACTACCGCACATGGGAATGGCCCTGGACTGCTATACCAATTGCACCTCACCACTGCGTAAGTATGTGGATTTTCTGGCACACCTGCAGATCAAGGCGATATTACAGGGTGCTGAGGCCCGAAAAGTCGATGCAACGTCGCTGTCCGACCTGAAGCTACGCCTCAACGCCTGCCGTGCGGCGACGCTGGAAGCGGAGCGCTGGCTGGTCGCTAACTACCTGAAGCGCATTACCAGTGAGACTGCCGTAGTTTTCAAGGCAACCATCAGCCACGTCACCAGTGGCGGGTTCACCGCGCGGCTCGATGACAACGGCTTATCGGGCTTTGTGGACTTGCGCAAGGATCCGGAAAAATTCAGTTACGACAAGTGGACGGCCAGCCTCACCAGCACGACCCGTCGTTTTCAATTAAATCAGAGCGTGGAATTGACTTTTCTGGGGGCGGATGCCCAGGGCTCCTACCAGTCACTGTTCAAGCCTGTTGCAGACTGTGGCCTGAAAACAGCCAGTACGACAGACTAGACTAATCGGGTGGCGTGCTGCGGTTTGCCCAGACTTGAGCGTGGCAGGCTGTTGGCACAGTCTGATAGGGTTTGCCGCAAGCCGGAGACCAATTGAATCATCTCCCGCACACCCAGATTGCGCAAATACTCTCCCATGCCTTTGCGACCATCACGCGAGACGGTGGCATCCATCGCCTGAAAAGCCGCGATGATCGACAATTCGCGCGCCGTGTAAGCCTCGTCGCCAAAAATCAACTTGGTGAAAGTATTCACAATCGCCATTTCACTTACCGGCCCGTCTTCTTTTTCTTGTAGTGCCTGTCGCACGTCAAAGCCTCCGCTGCCCTTGCCATCACAGAGCAGTTCATCGCACTGGCCTATCAGTATGGGGGAGAGAAACCATTCCATTGATCATATTTTAGGCAATTTTGCACAAACTGGACGTGAATTTTCGCAAAACGCCCAAATTGGGTCAGGGCTTTTCGGGGGAGTACGCCGGTGTAGCCGCTAGAAAATAGCGTGTCCAGGAGTGCGGGGATAAGGAATAGCATCGCGCACATTGTCCATACCGGTGACGTAATTGAGCAGACGCTCAAAGCCGAGGCCAAAGCCCGCGTGCGGCACCGTGCCATAGCGGCGAAGATCCCGGTACCACCACAAGCTCTCGCGCAGCGCTGTATCCATGCGCGCATCCAGCATGTCCAGGCGCTCCTCCCGCTGGCTGCCACCGATGATTTCACCAATACCCGGCGCCAGTACGTCCATCGCCGCCACAGTTTTGCCATCATCGTTCAGGCGCATATAGAAAGCCTTGATGTCTTTGGGGTAGTTCATCACCACAACCGGTCTGCCCACGTGTTTTTCCGTGAGGTAGCGCTCGTGTTCCGAAGCCAGATCCAGCCCCCAATCCACGGGAAACTCGAAGGACTGCGCGCTGTTTTTCAGGATGTCGACCGCCTCACTGTACTCCATACGCTCGAACGGGCTATCGAGCACGCCTTGCAGGCGCGCAATCACGCCGTCATCGATGTGCTGCTGGAAGAACGCGATATCGTCTTCGCGCTCTTCCAGCACCGCAGAAATCACGTGTTTCAGCAAACTCTCCGCGAGGGTGGCGTTATCATCGAGGTTGGCAAAGGCGATCTCCGGCTCAACCATCCAGAACTCGGCCAGGTGCCGGCTGGTGTTGGAGTTTTCCGCCCGGAAGGTAGGACCGAAGGTGTATACCTTGCTCATTGCCAGACAATACGCTTCCAACTCCAGTTGTCCCGACACGGTGAGGAAGGACTCACCGGCAAAAAAATCCTGTTGGAAATCGACCCCACCCTGCGCATTGCGTGGCAGATTGGCGAAATCCAGCGTACTGACCCGAAACAACTCCCCAGCGCCCTCGCAGTCGCTGCCGGTGATAATGGGCGTATTGATCCAGTGGAAGCCGTTGCTGTAGAAGTAGTTGTGGATGGCGTTGGCCAAGGTATTGCGCACCCGCGTGATCGCACCAAAAGTATTGGTGCGCGGTCGCAGATGCGCCTGGGTACGCAAGTACTCGAAGCTGTGACGTTTTTTGGCAATCGGGTAGGTCTCGGGATCATCGACGCCACCGACCACTTCAACTGAACTGGCCTGGATTTCCACGCTCTGCCCTTTGCCCTGCGACTCGGCCAATTCACCGCTGACAATAACAGCGCAACCCGTGGACAGGGCCAGCACCTGGGACTCGTAGTTTTCCAGCGTATTGGGCACCACGGCCTGGATTGCATCAAAGGCGGAGCCGTCGTGTACCGCCAGAAACGATATTCCGGCCTTGGAATCGCGCTTGCTGCGCAGCCAGCCCTTAACTGTAACGTGTGAGCCTAAGGCGACCTTGCCTTTGAATATTGCGGCGATGGAGTTGTGTTCGGACATTGAATACGTCTTCTGTTACGGCAAGTTTAAATGTGAGTAGATTACCTATGGATTGGGTTCATTGCCACTCGAGGCCTCCGGGTAAAATACAGTCCCTACAGGACACGCCGTGAATCCGTCCATGGAGGCTTGGGCTCGGCGTCCTGCCTCGCACAGTCCTGTAGGAACAGCATTTTACCCAGAGGCCGGTCCAGCGCTGAAAAATTAGCAGCGCTAATGTATGGCAGCACTATATAAGAGGCGTTGCCAAATATTTCTCGCCTCACAGGACTGTGCGAGACATGGATGTCGAGCCCAAGCCCCCATGGATGGGTTCACGGCGTGTCCTGTGAGTCGAGAAATATTTGGCAAGGCCGGGTTAACTAACCACACTACCCGAACCCCATAAAAACGACCCAATATCGCGTGCGCACGGAAATCCCAGCCCGCATCAATAATCGAACGACTGCCCTACCAACTCCTCAGACAGCGTCCACAGTCGCTCGGCCGACGCCGGGTTCACCGCATAGGATTCCACCCCAGTACTTTTACCCTCCACCGCCGCCGCTGCGATCTGCACATCTTCCAGATAGATACCCCCGCGTCCCGCGAGATGCGGCGAGGACGCCGCCCAGACGGTTGTCGCCGCGCCCTGCTCCACAGATTTGAACACCATTTTCTCAGTGGAGTTGGATCTCTCGTTCAGGGTGGCAAGATCAGACGCCTCCATGTGCCGACCGAGGTTGGTCCTGATCGCGCCAGGATGGACGGCAAAAGCCCGCACGCCCCGCTCCCGTGTGCGCAGATCCAGCGCTACCGTAAAGAGCACATTGGCGGTCTTGGACTCGCCGTAGGCCTGCCATTTGTCGTATTCGCGGTGGTGGTACGAGGGATCTTCAAAATTGAAACGTGCAAACCGGTGCCCCGCCGAGCTGAGGTTGACCACCCGGCCCGGCGCGCCGTCGAAAAGTGCTTCCGACAACAACCCGGTAAACAGGAAGTGCCCCAGGTGATTGGTGCCAAATTGCAGTTCAAAGTCCTGCTTCGTGCGCTGCAGTGGACAGGCCATGACCCCGGCGTTATTGATCAGCAGCTGAATTTCTGAGTGATACAGGAGTATTTCGGTGGCCGCGTTGCGCACACTATCGAGATCCGCCAGATCCATGCACTGTGTCAGCAGTTGCGCCCCTGGTTGCGCCAGCAGCAGATCCCGGGCTACAGACTCCAGCTTCTCCTCGTCGCGCGCCACCATCAGCACGGTTGCCCCGGCAGCGGCCAGAGTGCGACAGGTCTCTACTCCCAAGCCCGAGGAGGCACCAGTGACGACGGCGAGCTTGCCCTCCAGAGAAATACCCTCGATAACCTGATCGGTCGTGGAAGATGCATCAAAGCGGTTCATGTCGAAGTTTCCCATTTGTTTCAGCACATGTATTGTGGCCTATGACGATTGCCGATTAAATGACGGCAGCGGTCACAACCCCTTGCAACAAGCTTACAGGTTTTTTTATGAACACCAAAAAAACAAATTCAGCACCCAGCGGCAGCTACATCAGTTTTGCCACTCGCAAACGCTCCGGCGACTGGGTCGACACCCCCGTGTGGTTTGCGCCGGACCAGGGCAGCTACTACCTTTTTAGCGCTGGCGATGCCGGCAAGGTGAAACGCCTGCGCAATTTTAGCGAATCACGCATCGCAGCCTGTACCATGAGCGGCACGGTAACAGGCAAGTGGCAAGATACTCAGGCTTATGTCCTCGATGACCCCGCGGATCAGGCCATCGCCCTGGCGGCCCTGCGGCGCAAATACGGGCTGCAGATGCTGGCGGCAGACTTTTTCTCCCGCCTCACGGGCAAAATGGGGCGTCGCGCCTATATTCGCATCGACCCCTAGGTGGCCAAGCCTCGAAGAGCCGCCACCAGAGCAGTCGGTGTGGGAGTCGTACTGGCTGGGTCGAGCCCGCGTAATCAGGCGGCGGTGTGCAGACCACATTCGCGGCCGTCATGTACCTTGGTCGGGTCAAAATAGTGCTTACACGTAGCCAGACTGTAGCGAGCCATATAGGCGTCTACGTCGTCCTCTGACCAGTGAAACAGGGGTGCCACTTTGATAATGCCGCGGCCATCCATTGACACGATATCCAGGCTCTTGCGCAATTCGGTTTCTTCCCGGCGTATACCCGTCAGCCAGATTTCCGGCTGAAACTCGTCCAGCGCGCGGGCGAACGGCTCCAGCTTCACCTGTCGCGTAAACTCCTGGTGACGCTCTTCCTCATCCACGGTGGGGATACCACCCATGATGGCATTGCGCCGCTCAGAGGTCATTTCAGGGGAGTACACGTGGATATTCAGATCCAGATCGCGAATCAAGCGTTCGGCAACCACGTAGGTATCGCGCAGGTTATAGCCGGTGTCGACCCAGATGGTCGGCACCGATTTATCGATTTCACTTACCAGGTGCAGCATCACCGCCGCGTTGCGCCCCATACTGGTGGTCGCAATCGTCTTGTGCCCCAAACTGAGCGCCCAGGTCACAATCTCGGCCGCGCTGGCATTGCGCAGGCTGTCGTTAATGCTGTCGAGTTCCAGTTTCACGCGAAGATCATACTCGTGGTTATAGCGTCAGGGTGGGCACTTTATAGAATCAAAAAGGGAGTTACAAATAACCAGGAAGCATATGGATATAGCCGATTCCACATCTTCGTCCATTTGCCGGGGATCTTTGGCGGATCAAGCTGCGGCGCGCTTGGCCGCCTTCTCCAGCTCCGCGTGTAAATCCAGGAACTGTCCGGTTAACTTATGACTGGGAGCCATGTCGATCAGGGGACGGTGATCGCGGTGCGACTCTTTCATCTTCACGGAGCTGCTGAGATAGCTCTTGAAGACCGGCAATCCCTCGGCCTCCAGTTCTGCGACCAACTCTCCCGGCAACCGCGCCTGTGAGTTGAACTGGTTGATGATGATGCCCTCCACCTCCAGATCGGGATTGTGATCCTCCTGCAACTCGCCGATGTTATCCAGCAGTGAGTACAGGCTATGGCGCGCAAAGCTGTCGCAATCAAACGGAATCAGTACGCTGTCTGCGGCGATCAGGGCGGACTTGGAGTAGAAATTAAAACTGGGGGGAGTGTCGATGTACACCCGGTCGTACTCTTCGTTCAGTTTTTCCAGTGCGTCGCGCAACTTGTAGATTTTGTAGCGGGACTCCAGCTCCTTCTCCATATCTGCCAACACCGGACTGGAGGGCAACAGGAACAGGTTTTCGTACGGAGTTTCCCACACGAATGAGTCGGGGTTCTTGCGCATTTTGCGCGAACCCACTGTCTGACGGTACAGACCGGCCACGCCCTGCGCCTCTGCCGGAAAGGCTTCCGCGTCAATCTCCCCCACCAGATAGTGCGTGGAGTTGCCCTGTACGTCGAGGTCTATCACCAGCGTGCGATGACCCATCGCCGCCGAGATCGCGGCCAAATTACAAGCGATACTGGTCTTGCCGACCCCGCCTTTTTGATTGAATACGACGCGTTTCATAAGCAGATGATCCAGCGTAATTTAAAGAGATTGAAGCCCTGCTAGTGTAAACAATGGCGCGCGGCAATGTAAGCGCCAGCGCCGACCAAAACGCCGACTTTCTCCGCTGAGCGCCGCGTCCCGGGCCGTTCGACGCTACCAGATACGCTCATACAGCTGCACGATATCCTGTGCCACAGGCACGCGGGGATTATTGGCGGGCGAACCCGACGCCAACGCCTGTGCGGCCATCAGCTCAAGGGCATCAAACCACGCGCCGCGGTCAATCCCGAAGGCCTCAGGTCCCGGTACCTGCAGATCGGTGGTCAGCGCATGCAGTGCCTCCACCAATTTCGCGCAGGCGGCCTGATCGCTGTCCATCGCTGTCGCAATGCCCATATACCGCGCGCAGTCGGCGTAGCGCTGTGGCGCATGATCGACCGTCCACGCTGTGACCTGCGGTAATAACATGGCATTGCTGAGTCCGTGGGGCACATGGAACAACGCTCCAATCGGGCGGCTCATACCGTGAATCAACGTCACCGACGCATTCGCAAACGCAATGCCGCCTTGTGTCGCCGCCAGCATCATCGCCTCTCTGGCCTGGCGGTTATCCGGCTCGGCGCAGGCAGTGCGAATATTCTGGTAGATGGTGCGCATGGCGGTGAGCGCAATACTGTCGGTAAACGGGTTGGCCTTGCGACTGATATAGGCCTCCAGCGCGTGGCACAGGCTGTCGATGCCCGTGTCAGCTGTGAGGCGGTAAGGCATTGTCAGGGTCAGTTCAAAATCCACCAGGGCCGCCACCGGCATCAGCCCCAAACCCATGCACAACATTTTCTCATGCGTCTCGGTGTCTGTGATGATCGCCACGCGGGTAGCCTCGGACCCCGTTCCGGCCGTGGTCGGAATAGCAATAATCGGCAGACCGGAATCCACCTGACGGGGCACCTTGTAATCGCGCATGGTGCCGCCGCGTTCTGCGAGCACCGCAACGGCCTTGGCGGTGTCCAGGGAACTGCCCCCGCCGAGCGCGACAACACAGTCGAAATCACCGGCGCGCAGCTGCGCCAGGGCGGCATACACACTGTCGGTGGTGGGATCGGGAACGCAGTCGCTGAAAAGGCCGTACGCGATACCGGCCGCATCCAGTGGCACCTGCAATTGCGCACAGTAACCACAGTCCTTCATGTACGGATCAGTCACCAGCAGGGGGCGCGACAGCCCGAGTTCTGCGAGCGTCGCCACCAGCTGCCCGCTGGCACCCGCGCCGACCCGCAGGATACGCGGCAGATTGATGTTGGCCGCCACCGGCTATCAGCTCTTGATATCGATCAGGTGGATTTCAAATACCAGTGCGGTATTGGGTGGAATCGCATCACCGGCGCCCTGCTCGCCATAGGCAAGTTGCGGCGGGCAGGCAATGCGCCACTTGTCGCCAACCGACATCATCTGCAGCGCTTCCGTCCAGGCGGGAATCACCTGGTGCACGCCAAATTCGGCCGGCTCGCCACGCTGCACCGAGCTGTCGAAAACCGTGCCATCCACCAGCGTGCCATGGTAATGGGTCACGACATTGGACTGCGGGCCGGGACTGGCACCGCCGCTACCGCTTTCCAGCACTTCATACTGCAAGCCGCTGGCAGTCGTAGACACTTCCTCGCGCGCCGCGTTGCCTGCCAGGAACTTCTCTGCCAAAGCCTCCCGCTTGGCAGATATTTTCGCCGCCTTTTCCTGCTGGCGCTGTTGAATCACCTGATAGCTGGGATTGATCTCCTCTTGCGTGACGGCCGATTCCTGGTGCTGATACCAGTGCTGGATGCCGGCGATAACCGCCTCCACATCCAGGCCTTCAAAGTCGTTGCGCAGTAGTTGATTGCCAAATTGCAGGCCAAAACCGTAGCTGGCTTTTTGCTCGTCAGTGTCCAATGTGATTGTGGGAAGTAGTGCCATAGTTTGTTTCCATTGTGATAAGTTCAAAAGGAGGGGCGAACTTTATCATATTGGGACGACAACGGGAGGCTCACAGCGATGACCGACACCATAGCGGCCATTCACAACTTCTGGTTCGGTGACCTGAATGAGGATGGCCTGTGCACCAGCGATCACCACGCGCTATGGTTTGGTGCCAGTGATGAAACCGACACGTTCTGTCGCGAGCAATTCGGCGCGTCGCTCGCGCTGGCACTGGAGGGACAATTGCAGGCCTGGACGCAGACCGATCGCGGCCTGCTGGCACTGGTGGTGTTACTGGACCAATTCACCCGCAATATCCACCGGGGCACAGTACAGGCGTTCGCGGGAGACCCGCTCGCACTCGCGCTGGCGCAAGACACCATCGCCGCTGACCGCCATTTGCGCCTGCCTGCGATCCACCGCGTATTTCTCTACCTGCCACTGGAACACTGTGAGGATCTGGCCGTGCAGGAGACCTGTGTCGCGCTGTTCGAGGCATTAGCGAAGCAGGTCAGGCAGCCACAATTCGATAGCTTTACCCGCTTCGCCATTGCCCACCGCGATGTCATCGCCCGGTTTGGCCGCTTTCCACACCGCAATGCGGCACTGGGGCGAAAATCCAGCGCAGCGGAACTGACCTACCTGCAGGAACACGGCGGCTTTTAGCGCGGTGCCCTGACCGTATCAGCGCGCCGCTGGGAGACCGGACGCAGTTCATAGTGCTTCTCTGTCATCTGCGCCTGCCACACCTCGAAGCAGCCGCTGTCCAGATCATCGTAGGCCTGGCGGATGGAATCATTGACCTGCGGATAGGCGAGTTCCTCCCAGGGACACTCCTCACGGGTAAAAAAACGACAGGCCATGGACTCCACCCCCGGCGGGCACACCTGTGATTCCACCGTCGTCCGAAAGCCCATATAAATCTGATTTATAAAGGTGATGCTGCCGGTCATGTACAGCTGCAGTTGCGCCGGCGCCAAACGAATGCCCGCTTCTTCGCACAGCTCACGGGCGGCGCCCTCGGCCAATGTCTCACCCTGCTCCAGAAAACCGCCGGGGATTGCCCACTTGCCGCGCTGCGGCGGCAAATCGCGCTGCACCCACAACAGGCGTTTGTCGCAGGCGACAAACGCGGTGACAACCACCCGGGGATAGGCATAATGTGGCACCCCGCAGCGCTGGCAAAACCAGTGGCTGCGCAGCTCGCCAGCGACCACATGCTGCAGCAGTGGGCCGCCGCAGTCGGGGCAGTAATTCATGTCATCCAGAGGCGCACTCATTGTGCCCAAACGATAGCACTTTGCCTTGGCAAAAGCATTGGCGCTATGCTGGCGCCGCGACAAAACACACAGGACTCCCATGACAGACTCACCACTGAACGTACAACTGCTGCTCACCGGCAACGAAATTATGAGCGGCGACACCGTGGACTCTAATTCCGCCATGATCGCCCAGCGACTCGGCGAGCTGGCGATTGGCGTCTACCGCAAGGTCACCGTGGGTGACGATGTGCCACTACTGGAAGCGGAATTGGCCGCGATGATCGCCACTGCGGATCTGGTGATCGTCAACGGCGGACTCGGGCCTACCATCGACGATCTCACTGCGGCTATTCTGGCCGCCGTCGCGGGCGTACCACTGGCGGAACACCCTCAGGCCGTGGCACACCTGCAGCAGTGGTGTGAAAAACGCAATCTGCAACTCAACGCCGCCAACATGAAACAGGCCATGCTCCCCGCGGGCGCCACCATTGTCGACAACCCTGTCGGCAGTGCCGTGGGCTTTGAGATGACAGTGGGGACTTGTCGCGTCATCTGCACACCGGGCGTCCCCAGTGAACTGCGGTCGATGCTGGATGGCATTGTGGCCGACCTCGCGGCGCGGTTGCAGCGTCCTATGGAGCGCAACATTTTGCGGCTGCAGACATTTGGTCTGGGGGAATCCACCGCCCAGCAAATCATTACTGACAATATGCCAGACTGGCCACAGGAGGTGGAGCTGGGATTTCGCGCGGGCGCACCGCAGATGGAAATCAAACTCAGTGTTAGCAGCGCGGCGGCCGTCGAGGCCCAGCGAAGCTGCCGCGATCAACTACAGCAGTTATTCGGTGAGCACATCATTGGCGAGGGCGACCTCACGCTGGCGCAGCGCGTGCTCCAACTGTTGCGCGAGCGCGGCGCAACACTCACCACGGCGGAGTCCTGCACCGGCGGTCTGATCGCCTCCATGCTCACCCGCGTGCCCGGATCTTCAGACGGCTTCCACGCTGGCTTCGTCACTTACGCCGACGCGATCAAACAATCGGTGCTCGGTGTGCATAAAGACACCCTCGCTCAACACGGCGCCGTGAGTGAAGAGGTGGTGCGGGAAATGGCACTGGGCGCACTGGATCGCGCCAGCGCGGATTACGCCATCGCCGTGTCCGGCATTGCCGGGCCCGATGGTGGTACGCCAGAAAAACCGGTGGGCACAGTCTGGATAGCCTGGGGAGATCGAGAGCACATCCGCACGCGAGGCCTGTGCTGGCCGGTGGAGCGCACGCTATTTCAGACCATGATTGCCGCGGCTGGCCTGGACATGATACGCCGTATTCTGCTGGGCATTGAGGAAGAGCCGCGCTACTTCGGCCAGCGCCGGATTCGCTAGACGCAAACGCCGCGACTCAGGGCTGTAGTTGCTCGATCTCCCACTCGCGCTCGGCCCCACGGTGATACACAAAACGATCGTGCAGGCGGTGCTCACCGCCCTGCCAGAACTCGATACGCTCAGGCAACACCCGATAGCCACCCCAGAAAGGGGGCATGGAAATTTCACCGTCGCCGAATTTGTCACGAATGCGCTGCGCCTGCTGTTCCAGCGTGGCGCGATCACTGATGGATTTACTTTGTCGCGATGCCCAGGCCGCAATCTGGCTCTCGCGTGGCCGCGACGCAAAATATTGCGCGGATTCAGCATCGCCTATTTTTTGAGCAGTGCCGGCAACAATGACCTGCCGGTCCAGGACATTCCAGGGAAAGTGCAGCGACACACGCGGCGTACGCTCAATAGCGCGCGCCTTGTCGCTGTCGTAATTGGTGTAAAAAACAAAGCTGCCTTTCGACAAGCCCTTCAGTAACACAATGCGTTGCCAGGGCGCGCCGCGCTCATCCACCGTCGCCAGCACCATCGCGGTCGGATCGTTCAGCTCGGCCGCTATCGCCTGCTCCAGCCACTGCTCAAATTGACGCAACGGGCAGGCGTCAAGCATGGCCCGGGTGAGGCCGGCGGCGGTATATTCGCGTCGGAATTGCTCGTATCGCACTGTCATACCCTGCTACGCTGTTGAGCGCTATAGTAGCCGCCGGATCCTGTAGAGGCAAAGTTTCACAGCATGAATAACGCACCCACCATTCGCAACGCTAACAAGGCGGATCTGGATAACCTCGTCGACACGCTCAGCGATAGTTTTGCCGAAGATCCCATGTTCAGTTGGTTATTTCCGACCACGCAGTTGTACCCGTATTTTTTTCGCATGCTGGTAAAGGGTGTCTATCTACCGCGCGGTATCATTCACATCGAAGAGCAGGGCCGCGCTGCGGCGTTGTGGCTGCCGCCGGAACAGCGCCTTAAGACTGCACCGCGGCTGCGCTTGCTCCGTTTCAGCTTAAAACTGATCAGAGCAAATGGGCTGAGGC
The DNA here is from genome assembly GCA_037969215.1 of Halioglobus sp. Taxonomy (GTDB): domain Bacteria; phylum Pseudomonadota; class Gammaproteobacteria; order Pseudomonadales; family Halieaceae; genus Marimicrobium. Next base: position 25,778 of record JBBKWY010000163.1, read on the forward strand.
CAGTGTGGCGCGTATTGCGCCAGGGTTCCGTGTTCGCCAAGCACCATCCCACAGAGCCTCACTACTACCTGCAGTTCATCGGCTGTCGCCGCAGCGAACAGGGCCGCGGCATCGGCGCTGCGCTACTCAAACAGGGTATCCGGATCTGTGACGAACGCGGTATGCCGGCCTACCTGGAGTGTTCCAATCCTCGCAACGTGCCGCTGTACGAACGCCACGGCTTCGTGGTCACAAGCCAGGAGGCGGTAGGTAAAAATGGCCCCATGGCCTGGTTCATGTGGCGCGATCCGCGCTGAAACCGCGTCAGTCCTTCGTGCTTGGATACACCGGTGCCCGCTTTGCCATAGCGGGAATCTGCGGGAAGGGAAAGAACGCCTGCCAGTCATCGCCGAAATCCTTCGCTATCGAGCGGCTATAGGCGGCTCGATAACAGCGATCCATGGCGTCCACCAATGTCTCCGGGGTGGCGATCGCGATCAATACCGCCGCTTCCATAAGGCCCTCGGCACGCAGCCGCTGGGCAGGTGACACATCATCACCGCCTGCCAGTGCAGCAAACATCGCACCCCAGCGCTGCTCCAACTCAGCTTCCAGTACGTGCATGTGAATAGCTCCCTCTGTGTGTGAACCCATCGCGCCAGGCATTGAGACGCGCCTGAGAGTATGCGTGGCAAAACAAAACAGTTAAAGTCGGCCCTTCCCAACAAAGAGGAGCCTCACCTGTGACCATTCTCCGGCAATCATTTCTGGCCCTGAGTCTGTTGAGTGTTGCCATTGTATCCTGCGCCGCGCCTGACCCACAGGCTAGCGCAAAAGCACACGCACCCGTTGCAGCCGTGTCGACAACAGATGTCCGGGCGGAAACGTCTGAGCCCATTATCGACTACCGGGAGCGCTTCATTCCGGTGGTTGCGCGCCACGGCATGGTGGTGGGCCCCGAACAACTGGCTGCGGAAGTGGGCGCGCAAATGCTGCGCCAGGGTGGCAATGCGGTAGATGCTGCAGTGGCCACCGGATTTGCGCTGGCGGTGACCTACCCGCGTGCGGGGAATCTTGCTGGCGGTGGCTTCATGCTCATCCACCTGGCCGGTAAAAACCGACAAACACTGATCGATTATCGCGAGAGTGCGCCCGCCGCGGCCAGCCGTGACATGTTTCTGGACGACCAGGGTGAGCTCGATCACAGCCGTGAATATTTCAGCCTGCAGTCAGCGGGGGTACCCGGCACTGTAGCGGGCTTGCTCTACGCACTGGAAGAATACGGCACACTGAGCCGGGAGCAGGTACTGGCGCCCGCTATCGCGCTTGCCACAGAGGGCTTTCCTGTGTCGTTTGCGCTGTCATTTGAAATTGACGCCAGCGCAGAACGCCTGCGGCAAAATCCGGCCGCAAAGCGCTTGTTTTTCAAGGCGGACGGCGCGGCCTATGAGATTGGCGACACCTGGCGACAACTCGATTTAGCGTGGACGCTGGGCCAGATCAGTGCCAGGGGAGCTGACGGCTTTTACCGGGGCGAAGTGGCGCAACGTATCACCACAGAAATGGCAACCGGTGGCGGGCTAATCACCGCACAGGACCTCGCCGACTACCGCGTCGTCGAGCGGCAACCCGTACGCGGTACCTACCGGGGATTCGAAGTTGTCTCCACGCCACCGCCCTCTTCCGGCGGTGTGCATATACTGCAAATTCTCAACGTACTGGAAGGCTATGATTTGCAGGCGATGGGCCACAACTCGGCCGACTATCTGCACCATCTCACAGAGGCCATGAAACTGGCCTATGCCGATCGCAGCCTTTATCTGGGCGACCCGGATTTCGTCGATGTCCCGGTGGCGCAACTGATTGACAAAGACTACGCCACGCGCCAGCGGGCGCGCATCAATAGCCAACAGGCTACGCCTGCAGCGGAGATCGCGCCCGGCCGCCCGCTGGGTAGCGAGAGTACTGAAACGACCCATTTCAGTGTCGCCGATCGCTTCGGCAACGTCGTCAGCAACACCTACACCTTGAATTTCAGCTTTGGTTCCAACATCGCGGTACCTGGCACGGGCATGTTGCTAAACAACGAAATGGCCGATTTCGCCACCAGCCCCGGCAACGCCAATGCGTTTGGACTGGTACAGGGCGAGGCCAACAAGGTAGAGCCGGGGAAACGCCCACTCTCCTCCATGAGCCCGACCATTGTGCTGCGAGACGGCAAGCCGTGGCTGGCCACCGGCAGTCCCGGCGGCAGCGTGATTATCACCACAGTGCTGCAGATGGCCCTGAACGCGATGGAATTCGATATGAATGTCGCCACCGCGGCCGCAGAGCCCAGAATCCATCACCAGTGGATGCCCGACGTACTGAAAATGGAAGAGGGCTTCAGCCCCGATACCATCCGGCTGCTAAAAGCGATGGGGCAGAATGTGGATATCGCGGGGCGCACTACCGGCCGCACCAATTCCATCATGCTGGAGGATGGTTGGCTGTATGGCGCCTCGGATACACGGCGACCCGGCGGGTGGGTAGCGGGATATTAAAAGGCGTCCGGTAGCAATCGGGCGACGCGGCCGATTTTATGCGGCAGGTTTTTCAGCCACCACCTGGGCGATGGCCCGCGGCTGACCCGTGTTCGAGTCGAGTTCGATACCCTCGAAATTGTGCAGGATGCGCCAATCGCAGAAGCAGTCTCTGAGTTCCCCGCGCTGTAGCAGGAAATCGGGATTGCGGGGACGGCCAATGTTGGCCTGCTCCACCGTGAACGTTTCGTAAATCACCAGTCCCCCGGGCACTACCGCCGCTTTGATATCCTCCAGCAAAGGGCGGTGCAGGTAGCGAAAAACCATAATCGCACCGAAGGTTTCCGCCGCCAGCGGATGCGTGTCGGGGATTTCCAGATCCACCTGCCAGAGGCGCGACAAATCTCGCTGCCGACTGCAGGTCTGGGCGGCCAGATACTGGTTGAGCTGCTCGAGGCGCTGGCTGTCGCGGTCGGCAAAAACCACGGATACATCGCGGGCCAGAAGAGAGAGGCCATTCCTGCCGGTGCCACACGCCAGATCCAGCGCCGGCGCGAGGTCGCAGGCAATTGCTATTTCCTGCATGTATTGTGAGAGGAGCTTCGAGGCTTCCAAATCAGTGTCTCCACACGATAGTCAGTCGGCAGGATACTGGCGAAATCTCTGGAATGACAATCCCGAGCTGCCGTCTATAATGCACGCTTAAACTTGATCCTGCTGGAGGATGTAACGATGGGTTGGAAATCAGTTGTGGTAGCAATGGTATTGGCCTGTGCTCAGGCAGGCGTGGCGTTCGGCGATGAGTTAACACAAATCGTACAGCAGGACTTAACCACCCTGGGCTACGATGCCGGCGCGGCCGACGGCACGGCCACCACCAAGACGATCATCGCCGTTTCCAAATTCCAGGCTGAACACAATTTGGAGGTGACAGGTGAAATTACCCCTCAGCTGGCCGGGCTAATCCAGGCGACTATCTCCCAGCAGACTAACCCTGGCAGTAGTGCGCAAGTTTCCGTGACAACTGAGGTCACACCAGCGGAGGCACAGGCAGACCTTGAAGCGCGACAAAAGGCGTGTTTGCAAGAAAAAGTCGACGCGGCGCAGCAGGCGTCGCAGACCAAAAGCGGGCTTGGAAAGCTGTTCAGCGCCGTCAGCCGTAACGTCTCCCAATATGGCAGTGTCGGGTCTGTCACACAGATATCTGACGCCGCGAATCAGGTCTATTCTGCCGACGCTACCATGGGCGATCTGAAGGGCGCCGCGGCGGATCTGGGCATTTCAGACAGCGACATTGATGCCTGTCGAAATCCGTGACGTCTGAGCGCTGCGCTAACGGGCTTCGACGCTGACCCTGCCAATCGCGCGCGCTGCTCCGAGCGCGCTATTTGGACACGCTGCCTGGCGCCAGCCCCCCTGCTGGCCCCTGCGACAATTTGTCACTTCTGCGCATCTCCCGACTTCAATACACTTGCGCCCTCACACGGGGCACCCCTACTCCCAATGGCCACAACAGCCGTTGTGTACCGCTCCTGCATATCGATCTGTAGATAGTTTCGGAGCATTTTCATGCACAACAAAAGCAGCCAGCAGCGGTATTTGGCCAGCACTCCCCGGTGCCTGCTCGCGTTAGCGGCACTAACCCCTGCAGCGGCGCAGGCCGACCACGCGCAGAACCCCGAAAAGCCCGCTTTGGAAATCGTGGAGGTCCACGCGCAGCAACTGCATCTCGACCTGCTGCGCGAACAGGCGCTCACCCCCGGCGGGGTCACTGTTATAGACACAGAGCAGTTGTATCAGCGCAATATGCCCAACCTGGCCGATATGCTGCGCTACGCACCGGGCGTCTGGACCGACAGCGCTACCGGCGGCGACGGCGTGTTTATCTCCATCCGCGGCTCCAACCTCGACGCCACCGATTACGACATGAACGGCGTCAAGTTGTTACAGGATGGCCTACCGATCACCACGGCCGACGGCAACAACCACAACCGACTGATCGACCCGCTGAGCACACGCTATGCCACCGTAGCCCGTGGTGCCAACGCCCTGACCTATGGCGCCAGTACGCTGGGTGGTGCCATCAACTTCAATTCCCCCACTGCGCTCAACAGCGACCCCTTGCAACTGTATGTTAACGGCGGCAGCCACGGGCGGTTCAATACCCGGGTCACTGGCGCGCAAGTATTCGACAATGGCCTGGATGGCCTGGTTACTGTGCTGAGCAACAACTGGGACGGCTACCGCAATCACAGCAGCGAGGAGCGCGACGGCGCATATGGAAATGCCGGCTGGAACTTTTCTGACACGGGGGAAACCCGTTTCTATGGCACCTACCTCAATAGCAAACAGGATCTGGCGGGGGCGTTGACCCAGGAACAGTACAAGGATGACCCCGACCAGGCGTCCGCGGACGCCGAACTCGGCAACTACCAGAAAAATGTCGACACCTGGCGCGTGGCCAACAAGACGCGCTGGGCGCTCAGCGACAACAGCGCGCTGGAGCTGGGCATCTCCTGGGAGGAGCAAAAATTGCACCACCCTATAGTCTATAAAGAAGTCGACTTTGACGGTCCCGGACCGCTGCCGCCGCAGGAAGTATTCAGTCTGCTAATCGACACCAAACACCGCGACGCCGGGGTCATGGGCCGCTATGAACTGCAGCTGGACAGCCATGATTTACTGTTCGGGTTCAACTACGGCGACGGCAAGGTGACCGGCGGCAATTACCGCAACAACAATGGCGAGAAAAACGGCGAGACCACCGGCGTAGAGCGCAAGGCACAAAATCTCGAGGCCTTCGCGATTGACCGCTGGCAACCGGCACCGCTGTGGACGCTGGTATACGGCGCGCAAGCCGTCTGGGCGGAGCGCGACGTAAGCAATATAGACATCGCCTCCACCGAGGTGCGCAATCCCAATGCCGATTACGACAGCATTAACCCACGCGTGGGTGTGCTGTACGACGTTACCGACAACATCACACTCTTTGCCAATGCCAGCAAGTTGTATGAACCGCCGACCAACTATGAGTTGGAAGACGACGCCCGCGGCAATGACCAGACACTGGATGCGATGAAGGGTGCGGTGCTGGAGATCGGCACCCGCGGCGAGCAGACCTTTGGCGAGGGGAGCAGATGGTACTGGGACGTGGCGCTCTACTACGCCCGGATCAACGACGAAATTCTTTCTATAGAGGACCCATTAGCCCCCGGCACCAGCCTGTCCGCCAACGTGGATGACACCATTCATGCCGGAGTCGAATCCCTGCTCGGTGCAAGCTTTGCCCTGGATAGCGCCGGGGAACATCTGGTGGAGCCGACTCTCAGTCTCACGCTGAACGATTTCAGCTTCGACAGCGATGACGCCTATGGCAACAATGATTTGCCTGCGGCACCGGATTACGCTGTGCGCGGTGAGCTGATGTATCGCAACGCCAACGGTTTTTATGCCGGCCCCACGTTTGACTTTGTCGGTGATCGCTACGCCGACTTCAGCAATACCTACAAAGTCGACAGCTATGGTTTGCTGGGTTTCCGCACCGGATTCGTGAGCGACCGCTGGGAGATCTTTGCCGAGGTGGACAACCTGCTGGACACACAGTACGTGTCGACCCTCAGTGTGCGTGAACTGGCTGCACCAGATGCAGCCATTCTCTACCCCGGCGCACCGCTGTCATTCTACGCGGGAATCCGTTTCCAGCTATGACGACCACACACAGCAACACGCGCACCCCTGGCAACGGGCAGCAATACCGCGCAACCTGGCGCTGGCACTTTTTTGCCGGCGTCCTGGTAGTGCCATTTTTACTGCTATTGGCGACCACCGGGCTGATGATGGTGTACTACACCTCGGTAGAAACACCGCTGGGAGAACGTCTCGTCGTGAACGGCACAGAAGGCGACTCGACGTCGCCCACGGCACAACTCGCAGCGGCCGCAGGGGCACTGCCCGCGGCGACACCCACCCTGTATATTCCTGCCCCCACCGCAAATAGCACCGCACAGATTGAACTGGTGCAGGCCACAGACGCCTATGTTGTCGATATCGATCCCTATAGCAACCGGGTGATGCGCGTAGTGGACAAGAACCGCACGCCCTACGCATGGGCGCACCGCATTCACGGCAGCCTGCTGCTGGGTGATGTGGGTGACGTGATATTGGAAGTGGTCGCCGGCCTCGCGTTTCTGTTGATCGTGACAGGACCGTATATGTGGTTGCGGCAGCGAAAACCTGCTTCTGGGCAGGAGTCCTCCCGACGCAGCAGCTGGCGGCGCTGGCACCTGTTTACCGGGTTGTACAGTGCCGTCGTGCTCTGCTTCTTCCTGCTGTCCGGTCTCGCCTGGACCGACATCTGGGGTGGCAAGTTTGTGCAAACCTGGGGCTCATTCCCGGCCGAAAGGTGGGGCCCTGTCGCGCTCTCCGGTACCAATCACGCCGCGATGAATCACGGTTCGGCAAAAGAAGTCCCCTGGGGTCTGGAACAGACGCCCCTGCCCGCGTCAACTGCGCACGCCCATCATGCAGCCCCCGATGGCCACAGCGCAGTGACCCTGAATGCCATCGACACACTGGCACGCACCATCGGCTTCGGTCCCCGCTACCGCATCAATCTGCCGCAGAGCGCCGACGGCGTCTACACTATCAGCAGTACATCAATGGTCGGCGACACTGATGCGCCAGGCGATGAGAGAACGGTGCACGTCGATCAACACAGCGGTGAGATAGTGGCCGAAGTCGGGTTTGACGATTACTCCGCCCTGGCAAAAAGCATGGCAGTCGGCGTCGCGGTACATCAGGCTAGTATGGGCTGGTGGAACATCGCGCTGAATGTACTGGCCTGTGCCGCCGTGATATTTCTATGCGTGAGTGGCACCTTCCTGTGGTGGCTGCGCCGCCCGGCCAGCTCGCGATGGCTGCCGGTAGCGCCGCGCACGGCGGGGTTGCCCGTACGCAGCGCGCTTACGGTCTTGCTGGTGATCATGGGCTGCACGATTCCGCTGCTGGGTGTGACGCTTGTGGTGGGCTTGTTGGGATATGCGGTGTTCGGACGCGTCCGGCAATCGTCCCGTTAACGCTTGCGCAATCGAACCTTCGCTGTCTGGCGACTGATTGCCACCAACTGGCCGGTACTGTCCCAGTATTCACCGTCTTCCTCTATCACGCCCCTGGTCATGAAACGCGAGGCCAGCCGCACCTGCAGTGGCCCCGGTGCCGGATGGGCGCGAACCTGTACCGTCAGTTCCACCGTGGGCACCCAGCCGATCGGCCCGAACACGGTGAAGACCGGCGGCGGGAAAGCGTCGGCGAACATCAGCAGGGCGATCACATCCGGATCGCTGCCATCGCTATGCTGCACCCAACCACAAAACGCACCGCTGCCGTCGGGCTCGGCCCTGTTGAACACGTCAGCACCCGATACCAAGCGCAGCTCCGCTCGCTGCCGAAATTCCAACCCCTTGTCCGGCGGCGCCTCACACTGATCCCAAGCGGGATACACAGGGCGGTCGACCGCTGACCAGCTCTCGCCGCTGAGTTTCTCCAGATCGGTATAGGCCGCCGTGACCTTCACCTTGAGCTCGCCCTGTTGAAACATCTTCACCTCGGCAAAACTGGTACTGCGACCGCCACCCAGAAATTCCACGTGGCAATCGATAGGACCGAGTACTGTCGGCGCCAGATAGAAGGCGCTGACCGTCAGCGGATCCTTATGCGGTAACACGGCACGCAGTGCACGCCCCGCCACAGACAGCACATAGCCACCATTGGGTACGGCCCCAATCCGCCAGCCCTCGCACAATTCACCGCGAAAATGGTTCTCTGCCACCTGTTCAATAGCGGTTTCCCGCGTAAAATGTCCCATACATCTCCTTCGTCTGGCGACACGTTCGCCAGTGGGTGGGTATTTTGTCCGCCTGCCCCGGTAATGTATAGTCCAGCTGAACCTTGAAATACTCCGCGAATCGCGGTAAACCGACGTCCCGTCATAGAGGGTGTACGGATGCATACAAAGTCTACTCCCGTCCGTCTGCTGCGCATTCTGGCAATCACCTTCGCGCTGGCGGCACCGCACGCGCTAAGTGAGGGTGAGGTACGGGACAGCGATCCGGAACACCCACGGGAAATTGCGCAGGACGACACACTCGATTACGCCAAAGACTTACCGTCTGCCTATGTCACGTCCTCACAGCAGATACTGGCGTTCAATCGCGCCATCAGAGCGGCCGAATCCCGCGAGGGCGCATACGGAGGAAGCCTGTCGGAGTCAGTGCTCGGGTTGGCCAGGATACTGCAGTCACAGGGGCGGCACGATGAGGCAATCCAACTGTACAAACGCGCCCTGCACCTGACACGAATCAACGAGGGGCTGTACTGTCCGCAGCAAATCCCCCTGCTGCAGGGCGAGATTGCCAGCTACAAAGCCATGCAAAGCTATGCTCAGGCCGACGACCGCCAGAACTACCTGTACCGGGTCCAAACCAGGTCCATGGGTAGCAGCGACGCGCTGGTAACCGCTTTCATGGATCAGGCCCAGTGGCAATACGAGGCCTTCCAACTGGGTCTGGGACAGGACGGATTTGAACGATTGATAGCAATGTGGGAGCTATACCGCACGGCATTCAATGACGTCATCGTTCGTGAAGGAACAACATCACCCAAGCTTCTACCGCCCCTGTACGGCATGCTACAGGCACAATATTTAATCTCGAGCCGCCATATACGCCCGTCCACCCCGGTCATCTCAGAGGACGGAAAAGTCGACGAAGCCCTGTTGCGCTTTAAAACCTATCACGCGCAAAGCTACGAGCAAGGTAACGCCGTCATCGCAGCCATTGCCGATATCGAACAGCAACGCAGTGCGCCGAACAGCCCGTCCGGCGCCAGCACACTGGTGATGCTGGGGGATTGGCGTCTCTGGAACGGCAAAACCGATGCCGCGTGGGCCGCCTACCAGCAGGCCGCCACGGAACTTGCGCGTGAAGATGGTGCCAAAGAAAAAGCGCAGATGCTATTCGGTGAGCCCGTTGCGCTGCCAGCGATGGCAGATATCAGCCTGTTGCCGCCGGTAGTGCCGGCCAACGAGCAGGCGGTCACTCTGGCGTTCGGTGTGAGTGAGTCTGGAAGGGTGCAGGACATTCAGCGCCTGGATGACAATGCGCAGGAGGACAAACAGGCTTATAGTCTGATGCGGCGGTTGCGCAGTACAATCTTCCGCCCTCGATTTGAGGCAGGACAACCAGTAGAGACTGAAAAACTTGTCAAATCCTTTTACATCCAGTAACGCCGTCCTGCGGCGACTGTACAGTGCCGGCGGCACCGCTTGCCTGTGTCTGCTGTTATCCGGCTGCCCCACCGCCAGCAACCCTACCAAACCGGAATCATCCCCCCCCACCAGCGAGCCACCGCCGAGCAGCAGCTCCAGCAGTTCTGCCGGCAGCAGCAGCTCCACCGCGAGCTCGAGCAGTTCTGCCAGCAGTCCCAGCCAGCCCTCGGCCAACAGTACTGAATCCGGCAGTCAATCCGCAGGCAGCGAGAGCAGCGACGCCAACCAAAGTAGCACTGCAGCTGGCAGTAACAGCGATCTGACAGGACCACCAGAAGAAAACACCGAGCAATCCGGCGGCGAGCAGTCGACCGTCGACGGGGCTGAGCAGCAGGCGGCCAGCAGTGAGGAGCCCACCTTCAGTGAACAATCTGTCGGCAGCTCAGGCCAACCCAGCATGGGCGGTGAATCCAGCTCGGAAACTACCCCGATTGGTAGCGGCGCGGCACAGGGAGAAACCGGACAAACAGCAACCGGTGCGGGTAGTCCCTCTGGCGGCGGACAGAGCGGGACACAAACCGCAGGCCAGTC
>JBBKWY010000164.1:0-4531 GCA_037969215.1 Halioglobus sp.
CCGCAAACGGCGCTGGGCTTTCAGGCGGATTACGTGCGCGAACAACTGGGCATCGCCGCCAACAATAAACTGCTATTCGGCATATCCTTTGGCCATCCGAATACGGATGACCCGGTAAATGCCTGCGTCACCGAGCGCGCATCGCTCGCCGACGCTGTGACGTTTCACTCCTAGCACGCAACAGGTGTATGCATGACTGATCTGATATTGACCGACAACCGCGATGGCGTGCTGGTTGTCACCTTCAACCGCCCCGAGAAGAAAAACGCGATCAACACCCAGATGTGGATCGATCTGCGCGAGACGTTCAACGCGGCTGCGGCAGACGACGACGTGACCTGTGTGCTGCTGTGCGGTGCCGGTGACAACTTTTGTTCCGGCGTGGATCTGTCGAGCTTTGGCGATGTGGCGGACGGCGAGGAACACCCGTTTGAATCTGCCGCGCGCGCGGTGGTGGCGTTTGATAAGCCCGTGGTAGCTGCAGCTCAGGGCGTGGCCATCGGCGGTGGTGCCACCGTGCTGTTTCACGCCGACATCGTGTATGTGGGCGAGAGCCTGCGTATGCGCCTGCCCTTTGCCAGCCTCGGGCTGGTGCCGGAGTGGGGCAGCAGCTATATGTTGCAGGCCAACATCGGTGCGCAGCGGGCCGCCGAATTGTTTTACACCGCGCAGTGGATAGATGCGGATAAAGCCCTGGAAGTGGGTATCGCCGCTGCGGTACTGCCGGTTGCCGACCTGTTTGAGCACGCCCTGGCCAAGGCGCGCGAAATTGCCCAGTGGCCGGTCAACTCGCTGCGCGAGATTAAACGCAGTCTGCGTCTGCACCATTTACCGGCCATCGATACCGCGATCAAGGCGGAGCAGGCGGGTATGGCGCGTCAAGCGGGTTCGCCAGAGAACATTGAAGCGATTATGGCGTTTATGGAAAAACGGCCCCCGAACTTCAAAAAGGCGTAGTTTCGCCAGTGGTTACTACAGGCTGTGTGGTAGCCCTTTTTCCTGGTAAAACTGTCTTTTGTGTTTAAACGCTAAGCGAGTACACTCCGTACCGAACGTTTGAATCGTCACGTACAAGATATAACAAAGAGGTAATTCATGAACGCGTTGAAGCCCCGTTTTAAGCACCTGTCTGTGGCAGCACTACTGACACTGACCGTCGCCGCCTGTAGCGACAGCAACAATAGCGACAAGCCCATTATCATACCTGTCGAGCCGACCGGCTACGCCGCCGACATCGTGTGGACAGAGTACGGCATCCCCCATATTACCGCGCAGGACTACGGCAGCGCCGGTTACGGTGTGGGCTACGCCTATGCCCGTGAAAACTACTGCACGGTGATGCGCGAGTACGTGCGCGCTGCCGGCGAGTCGGCGCTCTACCTGGGTGACGACGGCGATCTGAATGACGATCTGGTAATGAAACTGTACAACGGGGACAAGTGGATCAAACGTCTTATCGACGAGGATTTGCCGGAGTACATCGTGGACAACCTCACGGGTTACGCGGCGGGTCTCAACCGCTACCTGGCAGAGACCGGCGTGGATAATCTGGCGCAGGGCGACGAGGGCTGCCGCGGCGCCGCCTGGGTGCGTGAAGTGACGCTGGAGGATACCGTGCGCCTGGTACACCGGGCCATATTGGTGGGCAGCGCGCAGCCGTTGACCGATTTCATCGTGGCGGCAGAGCCGAGCGCACAGATGGCGCAGGTCGCTATCCCGGAAGGCACAACGCCCGCTGCATTGATGGCGGCGAACGTCAGCCAGGCCAAATTTGATGCCGGCATCCCGCTGCCCAAGGGCGGTGCACTGGGCAGCAATGCCTATGGCGTGGGTGCTGATGGCTCGCAATCAAGTTCCGGCATACTGTTCGGCAACCCGCATTTTCCGTGGGCGGGGCCGCAGCGTTTTTTCATGTTTCATGTGACCGTGGGTGATGAATACGATGTGATGGGAGCGGCATTGTCTGGTCTTCCCGCACCGGTGATCGGGTTTAGCCGTGACCTGGCCTGGTCGCACACTGTCAGCACCGCATCACGTTTTGCCTTCTACGAGCTGGAACTGAACCCTGAAAACCCGATGGAGTATTTCCTCGATGGCGAGCTCCACAAAATCACCACCGACACGGTGAGCGTCCAGCGTATGACCGAAGGTGGTGAAGTGGAGACGGTTGACCACACCTTCTACTTCTCTAAATACGGCGCGATCATCAACCTCGGCGGTATCAGTCCGCTGTTGGATGGCTGGCCCACGATCAATGGCTCCATCCTGACGTACTACGATGCCAACCTCGATAATTTGCGCGGTCTGGACCAGTGGATGCGCATGGGCAAGGCCAAGGATTTGGGCGAGTTTAAAACCGCCCTGCGCAGCATGGGTATCCCCTGGGTGAACACCATTGCGGCGGATCGCTATGGCGATGCCTTCTACGGTGATATTTCAGTGACACCGCATATCACTATCAACCAGGCGAACACCTGTGTGCGCGGCCCGCTGCAGTCTGCTGTGACCAGCTTTGGCTACCTCACCATGGACGGTTCTGACTCCGCCTGTGAACCCGGTAGCGACGATGGGACAGTGGCCGGTATATTCGGCTACGACAGCCTGCCCAAACTGGATACGCGCCAGTACGGTGCCAATGCCAATGACAGCTACTGGTTGCCCAACCCGCGTCACCTGCTGGAGGGCTTCTCACCGATCATCGGCAAAGAGCGCGTAGCGCAGAGCCGCCGTACCCGCGCCACATTCTCGCAAGCAGAGAACCGTCTGGCGGGTATGGACGGTCTCGGTGCACCACTGTTCAATATCGACAACATTCGCCAGCTGCTCTACAACTCAACCAACTTTACCGCTGAGCTGATACTGGATGATGTGGTGGCTATCTGCCAGGCACCGGCTGTAATGCCGACCGAATCAATATCCATGGAAGGTCATGCCTGCAATATACTGGCGAGCTGGGATCGCACTCACCAGATCGACAGTGTAGGCGGGCACATCTTCACCGAGTTCTGGAGCGCGCTGCGCTCAACACCCGACCTGTTCGCAGTGCCCTTCGATGCGGCCGACCCGGTGAATACTCCGCGTGACCTCAACGTTGACGACCCCGCCGTCGTCACCGCCGTGCGCAACGCACTGACCACAGCGGTAACAGTGCTGGCCGATGCCGGCATTGAACTGGACAAGCCCTGGGGCGAAGTACAGTTTGTGGAGAAAAACGGCGAGCGCATTCCCATCCACGGTGGCTCCAGCGACATGATGTTCAGCGTTATCACCTCCCCTTTGGTTAAGGACGAAGGTTATGCCGCCATCCGTCACGGCAACAGCTACATTCAGGCGATTACCTGGGACGAAACCGATTGCCCGGATGCCTACGCCGTTCTCACCTACTCACAGTCCACTGATCCGGCCTCTGCGCACTACGCGGATGCGACCAAGCTGTATTCCAGCGGCGGCTGGATTGATATGCCATTCTGCGAAGCCGCTCAGGATGCACAGGAGATTGGGCGCGAGACGATTACGGAGTAGGGGGTCATAGCCGCTGCCTGATCTGAATCAGATTCGGCAGCGACGATTGTATGGGGGCGAATGCGCTCCCATTTTTTTGATCAGTTCGACCTGGATGACGGTAGGCTGGTGGGCTTCTGCCCGTTTTTCATAAGAATAAGTGCAATGTATTCCGGCAGTGGTTTTGTAAGTTATTGAAAGAAATCGGTATTGTTCGTTGGACACGGGTGCACAATGAACAATACTTTTTTGCACACACTGATTTTGTCAGTGTGCGCCGGAGAAATCGGATCGGATGGCAGTTTGAAGTGATTGAAATATAAGTGGGTTCCTACGGAAAGGGAGAGCAGCATGCTAATTCAAGTCACAATTGCTATATCTGACTTAGTCGCAGTAATTAGCTGTTGCACTAGCCCGGCAAAAGCCGGGGAGAATTAAACCATCAAACCGATGAGGAGCAGCACATGGAACGTGCTATCCAGAAGGTCTTTCAACAACATTTCGGTGAGTATGCTGCCAACCATCGGCTAAGCCTGCGAGAACATCAGGCGGCACAACGCTTTATCGTTTGCCGCACCGCCAAACTCGGCGGTCATGTCGAGCGCTGCCCCGAAGGACATTTTCAGCGCGCGCACTACAACTCCTGCAAACACCGCAGCTGTGCACAGTGCAATACACTGCAAGCTGAGCGCTGGCTCGAACGCCAAAAATCCCGCTTGCTGGACTGCCCCCACCATCACCTGATTTTCACAGTAGCCCACGAACTTATTCCGCTATGGTTGTTCAATCGTTCGATCTTTATGAACCTGCTGTTTCAGGCAGTGGACGACACCCTAAAATCATTTCTTAACGACCCACGTCATCTGGGCGCGTCTCCGGGCGCGTTGCTGGCCTTTCACAGCTGGGGTCGTGATCTGTCGATTCACCCACATATACACTGCCTGATCACCGACGGTGGGCTTACACCGGGCGGACAATGGCAACGTCCCCGGCGCAGTCATTTCTTACCGGCGAAACCATTGATGCTTGC
>JBBKWY010000165.1:0-8639 GCA_037969215.1 Halioglobus sp.
GACGACGCCGAATTTTTTTGCGAATTCCACCGAGCGGGATTGCATCACTTTGGTGCCCGAACTCGCCATTTCCAACAGTTCGTCGTAGCTGATTTCGTTCAGCTTTCTCGCATTTGGAACCACCCGTGGATCACAAGTATAAACCCCATCGACATCGGTAAAAATCTGACACAAGTCAGCATCGATCGCGGCCGCCATCGCGATCGCCGTGAGATCGGAGCCACCCCGACCGAGGGTCGTGATGTTGCCGTTTTCATCCACACCCTGGAAGCCCGCCACGACAATCACATAACCTGCAGCGAGATCCCGCTGCGACCGCTCGTCGTCGATATCCCGAATGCGCGCTTTGGTGTGCGCGTCATCGGTGAGAATACGCACTTGTGAGCCGGTATAGGATTTGGCCTTCACGCCGCGCTTGTTCAGCGCCATGCTCAGCAGCGCGGTCGTTACCTGCTCACCGGTGGACAGCAGCACGTCGAGTTCCCGCAGAACGGGCCGCTCCTGCACCGCGTGCGCCAATTCAATCAGGCGGTTGGTCTCGCCACTCATGGCCGACACAACCACCACCACATCGTGACCCTGAGCGCGAAACCCTGCCACTTTATCTGCCACCATTCCTATGCGGTCAGTATCGCCGACGGAAGTGCCACCAAATTTTTGAACTATGAGACTCATGTATTCTCGCGATGGTTGTGGAAACCCCGAGGGCCCCCGAGACCGGCGCAGCAAGCCGGGTTAAAAGGGCGCCATTAAACAACAAAGCGGGCAAAATTTAAACAGTGTGGGCGGCATAATCCACCCACTAATCACATCAATCCAGTTGCGCAGCCACCCAGTCCGGCACGGCCTTGAGCACCTCTGCCAGGGCCTGCACATCGGTGCCACCACCCTGGGCCATATCGGGCTTACCGCCGCCTTTGCCGCCCAGACGCTGGGCGAATTCCCGCATCAAATCGCCCGCCTTTACCCGACCGGTAAGATCTTTGGTAACACCGGCCGTCAGCGCGATTTTATCCCCGGTCACCGCCGACAACAGGATGACCGCACTGCCGAGCTTGTTCTTACACTGGTCCACGGTATCACGCAGCGATTTGGCATCAGCGCCATCCACGTTGGCCGCCAGCACTTTGATACCCTGTACTTCCACCACGTCGGCGGTCAAATCGGCACCCGCAGAGCTGGCCAGTTTCTGTTTCAGTCGGGCGATCTCCTTTTCGAGTTCGCGGTTGTCACTGCGCAGGGCGGCGACTTTGGCGGTCACATTCCCTGCGTTGCCCTTAACCACCTCACAAATCGCTGACAGCTGTTGTTCAGTCTGGTCCACCAGCGCCAGCGCTGTACTACCGGTGACACCTTCAATACGGCGCACACCCGATGCCACTCCTGATTCGGACACGATACGCACCAGGCCGATGTCGCCGGTCCGCTCGACGTGCGTACCTCCGCACAGTTCCACGGAGAAGTCGCCTTCACCCATGGACAGCACTCGCACTTCTTCGCCGTATTTTTCACCGAACAGCGCCATCGCACCGGAATTCACGGCATCGTCCATGGACATCAGACGGGTTTGTACTGCCGTGTTGGCGCGTATCTGCTCGTTGACCATGGTCTCGATAGTTTTCAACTGTTGTACACTCACCCCTTCCGGATGAGAGAAGTCAAAGCGCAGACGCTGTGAATCTACCAGCGAGCCCTTTTGCTGCACATGCTCACCCAACACCCGGCGCAGTGCCGCGTGCAACAAATGGGTGGCACTGTGATTCAGGCGTGTGCGTTGCCGCACGGCAGCATCAACTTCAGCACTGAGCTTGTCACCGCATTTCACACTGCCCTGCAGCACTTTTATATGGTGCAGGTGTTGGTCCGAGGACTTCGTGGTGTTGGACACCTCCAGGCGCACATTGTCGCCACTGAGGTAACCTGCATCACCCACCTGTCCGCCGGACTCGCCGTAGAATGGCGTACAATCCAATACCAGCACACCGGATTCATCCGCGCTGAGCGCCTCCACTTCTGCGCCATCGCGCAGTAGCGCTGTCACCACGCCCTCCCCCGCCAGACTGTCGTAACCGGTAAAACGGGTACTCCCTTCGAGCTTCAGGACATCGTTGTAATCCACTTTAAAACTCCCGCTCTCCTGAGAGCGGGCGCGCTGCTCGGCCATGGCCGCGTCGTAGCCAGCAATATCCAGGGTGAGATTTCGTTCGCGGGCAATGTCGTTGGTCAAATCCAGTGGAAAACCATAGGTGTCGTAGAGTTTGAAGACCACATCCCCCGGGATTTCAGTGCCCTGAATACCCGCCAGCGCCTCCTCCAGAATGAGCATGCCGTTATCCAGCGTACGGGCAAACTGCTCTTCTTCTGCCAGCAGTGCTTTCTCTGTCTGTGCCTGCTGTTTCAGCAGTTCCGGGTAGGCGTCGCCCATTTGCGCCGCGAGCGTAGCCACCAGCTTGTGGAAGAACGGCTTATCAGCGCCCAACTTATTGCCGTGGCGAATCGCGCGGCGAATGATACGACGCAGCACATAGGCGCGCCCCTCGTTACCCGGCAGCACGCCATCGACGATCAGGAACGCGCAGGAACGGATGTGATCGGCGATCACGCGCAGTGAATTGTGCTCCAGGTCTGTCACCTGCAACAGCTCGGCAGCGGCTTTGATCAGCGCCTGAAACAGGTCGATCTCGTAGTTGCTGTGCACATTCTGCATAACCGCAGCGATGCGCTCCAGCCCCATGCCAGTATCCACGGACGGCTGCGGTAGCGGGTGCAGTTCGCCGCTCTGGTCGCGGTTGTACTGCATGAACACCAGGTTCCAGATTTCGATATACCGATCCAGGTCGTCATCCGCACTGCCGGGAGGGCCGCCCGGGACGTGATCGCCGTGATCGTAAAAAATTTCGCTGCAGGGCCCGCAGGGACCGGTGTCGCCCATCTGCCAGAAATTGTCTTCCTCGAGACGGGATATACGCGCTTTCGGGAAGCCGATGTCGTCAATCCAGATTTGCTCCGCTTCATCATCGGTAATGTGCACTGTCACCCACAGTTTTTCGGGCGGTAGGCCGAGCGTGCCGGTGAGAAACTCCCAGGCATAGCGAATCGCCTCGCGCTTGAAATAATCACCAAAACTGAAGTTCCCCAACATCTCAAAAAATGTGTGATGCCGCGCTGTATAGCCGACGTTTTCCAGATCGTTGTGCTTGCCACCGGCACGCACGCAGCGCTGGCTGCTGGTCGCCCGCACGTAGGAGCGAGGCTCAGTACCCAGGAAGGTATCCTTAAACTGATTCATGCCCGCGTTGGTGAACAGCAGGGTCGGGTCGTTGCCCGGCACCAGTGAGCTACTGGCTACACGCGTGTGCTCATGCTGCTCAAAATAAGCCAGAAAGGCCTCTCGTACTTCTACGGTCTTCATATTCAGTCTCGGTTATGCGGCGCGGATCGCCGGGGATGTTCAGCCCGTCAAATGCCCTTCAACAAACGGTCTGCCACCCAGGATATGCAGGTGCAGATGAAAGACGGTCTGGCCGGCGTTCGCGCCATTGTTTATCAGCAGGCGGAACGCGTCACCCACTCCCTGTTGCTCGGCAATCTTGCTGGCAGCCAGCAGCAGATGCCCCAGCAGAGCCTGATCGTCGGGCTGTGCATCCACCAGTCGCGCAATACCACGCTTGGGTATGACCAGCACATGAACAGGTGCCTGGGGATTGATATCGTTGATGGCGATGCAGTGTTCGTCCTCGTAGAGGAAGTCACTGGGAATTTCACCACGAATAATTTTGCCGAAAATAGTATCTGACATACGAGGATCTATCCTTTTATCTACCCGAGTTTCTCGTCTGCGGTGAGTTGTCTGGCTTCACTTTCCAGCATCACCGGAATACCGTCACGCACCGGATAGGCCAAACCAGACGCCTTGCAGATCAATTCGTCGTTTTCCTTATCATATTCCACCGGCGCCTTGCTAACCGGGCACACCAGGATACTGAGTAATCTTTTATCGATCATCACAATCACACCATACAAATAAGGGGTGGCATTATACGGGCTTTTTCAGGGCTTTGGCATGGGTGGGGCCAGCAATTGTGGGTCTATGCGCTCGTTTCGCCAGTTCATGCGCCAATCCAGGTGCGCACCGGTTGCACGGCCCGTGGCACCCACCTCACCAATCACCTCCCCGACCTGAACTTCCTGGCCCACATCAACCAGTACCTTGCTCATGTGCAGGAACGCCGAGGACACGCGAAATCCGTGATCGAGGATAACGGTACCGCCGGAGAAGAACAGATCTGGCTCCGCCAGAGTGACAACTCCCGCCGCAGGCGCGCGCACCGGTGTCCCGGTCGGCACCGCCATATCCACACCGAAATGGGGGTTGCCAGCCGTGCCGTTATAGTAGCGCTGACTGCCGTACACGCCGGAAATAGGCCCCAGCGCAGGCCATTGGAAGCCCGCCAGAGCACCTTGTAACAAGTCTGGACGCTCCAGTTGCCGGGCTTTCGCGGCCGTCACCAGGGCCTGCTCCCTGAGGATGCGCTCCAAATGCTCCGGCGACGGTGTCACGGTTTTTTGCGGCACCCCCTCTACGCGCTGAATATCGTACTCTCGAGGAGCGATCTGCAGTGTCTGCCGGCAGGGTACGTCCCCTTCCACCACCAACTGCGCAGTGGCTGGCGCATCGCGACCAAAGCCTGCGAGCGTAGTACCGTCGGGCAGTACATCCAGCGCCTCGCCATCGAGACTGACCGCCGCACCCGGGAGCACCTTACCCCACACCAATCCACCCTGCGTGAAACTGCCCTGCAGCTCCACGCAATTGTCAGCGCTACTCTCGTCAGCCAGTGCCGGCAAACTTACCAGCCCTGACAGGCTCAACACCAGCGCCAGCTCGCTGCCCCATCGTCTGCTCATACTTGTCCCCAATCCCCATTTTGTTGAGCGCGCATTTCTAACAGTGTAGCGAAAGAGAGTCCAGCGCCATTTTGTTCTACAGCAACAGCGGCTAAGATAGCGCCATGGGAAGATATCGACCACCGCGCGAGCGCGGATCAAAATACATCACGGCCGAAGGCGAACAGGCGCTGCGGGACGAATTGCACCAGCTGTGGAAAGTCGAGCGCCCGACGGTTGCCGACACGGTGCATGAAGCCGCCAAGAATGGTGACCGCTCTGAAAACGGCGATTACATCTACGGTAAACGCCGCCTGCGCGAGATAGATTCCCGCGTGCGCTTTCTCAACAAACGCCTGGACGAGGTAGAAGTGGTGCAGCGCGTGCCCGCCGACACGGGCAAGATTTTCTTTGGTGCCTGGGTCACGCTGGAAAATGAGGCCGGGAAGGAGTCGCGCTGGCGCATCGTCGGCCCCGATGAATTCGATCTGGCCAGCGGCAAACTCAGTATGGATTCGCCTATGGCGCGCGCACTGCTAGGCAAACGACTGGATGATGAAGTGAAAGTACACAGCCCCTCTGGCGAACAGCTGTACTATGTGACGGATATCAACTATCCGGCAGCCTGAAGTGCTCTGACTACTGGGTCAATTGGCGGCGGTGTCAGCGCAATGCGCCATAAATAATATTCTCCAACTGCCCTCTGAAATTGAAGGTGCTGGACGGCATCAGCTGGGTCATAAAGACGACCACCAGCTCCTCCACCGGGTCCACCCAAAACAGCGTACTGGCCAGGCCACCCCAGAAGAAACTGCCGACAGATCCCGGGTAACCGTTGCGCACCGGATCCAGCTTGGTCGCAAAGCCCAGGCCAAAACCGACGCCCTCGTACGCCGACTCGCTGAACCCACCGGTGGCGAATTCCGACATATCGGCGCCGCCGGGCAAGTGATTGCGCGCCATGAAAGCCAGTGTGCGCGAACCAATGATCCGCACACCGTCAACCGTGCCACCCCCCAGCAACATCTGGCAAAAGCGGTAATAGTCACTGATTGTGGAGACCAACCCACCACCACCTGAATAAAAGCTTCGATTGGCGTAGGCACTGTCCTGGCCATCGTCCGTCAGCTCCATCTCTTTTTTGAGGTTACGCTGATAGCAGGAGGCAAAACGGTCCACTTTATCTGGCTCGATCTCAAACCGGGTATCACTCATTCCCAATGGGTCAAAGATCACCTCCTTGAGGAAATCCGCCAAACTCTGCCCACTGATAACTTCCACCAGATACCCCAGCACGTCAGTCGCCAACGAGTAGTTCCAGCGCTCACCGGGCGAAAACTCCAGGGGCAATTTCCCCAACTCATCCACCATGTCCTGCAGTGTGTACCCCGGCCGCACCAGACCCACCTGTAACTTTCGGTAGGCGTAATCAATATTGGTGGCGCGCAAAAAATCGTAGGTAAGCCCGCTGGTGTGCATAAAGAGATCGCGAATCGTCATGTCGCGCGCAGGACGTTCGGTCTCAAACAACGGCAGGGACCCGGCACGCCACACACGTAAATCCCGCCAGCTGGGAATAAATCGATGCACCGGATCGTCCAGCGAAAACAGGCCCTGCTCGTGCAGTGTCATCAGTGCCAGTGAGGTAATCGGCTTGGACATGGAGTAGATGCGCATAATGGTGTCTTCGGTCATCGGCGTACCACGCGCGACATCCCGTTGACCCTGTACATCGAGAAAGCACGCCTGGCCGCGGCGCGCCACCAGCGTAATACTGCCGGGGATCTTCCCGGGCTCCACATACCGCTTGCCCAGATGCTCGCTCACGCGCGCCAACTGCGCGCTATCGAGCCCAACCGATTCCGGCGTCACTAAGTCCAGCATTGATCACACCCCGCACCTGAAAAAAAGGTTGTTAGTGATACCTGCGCACGCACCAAAAGGCAAGTGCGTGCACCGAATCAATCGGCCAACTGCCCGAGCCGGGTTCGCAGCGCAGGGACTACCTCAGCCTCAAACCAGGGGTTGCGGCGCAACCAAAGGGTATTGCGCGGCGACGGGTGCGGCAGCGGAAAGAACTGCGGCGCAAAATCGGCCCAGCGCCGCACGCGCTCTGTCAACGTCTCTCTGTTGCGGCCAAGATAGTAATTTTGTGCGTAGCTACCCACCAGCAACACCAATTCCACCTGCGGCATGAAATCGAACAGGCGGGGGTGCCACAGTGGCGCGCAGTCTGGCGGGGGCGGCAGATCTCCCGATTTACCCTTACCGGGATAACAAAAGCCCATGGGCACAACGGCCACGCGTGTTTCGTCGTAGAACTGCTGGGGCTCCATCGCCAACCAGTGGCGCAATCGCTCACCACTAAGGTCATCCCAGGGGACACCACTGGCATGTACCCGAGTACCAGGCGCCTGCCCAACGATCGCCACGCGCGCGCTGGTACTGGCGCGGACCACTGGATTGGGCCCTAGCGGTAAGATTTCAACGCAGTGGCGACAGCTGCGAACCTCCTGCAGCAGGTTCTTCAAGGGTATCGCGCCCGATCTGTTGTTTTCTGCCACCGCACAACCTCCATCCAGCGTGATAGCGCTCGCGCCACACCTATCGACAACTTATTGCCCGCCACTAGCCTATCTTGATACCATCACGGCTTCCAGATACCCCCGTATCCAGCGAAAACCCCTTTTGGTCATTCACGGAGCACCCATGAGCCGCCCGTCCCTATTTGAATTGGAAAACCATAACGACTTCATTCAGCGGCATATCGGGCCAACGATGCGACAGCAGACGGCAATGGCTCAGGCCATTGGCTATGACTCTCTGGATGCACTGATCGACGATACGGTACCTGGCGCCATCCGTCGGCAACAACCAATGCAGTTGCCGGGAGCGCAGACCGAACAGCAGGTTATCGCGCGTCTGCGCGAGATGGCCGATCTCAACACCGTCAACCGCTCTTTCATTGGCACGGGCTACCACGACACTATTACGCCGCCGGTCATCCAGCGCAATGTACTGGAAAACCCGGGCTGGTACACCGCCTATACCCCCTATCAACCCGAGATTTCCCAGGGCCGGTTGGAGGCGCTGCTGACATTCCAGCAGATGATTCTGGACCTGACCAACATGGATCTGGCCAACGCCTCCATGCTGGATGAGGCCACCGCCGCTGCAGAGGCTATGACGCTACTACAGCGGGTCAACAAGAAAAATCGCAGCACGACCTTTCTGGTCGCCGAGGACTGCCACCCGCAGACCATTGCCGTGGTGAAGACCCGCGCCGAGGCGCTGGATATCGAGGTGTTGATTGGTGACCCGGCAACAATGCTCGACAATACCGAAGCCTTCGGGTTGCTGCTGCAATACCCCGGCACCTATGGTCACCTGGAAGATATCTCACCCCTGATAGAAAAATCCCATGCGGCGAATACGCTGGTGGCGGTGGCCGCCGATATTATGGCCCTTTTAGTGGTGAAATCACCGGGCTCATTAGGTGCGGATGTCGTCCTGGGCAACACACAGCGCTTTGGCGTCCCGATGGGATTTGGCGGCCCGCATGCGGCTTACTTCGCAACCCGGGATGCATTTAAACGCTCGACACCCGGCCGGATTATCGGTGTTTCCATCGATCGGCGCGGCAACCAGGCGCTGCGTATGGCGATGCAAACGCGCGAGCAACACATTCGCCGCGAGAAGGCCACCAGCAACATTTGCACCGCTCAAGCACTGCTGGCCATCATGGCAGCGTT
>JBBKWY010000166.1:0-46863 GCA_037969215.1 Halioglobus sp.
CCCATGGCCTTGCCGAAGCTGATAAGGCCGAAAATTTGCGCCATCATCGCTCCCCAGACCGGCACCATGCCGCCGGCAGCGAAGCCTATTGCGCTGGCTGCGACGAGGAGAATGCTGAAGCCGGGTTCCATCACCATGAGTAGAAAACCGATAATGACCAGTCCCTGAGCCGACCACAGCCCAGCCTTGAGGCTGAATTTATCTGCCGCCATTCCAAACAGGAGTTTGCCGATAAATCCGCTCACGGCAATTACCACGATCAGCAGCGAAGCGTCAGCTTCTGAGTGACCGAGATTGATTGCGTAGGGCGTGATATTTGCTACGACCGCCGAGTAGGCGCTAAACAGCGCGCCCAGGCTCAGGCCGAGATACCAGTAGGCGGGTGTTTTGAGGATATCTATTGGCGAAAGTAGCTTGTCTGGCGCTTGTGTGGTGAAACTTCCCTCACCCTGGGCTTCGGCGTGCAAGCCGATGTCGGAAGGTTTCCCTCTTACCATCAGCACAATTGCGGGGAGCATCAGCAGTAGTATCGCAATGGATAGATGTTGGAGCGCGCCGCGCCAGCCGTACTCACCCAACCAATAGCTTATTAACATGGGTATTGCGACACCGCCTACCGAGGTTCCCATTGCCCCGATACCCAGTGCGCGTCCGCGGCTGGCGGTGAACCAGCGCGCGATAACGGCAGAACCGCACATGGCGCCGGCCAGTCCATTGGCAAGCGACATGGTGAGTCCAAACACGACAACATACTCGGTGATGGATTCGGCGTATGAGAGCAGCCAAAGACCGCCGCTGAAAATGACAGCACCGCTGATCATCAGCCCGCGAACGGAAAATTTGTCTATCATCCAGCCGGCCAAAGGCGTGACTACGAGTCCGAGGATGGTGGCAAACGTGAGGCTGTACATGACCTGCTCGAGAGAGACACCAAACTCTTCCCGCACCGGGGAGACTAACAGGCTAACCGCATAGGTAAAAAAGCCCGTCACAAATAGCTGAGCGATGAATACACCTGAAACGACACGCCAACCGTAAAACATAGAATTCCAACCTGTTCTGCAGTTACACCTGCGATAGCAGCGGTGGGTGGTTTTGGTGGCAAACGAATGAATACCCAAAACCCTGAGCCAATGGATAGAGTATGTGGTCACGGTTTTACTTGGAAGGGCTAACAAGAAAAGAAACTATCGGTAGTATAAAATTTCGCAGAAACGAAAAATCCTCGTGCTATGCTGCTTCACGAATGGTGCACAAACAATTTGAATACGCGGGAAGTGAAATGACGAACTTCAAAGATGTGGCAATTCCTTTAGAACACCATGAACTTCTCAGAACGCAGCATTTAGCAATGCTCACCACAATGCGCGTTGATGGACTGTTCTCTACCAACCCTGTCGGCTTTGTATTCGATGGTGAGCGAATCCGTATATCAACACTGAAATCCAGAGTGAAATACAAAAATATCAAACACGATTCCAGAGTGGCGTTTTGTGTCCAGTCGTTCAGTAATCCCATGTACTATGTTGAATTGCGTGGCCATGCAACATTAGAAACAGATGCTGATAGAAGCTATTTCCGTGCACAGTATATGAGCGGAAGTGGCGGAGAAGAACCGCCGGAAGATCTCGACCCTCCGGGCGCTGTGCGCGTCGTTATTACGCTTTATCCATCTACCGTATCAGCGCCAACGCTGTATGGCGGAAGGTTCCATAAAAAAGATGACGATGGCTTGGCAAAATAAACCGTCAAACGATCGCTCCGGGCTCAGTGGGGCAGGGCGCTAAACTGCCGCGCGCCATTCAGGTACACCTCCAACACTTTGATGTCATTTAGCGTGGCGGCAGGCGTTTTATAAGGGTTGCGGTCGACAATCAGCAGGTCGGCCCACTTGCCGGGTGCCAGGCTGCCCGCATCTTCCTCAATGCGCAGTTGGTAGGCTGCGTTGATGGTCATGGCGCGCACGGCCTGCTGGATATCTATCGCCTCCTGCGGATTCAATAGCCGGCCTGAACTGGTGGCGCGGGTGAGGGCGGTTTGCATCAGGCTGAAGGGTTCAGCGGGAAACATCGGGCTGTCGGCATGCAGTGTCGGGCGCAGGCCCTGTGTAAAAGCCGTTCGCACGGGCAGTACCTGCCGGGCCATGCGCTCGCCAATGATAGACTGCTGCAGGGCATCGCCGTAGTACAGAATATGATTGATATGAAACGACACTGTAGCCTGCTGTTCTGCCAGTTCGGGAATCTGATCCCGGGGCAGTTCAACCGCGTGCTCAATGCGCACTACGGGCAGTTCTCCGGATAGTTCGCCGACGCCCGCCAGCGCTGCGGTCACCTCGCGCAAGGAGGCATCGCCCTGGCTGTGAATGGCCACCTGCCAGCCTGCATCGCTGTAAGTGCGAATTTTTTGCTGTAAGGCTTGCGAGCTGAACATCGCGGCGCCATGACTGCCGGCGGGAATGCCCAGCGCGCTGTTCAATGGGCTCGCCAAATAGGGGGCTGTCGTAAACATGCTGCCTGTATAGGGTGAGCCATCGTGCCAGAGTTTGACGCCGAGCACGCGAAAGTAGGTGTTATCGGTGTCGGGTGAATTCGGCAGATAGTTGAGTTCCTCTTCCACCAGATAGAAAAACTGGCGAATACGCGGCTGTAGATGTTTCGAGGCGGCAAAGCGCGCCATCAGCGGGGGGACGTTGAGGCCGAGTGACGCCACCGAGGTGAACCCGTTTTCCTGCAACTGGTCGAGCGCGGTCTCGTAGCGGCCGAATAGGCTCCAGGGCGACTTGAGTACTTTCAGCAGCGGCGCGGCGGCCAGACTCTCGGCGACAAAGCCGGTTAACTCACCCGAACTATCGCGCTCGTAATACGCACCGGGCCCCGGGTCTGGCGTATCCTTGCCAATGCCAGCTTCGGCAAAAGCCGCAGAGTTTGCCCAGAACGAATGCAGGGTCTGGGACACGATGACCAGCGGATTGTCGGGGGCGATTTGATCGAGCAGTTCTCGGGTGGGCATTTGCAGGTCGTGCGTAAGAATGGGGTCGAGTCCGCCGGCATAGATCCACTCGCCTTGTGGCGCATTGCTCACGGCCCGGCGCAGCGCGTCCCAGACCTCGCGATTGTTCTTATGGGTGAAGCCGGACAGGTCGGCGGCGCCCATGAACACGGCGCTCAGGGTAGGGTGCTCATGGGCGGCAATAAAGCCGGGCATCAGTGTCTTGCCCTGCAGGTCGATCAGTTCTGTACGATCGGTTTGCAAGGCCAGGATGTCGGCAGCGCTGCCCACGGCCAGAATCAACCCGTCCTTTACCGCCAGTGCGTCAACGACCTGATCCTGCTCGTTCACCGTCAGTACCGGGCCACCGTAAAAGATCACATCGGGGCCCTTTGCCGAGCAGCCTCCGAGCAGGACACAGAGCAACAATGGGCCGAGCGCGCGGCCAACAGTGCGGATGCGCCTAATCCGACAAATAGTATTCAACGGTAGAGACCACCCTCACGTTTTTGATGTGCGGATTATTCTTGTCGCGATCAGACACCGTAAACTGGCCCTGTGACGCGGTTTTAATTTTGCCCAGCGTGCTATTTGAGTCTGAGGCAAACTTTTCTGCCACCTCGCGAGCCTGCCGAGTCGCTTCCTCGATCATGTCCGGCTTGACCTCATTCAACCGGGTAAAGAGGTATTCCGTTTTGGATTCATACGTACCACCGGCCAGCACAATGCCCTGCTTGCCCAGCTCAGATACGGACGCCATAACGGCTCTCACAACCTTCACATTTTTTGAATAGACCGTCACGGTTTGCACCGCGGTATAACGAAATTCCGGTGATGAGTTATCGCCATACTCCCGAGCGAGCTTGTCCGTGATGCTCGGTGGAGAAATTGTAATGTCTTTCGGGTTGATCTTGTTGGCGCTGAGAAATGCTTTGATTTTTCCGGTGTTTTGTTCAATCAAACTATACAGCTGTACCAGATCATTCTCCGCAGCGGTGAACTGAATGGGCCAAATGACAATGTCAGCGCCCAGTTCGCGCTCTGACAATCCTTTGACTGTGACGCTGCGATCATATTGCTTGAAATCAATTGCAGCACTCCCCAATAGGTAGCCTAGTCCGCAAAAGCCAATACACACAAACAGGCCCAGGATGAAAGCACTCGCGGTGCCACCTTTTTGTTGCACACAATTCTCCTCGTCAAACAGTCTAACCGCTGGGATGGATGGGAAAGCCCTTGTGTTGGTAGTTTGCGCCTAAAGGGCATGTTGCTCAAGAACGTTCGCGGGCCTCTGGCGGTATACGCCGCAGACGCGTGATCTACCGCAGGGGCTTACGCTGTGATGGCTTTGTTGCATCGGATTGGCGATGCTTAACACGACTATCGCGCAGGCATTAATTGCCCTCGCCGGAAGCCACAATGTCGGGATGTGCGTACTCGGGTATCACGGGCGCCTCGATGACCCGGGTACCATCGAGTGTGTGTACCGGTATTTGGTGGTACCAGGGAAAGTGCAGGCTGTAGGCGGTGAGGCCGCTGCGCTGTACTGCCGGGAGGTGGCACAGCGACAGACCCGTCTCGGCAATGTATTCGATGCGTTCAGATGGGTACTCTTCCGGAATATGGTCGGCGGCGCCCGGGGTGCGGATGGCTGTGCTCGGCGCCAATGTGTTGACCGCAATATTGTAGGGCAGCAGTTCAGCTGCGAGGCCCTGGTTCATGCGGTGGACGGCCGCTTTGATCGCGGAATACACGGCGTTGCCGCCATAGGTGGCCCATTCGTCATAGGGTCGCTGCGGGGGCAGGGCGGTGACTGATCCCAACACCACAATCCAACCGGCACCGCGCCGGCGCATTTCGGGCACCACCTGCTGGATCAATTTGAAAGGTGAACGCAGGTAGTGCCCGATGGTCTGGTCATACATTTCCTGTGGCATTTCGACACTGGGCGCATAGTTGGCCTTGCCGCCGCTGTGTATCAGGATGTCGATGCCGCCGGCCAGGCTCACAGCGCGCTCAACGATGCTGTTCATGTCGTCCTCGCACTCCAGATCCGCGACCAAGGGCAAGGCGCTACCGCCTTGCTGCTCTATGAGACTTATCGTCTCCTTGAGCGTACCGTCATATTTGCCGCTGGCGTCCAGTGATCGGGCACTTACCACGATGGTCGCTCCCTCGGCCGCTAATCGCTGCGCCAGCGCGCGACCGATGCCGCGGCTCGCGCCCGTTATCAGCGCCACCTTGCCCGACAATAAATCTCCCATGCGTCTATCGCTCCTGTGATCAGTGTCTACTGTGCTTCAAGGTGGATGATGCTGCTGTCCAGGTGGCAAAACGCGTGAGACAGCTGCGCGTCCACCGCTTGCACGCCGGACTCCGGATCGAACCATCGATCAATGTGTGCCCAGTGGTGTGGATGCGCCATATAGGGCCCCAACAGATCATCCAGCGCCTCGTATTCCTGCTCCCACACATAAGTCCAGGGATTACAGTTGGCGGTATGCCACGGCAGGGTACTGGCACGACTCAGGCGCCAGTTGAGAATCTGTGGTATCTGCGCGGTCATTTCCAGCAGATCTGTTTCAAAGCGCTGTGCTGTCTCACTGGAGGTGTGCGGAAGCAGTCGAAAATAGGCAGTGCGTTTTATGCCGTTGGTTAGTTCGGGTCGACGTACGCCGGCGCTGATTGTGTCGAGCTGCAGCGCATGACAAGCCGAGCAGTAGCGGGCGAGAGTATCCTGGATAGTGGTTTGCCACGATGTGGATTGCTGCGCGCGTTCAGCGGTTGCGCGATCCGGATATAGCAAGTCCAAAGTGTAGTGCCCAGCGGCATACTCCGGTGCAAAATTGGCTGCCAGACTGGCCGCTTCCAAGCCGGGCAATTGTGCTGTGGCCTCGCGCAGCACAGCCTCCAGTACAGTTCGCTGCTCGCTGCTGACACTCTCCTTGAGGGACAACTGTGCTGTCTCGCGGTAGCCTCGGGTGGTCACAATAAAACCGCTGACGTCTTCTGCCTGTGGCAGGTCTTGCGCAGCGTTATCTGACAGGTAGTTTCTCTCTCGGGAAATGCACAGCGCATCGACCGCTGCCCAAAAACGACTGACCTCGGGCGTCCCCGATTGTGCTCGCATCGCCCACCATGCACTCGTGTCGGCCACCTGCCAGCGCAACCACAAGGTATTGGGTTGATGCAGTAATTTGACCGGCGGGGAGATGAGAGAATCGACAAACTGCAGTCCCCGCTGTGCCGCCGGTTCCTGGTATTCGTCGCGAAATAACTGCAACAGCTGACCCAGCTTGTTGCCGTCGATCTCGATTTTGTCTTGCACTATTATCATGGCAGCGTTACTCATTGTCAGGAATTAGATTAAACGGTATTCCCTCAAAGGTCGGCCACCTTCAGAATCAGCTTTCCGCGATTGTGTCCGGACTGTATGACTCTGTGGGCCTCGGCCGCTGCGGTTAGCGGAAATTCTCGAATGGGAGGCAGCGATATTTTCTGATCGACCAGTAAGCCCGCAATCTTTTCCAGTGTCGAAGCGCAATTGGTGTCATCCATCGTGGAAAACACGCGCGTGACGCCTTTGGCATGCGCCTGTGCCGCCGCCGTCTCGAAGTCGCCATCGTCGACAAGCGTGGGGATGCTCACCAGCGTGCCGCCGGGTCTGACCAGGTCGAGAGCGTTGGGAAGACTGGTAACGCCCACCGCGTCCAGCAGATAATCCAGACCGCCGGGCGCCCATGCGTTGATGGCAGTGGTGATATCCTGGCGCCGGTAGTCGATCACGTGCTCTACACCCAGGCCCTGCAGATAGTCCACGTTGGCCGTGCTACAGGTGGCGGCGACCTGCGCGCCTGCCCAGCGTGCGAACTGCACGGCAAATCCTCCCAGGCCGCCGGAGCCACCGTGTATAAGTACTTTTTGTCCGGCTTTGAGATCTCCCCGGTCGAACAGTGCCTGCCAGGCGGTGAGTGCCGCAACAGGCAGAGCAGCGGCCTGATCCAGCCCCAGACTATCGGGTACCCGTGCCACCCTGTCTTGATGGGCCAGCGTATATTGCGCATAGCTTCCCTGTCCGCCCTGACCGTGGTTGGTGGTGGTAAAGACTCGATCACCCGGTTTGAATTGTGTGACGCCATCACCAACGGCTGCGACGACACCCGCGGCATCAAAGCCGATCACGTAGGGAAAGTAGTAGGGACGAAAGGCTGCCAGTAAACCCTGGCGGTTCTTCCAGTCGGCGGGATTGACCCCGGCATAGGCCACTTGAATCAATAGGTCGTGAGCCTGCGGTACGGGAGTCGGTAACTCACCGTATTGCAGTACTTCGGGGCCGCCGGTTTCTTCTATCAGCATTGCGTACATTGGTGATCCTCACAGTGTTGGTTTGGAGCAGAGTTTTACGATGTTGCAAAAACCGCGACTCAGGGGTGGCGAAGCTGTATCTCACACTAGGCTACTGTCCAGCCACTGGCCAATCCACAGTGGGAGTATTCATGGCTGAACTGCTACTGGTTTAATTCACAGCAGATTGATGTCAATGTAGGTCGTCGATAATCTGTCAGTGAATGGTGATGCATATAAGAAAATGTCACTCACTGTTTTGGCGTAAAACCCGTTGAGGAGTTTGCAATGAAATACTGGATTTCCCTGGTAAATACCGTCGAGGTCGACCAGTTTATCGCCATCGCCCGGAAGGCGGAGGAATTGGGGTACGAGGGGATTACGCTGCCGGATCATCTGGCGTATCCCGCCGAGGTCGAGACACCTTACCCTTATACCGAAGACGGCAAGGTGTGGTGGCCCAATACCAATCCCTGGATGGACCCCTGGATCACGCTGACGGCGATGGGCGTTGCCACCACGCGGTTGCGCATGGCGACCAATATCTATCTGGCCGCGCTGCGTGATCCATTCACTGTCTCGCGCGCTACTAGCGCGGCCGCTATTTTGACCGGGAACCGCGTCGCTTGTGGTGTCTCGGCAGGATGGCTGAAGGAAGAGTTTGATCTGCTGGGCCTTGATTTCAAAACCCGCGGACGACGGCTGGATGAGGTGATAAAGGCCGTGCGCGCACTTAACACCGGCGACGTTGTCAGCCACAGTGGCGAGTTCTTTGACTTCAAGAATGTGATTATGTCTCCGGTACCCAGTGAGCCGGTGCCGGTCTGGGTGGGTGGTATGAGCAAGGCCGCGCTGCGCCGCACGGCCGAGAATGACGGTTGGCTGGGTGTCCCTCTGGGGAATGACGCGATGAAGAAAGTTATTGATTCCCTGTTTGAACTGCGTAAACAAAATGGCAACTACGAGAAGCCCTTCGATGTGGTTATCAGCGCCATGGAAATGTATACCCCTGAGTTTATCGCGTCGTTAGACCCGGCTGGTACCTACCATGCCAGTGTCCTACCCTGGACTCCGTCACCCTGGGGCCGAGCCTTTTGGGTGGAGGAGGGTGAGGATCACACGCAACTGGAGGTAAAAGTGCGTTCGATGGAACGCTTCAAGATCATGATGGAGCGCTTCGGTTTGTGGGAAAACGGTTGATGGCGTTCGATACACTCTTTTCGCCGATCAGCATTGGCTCGATGCAGTTGGCGAACCGCATCGTGATGTCGCCGATGACGACGAATTACGGCACATCGGAACAGGAGCCGTCGGAGCGCCTGATGGCTTATCTGCAAGCGCGTGTCGAGGGTGGCGTCGGCTTGATTACGCTGGAAGTCTGTTCAGTAGCACTGGATCACCGCTATCAGCCGCACTCGCTGAGTCTCTCGGAAAATCGTTTTATCCCCCTGCACCGGAAGATTACCGATCTGGCACATCACCACGGTGTGAAGATACAACCGCAGATCACCCATCCTGGCCCAGAGTCCCTGGCCTCCTTCTTTGAGGGAAAGCCGGCTGTGGGCCCGAGTGTGAATGTCAATCCGGCGGCATTTCAGGCCAGTCGCCCGCTGGAACGGGAGGAGATTCCCGCGATAATTGAACAGTACGCGGCGGCGGGAGTGCGCGCACAGGAGGCCGGGTATGATGGTATGGAATTGCATGCCGCGCATGTCTATATGCTACTGGGGTCGTTTTTATCGCCGCTGCGCAATGCACGGTCGGATGAATACGGTGGCAAGCGGCTGGCTGGTCGGGCGCGTTTGCTACTGGAGACACTCACGGCGGTGCGTGCGGCAGTGGGCAAAAATTTTCCTATCACAGTGAGCCTGTCGGGCTATGAGCGTTCGCCCGGTGGGCGTGAGATCAACGAGTCACAAACTCTGGCGCAATTGTTGGTGGATGCCGGGGCAGACGCCTTTCGCATAAGCGGCGGCAGTACTGACGGTCTGGTCAGTCAGATGGTAATGGGGAGCGATTATCCGGACGGTACCAATGTAACAGCGGCCAGGGCAATCAAGCAGGTGGTCGATGTGCCGGTAATGGTGGTGGGGCGCATTCACACACCTGATCACGCCGAGCGAATTCTGCAGGAGGGCAGTGCGGACCTTATCGCCATGGGTCGCCCTTTCCTTGCTGATCCACAGTGGCCGGCCAAGGCACGGGCGGGTCGCGCGCAGGACATTCGCCGCTGTATCTCCTGTGAAAACTGTATCGACACCATGATTACCAGCCAGAACCTCAACTGTGCGGTAAACGCCGCCGCCGGCCGTGAACAGACGTATGTGCTGACTGAGGCAGCGCAACGCAAACGTGTGGTGATTGTGGGTGCCGGACCAGCGGGCATGGAGGCGGCGCGAGTGGCGGACCTGCGAGGGCATGACGTCACGCTGCTGGAACGGCAAAAGCGCCTGGGTGGCTCGATGTTATTGGCAGCGACTGTGCATTCGGATAACGAGATTTTCTTTAGCTGGTTGAAACGCCAATTAGACGCGTCCGGGGTGGATATTCAACTGGGCGTAGAAGTAACACCAGAGCTGCTGCGCAGCCTGAAGCCCGATGTTATCGTCATCGCTACCGGTGCCGCGGTAGAGACGCCTTCTATTCCCGGGGCTCAACAGGCCCATGTTTTCAGTGGCGCACAATTGCGTCGCATGGTTGAGGGACGCGCTCAACGCAGTGAATTTACGATGCTGCCTGTTGCATTGCGTTGGGCAGCAGAAAAGTTTGTGCAGATTGCCAGCCCGCGTCTGACGCCGCCTGTGCTGCGTAATGTGACCCGTCTCTGGATGCCTCTGGGTAGACGTGTTGTGATCATTGGCGCTGACCTGGCCGCGATAGAGTTGGCTGAATTTCTGGCAAAGCGCGGGCGCAGGGTCAGTGTGTTGGAGCACCACAAACGTATTGCATCCGAAATAGGCCCCAAGCGCCGCGCTGAGCATATGGATCGCCTCGATCGGCTGGGTGTCAGTATCAACACCGAAGTGGTCTGTGAAGCTATTCTCTCGGATGCTGTGCGCTATCGTACGGCCCAGGGCGTGGTGCGAGAGATCGCGGCGGATTCAGTCATTCTCGCCGGTGAGCCGGTGGCTGCCACGCAACTGCTGGAGCAGGTTCGAGGCTTGTCGACACAGATACACGCAATCGGAGACTGCACCGGGTTGGGACTGATACGCAAAGCGACTGACGAGGGTATGCGGGTCGGCTGTTCGATTTAACGAAATGCTGTCCGCGGTATCGCCCAGAGCTTACCCATCAGCGCGTTGTAATGATCCAGATCGCATGAATAATTCCGGGAATATAACCCAGCAGCGTTAGCAGTATGTTGATCCAGAACTGCAGCCCGATGCCCACTTGAAGGAAAACTCCCAGGGGCGGGATAAGGATCGATAATAGAATTCTTAGTACGTCCATACTCAAGGTGCCTCTTTGCTTGTTTGTCTAATCAAAGCAAGCACCATGCCATGTCGCAGTAATCCTGAAATGGCGCCCGCACATTGCAGTCCGCTTTAGGTGACCTAAAAAGGCACTGCATTTCAGGCTGGTTATTTGTAAATATTACCGGGGGCGATGGTAATTAGTTCCAGAGAGGTCCCTCTGTTATCCGGTGAAGGGATCGTGATGGAAGCGCTGGTCCGAGCACTAGCGCAGGGGTTTGGGGTTCATGTAATCAAGTCATCGCGTTATGGTACGAACTTTGCTGGATCAACTTACTGGATCGATGGATTGAAATTATGAAAATCTTCCTGACTGTACTTTCCTTCGCACTACTGTCCTCACTCGCACAGGCTGACGAGATTGGCAGTGTTGACACCAAATGGCGGGCCCTGTCACCCGATGATTCAATAACCCTGGATGTATTTGATGACGATAAGGTTGACGGTGTCGCCTGTTATTTAAGCAGGGCACAAATTGGCGGCTACCGCGGTGCTGTAGGAATCGCTGAAGATACGTCTGATGCCTCGCTGGATTGTGAGCAAGTGGGCCCGATTACGATCCGCGAACCTTTCAAGAAGGGAGAGCTCGTGTTCAAAGAGCGGCGCTCGCTGATTTTCAAAAGTATGAAAGTATTGCGGTACTGCGATCCTGAGCGCAACGTCATTGTGTATCTGGTCTACAGCGATAAAATTGTAGAAGGGTCACCCAAGAATTCGGTGTCGGCAGTCCCGATAGCGCACTGGGCGGGTACGGATACCACACAGCCATTAGCCCAGTGTACTTACGAGCGTTAAGCCAAAAACAGCTCAATGCCTATCTCGCCCCACGTAGGGGTAACGCCGTCTGCTACCGCAATAGCGGTTAGCTACGCTATGTGTTTGACGCAATTTTCGTGTCAGTGATTCGCTGTTTGGTTTTGGGTTTTTTTTTGAAATTCCCCAGCAATAATGTTACCAACCCCATAATGATTTCATCTGCGAACGGAATGACGTCCGGCACAAAAAGGTTGATTACAAACAGCGTCGCCAGGATCAGGAACAGGTATGGAAAGCGCAGTCGCACCACCCAGCCGAGTATCAAGCCAAGGACGTTTTTGCGCATTAGATTGGTGATTGCCATGATGATACCTCGTAGACTGGTGCTGGTTCGAAGACACGGAAATAGGAAATTCGTGAATTTATAACTGGAACAAGCAAGAAACAGGCCGTTAATGTCACAAACGAGAATAGTATTACTGGTATCGGCCGCATTCGTTACGAGGGATGATGAAGAGACCAGCTACACGTTAAAGAGCGTCCTCTTTGAAATTGCTCTCGGCTTGCAGGAGATCTGTCAGTATCTGCAAGCCGATCGGCTTTAGTATATGCGCATCAAATCCGGCGTCTTTTATACGTTCTGGCTCAGCTTGAGTGCCGCTTACCGCTATAATCCGGCTGTCGCGCAGACGGCCGCTGCGCATTTTTTTTGCTAGCTGATAGCCATCGATGTCGGGAAGGCCAAGATCGATTAACGCAACATCGATGTGATCGGCGTCAATTACTGCGGCTCCAGTAAGGTCACTCTCCGGGAGGCTTGCCAGCTTCAGCGCGTCGGCGGCATTGCCTGCGGAGACCACGTTCCAGCCCAGATGGGTTATCAACGTGGTAGTCGCCCTGCGTGCATCTTCATTGTCTTCTACCAGTAGAACCGTGTGTTTACGGGTGACATCTGACAGTTGTCGGCCTGGATGTTTTGGATCATTAGTCAGTGCGATATGCTTTGAGAGCAAGTTAAGTAAGGTTCTCACATGGATGGGCTTGCCAAGGTAGTCTGTGAAGCCTGCCTGCATGCAACGGTCACGTTCGCCCTGCATGGCGGATGCGGTCAGCGCAATTACTGGCCGTTCGAACCCTTTGCCCCGCAGCGTTCTAAGTGCAGAAAACCCGTCCAGTTCTGGCATTTGCAGATCCATGACCACGGCATCGATCTTTTCAGCGCTGGTTTCGCTTGACAGGATTTTGTCCACGGCTTGCTGCCCGTTCTTGGCAAACACTACCTCGGCACCGGCAGCCTCCAGTATTGAACCTATCAATTGTCGAATATCAGCCAGGTCGTCAGCAATGAGTATGCGTCCCGACAGAGTGGGAGAAGGGTTAGTGCGAGGCAGTTCGGTGCGGCTGGTCAAATTCAGCGGTTTACGGGGTATCTTCGATATATCCCCTGTTTCCAGAGTCAGGGTGAACGCGCTGCCAGCGCCCGGTTTGCTTTCGCAGTTGATTGACCCGCCCAGCGCATGGGCCAACTCACGACTAATTGCCAGCCCCAGGCCAAAGCCCGCATCGCGATTGCGCGCTGATGAATATCCGGCCTGACTAAACGGCTCAAAAATGGTTTTCTGGGCGCTCTCGTCGATTCCTATGCCTGTATCGAGAATTCTAAAATGAATTTTATCCACATTGCTGTGATCCGTGCTCAGCGTGACGCAGAGCTCTACCCGGCCTTCCTGCGTAAATTTGATAGCATTCCCCAGGAGGTTTAGCAATATTTGCTGCAGCCGCGTCGCGTCTGTATAGATTGTTTCCGGGAGCTCGTCAGTGGCGCAGAAGTTCAGCTCAATATTCTTCTCTCTGGCACGCACCTGCAGTTGCGATTGTAAATCTGCCAGGCAGGTTTCAAGATTGACTGCGTTGTGGTCCAGCTCAAGTTTGCCGGCTTCAATTCTGGACAAATTCAAAACATCGTTGAGCAGGTTCAGGAGGTGGTGTCCATTGCGTTCGATGGTCCTGAGGTTCTTCAGCTTGGTAGGTTCCCGTTCCTGCGTGAGCAGTAATTCCGTGTACCCTAATATCGATGTTAACGGTGTTCGCAACTCGTGACTGAGGTGAGTCAAAAATTGGCTTTTAGAGCGATTCTCGGATTCCGCTTGCAGGCGTTGTATGCGCTCTTCCTCCGCCGCACGACGGGCGCGGGCATAGCGAATACTGCGACCCAGGCTGGCCGAGCTCAACTCCATTTTTACCAGATAATCTACGGCACCCGCTCGTTGTGCTTCAATTTCGAGATTGCTGTCGGGTTGTCCTGTGAGCATTATGATCGGAGTGGGGATTCCTGTTGTGCGCACACTATTGAGAAGCTGTAGGCCATTCTCTTTACCCAGTTGATAGTCCACCAGGCAAAGGTCGTGATCACTCGTCTTCAGTATCTCCAGCGCTTGTGCAACCGAAGTGACCCAATCGAGTTGTATATTGGCAGGACGAATATCGTCCAGTAGGTCCCGGGTGAGGATGTAGTCATCCTCATCGTCCTCCACCAATAATAATTTTATTCCGTCTAGCATCTACTGGCACTTACAGGCAGTCGCACGATGTCAGTCCAGTATTCGCTGAGCACCGACATCATATTGACCAAGTCTGAGAAAACTGTCGGCTTGGTAAGAAATGAGGCTGCGCCAAGCGAATAACTACTGACAATGTCCGTCTCTGAGTTTGAGGTGGTAAGTACCACTACCGGAATCAAGCGTAAGCGGGGATCTTTCTTAATGCTGGCAAGCGCTTCCAGCCCGTTCATTCTTGGCATATTCAGGTCGAGTAGAATGAGGCTCGGTAAAGAGCGTGGTTGGGCGGCGTAGTTTCCCTCTGAACGCAGATACTCCAGCAGCTCAAAACCATCTTCAACAAACTCAAGATGATTGGCCTCGCGCCTCTCTGCCAGCGCTTCACTGGCCAATAGTCTATCGTCGGGGTCGTCTTCTGCCATCAGAATGGTGAAAGTTTGTCTGTGTTTAGCTGGCATATTGGCTTAACTCCTGAAGTGGTGGGTCTCGAAGCATTATCTCAGCTGGGTGGTCTCCCCCTGGGGCTTTGTGTTTTACAGGCAGGAAAATAGTGAAATCCGAGCCATGACCGACTTTACTGGAGACAGTCAGGTCACCACTGTGCCGTTCAATTATACGCCGACATAAGGCTAAACCGATCCCCGTGCCGCTATATTCACTGCGCGTATGCAGGCGTTGAAACGGTGTGAATATACGTTTTGTATATTTTGAATCAAAGCCAATGCCGTTATCGATCACGTGCAGTTCCAGAATTTCCTGCTCGACCAGCGGGCCAGGTAACGGCGTGAGGAGTGTGCGGGCGGTAATCCTCACTTCAGGTGCTTTTTCAGCGCTCCTGAATTTGAGTGCATTGCCAATCAAATTCAGCAGCAGTTGATGCATTTGAGTGTTGTCTGCCCAGATGTCTGGTAGCGAATCAGTGCGAATTGTCGCACTGCTTTCGTCGATAGTTTGCTCAAGATCGTCAAGCACATCGGCGAGCACCGTATTGAGGGAAACCTGCCTAAATGCCTTGGGCTTTGAGGTAACGCGCGAAAACTCCAGTAGGTCCTGGATGAGCATAGACATCCGTGTAGCGGCCGACTGCATTCTTGTAAGGTAATCTACATGCGTACCCAGTGCCTCTCCGCAGCGCTCCTTCAGCCTGTCGCCGAAGGCCAGAATCTTTCGCAGCGGTTCCTGCAGATCGTGTGATGCGATGAACGCAAAGTCCTCAAGTTCACGATTACTGCGCGCCAGTTCACGATTGCTTGTTTGCAGTGCGGCGGTGCGTTTTGAGACCAGTTCTTCCAGTCCTGCCTTCTGTCGAAGTAGTTCAGACTCCCAATGTTGCTGCTGCACCAATGAGCGTTTCAGGGCGCGATACATCAGTGCGATGCTGAGTACACCAAACGCGGTGACAAATGCCATGGCCAACGAGATGGCGCGTTCTCCCGTGTGTAGCCCGACACGACGGCTGGAAAGTAAAACCGCGTGAGATTCTTCGATATCCAGCATGGTGGCGCGCAGCTCTTGCAACAGTGCGGCGCTCTCGGGAACACTCCAGCTCTCTGCTGAAGTGGGTGTGCCAGCATAGGGGAATCTCAGTTCGTCCAGAGAATTCACGTGGAGGCGGCGCGACAGCAGGGTCTCAAAGTTAACCAGATTCGCAA
Organism: Halioglobus sp.; assembly: GCA_037969215.1. Classification (GTDB taxonomy): domain Bacteria; phylum Pseudomonadota; class Gammaproteobacteria; order Pseudomonadales; family Halieaceae; genus Marimicrobium. Next base: position 15,778 of record JBBKWY010000166.1, read on the forward strand.
AGGCCTGCACATCGTACTCTATAGCATCTATTTTCTGCATTCCGTCAACAGCTGCGGCCACCGAATCGCGATAAATTTGTAAGGCATCTTCGTTGCCCCAGAGTAAGTAGTCGCGCTCACTTATTTCGATATCCTGAATGGCGGAGTAAGTCGCTCGGATCGACATCATCATTTGCATGGTGCGTTCCACTGCATCGTAAGTCTGGCTGAGGCGCGATAAGCTGAAGATTACGACTACGACGTTCAGGATCATTACCAGCGCAGTCAGCAAAAACAGAAGCTGCCAGTAGCGGATTTTCTGCATTGGCCCGGTTTTCATGCGAAATGTTTCATTCCGAATCTACTGGATTGCCGGATGCAGACGCCGCAGTCAGATCATCGGCGATCGCAGCGCAACGAACGCAGGTCTCAAGAATGACATTGATACAGGCCAGCGGCGCTGCCGAATCGTGGTTTGTCGTATTCTGGCTGTGCGGTGTGGCCAGTTCCAGTTTTGCCAGTTCCGCGTTCATGGAAATGTTGTTGAGTTGGTTGCGCAAGTCATGCAGTAGTTTTTCGGGGCTTGTTTTTTTGTCCATGATTTACTCCGGAATCACTCTCCGTCACCATACTTGTTGATGCGGTTGTACAGTGTTTTCAGGCTTATCCCCAACACCTCGGCCGCTTTTGCTTTATTGCCTTCACAGTGATCCAGAGTCAGTGTGATGAGCTTTCGCTCAACTTCGTCAATGGTATGTCCAAGGAGTTCTGGTGACAGGACGGGTTCCGGGTTGCGGGAAAAAGGTGATGAAAAATCCTTTGGCAACTGTATTTGTTCAGAGTCCGCATCTGTCATGATAAAGGCGCGGTGAATCGTGTGACGTAATTCGCGCACGTTACCCGGCCACGCATATTCGCACAGCTTTGAGAGCTGCTCTTCGCTGAACACGAGGTGCGTTTGATTATCTCGATTCAGCTCATCCAGGAAATGCAGAGCCAATACCCGGACATCGTCCCCGCGCTCCCTGAGGGGGGGGATAGCGATAGGGAACACGGCGAGCCTGAAGTAGAGATCCTCACGCAGACAGCCTTCCTCAGCCAATTGCTCGGATGTGCGATTAGTCGCGGAAATCACCCGGCAACCGACAGGGATTTCTTCCGTTCCCCCCACCCGTATAACAGAATTGGTCTCCAGCGCTCGCAGTAAAGAAGGCTGCTGATCTAACGGCATCTCGGTAATTTCATCGAGCAGCAGTGAACCGCCAATAGCACGTTCAAATAGTCCGATTTTCCGGCTCACCGCTCCGGTAAATGCCCCCTTCTCATGACCAAAAAGCTCACTGCCGATGAGTTCTTTCGACAGTGCGCCGCAATTTGTGGCGATAAAAGGGCCGGAGGACTCCGAGCTCGCATGTATGGCGCTGGCCACTAATTCTTTGCCGACGCCGCTTTCACCTTGCAATAGCACGTTAGCACCCGTTTTTGCCACGCGTTCTATCATCTTGTACAGCGCCTGCATAGCGGGCGACTCGCCAACAAGATAGCCGAAATGAGCTCCCGGGCTGGTTTCATCCGCCTGCTCAGTCGCGTCATTTTCGGAACGTGCCAGCAGTGATTTTAACTGAGCCAGGTCAAAGGGTTTGACCAGATAGGAAATATTCGGACCGTATAAAGATTTCACCAGAGATTTGACGGAGGGATGCCCAGTGACCAGTGCGATATGAGCCTCTCGTTGAGATTCGTCACAGTCCTCCAGCACCTGTAGCCCGCTGCCGTCTGGTAACATGATATCCAACATCAGCAAATCGAAGCGCGAATTTGCCAGACATTCCCGAGCCTCGGCAACGCTGTTTGCAACTGCGGCGCTGTGACCCAGTTTTTTGAGGATATTGCAGGTGGTGTCCGCGAATACCTCATCGTCGTCAACTATCAGGACCTTGCTCAAGGTGGCTATCTTCCGAGTCTAAAAGAGGCGAAAGTGTAGAATAGTTTACCTCTGACGTCGAAGCTTTCCTGCCACAGATTATCAACAAAATCAGTGTTTCAACCCACACAGGTATAGAAATTGCACCCCGCGGTTGTGCCACCAGACGAATCGCGAGGTTAGTCTTGAACATGTCGACTAGAACGCGCAGGGCAAATCGTACGACCGCTGCTGTTCGATGCCTGTCGACCCCTGCAGTTGCCTGTTGGGCGCATTTTGCCTGCTTTGGATTTCTACAACACAAAGCTGACGATGGCGACAACGACGACTACAACGCCTATGAGATAAAATATATTGTTCATGTCGATCTCCCTAAGTCTGTGGAACGTATCTGGTGCTGACCATCCGTTCTGTCATGGTGTGACGGTTGAGCCGTTACCGGAGCTTTGTGTCTGAGGTGTACCCTCAAATACTGTGCTTCACGACAAGTAATGCAATTGCCATGCCACTTAATAACAGCCTGTCTTGAAGGATTACGCAAACGCTGCCCGCGTGCTGTAGCTGCGGCTGCACAGAGAGTGTTTGAAGAGACGCTCAAAAGGGCAAGGTCGTTTTTTGCGCGTCAGTTGTAAGTTTTACAATGAATTTTGTGGGTATTACGGAGATCTCCTCCTTTCCAGGCTGGGAACGGCCACTTAAACCCGGACCGGGTGGAGGCATTGATCTTGCTGCTTTGTCACCCTACTGTAGTGTAGTCTTTATAGCCTTCAATCCAGTATCCGAGAGAAAATCTTTCATGAATGCGTTATTGCTGCTGACCGTTGCCCGTAAACTGGTGCCACAACTCGTGATATTGCTGCTGTTGACCGGCTGTACCAGTAGCTACTACAGCGCGCTTGAGAAATTTGGTATCGAGAAGCGGGACATCCTGATTGACAGGATAGATGACACTCAGGAGGCGCAGGAAGTAGCCAAGGAGCAATTTGTCTCGGCGCTTGACCGGTACCGCAGTGTGGTCGACGTGCAGGGCGGTGAATTGGAAGAAGTGTACGATCGCCTCAACGCCGAGTACAAGCGTTGTGAAGTAGATGCGGAAACCCTCCGGACGCGTATCGATTCAGTGGAGTCGGTGGCAGAGGATTTGTTCGAAGAATGGGAGCGAGAGATTGGCGACTTCTCCGATGCGTCGATGGCCAGACAGAGTCGCAGCATGTTGCGTGATACGCAGGCACAATATAAAACAATGCTCCAGGCTATGCGGCGCGCGGAGAGTTCGATGGATCCCGTATTAACAATGTTTAATGATCAGGTGCTGTTTCTTCGTCACAATCTCAATGCGCGCGCCATCGGCTCGCTGCAGGGAGAGCTTGGCAACATCGAAAAAGCAACTGCCACACTGATTGCGAACATGGAGCGCTCCATTAGTGAAGCGAGTAGCTTTATTGATTCGATGAACTAGCGTCGATTTATGCGCATGGCTGCGCAACGCTCGCATTGGGTGCCGGATGCTGTGGTACATCTAGTGCCGTTCGCGCGCAATTAACCTTTATGTCAAAACACACTCAGGAGATTAGTAATGGATAGTCGAAGTATTGTTGTAACAGGCGGTTTCGGTGCGCTGGGTCGCGCTGTGGCGAAGGCGTTTGCTGATCAGGGACACCGAGTGTCGAGGGTCGACTTCGCCCCCGCGGCGCCTGACAACAATCCCGGAGGCTGGGATTATCCCGGTGTGGACCTTGCCGATGCAGCTGCGTGCGAGACAGTGTTGGCTGAAATTTGTGCACAGGCGGGTGGCGTCGATGTGCTGGTGAATATCGCCGGTGGCTTTGCCTGGGAGACCCTGGACGACGGCAGTCTGGACACCTGGCAGCGTATGTTTACGATGAACGTGATCACCGCGGCAACAATAAGCAAGGTGGCTCTCGCTGCGCTGCAGGACAGTGCGGCAGGCAGAATAATTAATATTGGTGCCGGCGGCGCCATAAAAGCAGGTGCGGGATTGGGTGCCTATGCGACGTCCAAGGCAGGTGTCCACAGGTTGACAGAAGCCCTTGCCGCTGAGCTCAGTGACAGTAGTGTCACCGTCAATGCAATTCTTCCCAGCATCATTGACACTCCCGCGAATCGTTCAGCCATGCCAGGTGCCGATACCAGCGATTGGGTTGAGCCCGAAGCGATCGCTGATGTGATTTTGTTTCTCGCTTCGTCGGCGGCTCGCTCGATTTCGGGTGCACTTATTCCCGTATCCCGTGGCGGCTAGCACAAGCGCAAACTGAACATTCACCCGGTTTTACCGGAGGCCATGCGCCGATCAGGATTGGGCGTCAGTGATAGCGATTGAATTGGATGCCCATTATGCGAACTGTGCTCAAAACGCTTGGTGCCCTGCTGTTGATGGGCATCGTAATTCTTGCTATCGCTGCCTACCGCATTTACCAACCGCCACTACCCGTTGTAAAAGCGGATGTCATCAAAGTGGCGGCCGTGGGAGACAGCAATACCTATGGCGCAGGCGTGTTGATGGATAACCGCAGTCAAAACGCCTTCCCAGCTCAATTGGAGGCGTTGCTGGGAGAGGGCTATCAAGTATTGAATTATGGACTAAGTGCGCGGACGCTGTTGAGCACAGGTGACACACCGTACACCGCAGAGGCATTTTACCAGCACAGTCAGACGGCCAATCCAGACATCGTATTAGTCATGTTAGGAACCAACGATTCCAAGCCGCATAACTGGAATGCAGCAGCCTATGAACGTGAGTTGGCTGAATTCGTCGCGGTTTATAAAAAACTTCCAAACAAACCCCAAGTGTTTCTTCTCACTGTACCTGCAGCCTATGACAATGTCATGGACGTAGATCAAACTGTTATCGAGAGCGAAGTAGTGCCGATCATCAAGCGTGTGGGCGCACGCACTGATACCCCGGTCATAGATGTATTTTCGGTGACCAAAGATCATTCGGAGTATTTTCCTGATGGCGTACACCCCAACGCGATTGGTCTTAAACTCGTCGCGGAAAAAGTACACGCTGGAATAATAGAGCAGGCTCACCAGTATGGCCGGTGAGCTGTTGGGAGAGCCTCCACAATGCAGCCGCAACCAGAGCAGGACATCTGCTCGCGTGTGGGGCATAGTAGGTTGAAGTGAGAGGGCTCGATCACTATGGCAAAACTGGTTTTTCGATTTGATCCGGAACTATCCTGGAAGTCCTGGACAGCGTTCGTCCTTTTCGGTTTTGGCTTCGCTGGCCTGTTGGCCGGTGTGGGTGTGTCAGAGCGCCCTGCGGTGTCCGAAGCGGGCCTGTTTGCCAAAGCCTACTATGCGGTGGGTTTGTTTGTCCTTGGTGGATTGGATCTGGGTACGCCAACAGGCGGGCCTTTGTATGCGCGTATTTTATTGTGGATTGCGTATTTTGCTGCGCCTGTGTGGACAGCGTCGGCAGTGTTCCAAACCCTGCTGAATGCCCTGCGTCCGCCGAGCTGGCGTGTCAAAAGCGTCAAGAACAAGATTGTCATCATCGGGGGAGGGGAGCTCACGCTGGGGTTCCTCAAGAGGATTAAAGCGAGTGGCGGAGGGCGCAGGGCGATTGTTATCGTCGACGAACAGCAGCATCCCCATCTCGAGGCGTTGCGATCATTTCGACGGGTCAAGGTCTATGTGATCTCTGGCAACCAGATGCATCGCTTGCGTCGCTACTCGCTGCACAAGGCGAGTAAATTCCTGTTGTTAAGCGAGCGAGACGAAATCAATTTCGAAGTGGCCAGTATCCTGCTCGATATTGATCCACAGTTGGGCGCAAAAATTGTGTACCACGTGTCCAATCTGCGGTTCCTGCGCGTGTTGGCAGATTCGCAGGTAGTAAAACTGTGTACCACCTTTAACCAGTATGAATTGGCTGCTACCCAGCTGGCGAGAGGGCAGCTGATGCAACGCTTTAAAGCCACCGCATACCGTGACACGGTGGTGTTGGGCGGGTTCGGGCGATTTGGCCAGAGTTTACTGGAGCAGTTGGAGCGGCAAGCGGCAGGTGCTTTCAGCCGTGTGGCTATCATTGATCGGGAGGCCGAGCAGCAGGCGCTCATCGCCGACGAGCAGGTAGTGGCGGAACGCAGATACAGTCGTCACATTTATGAGGGGGACATCAATGATCCCCAGGTTTGGCAGCAGCTTATCGCCGAGGTCGTGGCCGGCGAAGAGGAACCCGTATTCGTTATTACCACCGGCGACGACCAGACCAATCTGCGTTGCGCGATCTGGCTGCGCCAGCAGTTTCCGAGCGCATTGATTATTGCCAGAACCCTGGCCCCGTCCTCCTTCGCCAGAGGCGTGTGCGATCAGCACGATGTCATTAGTGTTAATACGTCTGAGCTTGTGCAGGCATCCATTCCGCATGCGTGGTACCGCTAGACTGCCAGCTAATGAACCTGACTCTGCGCATTGCTTACCAGATTCAGTGCCGTTTTATGCAGTAGGTCTCTAAATACTTCCTTGGTTTCAGCGTCATTCATCTGGTAACGGTGATCGTCTCCCAACAGTTGTTCCGTTGTCGCGTAGTGCAGGATGCCGCCGCCGACGATCTGCATTAGCTGCATGGCATTCACGGGTCCGAATTCATCAGAGGCCTGCCCGGCAGTGACAATCTGTTCGAAAAATTCAAGGATCGGGCGCGAGTGTTGCACGGGGTCAGACGCCGATGCTGGATAGACATCGGCAATGTTGCGCAGAATCAATCGGGCAAGTGACGGGCGCTCCACCATAAAATCCAGGCAGCTGTCGATCAGTGCCAGTAGCTGTTGTTGGTGATTTTCGGTGGGCTCCAGGCGCGCGGACACTGCCTCGATCAGCCCGAGAAACAGGCGCGACTCTACGGCCTCAAAAAGCGCCTGCTTGTCACGGAAGTAGTAGACGATAGCCGCCCGCTTGATGCCCACCTGTTGTGCTACGTCCTCCAGTCGCGCTGCCGCATAGCTCTGGTTAGCGAACACCGATTCGGCGGCATCCAGTATATTTTCCCGGGTGCGTTCACCCCGTGTGACGCCCTCGTTTCTCTCCTTCGTGTTAGACACACTTCTCCCTCTGTTGCGTTGCCGAATATCTGTTGCGTAAAGCGCAAAGATGTTATCGCTACTTGTGTTGACATTCTACTTGCACGTAAGTAAATTCCATTTTCTACTTGCACGCAAGCAAGTAAGAAAGGTTTAGCTGCGGGACGAAGTCACGGCGCCGATGCTGACCACGGCTGCTTATCCACCCGGATTGCGCAAATTTAATAAGAAATCGAGGATTTACTATGCTTATAAGCACTCGTACACCGATAGCAGCAGGACTCTGTGCCGTATCCGCCGTTTTCAGTGGCTTGGCCCCGCCCGCCGCTGCCCAGGAACGTGCCACGGTGTTGGAAGAAGTCATTATTACCGCGCAAAAACGCGAGGAAACCCTGCAGGATGCGCCGATTGCCGTCTCTACACTGACTGGCTTACAACTGGAGCAACGCGGAATTACGGGGCTGGGCGATATGATTGCCGGGGCAATGCCGTCGGTGAAGATACAACCCTTCCCCCAGAATCCCGGTACTCTGGTTGTCAGTATTCGTGGTATCGGGCCTGCAGATGCCGGGCAGATCACCAAGGAACCGGGCGTCGGGATTTACCAAGACAATATCTACCTGGGTCGCTCTCAGGGACTGGGCCTGGATCTGGCTGATTTGGAGCGGATCGAAGTGTTGCGTGGTCCACAGGGTACGCTCTACGGGCGGAATGTTGTAGGTGGTGCCGTTAACCTGATTTCGAAAAAGCCGTCCGGCGAATTTGGATTGAAGCAAAATGTGTCCTACGGATTCGAGCATGATGATCTGAAAACGATTACCCATATTAATACGGATCGCTACGCGGGTGTCGCCGCCAAGGTGTCCTACCTGTACAGCGATCAGGATGGCTGGGTCGAAAACCTCGGCAGTGGCAGTCAGTTTCACGATTACAACGAGTTCGAAAAGCAGGGCGCCCGACTGGCACTGAACTGGGATAACGACAGCAACATTACAGCTGACTACGTGTATGACTGGGCCGACAGTGACATCATGCAGAACTATTTCCAGTTGCACGATGCGGGCAATCTGGCGGTCTACAACGCCGACACACTGGCGCCGCCCGATCTGAGCTTGCTGAGTGAGCCTGTCGCGGATTGGGGCCCGGATCAGTTTGCCATACTGGGTAATATTTCCAGCGGCGCTTATCTCGCGCAATTGGAACCTTTTCCCAATGACGAACCCGCTAACAAAGCAGTGGACAAAACACGTGCTGCACTGGCGGTTGAACCCAACAAAGTCAAAGTTCAGGGGCATGCAGTCACCCTGTCCTGGGATATCAATGACAGTACAACCCTCAAGTCGTTCACGTCCTACCGGGAACTGAAGCAGGAAACGCACATCAACTATGGCGGTGTGTTCGGCATTGACCTCGCAAATATTGCGCCCTATGACCACATCGAGCAAGATCAGTGGTCGCAGGAGTTCCAGTTGGTGGGTTCTGCCCTGAATGACAAGATCGAGTATGTCGCCGGGGCTTATTACTACAACGAAAATGTCAGTGAAATACAGCCTCTCAGCGGTACGGCTATGGAGTTGGCTTTTGTGCCGCTGGTGACTAACCCTGCCGACCTCGCTAACCCGGGCACGGTAGCTCCTTTTATTGTGGTGCGTGATGGTGCGCTGGTAACGCTGCCTTCCAGTGTGCCGATCGCGCCCGGGCCGAACTATCCGGGGCGCGATGTGTCAGCCAAGACTGAGTCTTCAGCCCTGTATGGTCAGGCGCGCTGGCAGGCAAATGAAAAACTGGGCTTAACCTTGGGTCTGCGCTATACCCGTGACAAGAAAGATTCGAAACGCGATTATTTCGGTGGCGTTTTGGTCAACCAGGTTGCGAACAATAACGATTCTTCTGTCGATCCGATGTTCACCGTGGACTACGACTGGAACGAAGCGATAAACACCTACCTACGCTACGCCACAGGCTACAAAGCCGGCGGCGTAAACCTGCGGTCGAACACGTTCAGGGAGTATGATCAGGAAGAGGTGGAGTCCTACGAATTCGGTCTCAAATCCACATTCTGGGATCAGCGAGCGCGCCTGAACACCGCGCTGTGGACGTCCAACTATGGGGACTACCAGATAGATTTTTCTGATCCAACGGACGTCACGGTATCGGAGACATTCAACGCCAGCAATGGCAATGTTGAATTGTGGGGCCTGGAAGTTGAGTTCAGCGTGATACCTGTCGAAGGGCTCACACTGACGTTCGACTACAACTTTATTCACTGGAGTCTGGATCCACAGCCGAACCCACTGAACCCCGGAGGTCCGGAGGAAGTGTTTGATGTTCCACAGGCCCCCAAACACTCGGGAACAGTGAGTGCGGATTATGAGTTCGAACCCTACAGCTGGGGAACCCTGCTGGTGCATGTGGATTACATTGGTCAAAGCTCCGAGGACATGCGTTTTTCCCCCAAAAACAACAAGCGGCGTGATGGTCGCAACCTGTTCAACGCACGCGTCACGCTGGCGGATCTGGAGGTAGGGCCGCAGACGGGGATGTTGAGCGCATCGCTGTGGGCAAAAAACCTGACGGATGAAGACTACGTTGTCTACAGTATCACCAATGGCGGGACGGACAGTGTCGCGGATGCCTGGGGAGAACCCCGCTCTGTCGGTGTGTCCCTTGTTTACGAATACTAGTCGCAGTCGTTTAGTGAACCATTCAAAAGCCGGGAGAGTTATATGAGCGTGTTCGACTTCAGCGAGAAAGTGGTATTAGTGACCGGCGGTGCCTCCGGCATCGGTCGAGCCTGCGTCGAAACCTTTGCCGCGGGTGGCGCGCGCGTGGTGATTGCAGATCGGGATAAAGTGCTGGCGCAGCAGCTGGTCGCCGAGTTGGAGGCGGGTGGTGCGCAGGTATTGTTTGTCGAAACGGATGTCGCTGATCCCGCGGCGGTGAGCGCAATGCTTGAGCAAACGCTACAGTGTTTCGGTGCCTTGCACTACGCCGTCAATAATGCCGGTATAGAAGGTGAGAACTGTCCCGTTGCAGAGACCAGCCTTGATAACTGGCACCGCGTAATCAATGTCAATTTGAACGGTGTTTTCTACTGTATGCGCGAAGAAATACCCGCCATTTTGCAATCCGGCGGGGGCGCCATCGTGAATTTGTCCTCGATCATGGGCTCGGTAGCGACGCCCGGTATCAGTCCCTACGTCTCCTCCAAACATGCGGTGTTGGGGCTTACCAAAACGGCTGCGCAGGAATATTCAGCGCAGGGATTGAGGGTGAATGCGGTGTGCCCCGGATTTATCGAGACGCCGATGGTCATGAAGCACCTGACACCGGAGCTAAGAGGGCAGGTGCTTCCCATGCACCCGATCGGTCGTTTGGGTACTGCGCAAGATGTTGCCAATTCCGTGGCTTTCCTGTGTTCTGATCAGGCGGCGTTTATTACGGGTAGTGCATATAATGTAGACGGTGGTTACCTGAGTATCTAACGACTGCCTCACTGGCTATCGAGTAGCCTCAAGGCGTACGTTATTTGCTTTCAAGGGGCCCGAGTACGGCGGCTAATCTATCGGCAAGCGCGCCATCAACGCCGAGAATATACGAGCCGCGCATGCCCTTGTCGAAACCGGGCAGGCGAAGGGTAAGATAGTTGTCGAGTCGTTTTGACGTTGGCGCTGACGGGGTGACCTGGCATGCATTCGGTTCAGCCGTGGTGACCCTGACAGGCAGGCATCAATCGTCAACCGGGGAGGCGGGTTCTTTCTTCATCTTTCGTGGGGGCGATTTTTCAGCGGGCACTTTCGCGGGAGAGGTGCGCAGCGCCACACAGCTGGAACATAGCAGCAGGGCGCGCGGACCAGTGGGTACGCCGATTGCGGCGCTTACGCCCATCGGCAGGATGGCGTTGCACGCTTCGCAAATGCCATTTTTATTCAACACCACCTGTTGCCAGCCGACCACAGAGGCCAGCGGATCGGCGTCGATTAATGACGGTGCTGGCAGTGCACTCTGAGTTGTGGGCTGAGCTTCGTTGCGCCCCGATAGTGCGCGCGCAATCTGTGAGCTGTCCGTAACAACGCCTTCCACCAGATCGAAAGTATTCAGCAGCACATTGCGTACAATAGTCGATACCGACAGACCCAGCTGCTCGGCCCGGCCACGTAATTCCTCATCGAGGTTTTCAGGAATCCGCGCCTGCAATACACGGTCCTTGGCCTGGCTGCGTTTACTCTCGCGGCGTACTTTCTTCTCCGCCATGGAATGTGCTCCGGTGAGGTGAGGCTGAATTTCAGGGAGAGAGACTGTAATTTAGCGTAATACAAATAGCAACGTGTGTATTACATGTTGCGTCAGCTGAGGGTGGGGGGCTCGGGAAGAGTTGTGATGTCTATATTCTGCGCGCGCGGCAGGTGTAGGTCGCGCGTCCGCTGTGTTGCGAACCGGGTGGAGGTTCAGTAGTCCTCGACACCGTACATAGTGTCGGGCTCTATGGAGGTCACCGGGCTGGCCCAGTCTTCGGGGTGCATGGGTAAATCGGGATCGAGCAAGTCATCGTCATCCAGTTCGAAGGCGGCGCGCCAATCCTCTGGTGCCTCGACTTTCTCCAGTCGCATCTCTCGCCATGCGTCCAGATCGTATTCGGATACCTCGCCGCCAAGGTACTGGGTTTCAATCGTGAAGGTGTCTGGGTCCCAATCGATCACCTCGAACAATTCTTGCGTTTGCAAGTCTTTGTACCAAGCACCTGTAATAGGGCTCAACATTTTCATAGGGTTTTCCCCGTTGCCAGCACTAGTTGCTGTACCCAACATATCACGCTGAGGGGGCATGTCTAGCAGATGAATCCGGGGTACATTGGCGTTGCTCCCAATGCGCTGAAAACAGCGTCCCGAAACTTTTTACAATAGATCAAGCGCTTGCGGTTGCTTGCAGGAGTTGACTTAGCGGTGCGCTGGCCTTTATATAGCCGTATCTACTTGTAGTACGCTATCGACATAAACAATTTGTCTAAAAACCGCTCAATTTTAATTGACCAGGTCGCAATTAAAACAAACGGTATTTTTTGACGCGTCTGTTTTGGTCGTGCACTACGGTACAGCATTCATAGAAAGGAGAGAGTATTGAAACCCCAGAGAACTCATCAAGCCGAAGCACGCCGGACAGGGTGTTTGGCAGGTATACATTACAGAGCGGGAATTTCACTGGAGAGTTGCGCATGAAGCCGCTGGCGATTGTCGGCGGTACCGGGATCGACGAACTTGAGGGGCTTGAAGTCGTGCGCGATCATCGCGTGGAAACACCTTATGGCGAGCCCTCCCGGCCGATACAGGAGGGGCGACTGGGCAGCACCTCTGTATACTTCTTGCAGCGCCACGGCAGTCCGGGTGCGATTCCCCCGCACCGTATTAATTATCGCGCCAATATCTGGGCTCTGCAGTCGCTGGGTGTGGATGGCATAGTGGCGATAAATTCGGTTGGCGGGATCACCGAATCCATGAGGCCGGGACGCCTCCTGATTCCCGATCAGGTGATCGATTACACCTGGGGTCGGGAGCACACGTTTGATGAAGGGGAAGAGGGGGAATTGATGCATATCGATTTTACTGAACCTTATGACAGGGCGCTGCGTATGGCGCTGCTGGCCGCGGCCGATGCAGCCCGGATCCCCCACGCGACTTCAGGTGTGCACGGCATCACCCAGGGGCCACGCCTGGAAACTGCCGCAGAAGTGCAGCGACTGGCGCGGGACGGCTGCGATGTGGTCGGGATGACGGGTATGCCAGAGGCGGCGTTGTCGCGTGAGGCCGGTGTTCCCTATGCCGCGGTCTGTATGGTGGTGAATCCTGCGGCCGGTCTGGGTGATCTGCCGTTAACCCTCGCGATGATGCGGGAAATACTGGTCAGCGAGGCAGCGGTAGTCCGAAACTTGTTAAGTGAGCTATTGAAACGCCGCCAGGGCAGCTGACGGCTTCGACGTTTATTCTTCGCCGCTACCCAAAGGCGTGATTTTGATCAGAACACCCAGCAGTGGGTGATCAATATAGGCGACCTGGCCGCTGCGCATACGCCGCGTCTGATTCAGGCGCACGGCATGTCGATAGGGATACTCAAGCGTGTCGCTCTCCATCACGAATTGCTCAGCGCCTGCTGAGGTGGGCTGCAATGACGATTGGGTGGGCGCTAGCGGGGCTCTCGCGCCAGACATCGGTGCCCGCGGCGGGGCAGGCATGCGCCAACTGCCCTGCAGGTATTCTCCCTGGGTGTTCAGCCACAGGTCCGTCTCCAGATAGAAATAGCGCGATAAGTAGAGCTTTATTGACCCCTGGAGTGCCGGCCACGGGCCGCCATCGCCGGATCGGTCCAGTATAATCGGCAGCGCCTGTGTCTGGCTGTTCATGGGCTGTATCCAGGCCTCGTGGAAGAGAATGCGGTAGCGACCACTGCGTTGCATAGCGGCAGCTTTACCCGCCAACTGCTGTTGTCCGGAGGAGAGGGTGGCAAACGGTACCGGTTGCGCCGGGCCCGGGGGCGCAGTCGCTGCTGCGGATGTGTTTCTGTCTGGAATCGATGTCGCAGACGGTGCGGTGCGTTGCTCGCCCGGATAGCTCAAGAATCGTGATCTGGTCGGATAGGCAAGTTCCGGTATGCCATCCCAGTGTTCAGCGCCGGCACCGGCCGGGCGGCTGAATACCAGCAACTCAACCTCATAGAGCTGATCCGTTTGCGCCTGCGCCGCCAGTGGCAGGAGCAGCGCTGTAACGAGCAGGATGCGGGATATCGTTATCGTTGTAAGGTCAGGCATTGGCGGAAGTCTTCCTGGGGTCTGTGGCGAGTGAGTCCATGAGCTGCTCCAGGAAGTGGTACCGATCATGAATGTCAGTGAGTTCTCTTTCAAATCGTAGGCGTGTGGCGCCAGCCAACTTGTAGCTGCGTGGGTCCGATTGTACCAATTCGACCAGACTCAGAGGATTGACCGGCGTCGTTCCCTTGAAATCGATACTACCACCCTCCGGTCCTGCTTCCATAGTGCGAATGCCCAGATCCTGTGCGCGCAGGCGCAACTTTGAAACCTGGAACAAATTGTCCACCTGTCGCGGTAACAGGCCGAAGCGGTCAATCATCTCAACCTGCAAATTGCGCAGTTCGGCGTTATTGGTGGCAGCTGCAATGCGTTTGTACAGAATAAGGCGACTGTTCACGTCTGGCAAATAGTCGTCGGGTATCAGAGCGGGCGCATGCAGATTGACCTCTGTACCCTGATCCAGCGGAGCGTCGACATTGGGTATCTCCCCCCGTCGCAGCGATGCCACTGCGCGCTGCAACATATCCATATACATCGAGAATCCGACGCTGTGTATTTGTCCGCTCTGTTCATCACCCAGTAGTTCTCCCGCTCCGCGAATCTCCAGATCGTGCGTGGCCAGCAAATAGCCCGCGCCGAGATCGCCTGCAGCCTGGATAGCCTCCAGGCGCTTGCCAGCATCGGTGGAGATCGCCGACTGGGGCGGCGTCAACAAATAGGCGTACGCCTGGTGGTGGGAGCGACCCACGCGACCGCGTAACTGGTGCAATTGCGCGAGCCCAAATTTGTCTGCCCGGTCAATAATAATGGTGTTGGCGTTGGGGATGTCGATACCCGTCTCGATAATCGTGGTACACAACAACACCTGGTGGTGTCGGTGGTAAAAACTCGACATCACCTGTTCAAGTTGCGTTTCCCGCATTTGACCGTGGGCGACGGCAATACTGATATCCGGCAGTAACTCCCGTAACTTGCGCGCAGTTTCCTCTATCGTCTTTACCTCGTTGTGCAGGTAGTAAACCTGGCCGCCGCGCAGGGTTTCGCGCATTATCGCCTCTTTCACCAGCGCAACATTGTGCTCGCGCACAAACGTTTTGATCGATAATCGACGCGCCGGCGGTGTGGCGATAATGGAGAGGTCGCGCATGCCGCCAAGCGCCATATTGAGGGTGCGTGGAATGGGCGTGGCGGTCAGCGTCAGAATATCGACTTCAGAGCGCAACGCCTTGATCACTTCCTTCTGCTTAACCCCAAAGCGGTGTTCTTCGTCAATGATCAGCAGACCCAGGTCTTTAAAGCGGAAGTCATTCTGCAACAATTTGTGCGTGCCGATCAGGATATCCACTTCGCCAGTTTTCGCACGACGCGTGACTTCCGTCACTTCTTTTGCAGATTTAAAGCGCGATACCACCTCAACCGTCACCGGCCAGTCGGCAAAACGGTCGCTGAATGAATTGTAGTGTTGTTGTGCCAGAAGTGTGGTCGGCACCAGTACAGCCACCTGCTTGTGATTGCTGGTTGCGACGAATGCCGCACGCAGCGCGACCTCGGTTTTACCAAAGCCGACATCGCCACAGATGAGTCTGTCCATCACGCGCGAACTGTGCATATCGTCGAGCACGGCGCTAATTGTGGCCTCCTGATCGGGTGTTTCCTCGAACGGAAAGGCGGCGCAAAATTGCGCGTAGCCGAGGTCCTGTGCCTCAAACGTGAAACCCTGGCGCGCCTCCCGTCTGGCGTACACTTCCAACAACTGTGAGGCAATGTCGTTGGCCTTTTCGCTCGCTTTGCGGCGCGCTTTTTCCCACTGGTCCGAGCCCAATTTATGCAGTGGCGCCATCTCTGGATCACTGCCGCTATAGCGGCTGATCAGGTGCAAAGAGGCGACGGGCACATACAGCTTGGCACCCTGTGCGTATTCCAGCGCGAGGAACTCATATTCCTGATCGTCGACGTCGAGTTTTTGCAGACCGATATAACGCCCGACACCGTGTTCAAGGTGCACAACGGGCACTCCCTCGTGGAGCTCATTCAGCGCTTTGAATGCGTTTGTCTGGGCTTCGTCACTGCTGCTTTTGCGTCTTCGGCGCTGCGCGACGCGATTGCCAAAGAGCTGTGCTTCGCACACCAGGGTTGGCAGGTTGGGGCCCAGATACAAACCCCGATCGAGGGGGGCGGTGGCAATCGCGAAGTCCAGTCCCGAATCGATAAACTCGCGCCAGTTCACCACCTCGGGAGGTGTTAGTTGATATTCTCGCAGTGACTCCAGCAGGATCTCACGGCGGCCAGCGGATTCAGCGCACAGCAGCACCGGGCCGCCGTGTTCCCCGAGGAAGCGCACCAGATTGCCGGTAGGGGATTCTGTGTGGTGATCACTGGCCAGATTCGGGGGCGGCAGGACAGATGTTTTCTGGTGAACCGCTGCCTCCGGATTGTGCCGCAATTCCAGTACCGGGAAGCGTTTGAATAACTGATAGAGCTCTTCTACTGGCGTGAAACACCGTTTTGGCGGCAGTAATGGGCGCCGTGGGTCGATGCCGTACTCGTCGAAGCGCGTGTTGACCTCATCCCAGAAGTGCTGTGCGGCGCCGTGGTGATCGCCGGTGGTAATGATGGCGCTGTTATCCGGTAGATAATCAAACAGCGTGGCGCACTCTGAGAAAAATAGCGGCAGGTAATACTCGCAACCCCCCGGGCTGCGTCCAGCACTGACGTCGACATAGATGGGGCACAGATCGTGGTCTACGTCGAAACTGTCATACCAATTCATCTGAAAGCGTCGTACGGCACTGGGTTCCAGCGGGTATTCCCGCGCTGGCAACAGGTTGATGCCCGTCACTTTGGAGACGGTGCGCTGGCTCTCTGGCTCAAACGTGCGCAGGGAATCGATCTCATCATCCAACAGGTCGATGCGATAGGGCAACTCACTGCCCATCGGATAGACATCCAGCAGGGAGCCGCGCAGGGCGAATTCCCCGTGTTCGTAGACGGTTTCGACATTGATATAGCCGCTGCGTTGCAGATTGCCCCGGAACAGATTCACATCAAGTTTTTGACCGGTCTCTAACACCAGACTGGAACCCGCAATATATTCCTTGGGCGAGAGGCGGTGCATCAACGTCGGCACCGGCACAATCAAAATGCCCTCTGTTAGCGTCGGCAAACGGTAAAGTGTGTCCAGGCGCTCTGAAATGATGTCCTGATGCGGTGAAAAATTATCGTAGGGCAGGGTTTCCCAGTCGGGGAAAACCAGAATCTCGCAGGGCCGATCCAGATAAAACGGCAGTTCCCGCTCCAGCGCGAGCGATGCACTGGTATCTGAGGTAATGACCACCAACAGTCGCCCCGGTGCAGACAATTCAGCGATACAGCGCGCATCGGCGCTGCCACTGAAGGGGCCAACGGCGGTGCGTGATGCTGCCTGAGTAGGCCAGGGCGTCTTTTCGACCAGCTTGCTGAACATAAATTGATGCCGCTTTAGGGTGAATCCGGGTGGGATTGGAGCTGCGCAATTATAGCGAAGGTGTCAGCGATCTCCAGCGCTGGTGGATGCACAGACCGTGAATTTTCCAGATCGCGGCTTGCGCCTCCTTTCGCATCGGACAATAATACGCGCCCTAATCTAACTTGCGCAAAATTAAGGTAGCCAATGGACAACAATCGCAAGCGTTCGCGCCCCGATGACTACTTCAAAGACTGGAAACAGCGCGAGGCGCTGGCCGAGGGCATGATCCCGCTGGTCGGCCGGCTGTGTCGTGAAAAAAACGTCAAGTGCTACATCTACGGCAAGCCTTTGGTCAACCGCTCCGTCTTTGAAATCATGAAAGATCATCGCTATGTGCGCCAGGTGGAAGGCAACGAGCTGTCCGAGAAAGAGACCTTCCCGGTGTTCAACTGGCTCAGCCAGATGGATCTGGGGCCCGCCCAAATCGATGTGGGACGGCTTGCAGTGGGCTATTCGGTACAAGGCGTAGCCGATGGCTTGACTCTGGAACAATACCTCGACCGCGAACTGGGCTCGCTGGTTGGTTTCAAAGGTAAGCCGCTGGATAAGCCACAAGATGTCGTGCTCTACGGTTTTGGTCGTATTGGGCGCTTGATGGCTCGTATCCTTATCGATCAGACCAACGGCGGCGACTGCTTGCGTTTAAAGGCTATCGTTGTGCGCAAGGGAAAGGCGCCGAACGACCTTGAGAAACGCGCCAGCCTGTTGCGCCGCGATTCAGTACATGGCGCCTTTGATGGCACCATTCGTATGGACGAAGAACGACAGTCTTTTGTCGCCAACGGCAATGAAATCAAGGTCATTTACGCCGATGCGCCCGATAATATCGACTACACACAGTACGGTATCGATAACGCCATCATTATTGACAATACCGGGGTCTGGCGCGACGAAGCGGGGCTCTCCCGACACCTGAACAGCAAGGGTGTTAGCAAAGTGCTGCTCACTGCACCTGGAAAGGGCGCCCTCAAAAATATCGTAGCCGGCATTAACAGCGATAGTATTGAGCCCACGGATACCATCATTTCAGCTGCCTCGTGCACCACGAATGCTATCGCGCCACCGCTGAAAGCCATTGACGATGAGTTCGGCATTGCCGCGGGGCACGTGGAAACGGTCCACGCGTTCACCAATGATCAAAATTTGATCGACAATTACCACAGTGCGTCACGTCGTGGACGCGCCGCGCCGCTCAACATGGTAATTACCGAAACCGGCGCCGCAGTGGCCGTGGGTAAGGTGCTGCCGCAGTTCGTGGGTAAGTTGACGGGGAATGCTATTCGCGTGCCGACACCGAATGTCTCCATGGCGATTCTCAATCTGACCCTGAATCGGGAGACCACCGTTGAGGAAGTGAATGAGTTTATGCGTCATCAGGCACTGCATTCGCCCCTGCGCAATCAAATTGATTATTCGGCATCGCCAGAAGTGGTCTCCAGTGATTTTGTTGGCTCGCGCCACGCCTGTATCTTCGATGCGAAAGCGACCATCGTGAACGGCACGCATGCTGTACTGTATCTGTGGTACGACAATGAATACGGCTACAGTTGTCAGGTGTACCGCGTTCTGGAGCAGATGGCGGGCCTGAATTACGCGGTTTATCCGAAACAGGCTTAAGCCAGTGGGGAGTGACCGGCCTGAAATTCCAGTGAATTTGTGGCCGGTCGGTTCGATTATCTTTCGGGGCACTCTAAATCTTCGTCAAACCTGAACATCAGCAGCAACCGGAGTGGTGTTTTGTGGAGCCAATCCGTTATAATGCGCGCGGCCTTAATTCCAACGACCGACTATGCGCCTCCAGGGGCGAATTTCAGCAGTTTGCGGGTATTATTGACTCTGGCCGGTTGCGGGGAGTCCCCGCAACACTTTCAGTCCATTCATCTTTGTTTTGAAGCTGTAGGCAGATCGTATGATCAAGATCAAGCGGGGCTTGAATATTCCGATTCAGGGAGCCCCCCGTCAAGTTATTGAAGACGCACCCGCAGTACGTGCAGTCGCTTTGGTGGGGTTTGATTACGTCGGGATGAAGCCGACCATGGCGGTGCGTGAAGGTGACCGCGTCAAGTTGGGACAGGAGCTGTTCACCGACAAGAAAACCGCGGGTGTGTGTTATACAGCGCCGGCTTCTGGTGTGGTCGCTGCGATCAACCGGGGCGACAGGCGAGTTTTGCAATCAGTGGTTATCGATATCGATGGCGATGACGCCGAGGCATTTCAAACCTGTACCCGCAATTCGCTGCCCGAGGCCGCCGCCATTCGCGAACAGCTGGTTCGCAGCGGACAGTGGACGGCGCTGCGCACCCGGCCCTACAGCAAAGTGCCTGCGCCAGCGTCGGACGCGTCTGCCATCTTTATCACCGCGATAGATACGCATCCACTGGCAGCTGATCCGGCAGTGATTATTGCTGAACAGCCGGAGGCCTTTGCGCTGGGACAAGATCTACTGGCGCGCCTGACGCAGGGAAAACTCTACCTGTGCAGCGCAGCCGGCGCGCAGATACCGGCGGGCTCCGCTGCCAATATTGAAACAGTGCAATTCGATGGGCCCCATCCGGCAGGCCTCGCAGGCACACACATTAGTCTGCTGGAAGGCGTCAGTGCGAGTAAATCGGTCTGGACGATAGGCTATCAGGATGTGATTGCAATAGGTCGGCTCTTTCTTGACGGCCGGCTATACACTGAGCGGGTGATTGCTCTGGCCGGGCCACAGGTCGAAAATCCTCGACTCGTTCGCACACGTCTGGGGGCCGATCTGGAGTCGCTGTGCGCTGGTCAAATGAAAAGCGGCGAAAATCGCATTATTTCCGGCTCGGTGCTGGGTGGGCGAGCAGTGCAGGGCGGCACCGCTTATCTGGGTCGCTATCACAATCAGGTATCCATCCTGCTGGAGGGTCGCCACCGTGAGTTTATGGGCTGGATTTCGCCCGGCGTGAACAAACACTCGAACCTGGGGATATACGTCTCCAGTTTTTTCGGCAGCAAGCCTTTGGCGATGACTACCAATACCAATGGCAGTGAGCGCGCGATGGTGCCCGTGGGCAGCTATGAGAAAGTGATGCCGCTGGATATCTTGCCGACGCAGCTGTTGCGAGCTCTGATAGTAGGCGATACAGAAATGGCCCAGTCACTGGGTTGTCTGGAGTTGGACGAGGAAGATCTGGCCCTGTGCAGCTACGTCTGCCCGGGAAAGTATGAATACGGACCTATTTTGCGGGATAACCTCACGCGCATTGAGAAGGAGGGTTAAGCCGTGGGATTGAGAAAAATTCTTGATAATATGGAACACCACTTTCAGGAAGGCGGTCGATTCCAGAAATGGTTCGCGCTTTTCGAAGTGTTCGACACCTTCCTCTACGCTCCGAACTCTGTCACTAAATCCACTGCACACGTGCGTGATGGCGTCGATCTCAAACGCATCATGATCACGGTGTGGCTGGCCGCTTTTCCGGCCATGTTTTACGGCATGTACAACCTGGGGGTTCAGGCCAACGATGTATTGCCCGCAGGCCAGGCTGTTGCAGGTTGGCACGGCTGGTTGATTGAACTGGTGGCCGGGTATGACGCGAACAGCATCTGGGATTGTTTCTGGTATGGGGCGGTGTTCTTTTTGCCCATTTATATCGTCACCTTTCTGGTGGGCATTGCCTGGGAGATACTGTTTGCGGTCAAGCGCGGCCACGAGGTGAATGAGGGCTTTTTCGTCACCTCTATACTGTTCGCACTCACATGTCCGCCGGATATTCCCCTGTGGCAGGTGGCACTGGGCATCAGCTTCGGTGTGGTCATCGGCAAGGAAGTATTTGGCGGTACCGGTAAAAACTTTTTGAACCCCGCGCTCGTAGGGCGTGCGTTCCTGTACTTTGCCTATCCGGCACAAATGTCGGGTGATGCGGTGTGGGTTGCGGTAGACGGCTATACCGGTGCCACCCCCCTGTCGGTAGTCGCCTCTGGCGGTATGGACGCACTCACCCAATCATGGACCTGGACTGAGGCCTTCCTGGGTTCCATTCCCGGTTCCATCGGCGAGACTTCCACTCTGGCCATTCTGCTGGGCATGGTATTGCTGCTGGCTACCCGGATCGCCTCCTGGCGCATCATGCTGGGTGTCTTTCTCGGGATGGTGGCGTTTTCCTCACTGTTAAACGCGGTTGGCTCGGACAGCAATCTCGCGTTCGGTATGCCCTGGTACTGGCATCTGGTTACCGGCGGCTTTGCCTTTGGTATGGTGTTTATGGCCACAGATCCTGTATCAGCTGCGATGACGAACACCGGCAAGTGGTGTTTCGGTATCCTGATAGGCGTGATGACCGTGTTGATTCGCGTCGTGAACCCGGCGTTTCCAGAGGGAATCATGCTGGCGATTCTGTTCTCCAACCTGTTTGCGCCGCTGATGGATCACTTTGTCGTGCAGGCCAACATTAAACGGAGACTTGCCCGTGTCCAGTAATGACAGCATAAGCAAAACACTGATTGTAGCCTTCTCGCTGTGCATCGTTTGCTCCGTCATCGTGTCCGCTGCGGTGGTGATGCTCAAGCCGATACAGGAGGTCAACAAGACCCTGGACCGCAAGCGCAATATTCTTGCAGCTGCCGGTTTACTGGTGGAGGGGCAGTCCATCGACGAGCAGTTCACCCACGTCCAGACGCGCGTTGTGGACCTGACCACCGGCAAGTTTGCCGATGGCGCAGTCGATCCGGAAAAATATGAGCAGCGCAAAGCGGCCAAGGATCCAGCGCGTTCCGAGGAGCTTACTCCAGAAGAAGATGTCGCCAAGATCCAAAGGCGTGAGCAATACGCACTGATCTACATTGTGCAAGACGCGCAGGGCGATATTGAGAAAATCATTTTGCCCATTCGTGGTTATGGCCTTTGGTCGACACTCTATGGCTTTATCGCTCTCGAGGCAGATGGCAATACCATCGCAGGTCTGGGCTTCTACGAGCACGGCGAGACACCTGGTCTGGGCGGTGAAGTCGATAACCCACGGTGGAAGTCGGTGTGGTCTGGCAAAGAAGTCTACCGGGACGGTGATGTAGAGATTAGTCTGATCAAGGGTTCTGTCGATCCGAGCTCTGCCGACGCCGCCTGGCAGATAGACGGTCTGGCCGGCGCCACCCTTACCAGCAGAGGCGTGACCAATCTTGTCCACTTCTGGCTAGGCGAAAATGGCTTTGAACCATTCCTGAACAATCTGCGAGCCGGGGAGGCCTGATTATGACAGCCATCAAAGAAACGCTCACCGGGCCCATACTAAGAAATAACCCGATTGCGCTGCAAATTCTCGGAATTTGTTCGGCGCTGGCGGTTACCTCTTCGCTGAAGGTGACGCTGGTCATGTGCGTCGCACTGACGCTGGTGACGGCATTTTCAGGTATGTTTATCTCATCAATCCGCAACCATATACCCGGCAGCATCCGCATCATTGTGCAGATGGTGATTATTGCCTCGCTGGTAATTGTGGTGGACCAGTTTCTCAAGGCCTACGCTTTTGCCATCAGCAAACAACTCTCGGTGTTTGTCGGACTGATTATTACCAACTGTATTGTGATGGGGCGCGCCGAGGCCTTTGCGATGAAGAATCCACCGATTGCCAGCTTTGTGGATGGTATCGGTAACGGCCTGGGCTACAGTCTGGTACTGATCTGTGTGGCAGTGGTGCGAGAATTACTGGGCGCTGGCAAGCTGATGGGTTTTGAAATCCTGCCGCTAGTCACAGATGGCGGCTGGTATGTCCCCAATGGCATGCTGTTGCTACCCCCAAGCGCTTTCTTCCTGATCGGCGGGTTTATCTGGGTACTGCGCAGCGTGCGCAAGGAACAAGTGGAAGAGCCCGATTTCAGGCTCGCCAGACATACGGCAGTCGGGGAGGGCGTGTAAATGGAAGCCTTGCTGAGTTTATTCGTTCGCTCCATCTTTATCGAGAATATGGCCCTCGCCTTTTTCCTGGGCATGTGTACATTTCTGGCGATTTCCAAGAAGATTCAGCCTGCTATTGGCCTGGGTATCGCTGTCACGGTGGTGTTGGGGATCACAGTACCGGCTAACTACCTGATTCATCACTACCTGCTCGCCGATGGCGCGCTGGCGTGGGCAGGGTTTCCCGACATGGATCTCAGTTTCCTCGGGCTGTTGTCCTACATCGGGGTGATCGCGGCAATCGTGCAGATCATGGAAATGTTCCTCGACAAGTTCATGCCGTCCCTCTACAACGCGCTGGGTGTTTTCCTGCCGTTGATCACGGTGAACTGCGCCATATTGGGCGCTGCATTATTTATGGTCGAACGGGACTATGATTTTGCCGAAAGTGTGGTGTTTGGCGTCGGTTCAGGCATGGGCTGGGCGCTGGCCATCGTCGCGCTTGCAGGCATCCGGGAAAAGCTCAAATACTCTGACGTGCCCCAGGGGCTGCAGGGTCTGGGTATCACCTTCATTACCGCTGGCCTGATGGCATTGGGCTTTATGTCTTTTGGCGGCATCGATATCTAGGCAGGATCTAGCTGATATGGAAATGACAATTGTATTTGGCGTCGGCATGTTCACGGTTATCGTGTTACTGCTGGTGGCCCTGATTCTTCTCGCTCGCTCGCGTCTGGTCAGTACCGGAGCGGTGAGTATTCTGATCAATGGCGAAAAAACCATTACGGTGCCCGCCGGCGGCAAATTATTGCAGACGCTGTCGGAGGCCGAGCTGTTTCTGCCCTCCGCCTGCGGTGGTGGCGGTACCTGTGCCCAGTGCAAGTGCATTATCGACGAGGGCGGTGGCTCCATGCTGCCAACCGAAGAGGGGCACTTTAACCGGCGCGAAGCGGCTGAGGGCTGGCGCCTGAGTTGTCAGGTCGCGGTCAAACAGGACATGAAAATCGAAGTGCCTGATGAGGTGTTCGGTGTCAAGCAGTGGGAGTGTACGGTGGAGTCCAACCCCAATGTGGCGACTTTCATCAAGGAACTGACCCTGCGGCTGCCGGAGGGCGAAAGCGTCGATTTCCGCGCTGGCGGTTACGTACAGCTTGAATGTCCACCGCACCACGTTAAATACGCAGATTTTGATATTGAGGAAGAATACCGCGGTGACTGGGAACGGTTTGGTTTTTTCAAACTTGAGTCCGTTGTCGATGAAACGGTCATCCGGGCCTACTCGATGGCTAACTATCCTGAAGAGCAAGGCATCGTTAAATTTGATATCCGAATAGCGACGCCGCCACCGGGTAGCCAGGGAATTCCCTGTGGCCAGATGTCGTCCTGGGTGTTTGGTCTCAAACCAGGTGATAAAGTGAAGGTTTACGGGCCCTTTGGCGAGTTTTTTGCAAAGGATACCGATGCTGAAATGGTGTTTGTCGGCGGTGGTGCCGGTATGGCGCCGATGCGTTCACATCTGTTCGATCAGCTCAAACGCCTCCACAGCAAACGAAAAATAAGCTTCTGGTATGGTGCGCGCTCATCGCGCGAGATGTTCTATGCCGAGGAGTATGACCAGCTGGCGGCCGAGAACGACAATTTCGAGTGGCATGTGGCGCTATCTGACCCGCAACCTGAAGACAACTGGACCGGATACACAGGCTTTATCCACAATGTCTTGTTGGAGGAGTATCTGAAAAATCATCCGGCCCCTGAGGACTGTGAGTACTATATGTGTGGGCCCCCGATGATGAACTCTGCCGTTATTCAGATGTTAACGGCACTGGGTGTGGAGCCTGAAAATATTATGCTTGATGATTTTGGCGGCTAGGATTTTGCAGGTGCCACCTCAAAGCCACTCGCGCGAGTGGCTTTTTTGTTTGTTCTTTATGGTTTCGCTGGCGGCGTGCAGTGGGGAGACGGTTCCCACGCAGTTGGCGGGTGCGACCATGGGCACGACCTGGCACGTGAGTTACCTGCCAGCGGTATCGGCGCCGGATGTCGATGATTTACAGCGTGGGATAGAGGCGCAGCTGGAGCAGGTGAACAGCAGCATGTCTACCTATCGCCCGGACTCCGAGATCAGTCGTTTCAATGCCTTGGACAGCGGTGTATGGTTTATCGCATCGCCCGAATTTTTCCGTGTGTTGAGCACCGCGCTGGACATCGGGCAACTCAGTGAGGGCGCCTACGATGTCACCGTGGCACCACTGGTGGATTTGTGGGGGTTCGGCCCCGACGGGATTGTCGATGAACCACCGTCAGATCAGGCAATTGCTCTGCTGATGCCTCAGGTGGGCCAGCAGAAACTTCAGGTCGACGACAAACGGTTTGGGGTGATGAAGGGCAGCGCACTCACCGTAGACTTTTCCTCGCTGGCAAAGGGTTTTGCCGTAGATCAGGTGGCCGAGTGGCTATTGGCGCAAGGTATTGAGCGCTTTATGGTGGAAGTGGGCGGGGAGATGCGGCTGTCCGGCCTCAGCGGTAGGGGTGATCCATGGCGAATCGCGATAGAGCAGCCAGAAATCAGCGGGCGAGAGATTGCCACAACGGTGAGCTTGAGCGATGTCGCGCTGGCGACCTCCGGTGACTATCGCAACTATTTTGAGCTTAACGGCCAGCGCTATTCGCATTCCATTGACCCGCGCACGGGCTACCCGGTGGCACATGATCTGGTGTCGGTAACCGTGGTACATTCCAGCTGCATGATCGCTGATGCCTGGGCCACCGCCCTCACGGTGCTCGGGGCCGAGCGCGCGATGGCAGTGGCAAACACACAGGGATTGGCGGTATATTTCATACGCAGGGTCGAAGACGGCTTTGAGCAAAGCCACACACCGCAGTTTTCTCGCTATCTGGGCGAGCCACAGCAGTAAATCGCCCCTAAAACGGAAGAGCAGGCATATGGCAGTATTTTTAATTACAACGTTGGTGTTCGGGCTGGTTATCGCGGCTATGGCGGTCGGTGTCATTGCCGGACGCTCACCTATCAAAGGCTCCTGTGGCGGTATGGGTGCATTGGGTGTGGACGCGGCCTGTGATATTTGTGGCGGTAATCCACAGCGCTGTGACGAGGAAACTCGCGGCGCAGAAGTCAGTAAACCAAAACCCAGGCTTTACTATCCGGCCGACAAGTAGCCCCGGAAAGTCGACACTTGAGAGCTTCAAAAAGCACCATCGCGAACTACGCGCCCTTTATCGGTGTGCGTTACAGCTTTAGTCGAAAACGCAATCGCTTTACCTCGGTCATCGCCACAGTCTCGATGTTAGGGATGGTGCTGGGCGTGGCGAGTCTCATCGTCGTCCTGGCGATCATGAACGGTTTTGCCGGTGAACTGCGCGGCAGGATACTGTCTCTGGTGCCGCACGGTTTCGTCGAAAGCGAACAGGGTGGCATTGCACAGTGGCCTGAGTTGATGAGCCAGATCAAAGCTAGCCCGGGTGTCCTCGCCGTATCACCGTATATTACAGAGAAGGCGATTCTTGGGAATGGTCGCTCAAAGCGCGGCGCGGTGCTCACAGCGATAGATCCACAGTTAGAGGGTGGGGTGTCAAAGCTGCCCGCCGCGATCATTGCAGGTGATCTGGATAGCCTGCACGGTGATGGCTTCAACGTGGTTCTGGGCGCGACTCTGGCGAGTATGCTGCGGGTCGTGCCGGGCGATTACGTTGAGGTGACGGTGCCCCGCCTGACCGTGACACCTCTCGGGCTGTTCCCGCGAAGCAAACGCTTGCGTGTCAGCGGCTTGTTCCAGATAGGCGCACAACCGGATGCCTATCAGGCCTACATTTCTATGTCGACGGGGCAAAAATTACTGGGCAGTAAAGGCAGTGTGGATGGCCTGCAGGTGAAAACACGTGATCTGTTCGAAGCGCCCCAAATTATGCGTGCGCTGGCGGCAGAGCTGCCGGCGTCCTACGTGGTGAAAGACTGGAGCCAGACACAGGGTTCGCTGTTTCGCGCGGTCAAGCTGGAGAAAATAATGGTCAGTCTGCTATTGCTCAGTGTAGTTGCTGTGGCGGCCTTCAATATTGTATCTACGCTGGTTATGTCGGTGGCCGAAAAACGCCGTGACATTGCCGTCTTGCGCACCATGGGCGCTCGCGCCGGCGGCATTATGGCAATTTTTGTTGCGCACGGACTGGTGCTTGCCGGCGTGGGCATATCGGTAGGTGCGTTGGCTGGCGTGTTGTTGGCGACCAATATTGCGGCGATCACTGCCGCGATAGAGAATACACTGGGCATGAAGCTATTTGATCCAACGGTTTACTTTATCAGTGAGCTTCCCGCCGATTTGCAGGGGTCTGACGTGGCACTCGTGGTGACTGCTTCATTCGTGCTGAGCTTGTTGGCAACTCTGTATCCAGCATGGCGCGCGGCTAGCATCGCGCCAGCCGAGGTTTTGCGCTATGAATGATGTGGTCCTGCAGTGTGAGGCATTGTGCCGAGTGTACGACGACGGTGACAAGTCAGTCACTGTATTACGCAATGTCGAACTGACGCTGCTGGCGGGCGAAAAAATTGCGATAGTGGGCGGATCAGGTTCCGGTAAATCCACCTTGCTGAATTTGCTTGGCGGCCTCGATTACCCCAGTAGCGGCAAGGTGTTGATGCGAGGCCGGGATCTGACCCGGCTCGACGAGCGTGCACTGTGTCGATTGCGCAATGAGCAACTCGGTTTCGTCTACCAGTTTCATCATTTGCTGCCCGAGTTTGATGCGCAGGAGAATGTTGCTATGCCGCTGTTGATTGGGGGCAAGGCACGTAAAGCCGCCTGGCGTACCGCACAGGAAATGCTGGAACGCGTGGGTATGGGGCATCGATTGACGCACAGGCCTGCGCAACTCTCAGGCGGTGAGCGGCAGAGAGTTGCGATTGCCCGCGCGCTGGTCACACGCCCTGACGTTGTTTTACTGGACGAACCCACGGGTAACCTGGACCCAAAATCCGCTGCGCAGGTGTTGGCACTGATCGATGAGCTCGGTCAGGATCTCGCCTCGTTTATCGTCGTCACTCACGATCCGGCGATCGCTGCGCATATGCACCGCACACTGGAATTGCGCGACGGTGTTCTGCAGGAGCTGAAGTGACTCGTGTAGAGCGGTTGCGCATCGCGGTGCGCTATACGTTCGCGTTTGGACAGGGCCATCTATCGGCGTTCCTGTCATCACTGTCTATGCTTGGATTGGTACTCGCCATCAGCCTGCTTATCATTGTGCTATCGGTGATGAACGGTTTCGACAAGGAGATGCGCGAGCGGATTCTCTCGCTGGTCCCTCATATTACCGTTCATTCAGCGACGGCAATCACCGACGAGGCCGCGATTATCGCGCTTATAAAGCATCACCCTGCAGTAGAGGAGGTAACACCTTTCGCCGAGTTTGACGCCCTGGTCACTCGCGGTGCCGATATCGAGACTGTGCGTGGCATTGGCTTGGATACGGATGACGCCAGTGCTTTTGCGGCGCTCATGCCCTATCTGGATACGACAGACGCTGCGGATTTCCGTCAGCAGGCCAAGGGTCTTATTCTTGGTGCGGGTGTCGCACAACACCTGCGCGTGAACGTCGGGGAGCGATTAAACCTGATTGTCCCCGGGGGCAGCCAGTCGGGGGACATTGGGCCAGCGCGTTTTGAAACAGTGCAATTGAGTGCCATTTTGAATACCGGGACGGAGCTGGACCAGACCATTGCGCTGGTGCACCTGGAACTCGCATCCGAACTGGCGGGGCTGCACGGACAAGTCAGTGGTTTCCGGGTATCAACCAACAAACTGTTTGATGTGCAGCGCATCGGCTGGGAACTGCAGGAGAATTTGCCACCCGGTTACTACACTACCAACTGGATGCTGACGCACGGCAACCTGTATGCCGCGATTCAGTTGTCGCGCGATATGGTGTCCATACTGCTGTTTTCCATCATTGCGGTGGCGGCGTTCAATGTTGTGTCCTCACTGGTTCTGGTGGTACTGGATAAGCAGGGCAACATCGCAATCTTGCGCACGTTGGGCGCGACCAGTGCCGATATCGCCTGGATATTCGTGTTGCAGGGCGCGATGATCGGTCTGGTCGGTGCGGTACTGGGCAGTATCGTCGGCGCGCTCGGCAGTCTGGCCGTACCCGGTCTGGTCAATCGACTGGAGCAACTACTGGGGATGCAGTTCCTGAATACCGATGTCTACCCCGTATCCTTCCTGCCGGTAGATCTGCTGGCTGGGGACATTCTTACGGTAGGTGGAATCGCACTCGGTATGTGTATTATTGCGGCCATTTATCCGGCCAGGCGTGCCGCGAAAATGGCCCCGGCGCTGATCCTTAATCAGGATCGTTGAGCTTTCTGATCTCTCTCGCACGCTTGCGTGCCCGCCATCGCATCACGATATTCCAGCGCCAAAGCTGGCTGATAACGAAGTAGCTGACACTGCCAAAGAACAGGCCGCAAATCAGGCACCCCAGTAAGAAGGGCTTCCAGATAGCGGTCAGGCTGTTGGTCAGCCAGTCTACGCTCAACTCCAACTGCATATGCTGCACGGGAACATCGACTATCAGGGCGCCGATCTCATACGCCATGTAGAACACCGGTGCCATGGTGAGGGGATTGGTAACGAAGACCAGAGTGACAGCCAGCGGTAGATTACAGCGTAACAGTACCGCCAGCACCGCAGCTACAACCACCTGACCGGGAATCGGCATAAACGCGACAAACAGGCCGACAAAAAAAGCCATGGATGCCGAATAGCGATTGAGATGCCACAGGTTGCTGGCATAGACCCAATCGCCAAGCACACCCAGTGCCTTGATCTTTCGAATTCTCACAGGACTGGGTACGATTTTTTGGAGGAATTTCTTCGGCATATCCGGCGTGGTCGAAAGTGACCTGTCATTCTGCAGATCGGTGTGTTTGACTGCCAGGCTCGATGCCGTGGTCTCGCAGCCCTGAACAAGGGCCGACAATCATTATGCGGTATCGGCGTTGAATTTCAAACCGGAATTCCACCACGCGATAGTGACCCAGTTTGAAGTTTCGCAATGTAGCGAGCCCGAGAGGCAGCATCACACGGTCCCAGCCGCAGCGTTGTCTCTCAGGCTCTCGGTTCATGCACGGACTTGGACCGGTACTGGTGTTGATGAGAAGCGGCTAATGCGATCATGGATGATTGGCTTGGTGTCGGGCATTGTGTCTGCTGGATTTTGGCCAGTGTTACCACCATGGCCGCTATTGCTACTGTTTGTCGGCGCCGCGTTGAGTGTGGTGTTCAGGCAAACTCCGGTGCGTGCATTCATCGCAGGACTCGGGCTCGGCTGCGCTGTGGGATTCGCCCATGGAACGCTGTTGTTACAGAGCCGAATCGCAGATGACTGTGTCGGCCTGCCGCTTGTCGTTCAGGGGACGGTATCCTCCCTGCCCAGCACAGGGCGCCTGCCGGGTGGTGTCCGTCGGCAACGGTTTGAATACGCGGTAGCAGCGTTGTCGCCAGTGCGCTGCCGAGGTCCGCAAAAACTGCTGTTGTCCTACTATGGCGATCACCCGATACAGCCCGGAGACCAATGGCAGTTTGAAGTCAGACTCAAAAAGCCCTGGGGCCTGGCCAATCCGGGTGTGTATAACCGGCAGGCAGGGTTTGCCCGCAACGGTATAGACGCTGTAGGGAGCGTACGTGAGGCCGGACAGTTACCACAACTGTTCGCGCGGGCTGAGGGCTTGTCAGCGCTAGCGGATCGCCTGCGGCAAAAGATCAGTGCGCGGATTGGCGCTCTCGGGCTCGCGCCTGATGTGACCGCAATGTTGCAAGCGATATCAGTGGCGGACAGTCACGCAATCGCGTCGTCGCAGTGGTTTCTGTTCCAACAATTTGGCATCAGTCACCTGCTGGTAATTTCCGGTCTACACGTGGGCATGGTCGCTGCTGTTGGCTATGTTATCGGCGGTTTTTGCCT
>JBBKWY010000167.1:0-5112 GCA_037969215.1 Halioglobus sp.
GACTCAGATTGAAGCGATAGTAGAGCCAGACAGCGTAGCTGATGATATCTGGGGGGAATCGATGGCGTTTGTATGTTTTCATGGGCCGATTCTACTGAAATCAACCAGTTAAGTTGTCAGTACCCTTACGACAGCTACGATGATGCTGTGGACAACGCCAAGGATTACCTGGGTTCACTGTCAGACGCACAACACGAAGTGCTACTTAAATTTAGCCGCACTTTGCAGCGCTCGGATCGTGTCTGGTTGCAAGCACGCGCACAATGGTTGACGGAACTTGGGGTGTTGTTGGAGCGCAAACCAGGTTGGCAGGAGCGCGTCAGGGAAGCAGTCACAGCCCAGCGTGAAAATGCGTCACCCGAGTATCAACGAATTTACGAGCACAACATAACTGCAATTTCTGTTGTGATCGCGCAATTACTGGACGGCCGCAGCGAGCGTCAAGACGAGTATCTGCGCGACCGCTTGTCTGAACTGCGCGAGGAATTGCAGAGCCTGATTGCAGCAGGCAAAGAGCCAGCTGAATCCGCAGCGTCCAATCCGGCCGACTAATCCCGCAAACCAACCTGCATCTCGGGGGATTGGTTTCGCAGTACTTCGGCAAGGGCCAGCTCCATTTGCAGCATACGATCTTCCTGCCCGGCAAGGGCATCGTGTAAGCCTGCAATTTCTGACTTCTGTTCTGCGTTCACAGCTTTTTGCGCCGTGATCTCTGTTCGCTGGTCTTTTGTCACCGTGGTCAACACCGCCACGATATCCATTGACGAGAGAGATTTGCGGTCGTTGTTTGCTACCAGCTCGGGCACATCTTCAGCGATAAAGCCGATGTACTCTTCATCACGCGAGTTCTTATAGACATAGCGCACCGGCAATAACGCCTCCAATGCCGCGTTCGCATCGTCGGTACTTAACGTTTCAATATTGTCCTTGAGTTCACGTGAGGAGGCATTCGCCCACACACCAGCCTTTGTCAGCCGCGCGCCATTCCACACGGCAATGGCGTCGCCACCACCCACCGCCTTGGTGCCGATCCCCAACTTGGTGTTGCTGGGATTGTTGGCGAACACGCCATAAATCAGCGGGGTTGCCTTGTTGTTGGTGATGTACAATTTGTTACTGCCTGTTTCAGAAAAGCCTGCATTCCAGCCGAGAAAGACATTGCCACTGCCGGTCGTGTTGTTATATCCGGCGGTGTTACCAATGGCCATATTGTTAGAACCGGTAGTGGTGTTGTAAAGCGTGGCAAACCCCTGTGCGGAGTTGCCGTTACCGGTGGTGATGGAATACAAGGACTTGCCGCCCACACCGTTGTTCCATTTACCCGATATATTGCCGTACATCGACGTAGAACCCACGGCGGTATTAAGTTTGCCGACGGTATTTGAATACAGCGCGCTGTTACCCACTGCTGCGTTGTCGGTGCCCGTTGTGTTGGAAAAGAGCGACTGAGCGCCATTGGCTGTATTGTAGCTGCCGGTGATGTTGCTGCTGAGCGAACCCAAGCCACTGGCCGTGTTGCTGCTACCGGTGGTGTTGTCGTAGAGCGAATCCACGCCACTCGCCGTGTTGCCTGTGCCTGTGGTGTTTTCAGTAAGTGAATCATAGCCACTTGCCGTGTTGTCCTCGCCGGTGGTGTTGTAATAGAGCGAATACATGCCAATGGCCGTGTTGCTGTTACCGGTGGTGTTTGAATAAAGCGATTGATAGCCACTCGCCACGTTGGATTCCCCGGTGGTGTTGTTAAAGAGCGAAGCAGCCCCAGCAGCCGTGTTGCGGCGGCCGGTGGTGTTGTTTTCCAGCGAGGAGATGCCATAGGCCGTGTTGTCGCTGCCAATGGTGTTGTCATAGAGCGCATAACTGCCACTGGCCGTATTGTAGAAGCCGGTGGTGTTAGACCTGAGCGAACTATAGCCACTGGCCGTATTGTAGTTGCCGGTGGTGTTGGAATAGAGCGCGTCAGTGCCGCTGGCCACGTTGTGGCCGCCGGTGGTGTTGTTATAGAGCGAACTATTCCCTGTGGCCGTGTTGCTGCTGCCGCTGGTGTTGAACCGGAGTGACCAAAAGCCACTGGCCGTATTGTGGAAGCCGTTGTTATTGAAGTAGAGCGCGCTACTGCCGCTGGCCGTATTGCCGAAGCCGGTGGTGTTGGACCAGAGTGAATAAGCACCGCTGGCCGTATTGTTGTTGCCGGTGGTGTTGTTATAGAGCGAATCTCTGCCGCTGGCCGTATTGGTTCCGCCGGTGGTGTTGGCTTTGAGCGAAGACTCGCCAAAAGCGGAGTTGTTGCTCCCGCTGGTCACACTTTTGAGTGCGTTCACACCGTACTGTGTATTGCCGGTCTGGGCCTGCACTTGTGAAGCACCCACTACCAGTGCACTGGCAAGCGCGAGGTACATCGCTGTTCTGTTCTGTGTATTCATACTCGACGTCCTGTTTCTGACTGATTAAAAGGCATTGTCGTGACGAATAGCTTCTTCCGCCGTCTGCGAGGACAGTAGCAGCTTTATCGAACCAGAAGTTTTTTAATATGGCAGGGGTTAATAGCCTGAATGGAGTTGGTCAGCCGTGGCCTGGCGCAAGATTTGCGCTTATTGCTGGAGAATTAGAGCAGCCTGGTTCTGTTTTAGAGCTGCTTGAAAAACACCTTGGAATTACGCTGCAAAATCGAGAGTTAACCTCACTCGTTACCACGGTGTGCTGGCGCCCAATCACCGCTGGCGTGGGCTGGTTACACCTGCCAAACGCGGCAAAGACGTGAAGCGAATCGCCAACACGGAAGACCGCACCTCAGCCGAGCGTCATGCCGCAATGACCTGGGCCCAACGGCTCAAGCGTGTTTTAACGGGGCGGCCATCCGCATAGACATCGAGGTCTGCGGCCGATGCGGTGGATCTGTCAGAGTCATAGCATGTATTGAAGACCAGAACATCATCGACAGAATCCTGGATCATCTTCGCAATAAGGAATCTACCTCCCCTGCCCCTCCACCACTGACACCACCTTCTAGGGCACCGCCTCAGACATCGACTGTTTTCCCGGGGATGCAACCCCCTTTGCCACAATTCGACCAGCAAGGACGCCTCTAAAAACCTCTCGGCCGGGACCGCTGCGTACTGTCGTTCAGGAATGAATGAATATGAATTACCTATTCACCGACGCAAACATGATTTCAGGGAGATAAACATTCTAGTTGTGAAATTTTCAGACTTGGCATATGGAATCCGACAGGAAATCTACTCACAACAGCCCATTTATTTTTCCTATACTTCGCATCGTTTTCTTAAACAGCAACACGAAGAGGCCACACGAATCGGACGGGACGGTACGAAATAACTTTTGGCGTGCTCATCTAAAAAAAGCGCAGGTACGCTATCGTGGGCCGAACACTGCACGGCACACATTCATCAGCCAATTGCTCACCGCCGGCATCGCGAAAGAATGGATCATCCGCCAGGTGGGTCATACCAGCACGCGCATGATCGATGAGCATTACGGCAAGTGGATCTCCGCAGATGCGACCGGGATGGCGCAGTTTGTGTTGGAGCGATTGGGAGTTTCTAAGCGTTTGGTCCCATGGAGGGGAGGAAAAACCTAATTTTCCTTTAAAATCAAATAGATATATGGCGGAGAGCGAGGGATTCGAACCCTCGATAGGGTATAAGCCTATACACCCTTAGCAGGGGTGCGCCTTCAGCCACTCGGCCAGCTCTCCGTAAAATTTGCGAGATACAATCTGGTCGTATCCACAGGCGCGGCATGATACCACAATT
The DNA here is from genome assembly GCA_037969215.1 of Halioglobus sp. Lineage (GTDB taxonomy): Bacteria > Pseudomonadota > Gammaproteobacteria > Pseudomonadales > Halieaceae > Marimicrobium. Next base: position 3,771 of record JBBKWY010000167.1, read on the forward strand.
CCAGCAGAATCAAAGTCATACGGGGTTACAAGGTGGGTTTATTCTTCGTCTTCCAGCGGGGGCTCGTCGCCGTTGTGGATACGAGTGTAAATTTCTTCTCGGTGTACCGCCACCTCTTTGGGCGCATTGACACCAATGCGCACCTGGTTGCCCTTGACACCTAACACGGTCACCGTCACTTCATCGCCTATCATCAGCGATTCACCAACTCTGCGGGTTAAAATCAACATACGTCCTGCTCTCCAATCTAGTGCCTGTAACGCGGCCATGAGGACACCAGACAGCTCCTAGCATTTCTAATCAAGCCGCCATTCAATCACGCATACGCCTTTAATTACCAGTACTTACTCGCTGAAACTACAGCAAAATTCATGCAATGAAATACTGTTTTATTTCTCCCGGCGAATGAGCCCTCTCCCTTTTAGTCAGCGTTTTCGTCCTTTGGTTCCTTTTCCAAACCAAACGATGAATGCAATCCGCGCACCGCCAATTCCAGATATTTTTCCTCGATGATGACGGATATCTTGATTTCAGAAGTCGTGATCATGAGGATATTAATCCCCAGTTCAGCCAGAGCGGCGAACATCTGGCTTGCCACCCCCGCATGTGAACGCATGCCCACGCCTACCACCGACACCTTGGCTATTTTGCTGTCGCTGGTGACTTTCTCGGCCTTGATTTTCGCTGCCACCTGGTTGAGCACCTCTTCGGCACGCTCCAGGTCATTGCGCGCGACGGTAAAGGTAAAATCGGCGGTCTTGTCGTGGCTGATGTTCTGTACGATCACATCCACTTCGATATTGGCGTCACCGATGGGGCCCAAAATACTGTAGGCCATACCGGGCATATCGGGTACACCTTCGATGGTGAGCTTTGCTTCATCGCGGTTGAATGCGATGCCCGAAATTGTCGGCATTTCCATGTCTCTATCATCCTCCGTCGTGATCAGGGTACCGGGGCCATCCTTGAAACTGTGCAGGACTCTCAGCGGCACATTGTATTTACCTGCGAACTCCACCGAGCGAATCTGCAACACCTTGGAGCCCATGCTGGCCATTTCCAGCATTTCTTCGAAGGTGATCCGGGACAGACGACGAGCTTCACTCACGACTCGGGGGTCGGTGGTGTAAACGCCGTCGACATCGGTATAGATCTGGCATTCATCTGCTTTCAAGGCGGCGGCCAGTGCCACAGCCGTGGTGTCGGAGCCACCCCGACCGAGGGTCGTGACGTCGGACGCGGTCGAGACGCCCTGGAATCCGGCGACGACCGCGATCGAACCCTCGCCCACCGCGAGACGGATTCGGTCGGCCTTGACCTCCAGGATCTTCGCCTTGCGGTG
>JBBKWY010000168.1:0-25509 GCA_037969215.1 Halioglobus sp.
AGCAAAACCAAAGGCTAAAGCGCAGCCAAAAGCGAAAGCTAAGCCAAAGGTAAAAGCCAAGCCAAAAGCGAAAGCCAAGCCAAAGGCAAAAGCCAAGGCAAAAGCGAAAGCCAAGCCAAAGGCAAAAGCCAAGGCGACAGCGAAAGCCAAGCCAAAGGCAAAAGCCAAGGCGAAAGCGAAAGCCAAGCCAAAGGCAAAAGCCAAGGCAAAAGCAAAAGCCAAGCCAAGGGCGAAAGCCAAAAAGAAATAGTCTGCCAGAGTGACGAAATAACCCGCTGAAAGCGATTTCAGCGGGTTTTTTTATTGTCGGGGGTGAAGCGGCTGACTGAAATGAGCAATACGTTCGGCGATAGGTCTTACGCTAGTTTATTGTAGTTCTCGAAACTGGCTTGCCGATCGGAAAAGTCGACGGCAACTGCGCTTCGACTGCTATACCAATCCCGCACGGCGCGCTTACCGCTGTCGAGAAATTCGGGTAAAGAAGCCAGGCAAGTACTGCGCAGCGCCGCACACAGATACTGAGCTCTTGTCCCGTCGTGTGCATAGCTGATTTCCGGCCCGCCGTCGGCACGGTTGATAAGTGGTGCGATTAAGCGTTCCACCAGGTCTGAGGGTAAATGTGGCGTGTCACAGCTCACTACTATCAGTAGGTCCGTAGTGATAAGAGTGGACGCAGCCTCCAATCCCGCCAGTGGTCCCTGAAAATCGCGACGAGTGTCGGCGACCGTACGCGCACCAAACCTCTCATAGAGCGAGAAGTTGCGGTTGCAGCTAATCACGATCTCTTCCACTTGAGGTTTGAGCACTTCGCTGACATGTGCGATGAATGGCTTGTCCTGCCAGAGTATCAAGCCTTTGTCTCTGCGACCGACACGTCGTCCTGCGCCACCTGCCAGGATAAGAGCTGTGATTTTGTTTGCAGGCGTCATACGAAGCGTGTTTGTCTATTTTTCTCAGTAGGTAGTGCTTGGATTAAGCTTGCTGTGTGATAATTGCAGGCTGTAACCGTAACAGGTTGGTATAGCGAAGGGTATGGGTTTCAAAATGGTGTCGAAAGTAATATGACCGGGGTTTTGGCGATTGAGACGGCCACGGATGCGTGCTCTATTGCGGTTTGTCTGGATGGTGTGTTCAGCGAGCGACACACGGTCGCACCGCGACAGCACAGCCAGCTCCTTTTCACGATGCTGGGTGAGTTGCTGCCGGGCGGCAACCTGGCCGAACAAGGCATTGATCTTCTTGCCTATGGATGTGGCCCCGGGTCTTTTACCGGCTTGCGTATAGCGGCCAGTGCAGTCCAGGGGCTGGCCTATAGCTGCCAGTTACCGGCTGTGGCTGTTTCGACGTTGTCGGTGATGGCTCAGACTGCATTAAGACAGGGTGTAGTAGATGCCGATGCCGTTGTTTTATGTACGCTCGATGCGCGGATTAACGAAGTCTACAGTGCGGTTTATGTCTTTGAAAACAATTTGGCGGTGTCGATAGAGGGTCCCTGGGCGTGTGCACCGGAAGAGCTTGCACCAGGTGGGGAAGGGGCTTTACAGGCAGTGGGCAGCGGGTGTCTTTTTCTTGATCGGTTTCCTCCGCCACTGCGAAAACGCATTCAGACAAGTGTTCCCGATTTACTGCCTGCGGCAAGAGATATCGTTCCGCTGGCACTGGCGAAATACCAGCTTGGAGACGTTCAGACTCCTCGCGATGTTCAGCCCGTCTACGTGCGCGATGAAATTTCCTGGAAGAAGCTTGCGGATCAGGGTAAACGCTCGTGATTGATGTCTATCAGGCGATTATTTTGGCGTTACTTCAGGGCCTCACCGAGTTCCTTCCGGTGTCCAGCTCGGCCCATTTACTCTTTCCGTCACTGGTGCTGGGCTGGGCTGATCAAGGGCTCGCATTCGATGTCGCTGTGCACGTGGGCACACTGCTAGCGGTGCTGATGTACTATCGCGACGATCTGGTGCGCATGGCGAATCGTTGGCTGCACTCTCTGGCCGGGGAGCCCGCCTGTGAGGACTCCCGTATGGTGTGGTATCTGTTGTTGGCAACAGTGCCGGCGGGATTGGCTGGCCTGATGATGGGTGATTTGATAGAAGAAAACCTGCGCACTCTGCCTGTCATCGCCGCTACCACCCTGGTATTTGGCGTATTGCTGGGTATTGCCGATCGCCGGGTCGTATCCACTTCCCGCGAGCGGCCACTGGGTCTGGGGATAGCCATGATCATTGGCTTTGCGCAGGCCCTGGCTCTCGTGCCCGGTGTTTCCCGTTCAGGTATTACCATGACAGCGGCACTGCTGCTGGGCATGGGGCGGCAGGCCGCCGCGCGATTTTCGTTTCTGTTGTCTATTCCTATCATCGCCAGTGCCGGACTGCTAAAAGTCCTGGAGTTGATTACCGGGGATGCCAGTGTCGATTGGTTGACCATGGGGGTGGGGGTGGCGGTGTCTGGCGTCTCAGCCTACGCCTGTATTGCCGCTTTTTTGCGACTGCTGGATAAAGTGGGTTTCATGCCTTTCGTGTACTATCGCATTGCCCTGGCAGCCGCGCTGTATTTACTCTGGCTTCTCTAACGATCAGTGACAGACCTTATAGGATATCAACATGAAGCAGGACGACTTTAACCGACAACTGTGTAGTTTTTTGACAGCTGCCACCACGCCATTTCACGCTGTGGCAGAGATGGTAAATCGATTGACGTCTGCTGGTTTTGAGCGCCTTACGGATTGTTCGGAATGGGAGATTGAGTCTGGTGGCCGGTATTTTCTGACGCGCAACGACAGCTCGATAGTGGCCTTCATTGCCGGGAGCGATAGCCCGCCAGCAGAGGGCATGCGCATGGTTGGTGCACATACCGATAGCCCCTGCCTGATGGTAAAGCCCACACCGGAGATTCAATCGCAGGGTATGTTTCAGCTGGGTGTGCAGGTGTATGGCGGCGCGCTGTTGAATCCCTGGTTTGATCGCGATTTGTCCTTGGCCGGAAGGGTGAGTTATCAGACGCGTGAGGGACAGTTGCGAGTCGCGCTGGTGGATTTTCGCGAGGCCATAGCGACCATTCCCAGCCTTGCCATCCACCTCGACCGGGAGGCGAACAAAAATCGGGAGGTCAATCCACAGACGGCTGTTGTGCCCGTGCTGTGCCAATTGGTGGGCGAGGAAAAGGCCGATTTTCGCGCGCTTCTGCAGACGCGACTGTTACAGGAGCACCCGCAGTGTGACGTGGAGCAAGTATTGGACTACGAGCTATCTTTCTACGATACGCAGGTACCGTCCCTGATCGGTTTGCGCCGTGAATTTCTGGCGTCGGCGCGGCTGGATAATTTGCTCAGTTGCTTCACCGGGCTGCAGGCGATGCTGCAGAGCGATGGTACTGTGAGTAGCCTGTTGATTTGTAATGACCATGAAGAAGTGGGCAGCGCATCGACCTCGGGTGCGCGCGGGCCCCTGCTCGAGTCGGTCCTCAATCGACTGGCCGGAAGTCACGCAGCTTACGCGGCTCTGGCTGACCGCTCCATGATGATCTCGGCGGACAACGCCCATGCCATACACCCCAACTTTGCCGACCGTCATGATGAGAATCACGGTCCGCAACTGAATCGCGGCCCGGTGATCAAGGTCAATGCCAGCCAGCGTTACGCCACCAACAGCGAGACCAGTGGTTTATTTCGCTTGTTAGCGGCGCAGGAAGAGGTGCCCGTGCAGTCCTTCGTCGTACGCAACGACATGGCCTGTGGTAGCACCATCGGGCCTATTACAGCGAGTGCTACCGGTATACGCACGCTGGACATTGGCGTTCCCACCTTGGGAATGCACTCTATTCGGGAATTGGCTGGCTCCCGGGATGCCTGGGATCTATGCCGAATTTTACAGCGCTTCTACAATCACACGGGACCTCTTTCCGCGACCTGAGTTGCAACGGTGAAGGTCCTTTTACTTTCTGCGTACGCGGCGCACAGCCATGTGCACTGGCAGAACACATTGCAGACGATGTTCGGGCAATGGCAGTGGCGCATTCTGACGCTTCCCCCGAGACATTTTAGTTGGCGGATACGGGGCAATGCACTTTACTGGTCCACGGTTGAGAGGGCGGCGCTGGAGGAAACTTACGATTTGTTGGTGGCCACCTCGATGACGGATCTGGCCACCCTGAGAGGGCTGGTACCCGCACTCGCAAGGGTGCCAACGGTGTTGTACTTTCACGAGAATCAGTTTGAGTACCCTCAGGGTGGCCAGCAACACAATCTGGTGGAAGCGCAGATCACAAGCCTCTATTCGGCGCTAGCGGCAGATTGCATTGTGTTTAACTCACATTACAACCACGATTCGTTCATGGCTGGCTGCGCAGCGCTGCTGCACAGATTGCCTGACTATGTGCCCCCCGAGGTCGTGCCTCGCCTACTTGAGCGCGCGGCAGTTCTACCCGTTCCCTATGATGATATTGGATTGGTGCCGGTGGCTCCGCAGTGGCCAGGTGCGTGTAGGCAGGGTGTGGGACGGCCGCTGCGTCTACTGTGGGTAGGGCGCTTTGAACACGATAAGGGCGCCGACGGTCTGTTGCGTATCCTGCGACAGCTTGAGGACGACGGATTGCAGTATGAACTGGCAATGACGGGGCAACAGTTTCGTCGGTCACCGCCAGTATTCGAAGAAATACGGGCAGCCTTTGGCCATCGTATGGTGCATTTCGGCTTCTTGCCCAGTGCCACGCGCTACCACGCGCTGTTGCAGGCGGCTGATGTAGTGCTGTCGACCGCTCGACATGAATTTCAGGGATTGGCAGTAATGGAGGCGGTAGCGCGCGGTTGTCTGCCTGTTGTGCCGGGGCGCCTGGTATATCCCGAGATCTATCCTGCACATTGTTGCTATGACTCGCACCCGGATGATCCCGAGCGAGAAGCGGCATCGGCGGTCGCGCTGATAAAAGCGGCTGCGAATAAATTGCCGATACCGGGCGCGACCATTCCTGATCTCTCGGCCTATCGCAGACAGCTGTTGTCAGGGCGCTACGAACAGCTCTTCCGCACGGTTGTAGCCGCTCAGGATAGCCACTAGCGGTGAATCCCAGTATCATTACCGCCTTTTGAGAGCACCTGGAAGATCATGGCAAAGCAACGCATACTTACCGGCATTACCACCACCGGCACGCCTCATCTTGGAAATTATGTGGGCGCCATTCGTCCTGCGATCGCGGCGTCTGAAAATGAATCTACAGAATCTTTTTTCTTTCTGGCGGATTACCACGCACTGATAAAATGTAGCGACCCGCAACTGATCCGGGAGTCCAGCAAGCAAATCGCAGCTACATGGCTGGCGTTGGGGTTGAATCCCGACAACGCTGTATTTTATCGTCAGTCTGATATCCATGAAATTCCCGAACTTACCTGGGTGTTATGTTGCAACGCTGCCAAGGGGTTGATGAACCGTGCACATGCCTATAAAGCGGCGGTGCAGGCAAACGAGGAGGCCGGAGAGGATGCTGACTTTGCGGTTACGATGGGGTTGTTCAGTTATCCGGTATTAATGGCGGCGGATATCCTTATGTTTAATGCGCATAAGATTCCGGTGGGTCGGGATCAGATTCAGCACGTGGAGATGGCCAGAGACATCGCCCAGCGTTTCAATCACAACTTCTCGGAAATCTTTACCCTGCCGGAGGCTACAATTGCGGAGGGGGTCGCGATCCTGCAAGGCACAGACGGCCGCAAGATGAGTAAAAGCTACAACAACACAATTCCGCTGTTCCTGCCGGAGAAAGCGCTGCGCAAAGCCATCAATAAAATCAAAACTAACTTACTGGAGCCCGGAGAGCCAAAAGATCCGGACGATTCTACGGTTTTTCAAATCTGGTCAGCTTTTGCCTCAGCGGACGAGACCGCGCGTATGCGACGGGACTTCGATAATGGGATTGCCTGGGGTGAAGCCAAAAAACAGTTGTTTGAACTCATAAATGATGAGTTGGCGGAGGCGAGGGACGCGTATACACGTTTGATGGATGATCCTGGCTATATAGAAGGTGTGTTGATCCAGGGCGCCGAGCGTGCCAGGGCGTATAGCTCGGAACTGATGGGGCGAGTTCGCACTGCTGTTGGCATAAGCGCTATGCGCTAGCGGGGAATACCGGCCGATGGCGGGAAGATAGCGAGTACTAGTTTGGTGCTCCACGCCTGCCATCTAAGAGTCCATGTGGTTATGGGCAGGAATTAGCCTCAGTAAGCAGTCATTCATTTTAGCCATGTCCGGCTGTAGGCGCTCTGCTGTCATTGCGGCGCTAGATTGTTCGTGACCTGATTCACAAAACCCCCGGGATTGTTGCTACAAACTTCGCATAAGTGCCGCAAAAACTTCTTTTTCGGATGCTAGTATGTCATTGTCATTGCCGAGGACGAGTGATAATTGTTGATGTTTGAAGCCAGTGTCAGCGTAGAGAATTATCTCGCCCCGGAGATTTCAGCGAAAAGAAGAGACGCTTTTTAGCTGCATTGCAACGGTAAGAGTATGCTTCAGTCAAGCGCCAAGAATGGGAGGCCTGTACACACATGAATCGACCAGTTCAGGATCATGAGATTCTTTCGGCAGTCTTTGCCAAAATGGACGTCCCCGCAATGACTATTGCAGCGGGTGTGCTGTGCTCACTGATGCTATTTATTGCCACGGCTACCCTGTTGTTGCAATCCGTACCTGAAGGTTATCCGGTAGGTCCTCATTTGAGTGCCCTGGGAGACTACCTCCCGGGCTACGAAATGAGTTGGCGCGGAACGCTTATCGGAGCGTTTTATGGCTTTCTGATCGGCGCCATTGGCGGATTTGTTACCGCTGTCTACTGGAACCTGACGCACTATGTGGCGCTTGGGGTAATGCTGATCAGTTCTGCCGAACTGGCAGATTAAGGCCTTAGTACTAATGGGGAATTACCAGAATATGCAGGCCGAGAATAAAAAAATCCACGGTGTGAACCTGAAGTTGCTAAACGCAGCAATCAGATTCAACGCCCTGATGCTTGGGTTTACCGCTGGAACACTAGCCGCCGTCATTATTTATTTTGCCACACAGGTTTCTCTTGCGAAGTGGGGCGATCATTCCGGCAACTATCTTGGACTGCTCGCGATTTTCTTCCCGGGATATTCAGTTTCCAGCAGTGGCGCATGGGTAGGTGCTTTTTGGGCTTTTGTTTACGCAGGTACTTTCAGTGCTCTCAGTTACCGTTTGTACGGTCGCGTATTGGGCACTCGGATTGCCGATATATTGCTCAGCACGGTACCCACGGAGAACCCGGTACTCAAGCCATCTGTGCTGCGGCTGCACGGCGTTAGCCTGGGGGCCGCTATCGGCACGATGTCAGCGCTTTGTCTGTTTTTCTCAACCACCTGGTTGGTGGTTCGCGGAACCGCAGAGCAGAGCACGCATGCATCCTTGTTCTCGAATTATATACCGGGCTATAGCGTGACTATCCCGGGTGCCTTGTTGGGCGCAGTGGAACTTTTTGGAATGGTATTTATCGCCTGTATTCTGCTGGCGAGTGTGTACAACAAAATAGTGGAATCCAGACATCAATAGTATCAATGACATGACTAAGTTAAATAATAAAGAACATGTAGTAATACTTGGGGCTGGTCCTGCAGGTTTGGCTACCGGGCATGAGCTGAGCGTCAGCGGCGTCAAGGTTTCGGTTATAGACCGCAACGACTTCGTCGGTGGACTCTGCAATACCAATGTGCACAAGGGGTACAAATTCGATCTGGGTGGACACCGCTGGTTTACCAAAAATGAAGATTTGAATAATTGGTTTCGCAGATTGATGGGCAGCGAAGTCGTCTGGGTCGAGCGTATTAGCCGGATTTATTATGATGGGGGTTATTACAGCTATCCAATCAGTATTTTGAACGTCATCAAGAATGCCGGAATCTTTACCATTATGCATGCCGGGGTGACCTACTTAATATCCGCCCTGCAGTATTCTGTCTTTAACAAGCCGATAAACAATATGAAAGACGCCTACGTGGCGCAGTTTGGCGGAAAGTTGTATGACATGTTTTTCCGCCGCTACAGTGAGAAAGTGTGGGGTCTTCCCTGTGAAAAACTGTCCTCTGATTGGGTGTCGCAACGCAGCGCTGGTTTGTCTATTTGGACAGTGATCCAGGAGTCTTTGCTAAAGACCAAATCGGATAACGAAAGTCTCATCGAGGAGTTCATGTATCCGCGCGACGGGTATGTGAGAATACCGCAGCGAATGGCCGAGGATATCGTGGAGAAGAACGGTGCCGATTCGGTCATGCTGGATTCAACTGTTACTAAAATTAAATATAACGGCCCGAACGATTTCGAAGTTATTTATAGTGATGGAGACGGTGTGGAAACCTCGGTCTCGGCTACCACTGTGGTGTCTACCATACCACTGGGGGTCCTCCCTAGAATTCTAGAGCCAGCGTGTGATCAATCGGTGATTGACGCGGCCATGGGACTCACATTCAGAGCGCTTATTACGGTTAATATTATTTTGCGCAAGGAGCGTGTATCGATAGATACCTGGCTCTATATCCAGGATGAGGACATCCTGTTTGGACGGTTGCATGAACCCAAAAACTGGAGTACTGCAATGGTGCCGGACCAGTCCACTACCTCTCTGGTACTGGAATGTTTTTGCACCAAAGATGACCATATTTGGAGTATGAGCGATGAGGAGATAGGTCAACGCTGTGTTGAAGATCTCCAGAATAAACTCAAGTTTATTGACAGTTCAGAAGTGATAGATTTTACCTGTATCAGGACACTGCAAGCCTATCCGGTTTACGATCTTGAGTACGCCGATAAAATCGCAGCCATCCATAACTTCCTGTCTGGTTTTGAAGGCTTGCATATTGTTGGGCGGGGGGGCACGCACCGCTATAACAATGCTGACCACTCTATCGAGATGGGTCTGCTGTTAGGTCGAAAAATTCTTGGCTACGAAGTCGACCACATGGACGTCAACACAGAGCCTGAATACCATGAAATCAAAACGAGTAGTAATCTGAAACGCGACTACTACGTCGTAGAGGAAGAATGTAACTGAGCCCGCCGTTGGATTCCGGTCGACTGTCCCCTTATTGCGAATTTCCCGCCAGACGAAACGGCGAGTGACTGGGTGTAAGTAGCCATCAAGGATTGATCACTTGTGTATACAGTTATGAATGAAATCGATGCAGCGGGGTCATCAACGGGGCAACGTCAGAGTAAAGCCTTGAGTATCAGCGTTATCATGCCGGTGTATAACGGGGCAGAATTTATACTCCAGAGTTTACCGCCATTGCTCGCCATGGAGCAGCGCGGCGAGATCCTGGAAGTCATTGTTATTGATGACGGCTCTACCGATCGCAGTAAACAGATCGCCCAGGACTTGGGTGCCATTGTGATCTCGTCAGGAGGTCGGATGGGGCCTGGCGGCGCGAGAAACCAGGCCGCTGAAATCGCGCAGGGTGAGTTTCTCTGGTTTGTCGATGCGGATGTAGTGGTACATGCAAACGCGGCGGAATGTTTGGCGCGGGGATTTACCAACGACAAGATCGTCGCTGTGTTTGGCTCCTATGACAGCAATCCGCCCGCCAGGAACTTCTTTTCTCGCTACAAGAATCTGGTGCACCACTATTATCACCAGCGCGCCAGTGACGAAGCGCAGACTTTCTGGTCTGGATGTGGCGCGATAAGGCGGGCTACTTTTCTCGCGTCCGGCGGCTTCGATGTCGAGCGTTACAAATACCCGTCCATTGAAGATATAGAGCTTGGCCACCGTCTGATTGAAGCGGGTGGCAGAGTGCGTTTGTTGCGTGACGTGCAGTGCACACATCTCAAGGTCTGGCGGTTTGGCAACCTTATCCACACTGAGATTTTCAGGCGCGCAGTTCCCTGGTCGAGACTTATCCTGAGTTCCAGCAAGGGCATCCCCAACGACCTTAACGTAGGCATGTCCGAGCAGTTCCGCGCTGGCATCGCAGGGCTATTAGCGCTATCGATGCTGGCGTATCTCGCGGGCATAACCGGTGCGTTGATGCCGGTCCTGCTGCTGCTGGTGATGTTGTTTGTAAACAGGGATATTGCACAGTTTTTCTACCAGAAGGGCGGTTTGGTGTTTGCCGGAAAAGCGCTGCTGTATCATCAGGTGTACTATTTGTACGGCGCTTCAGCATTTGTCTGGGTGTATATTGAGCAGAATATTTTTGGTCGTTTCTTCGCCACACCCGGTGCTCCGTAACGCCTGTGTTCAGTGCCCCTGTACCTGTCTGACCGCCTGACCATCTACCCCATTGAATTTGCCGACGGCGCTGCGGATCAGCAGCACTCACCAAAGATACTCTGGTAGAGTAAGCCACCTCCAAAAGCAGGTATCTGCGAGCCAGTGAAGCCCCTCTCTCTAACAACGTTACGCGAGTTGCTCGCACTGTCATTGCCCATGGTAGTGTCACAGGGCGCGTTCGCAGTCATGATTTTCACCGACCGCTTGTTCATGTCCTATATTGATGCTGCCCACATCGCCGCTGCGTTGGGCGGCGGCGTTGCGGCATTTTTTTGTTTCTCTTTCTTTATTGGTTTGATTGCCTATGGCAATGCGCTGGTTGCCCAATATTACGGCTCGGGCAATTTTGCCAAGTGTACGCTGGTGGCGTCTCAGGGAGTGCTTATTGCGCTGTGCAGCACCCCTGTACTGCTGGGCATGGCTTATTTCGGCGGCAAAGTCTTTGGCATGATTGGGCACGATCCCGCGCAAGTGCCGCTGGAACAGATCTATTTTCAAATTTTAATGGCTGGCAGTGTCTTTACGCTGATCAAGGCGAGTTTGGCGAGTTACTTTTCAGGCATTGGTCGCACCCGTGTCGTTATGGTTACCGATTTGTTGGGGGCCGCGCTGAATATTCCTCTGTCGTGGATGCTGATATTTGGAAAATTTGGCTTGCCGCAATTGGGCATAGCCGGCGCGGCGCTGGGTACAATTGCGGCGACGGTGTTTACCATCGGTATCTACTTGCTTTTTTACCTGGCCAAAGCACACCAGCGTCAGTTTCACGTGGCCGCCTCATGGCGCCTGGATCGCCCAATTATGCGCAGGTATCTGCGACTGGGCATGCCCTCGGGATTGGAGACCTTCCTGAACATCTCCAGTTTCAACCTGTTTTTGTTGTTATTTCAAACCTATGGTGTGGTGGAGGGGGCCGCCATGTCGATTGTATTCAACTGGGATATGTTCTCATTCATTCCTATGACGGGGTTGAGTATTGGCGTCATGACGCTAATCGGTCGCTTCGTCGGGGCGGGCAATATGACGCGCGCCAATCAGGTGATCTCTGCGGGCTTCATTGCCGCATTGGGTTATTCTGGTGTGCTGGCCATCTTCTTTCTGAGCTTTCGCGTATCACTGGTAGGGGTATTCGAGACTCAGGGCGCGGACTTCACCGCGATCAGTGAATTGGCCAGCTATATGATGATTGGCCTGGTAACCTATATGCTAGCCGATGCCATTATCCTCATCGCTGGTGGTGCGCTACGTGGCGCGGGAGACACACGCTGGATCATGATTACGTCTGTCGTTGTTCACTGGCTGATGCTGGTTGCGCAGTATTTTGTGATTGTGGTGTATGGCTACGGGCCCCGTGTGTCCTGGTGGATTTTTGTCGCCATGCTAATCACACTCGCCTTCCTTTATCTGGGACGTCTGTTCGGCAGTACCTGGCGAGAGCCGGCCCGTCTGGCGCGAGTAATGCAGGAGTAGGTAATGGCGGCTAAAGCGTGAGCAACCGCCGCAACAGACTGTTGCTGCCTTTTTGCTCCTCACGCGTCACCAGCAGGTGAGACAACTGTGTTTCAATTTCCGCTGAGACTTGTCCACGAAGGGTGTGCAGCGTTTTCTTTGCCAAGGTTTTTCCCTTGAATCGCGAGAGATTGATCGGCTTGCCGAAGCCAAGAAAGCAGCGCTGTGGTTTTGGAAAGGGCGTGCCCAGACTCCCGATGGGTATAGGGGGCAGGATATCGGAACGAATATCCTCGTTGAGAAGGCCCAGCCGCGTAAGTAATTTACCCAATGCAGAATCGGGGATCTCCTGTCCCTCAATCAGATGACCGTAGAATTCATCCGGTCCCACCAGACCAAAGGGCATAATGGTGTACCCGTTTGCGGCCGCAAGTTTTACAAACCCGTACCGCTCCTTCCACTGCAGCTGGTACTTTTTGGAGGCAGGCTTGACCGCTTCATGAGCGCCTCCCGGGAAGAGGAGCAAGTCCTGGGCATCTTCCATCAAAGCGGTGCAGACCTGCGGATCCCCCATAACCACCCCATTCGCTACAAGTAAATCCGCGATGTTCTGATTACTAAACAGAAATTTGTCGCCCATGCTGCGGGGAAATCGATTCAATTCCTTCAGGAACAGGGGGGCGACGACCATGCCGTCCAGTGCAAACAGAGAGTGATTTCCGACGAACAGACAGGGTTGACTGGGAATGTTCTCGGCACCAACTATCAGGGGATTGAACATGCCTTTAATCACGCGATAGCTCATTTCCAGCGCAAGGCCGCGGGGAGCCCTCACCGCAAGGGCCCTTTCTATGTGCAGTCGCAGTGCTTCCCGGTCGCCCAGAGGATCGTTGTCTTTGTCGAATAGAGACATGATTAAGCCAGCTTGTTAAATCCTCAAAGTATAACGGTGGTATCAGCTGCAGCATAGTGTGCATTGGATTGCGCTGCTATCGGTGCAGCGCAATTTGGGCTAGAGTGCAGCCAGATCTTTGTCGCCAAGAGGACCGATTCATGAAGGGTAAACACATAGCGATTACCGGGCCCACGGCTGGAATAGGGCGTACTACAAGTCTCGAGCTTGCCCGGCAGGGCGCACAGTTGACACTGTTGTGTCGCAGTCCAGAGAAGGCCGAGCTGTTGCAGCGGGAAATAGTTTCAGCTGGCGGCCTGGCGCCTGATATTGTGATAATGGATATGGCCAGCCTGGAGAGTGTGCGCACAGCCGGCGAAGCGCTGGCAGCGAAGGGCAGGCCCCTGGATGTGCTGCTGAACAACGCCGGAATTATAAATATGTCTCGCCAGGAGACAGTGGATGGATTCGAGGAAACACTGGCAGTTAATCACTTTGCACCCTTCCTGCTCACCGGTTTGCTACTACCGTTGTTGCAGAAGTCGCCGGCCGCTCGCATCGTGAATGTTGCATCAGATGCCCACAATTTTGTGAAGGGTATGGGGTTTGAAGATATGCAGGCTACCAGTAGCTATAAGACATTTCGGGAGTATGGGCGCTCCAAATTGGCTAACATCCTGTTTACCCGCCGTCTCGCGCAACAGTTGCAGGGCCAGAATATCACGGTAAATTGCCTGCACCCGGGTGCTGTATCGACTTCGCTGGGCACACAGAACAACGGCTTACTCGGCAAAATCCTGCCGCTGTTGTTGAAACCGTTTTTCAAAAGTCCCCAGCAGGGTGCACAAACGTCGATCTATCTGTGCACTAGCGAGGATGTTGCGAGTACCACGGGTGAGTACTTTGTCGACTGCAAGCCGCGTAAGACCAAGCCCTGGGCCCGTGATGACGCGGCGGGGGACCGCCTGTGGCGTGATACGGAGGAGGCCCTGAACTACACCTTTCCGACCTAGTGCGCCGTCGAGTCTTGTCGCACATCCGATACTGAGGTGTATGTCCCAATTGAATCGCCCGGGAGTGGACGTCCTGTCTGGAATACCATAATGTTTCAGGTATTACGGGGCAAGAATGTTGGGGCGGCGATATTTCACCTGAGCAATGCTGGTCTGTTGGTGCGTTTGTACCGGGCCATACCCACAAATACGATTCGGGGTTTCAGAACCGGATTCTGGCAACAACACAATAATCGAGAATTCACATGGGCGAGTCCAATTCGGCGACATTGCGAAAGCCGAAAGTTGTTATCACCGGCGGCGCCGGACTGGTGGGGCAGAACCTGGTTGTAAAGCTCCTTGCCAACGGCTATACCGACCTTCATGTGATCGATAAGTCGAGTCAGAACCTCGCAATTGCAGCCAAGTTGCACACAGGTGTGACGTTTAGTGAAGCGGATTTATCTGAATCAGGCGCCTGGCAGGGTTCCCTGGCCAGCGCAGATGTAGTCGTTCTGCTGCATGCGCAAATTGGTGGTATCGCGGCGGACGCATTTCACCGGAACAACGTTACCGCCACAGAAAATGTGCTGGCAGCAGTGCCGCGCAGCGCATACCTTGTTCATGTGAGTTCATCGGTTACTGAATCTGCCGCGAATGACGATTACAGCACGACCAAAGCTATGCAGGAAAAGTTGGTGGTAGACTCCGGATTACCCTATACCGTGTTGCGCCCGACACTGATGTTCGGCTGGTTTGACCGGAAGCACTTGGGCTGGTTGTCACAGTTTATGTCTGCCTCACCGGTATTCCCCATACCTGGACATGGCAATTATATTCGCCAACCCCTATACGCCGGAGACTTCACCGCAATTATTCAGGCCTGTATCGAGCAGCGGCCATCCTCTCGAAGTTACAACATCTCGGGCAAGGAAAAGATTTCTTACATCGACATTATTCGAAGAATCAAGGCGGTTAAGCATTGCTCCTGCCTACTGCTCAAACTGCCGTATTCTGTGTTTTATGGTCTGCTGGCCGTTTACGCCCTATTCGATCGTAATCCACCGTTTACGACAACTCAACTGCAGGCTCTGGTGTTGGATGAAGTGTTTGAAGAGATCGACTGGGAGGGTATTTTCAATGTCAGTGCTACACCTATTGATCGCGCTATTTACGAGACATTTGCACACCCTGTCTACAGCAAAATCAAATTGAAATTCTAGCCATGAAAAATATTGCAATTGTTGGCGGTGGGCCAATGGGACTTGCCGTCGCTTATCATCTGCTTAAGCAGGGACACAAGGTCAGCCTGTATGAGGCAGACAAGACGCTCGGTGGTATGAGTGCGTCCTTTGAGTTCGACGGTATCAAGATCGAACGTTACTATCACTTCATCTGTAAATCAGATCACCCGCTATTTGAATTGCTCTCGGAACTCGAAATTGACGATGCGTTGCGCTGGACAGAAACCCGTATGGGTTACTATTACGGCGGAAAGCTGCTCAATTGGGGCGACCCGTTTGCCCTGTTGAAATTTCCGGGGCTGGGGTTGATCAGCAAAATTCGTTACGGCTTGCTGGCCTTTATTTCCACCAAGCGCAGCGACTGGCGCAAGCTCGACAGCATTGATGCCGTCACTTGGCTGAAGGGATGGGTTGGACAGAGCGCGTATGACATTTTGTGGCGGCCGCTATTTGAACTCAAGTTTCACCATTACACATCCAATCTATCTGCCGCCTGGATCTGGTCACGGTTGAAGCGGGTCGGCACCTCCAGGAAGAACCTTTTGCAGGAGGAGCTGGGGTATCTGGAGGGCGGATCGGATACCTTTCTGAATGCTATATCAGCACGTATCGAATCCATGGGCGGTGTCATCCACCTCAATGAAGCGGTACAGGAAGTACAGCTGGTTGATGGGCAGTTAACCGGGGTTCGCACGCAAGCCGGTAGTTTCGAGTTCGATCGAGTGGTCAGCACCATACCCATGCCCTATGTCGCCGCTATGGTGCCGGGGTTACCTACTACGATTCTGAATAAATACAAATCAGTCAACAATATTGCAGTGGTCTGTGTGCTGGTGCATTTGAGCGAGGCGTTGACGCCGTATTTTTGGCTCAATATAAGTGATCCTGATATCGATATCCCGGGTTTTATCGAGTACAGCAATCTCAATCCACTGGGTGGTCATATCGTTTACGCACCTTTTTATATACCGGGAGAGCACCCTGAGTTCCAGAAAGATGATGCGTACTTTATCGAGAAAGTTCGGCGTTATCTGTTTGCGGTGAAACCGGATTTGTCCGATACCGATATTCTCAAAATAGCCGCTGGTCGATACCGTTACGCGCAGCCTATCTGCGAGCCCGAGTTTACCAGTCGGCTGCCTCCTATAAGCCCTGGAGTGGAAGGTTTGTACATTGCCGACACCTGCTATTACTATCCGGAAGATCGGTCAATTTCCGAGAGTGTTCGATTGGGCCAAAAGCTGGCGAACATGGCGGGCTCTGAGGGTTGATGAGTCTTAGAGATTTGTCTGTGTCTCTATCGGACACACGATTTTTGCGCTTTCTGCTGGCTGGGGGGTTGGCGGCACTGATCAATTTTGGCAGCCGTTTCTTTTACAATATTTTTGTAGATTTCAGTGCGGCTGTAGTGCTGGCCTTTCTTACTGGACTTACTGCCGGTTATATTCTCAACAGGCGCTATGTGTTTGCCACGAGCAGGAATACTGTTGTTCAGGAAATGGGTTGGTTCGTGTTCATCAACCTGTTGGCACTGGCGCAGACCTGGGGCTTGAGTCTTTATCTGGTAGAACTGTTGCCTGAGTACATTGCGATGGATAGCCTCGGTCGCAAAGAGCTGGTTGAAGCTATCGCACACGGCGCGGGTATTATTCTGCCCGTATTTACCAGTTATATTGGGCACAAGTACCTTACGTTCAGGGAATAGCTTACAATTCAATGAGATAGGCAGGTATTGGAGACGCGACGAATGGCGAGTGAAAAGAGCAGGGAGGATATCGCCCAGCTACAGTATCGGCAACGATTTACACAGGCCACGGAGTATCGCAATGCACTGTGGAGCATTTTGTGCGGACGTTTTTTTCAGCGCTATGTCGATAGGGAATCGGTGGTGTTGGACCTCGGATGCGGATGGGGAGAGTTCAGCAATAATATAGTTGCCCGCAAGAAATATGCGATGGACATGAACCCCGATGCCGCTGAGCGACTGAATGACGATGTTGAGATATTTTTACAGGACTGTTCCACACCATGGCCGCTGGAAGATGCTAGTTTGGATGTCGTTTTTACCAGCAATTTTCTCGAACATCTACCGCAGAAATCAGATGTTGAGTTGACCATTTCAGAAGTGAAGCGCTGCCTGAAACCCGGCGGTGTCTTTATTGCGCTGGGGCCAAACGTTCGATTGTTGCCAGGGGCCTATTGGGACTTTTGGGACCATCACGTCCACATTTCAGACCGCTCGCTCGCTGAGTTACTCACGATGAATGGCTTTGGGATCACAGAGCAACATGCTGCCTTTTTGCCCTATACAATGTCTGATGGCAATCAGCCCAGGCTGATATTGGTAAAATTGTACCTGCAGTTTCGTTTTCTCTGGAAACTGTTTGGCAAACAGTTCCTTGTTGTGGCGTGTGCAGAAGACTAAAGTAGGCTTAACTTCAGGATTTCTATTGTGCCGCTCATGCCCCAAAATTCGAATGATCAGGTTCCTTTGTGTGTTGACCTCGACGGTACCCTGGTTAATACGGATACCCTCGTTGAATCCGCAGTACTGCTGGTCAAGATAAATCCACTCTATATTCTGGCGATGCTTTTCTGGTTGCTTTGGGGTAAGGCTGGTCTCAAGGAAAAAATAGCGACTCGCACTTCGCTGGATGTCACGACTTTGCCTTATAACCGGGTGCTGCTTGACTGGCTGAATCAACAGACTGCAACAGGCCGGCAATTGCTACTCGTAACCGCTGCTAATCAACGTGTTGCCGATGCGGTCGAAGATCATCTGGGATTATTCTCACGTGTGATCGCCAGTTCCAGCACACACAACTTGTCGGCGGGAAGGAAACGCGACGAGTTGGAACGGCTGTTCGGTAAGGGCGGCTATGATTATGTCGGAAACAGCCGTGATGATCTAAAGGTATGGTCAAGTTGTCGCAAGGCGGTCGTGGTGAATGCCAGTCCAGCGGTCTCCTCGCAGGCGGCACAGGCAGCAGATATTGAAAAAACCTTTCCCAGCATTTCCCGACCATGGCGAGCGTTGATAGCGGCAATGCGCCCACACCAGTGGAGCAAGAATCTACTGGTATTCGTCAGTATTTTAATTGCCCATCGCTACACTGAGGTAGATCTGTTATCTCACACGGTAATTGCGTTCATGGCATTTTGCCTGTGTTCCTCCGCGGTTTATCTGATCAATGATCTACTCGATCTGGAGGTAGATCGGAAACATCGCGAAAAGTGTCACAGACCATTTGCCAGTGGTCAGACACCGATGCTACTGGGAATATTGGCGATTCCTGTTCTATTGGCGTTGTCCGTGATTCTGGCGATGATCGCAGGGACACTCTTTGCCTTCGCTCTACTGATCTATTTCGCGATAACACTGGCCTATTCGTTCTATTTCAAACGTCTGGCGTTGCTGGATGTATTGATGCTCGCAATGCTATACACGCTGCGTATTCTGGCGGGTGCTGCCGTCGCAGGAGAAATGCCCTCGGTCTGGCTTGTTTCATTTTCGATGTTTTTCTTTACCAGCCTGGCGATGGTCAAGCGCTACGCTGAACTTAAATCCCTGGAGCTCGAGGCGGGAGATCGGGTTATCGGTCGTGGCTACAGCGTCAGTGACCTCCCCATTATTGCGCAATTGGGAGTGGCGTCAGGCTATATTTCTACTCTGGTGATGGCGCTTTATATCGACAGCTCTGATGTTGCGGCGATCTATCATCAGCAGCGGGTGATGTGGTTACTCTGCCCGCTACTGATGTACTGGATTGGCAGGATCTGGCTGATTGCCAGTCGCGGTGAGTTGCATCAGGACCCCGTAGTGTTTGCCACGCGTGATAGAACCAGTTACATCGTTTTTGGATGCGGCCTGCTGATACTTATGGCCGCTCTTTGACTATGGCTAGTTGGGGCGGCTTACCTATCGCCGGCGCTGACCGCATCGAAGAGCGCGACTGGCGTTTCGAAAAGCTGCCCGAGTTAAGCGCCACAGACTCTGTACTGCCCTATGGCCGTGGGCGCAGTTACGGCGACAGTTGTATCAATAGCCATGCTACACAGATCAGTACACGGCGACTCAACCGGCTGATTCGATTTGATGATGAGCACGGTATCCTGCATTGCGAAGCCGGCGTGACGCTGGATGATATATTGCAGGTTATCGTTCCGCGTGGCTGGTTTCTTCCGGTGCTGCCCGGTACCCGATTCGTTACACTGGGTGGTGCCATTGCCAATGACGTGCATGGCAAAAACCATCATCGCGCGGGATCCTTTGGCTGTCACGTTCGCTCCCTGACTTTGTTGCGTAGCGATGGCGAGCGCTATCTTTGTAACCTGCAAGACAACGCGCGACTTTTTGCCGCGACGATAGGCGGGCTCGGGTTGACGGGGCTCGTTATAAGCGCCGAGATAAAGCTTGTGCGGATCAGCAGCGATCAGATGGAGGTTGAAGATCTGACGTTTTCCAGCGTCGAGGAGTTTGGCGCGCTGAGTCGCGATTCAGCGGATTGGGAATACACCGTGTCATGGATCGATGCCTTCGCACGCAATGGTAAGGTCGGACGCGGTATTTTTTCACGCGCGCGGCATGCGCAAAATGCTCAAGCACTTAAGCCCGGTGGTCATGGTTCGAGTGTCGGTGTCCCATTCACGCCGCCGGTTTCACTGGTGAACAAGTGGACTGTAGATGTTTTCAATCGCGCCTATTTTTGGCGCCGCAGCCAGAAAAAAGGCTTGTACTCTATGCACTTTCAACCCTTTTTCTTCCCGCTTGATGCCGTTGCCAACTGGAATCGAGTCTACGGAAAGAGGGGCTTCTACCAATATCAGTGTGTGGTGCCACGAGCGGGTGGTGAAGAGGCTGTAGAGACTCTCCTGCGCGAGGTTAACCACAGCGGCGCAGCGTCGTTTCTAACGGTGTTGAAGGAGTTTGGTGACCAGCGCTCCCCCGGCATGTTGTCTTTCCCCCGGCCCGGTCTGACGTTGGCGATAGATTTTCCCAATCGGGGTGAAAGCACCAAACGGCTGTTGGCCTCATTCGATCAGGTCGTGCAGTCGGTGGGTGGCGCACTTTATCCGGCCAAGGATGCGCGTATGCCGGGGCAATTGTTTCAATCCGGCTACCCCGAGTTATCGGATTTTATACCCGAAATCGATCCGGGTTTCTCATCAACTTTTTGGCGCAGGGTACAGAAATGAACAGTGAACCGCGTGTATTGGTCTTTGGTGCCACCTCCGCAATCTGCCATGAGGTATTGAAATTGTACGCGGTCGAAAGAGCGCATTTTTTTCTGGTTGCAAGGAGCGAGGACGCGCTGGCGGCGATCGCCGATGACCTTGTGGCACGTGGCGCTAAAGTGGAAGGCACTGCCTGTTATGACTTTAATGACTGCCTGCAGCACGGGGCCACGGTGGTCCGCGGGCAGGCGTGTCTGGGTGAAATTGATCTGGTACTGGTGGCACATGGGTCCCTGCCGGATCAGGTGGAGTGCGAGTCCTCCAGCGCTGCGACTAAAACCTGTATGGATGACAACTTCACCAGCACAGCTGTCATTGTGCAGGCTGGCGCCCAGCAACTGGCGGAGCAGAGCCGCGGCACGCTGGCGGTAATCTCGTCTGTGGCCGGAGATCGTGGACGAAAAAGCAATTACACCTACGGTGCCGCCAAGGCCGGAATTGACACATTGTTGCAGGGGCTGCAGGGCAGGTTCTCGGGCAGTGCTGTCAAAATCGTTAATATCAAACCGGGTATGGTTATCACCCCGATGACGGCTCATTTGCAACACGGCGCTATCTGGGCGACGCCTGCGGCGATTGCTCCCAGGGTCCATCGGGCGATAGCGGCGGGGCGCAAGGTTTGCTACGTGCCGGGCTACTGGCGGCTAATCATGTTCATCATTCGCTGCCTGCCCACTGGCATACTGGCGAGGCTCCCGATTTAATCTCACCGGTTGATCCTGAGTTTGCCCGCTCCGTACCGACGGCGTGTGCTTGTGGCTAGCGTAACGTCAGGGCGCTTTTGGAGTGTCATGGTCCGCGAGTTTGTATTTGCGAACCAGTCCTCGCATCTGGTCATAGCTAAGCCCCAGGGCGGTGGCGGTGCGACGTTGATTGTGGCCGTGTTTGGTCAGCGCCGTTCGCAGTAGTTTTACTTCCAGCTGTTTGATCTGCGTTTGGAAGTCGGCGGACTCTGTAGCCGGTGTCGCCTGCTGTGATGGATCCATTGCTGCTGCAACGGCTTGTTCATCATCAAACGGGGAAATAAAGGGGTCGACTACCACGTTGTCTACCGGGCTGTCCGGATCGTCCCAGCGGAAAAGCGACCGTTCCACAGCATTTTTAAGTTCTCGTATATTGCCGGGCCAGTCGTGCTGCAGCAACGTTCTGAGCGCTGTATCAGTGAAGCCCGCAAATAAGCTCCAGCCCAATTCCGCGCACATCTGAACAGCGAAATGCTGCGCCAGATCAACGATGTCTTCTCTGCGGTGGCGCAGCGCCGGCAGATGAACGACGTCAAAGCTGAGTCGATCCAGCAGATCTGCTCGAAAACGATTCCTGGATACCTGCGCGCGCAAGTCAGTATTCGTAGCGCCGACAACACGCACATCCACCTGTAGGGTTTCCTGCCCCCCGAGGCGCTCGAATTCACCGTACTCGACCAGTCGCAATAGTTTTTCCTGTAATCGCAGGGACATTGTGCCCAATTCATCGAGGAAAAGGGTGCCCCCATCAGCGCGTTCAAATCGTCCCCGCTGCATACGAGTGGCGCCGGTAAACGCGCCAGGCTCATGCCCGAACAACTCTGACTCCAACAGACTGTCGGCCAGTGCCGCGCAGTTCACTTTCACCAGGGGCGCCTGCCAGCGCGGCGATAGAAAATGTAGACGCTGGGCAGCTAACTCCTTGCCGGTGCCGCGTTCGCCCAGCAACAGGATGGGGCGGTTGATGCGGGCCAGGCTAGAGAGTTGGTCCAGTGCCTCGGCCAGCGCTGGGGAATTGCCAATGATACTTTCTTGTAATCGCATGAGGTCAAATATACCTTATAGATGGGTTTTTTTAACGCATTATCGGTTAGTAGAACCTATCAATAGTAGGTTTTTGATCGAAAATACTCTCATATCCCAATAAACTCCTATAAATTCAATCAGATAGATGATCTGGCACGGTTCATGTATTACTACTGGTGTATGTGATCCTTGGCGCTTAGCACATAGTGGATCCATACCGTGACATTGAAACGGGCAAAGCGGGCAACAGGAGAGGGAACATGGGCATATTTTCACGCATGACGGACATCATTAATTCCAACATCAATGCGATGCTGGATCAGGCGGAGGAGCCGGAAAAGATGGTGCGGCTTATTATTCAGGAGATGGAAGATACATTGGTGGAGGTGCGCAGTTCCTCCGCCCGCGTTCTCGCCGATCGCAAGGAAGCGGCGCGGCGGCTGGAACAAGTGCGCAATGAAGCCAGTAGCTGGGAAGACAAGGCGCGCCTGGCGGTCACCAAGGGCCGTGAAGATTTAGCGCGCGCTGCGCTGCAGGAAAAAGGGGCCATTGAGGAGGAGGTGTCTGTAGTAGAGGCTGAACTGGCCGCAACTGACGAACACATCGCGCAACTCAACAATGAGGTGGCCCAGTTGCAGCAGAAATTGGACGATGCGAGGGCGCGTCAAAAAGCGCTGACAATGCGCAGTAAGACGGTAGAGTCGCGCATTAAAGTGAAGCGGCAAATACACCGTGAAGCGCTCGATGACGCCTTTCATCGCTTTGAGCGTTTTGAACGGCGCATGGATACGTTGGAAAGCCAGCTTGAATCGATGGATCTGGGCAGGGAAGTGCCGCCGGACCTCGCCGCGCAGATCAATGCATTGCAGGATGATGAGCGGATCAGCGATGAGCTGGAGCGTCTCAAGGCGGGCATGAGCGATAAGAAACCTGCGTAGGTGGACGACACGGGCTTACGTATTGAAAATGCCGACTAAAATGACGACAGTGTTCGTTCACCCCGGGCCCTCGAGGAATAGAGCCAATGGAATTTTGGAAATTCATGTTTGTACCCACCATTTTGTTCCTGGTGATAGTGGCACCAATGTGGATCACCATGCACTACCGTAGTGTGAGTCGATCCTCCCGCAGCCTCAACCTGGAGGACAAGGAGGCCATTGAGCATATGCTCGAAACGGTAGACAAATTAACAGATCGTATCGGAGCGCTGGAGTCCATTCTGGACGCAGATCACCCGCAGTGGCGCCAGCAGGTCAATCGTCAGGAACGGGCTGAGGACAAGGAGTAATTCATGACAGATCAAAATCACACACGTGGTCGGCATCGCAGCGGCAAGTGGCAATTCCAGACCAGGCGACGCGCCGGGTGGGGCTTAAACCTGTACCGCAATTCGCGTGAGGGGAAAATCGCCGGCGTCGCCGCCGGGTTGGCAGACCACTGGGACATCGCTCCCTGGGTAGTGCGGCTGATGTGGGTGGGTGCGTTCCTGTTTACCGGTACTCTCGCTTTGTGGGTGTATCTCGGCGCATGGCTATTGATGGCGCAGCGCCCGTCGAGGACAGATGCCGACGGCCGTCCCTCAGGCGAGCTGGAGTACGAGGCCGGTGACGTCGAGATGGAATACGATGAGCGGCATCACGACTACCGGCCACGTAAGGTATTTCGGTATAGCGAGAGTAGTTCTGTGCGTTTGCAGCGTGCCAGAGAGCGCCTGGACGCCGCGCTGCGACGAGTCGAGAATATGGAGACCTACGTCACCTCCCGTCAGTATGATTTGAACAAGGAGTTCTCCCGGCTCTAGCGGCGGGGCCACAGCGGCTTCACCCGCTCAATTGGTCCGGTTTGGCGAGCGATACAAATGTGAACTATGCTGGCTATGGGTGGGTAGGGAAAGCGGGAGCAACCCGTGGAAGAAACTGCGATTCAGCATATTCCGGCGATCATCGAGCAGGCCGCGAAAAGCCCGTTGGGTCTGTTTGCGTTGATGGTGATCGCCTTGTCGATATTGGGGTTTGTATTCTTCCGTGATGCCGCCGAGCGCACGCGTATTGCGATGTTTGTATTGCTGTTTGTCGGTGTCGCTTCATTTGGAGTGGCTGCCATGCGCGTTTCGCCCGACGGGTCCTCCACTCAGTCGGCATTGCCGCTCGCGGTCCCTGCAGATATCGATGGCGAGTGGTTGGCCGAGGTCAAGTATGAGTGGGGCGACAGTTATCGCGAGGACTTTGCGTTGAGCTACGATGGTGTCGAGGTAATGGGGACGGTGTCCTATCTCGGACGAAAGCGCGCGGTGATGGACGGACAGCTCGCTGGAAACAGACTCAGCTTTACCACCCGGAGCCAACAAACGATTGGCGCTGGCGATACGACTCGCGATGTAGTACATCACTATACCGGCCTGGTTGCGGGCGACCGGATTGCGTTCACACTGCGCAGCGAAGGCGGCTTTTCGGAGCATATACCCGTGACGTTTATGGCGCAGCGGACAAAGTGAGCGCCAGCCAAAACACTGATACGCGTAAGGCCAGCATTGATATGCCCGATCGCCAGTGGAATTTCGCATAGATCAAGAGGTGTTTTAGTTGCGTTGATCGCAGTGTGACCCGCGTCTCAGTCTCCGCCAGGAGTTGTGAGCGACCGGGTGAATGTGGGTATCCCCCAATATTAATGTTCGCTACCCTCTGACCGTAGGTTCTCTATTGATACAAGGTCGCGAACGATGCCGGATTTGGATCCGTATGTACCACCGCCCAGCCTGCTGCTGGCACTTAGCGAGGCGCATCGCGCGGCACTGGAATTAGTGTTGCTCGGGGCCTCACGCCGCACGTTGAAAAAAATCGCGCCGCGGGGAGATGGCCATGCAGTCATGGTACTGCCGGGGTTTATGGGGGGCGACGGTTACAACAGCACATTTCGGCGCTTTCTTGGCGGGCTTGATTATGCCGTGCACGGTTGGGGGATGGGGCGCAATCTGGGGCCCCGTGACGGCGTTCTGGAAGCGTTGCAAGAGAAGCTGCATGACCTGGCGGAACGCTACGAAGGGCCCGTGTCGTTGATCGGGCACAGCCTGGGGGGTATCTTCGCGCGGGAACTGGCCCGGGTACATCCCGAAAAGGTGCGACAGGTGATATCCCTGGGAAGCCCGTTTGGCGAGGGGAGAATGACGGCATCTATTCCGGCCCGGCTGTTCAATGCGCTCAACCCGCCTGATGACTTGCCCATTGATCAGGATGTATTGTCCCATGCCCCGCCAGTGCCAACGACCGCTATTTATTCGAAGTACGATGGTATCGTGAACTGGCGAACAACGGTTCAACATAAGGGGCATGCCAGAACCCAGAGTATCGAAGTCAGGAGCAGCCACTGCGGCATGACGTTAAATCCCGCTGTCTGGCTGTTAGTCTCGGAGTGCCTGGCGAATGATCCCGAGCACTGGCAGCCTTTCAAGCGCGGCAGCTGGCGCAACCTTATCTATCCCGATGTGCAGTTGAGCGGGGCTTGAGTTGCACTTGTTGTTAGGGAAATAGCTCGATTTGGCATTTATCTTCTGTTGAAACTTTTTCTATGGAGGGTGGTTGCGGCGGGGTGAAGAGATCAGTCCGCGTTTTCGCATGCTCCCTCACGTTTATTCCCAACCGTTGGCAGCAGACTCTAAAGCGCTG
>JBBKWY010000169.1:0-3898 GCA_037969215.1 Halioglobus sp.
AGCTGTGCTGGCACCGACGCCGACAGCGACGTTGTCAGCTTGGCACGACGCATGGATTCGAAGTAACGCCCGGGCAAGGCCCAGCCAATGCGGTACCCCGGTGCCAACGATTTCGAGAAAGAACCGCAGTGCACGACCAGCCCTTGCTCATCAAATGTTTTAGCCGGTTGCGGGAATGTCGTACCAAAATACAGTTCTCCGTAGACATCATCTTCAATGAGTGGAACGCTGTGCGCGCCCAGCAACGCGACCAGCGCCTTCTTTCTGGATTCCGACATGGTGGAGCCCAGTGGGTTTTGAAAGCTTGTCATGCACCAACAGGCGCGAATATCGTTATTCTCCAGGGCCTCTTCAAGTACCTCCAGATCCAAACCGTCCTGTGGATTCATTGGAATTTCTATAGCGCGAAGATTCAGCAATTGGATGAGCTGCAACGCCGCGTAAAAGCCGGGTGATTCAATCGCTACGGTATCACCCGGGTTCGTCAGTGTTTGCAATGCCAGCGTGAGCCCCTCAAGCGCGCCGTTGGTGATGATTATCTCGTCTGCAGATACTGACATGCCGGTGCTCATATACCGGCGCGCTATCGCCTGGCGCAACACTTCATTTCCTGGGCTCAGGTTCTTACTGCTGGCATCCGGGCCTGAGTTTCGATTGGCGCGGCCCAAAGACTGGGCGAGTTTTTCTAACGGAAATAATTCTAACGCGGGAAAGGCCGCTCCCAACGGCGCGATGTCAGAGTCGCCTACGGTATCCAACACTGAAAACACCAGGTCACTGACAGACACCTCAGTCGACCTGACCGTGGGGTTGGTGCGAGTCAATTCCGGCAACTGCTGCTGCACGTTTTCGCAAACGTAGTATCCAGAGCGCTCCCGCGCTCGCACCAGCCCCCTACTCTCCAGCAGATAGTAGGCCTGAAATACAGTGGAAGCACTGACGCCAAAACGGGCACTCGCCTGCCTGACTGAAGGCGCTTTGTCCCCGGGCAACAGCAGCCCGCTGCGTATCATTTCAGCGATGTGGTCGGCCAGCTTTTCATAGCGTTTCATCGGCTAACGATAATCTGATATGGTTTTTAATTCAATTTCTGCTTCTGTATTGTTTCTGGGCATTCGCTTACCCTGCTCGCACCATTTGAACTTATGAAGAGGCATTCCAATGAACTCCGTAAGCGAACCGCCCTCCGTCGACAAGGAAGAGTCTTCCCCCAACGTATCCATCCTGCAGATGATTGGCAGTATTCTGGCCTCCTTCTATGGCGTACAAAGCTCGAAGAATCGCAAACGCGATTTTCAGTCTGGCAAAGCGGGAACCTTCATAGCCGTAGGCGTTTTCATGACAGCCGTCTGGTACTTCGCGATATATCTGGTGGTGACCCTCGTATTACACATAGCGCAGTAAGTCACTTTCTCGGGACCAAAAAGCCGAGAGATTTTGTCCATGTCGATGAATTCTGGCGCGCCGACGACCATTGGCCCAGCTACTTCATCGGCAACAGTGTCTGGGTGTATTGCGACGAATACCATCCGGGACTCATTGGCGATGCAGACTACTGTCGCATTATTGTCCACTCGAGCAATACCGATGGCCTGATTTACCAGCGCCCGTTATCCGACCGGCCGGCGCTCGACAAGGTCCTGCAGAAAATCGAGCGCCCTGTTTCCGAGCGGCAGCTGCTGGATCTGGGATTCAGGTGGTGGCGTGGCACTTATGACGACGTACTGACAGACTATCTTTCACCCGCAGACAATCGCGCAGTTCGCTGAGACAGTCATTGATCTGCGCACATATATTCTTTTGCCAGCGCCTCGTTTATCATACTTAAGCTACACCGGCAGTCACGTATTCGAAAAATTCCTTTGATAATTTCTCGCCTTTTTGGGCAAAAGTGAACGCCCCCTGTCACGTTTCGGAGCCTCATCATGTCTGACGATCTGGTGAATGTGCTGCTACTGTTAGCAGCAGCCATAGTCATGTTTGCCATCAATCGTCCGCGTGTGGATGCCGTGGCATTGATAATGCTGGTAGCGCTGCCCATTACCGGGGTGATAAGCATACAGGAAGCCTTGGCAGGATTTGGCAATCCGAATATTGTGCTGATTGCGGCCATGTTCGTGATCGGCGATGCGTTAGCGCGCACCGGTGTCGCCCGCGGCATAGGCGACTGGCTAATTGACCACGGCGGAACGTCAACGACACGATTGCTCGTAATGATGATGGTGGCAGTTGGTGTGCTCGGCTCAGTAATGAGCTCGACCGGTGTGGCGGCAATTTTTATCCCGGTGATACTGCGCATCACCATCCGCCGCGGCATTCCCGCAAGCCGCCTGATGATGCCCATGGCCTATGCTGCTGCGATGAGCGGCATGATGACACTCGTTGCCACCTCCCCCAATCTGATCGTCAACTACGAACTCGTGCGGATTGGCAGCGAAGGCTTCGATTTTTTCTCATTCACGCCGTTCGGCCTGCCCATCCTGATCATAGGCACACTGTATATGGTGGTTGCCCAACGCTGGCTGACCCCCTCCAGCACCGTTGAAAAATCAGGACCCAGGCGGCCAGACCTGGGGGAATGGATATCACACTATGGCCTCGCCGACCGTGAATTTCGGGTTCGTGTATGCGACGACTCGCCGCTGCTTGGCAAATCTCTGGGGGAGCTTGACCTCCCAAGCCGTATCGGTGCGAGAATTGTCCTGATTGAGCGCGGTCATGGTCGCTCCCGCAGTTTGATGACGCGCAAGCCGTCAACGCATCTACAACCCGGCGACAGGCTGTTGGTCGATTTCGATCAGGAGACGACCAGCGCAGACATCGCAGCGCTCTCCCGACAATACGGCGTCGAGCCGCTAGACAAATCAGGGCAGTGGTTCGTCAATCGTTTTCAAAATGAAGGACTGGTTGAAGTCATCGTCACCAGCGAATCCCGACTAGTCGGCCGCACTGCAGCAGAAATGCAACAATTGACCGACGACACACTGAGTGTGGTCGGCATGCGGCGCGGTGTCGCGGCGCACGCGCCACACGGGGTGCGAAATGAGGAGTTAAAAGCGGGTGACACGCTGCTTCTGGCGGGCTCCTGGGAGACCATCCGTCAGATGCGAAATGACACGCAGGATTTGATCGTACTAAACCTGCCACGCGAATACGATGAAGTCCTGCCAGAGGCCAATCGCGCCCCGTATGCATTGCTGACGCTGCTTGTTGTGATAGTACTGATGGCGGCGGACATAGTGGCGAATGTCCACGCTGCACTGATTGGCTGTCTGATGATGGGGGCTTTTCGCTGCATCAACCTGGAACAGGCGTACCAGTCCGTTCAACTGAAAACCCTGATCATGATTGTTGGCATGATGCCCTTTGCACTGGCACTCGATCGGACGGGGGGCGTCGACATAGCGGCCCGGGAGCTGGTCAATCTTGTAGGGAGTGCGGGCCCAATGGTAATCCTCGCAGCCCTGTATGCGGTCACGGTGCTGCTGGGTCTGTTCGTCGTCAACACCGCTAACGCAGTGCTGATGATTCCTGTCGCACTGGCCGTCGCCGAGACACTCGACGCATCACCCTATCCCTTTGCGATGATCATTGCGCTGGCCGCGTCGAGTGCGTTCATGACGCCGATTTCGCCCATCAATCAACTGGTCGCGACCGCCGGCAACTACCGCTTTGTCGATTTTCTCAGGATTGGACTGCCTTTGACGCTGATTGTGATGGCCGTTAGCGTGCTGCTCGTCTCCTGGCTACTGCCGCTCTATCCGCCACTGGCCGCCGTCCCAGTGGCAGGATGATCAGGGGAGTACGCAAAGAGGGCCAATGGAAAAATGATTACGCCGTTGGTAAATGGTTTTTGTAGATCTGGCCGTCTTTCATAATGAGCTGCAGGTTTTTGTCA
>JBBKWY010000170.1:0-15310 GCA_037969215.1 Halioglobus sp.
TGTCGTTCTTACTAAGTCTAGTCACCCGTGGCCAATATACCAATCTCGCTTGCACTCATCGCGCGTTCCAGAATGAGAACGTTGTCGATGAGTCCGTCGAAGTAACGAGAATTGATCTCCGGCAAACCACCGATAGAGACCGGAACCCCCGGGTCGGTTGCTACCGCGCCGCTGGCTGGAGTGCTTCCAACCGGGACACCATCCAGGTAGAGCCGTATTGCTGCACCGTCATAGGTCATTGCGGAGTGATGCCATTGTCCGGTACCAATGTTGCCCGAAGTTGCGATCAGTGTGGTGGTGACGCCATTGGTGCGTACCCGTGCCCTTAGTCGCGTCTGGTTGTCGACCTTAATCGTCGAGAGCATAAAGATATGATCAATATCAGAGGAACTCGTGGCCTTGGAGATCAGGCGAGGGTCACGGTAGTCACCTGGGAAGCTGTCAGCCTTGAACCACGCGGACAGCGTTAATGCACTCCCTGAAACATCCACTAAGCCGGCGTAGACACTATCGTCTGTGCCATCAAAGCGCAGGGAAAAGACGCTCCCATCTCCGGTGTCCGTGTCGTAAGCCGGGTCACCTGCCAGCACGCCGTTGTTACCCCGGCCACTGCTATCCAGCGCAAATGATGAGCCAACACCTTCATCGAAATCATAGTGGATCAGCGATGAGGCATCGTTCAGCTCGTCGGACTCTACTGTCTCTTCGAGAGCGAGGAAACCCACAACTTCGCCAACCAGATGCGAAACTTCTGCGTCTGCAGAGGTTTCCTCGTCAATCATGACAGTCACACTGGAACTGGTCTTGGTTAGCCAGCGTACATTGGCAGTATCCGTGTCTGCCATGGTTTGCATGTCTGCCAGAATCACCGGCACAGTGTTGAACGGTGTTGAAAGTTCGATCTGGTACGGCTTATGTGTAACAACATTGGCCGTACTGCCCGCTTGGTAGGTGTAGCCTTCTACCTCGCCGTTAGCGCTTTGCCATGCGAGGTAGTTAACTTTCTCACTGGCATGTACAGACGGCAGTCCTTCTTCTTTTTGTAAGCTAATTTCAAAACCATCGCTGCTGATGTTTTTCATTCTTGTGATGACAGCCGTTCTGCTCGGGTCATTGTCGCTGGCTACCGTGCTGAGTACCACGGGATTGCCGGAGAATGGCTGCTTGAAGCCCACTTTAAATAGAGGCCTGGGTGCATCCAGATCGATCGTACCTGCTTCGATCCAGTTTCCGTCAGGCAGTTGATGGCTGCCAGCTTCAACCACTATGTAGCCTACGGTTTCGTACAGGTGACCGCCGTCCTGGTAGTTCCATTCACGAAGTCGTATGGCAAAACTACTCTCAGTCACGTTCTTCACCTGCACTACTGCCGGCTGGCCACCCTTCAAGCTAAGGGGATTGGCCAATACCACAGGGTTCTTAAAGCGTTTACTTAATGTAACAGTTGTCCATATGTGATTGCTCTGAACTTCCCCAACTTCCAGTTGTAGTGGGTTGTCTTCAGGATCGTCTTCGACCGTTATCATGCCGGCTTTTGTTTCAGTGTCCGTTCCATCTGGTCCTGAGACTGTAAGCGAGACGGCATAGTTTCCCGTTTTTTGGTAGGTATGTGCCGGGTTGGCCTGAGTACTACTCGTGCCATCACCGAAATTCCAGTTGTAGTTAGACGCAGCCTCGCTGGTCGTAGAGGTGAATCGTACAGCCAGCGGCGCAGGGCCATCGGTTACATCGGCATTGAAGTCGACACTGAGACCTGAGGCCGTTACCGAAATGAATTGCCCCTGATAGCTCACAGCGGATCCGCCTTCACCTGAAGCGGTCAACTTGACCGAGTAGGTGCCCGGCGTACTGTAAGTGTGTTTTGGCGTTTTGGCAGTGCTCGTTTGGCCATCACCAAAATTCCAGACGTAGGAGGTGGCATCTTTGGATGAGTTCGAAAAAGTCACTGCCAGAGGCGAGACCCCCGATTTGATATTGGCGGAGAACGAAGCGACAGGCGTGGGCGCTTCTGGATCGGGCGGCGTCTCTGGATCATCCGGATCACCGGGATCACCGGGGTCACCTGTGGCCGCGGTCACTTCAATCTGCTGCGCAAGCTGATAGGGATTTTCGACACCGGTGAGATTGGTATACAGGATTACAGAATACGTTCCTTTTTGGGTGTAGGTATGGGTGGGAGATTTTTCCATACTGCCGCCGCCATCACCAAAGACCCACAGATAGAGTTCGGTGGTCGGGGTGGGGGACATTTTGGAGCTGTCACCGCTGGCCAGTGAGGCCAGTGCACTTGCATCCAGTGCCTTGTCGAGAATATGGATATCGTCAATCAAACCCCGAAACAGACCGTACTGCGCTCCAGGATTGCTGCCTATCGCAACGTCAACGGAGGGGGCCACGTCCACTGTGCCGGTAAGGGATGTGCTGCCAACCTGGACACCGTTCAAGTAGAGCCTAACGGTTGTTCCATCATGGGTGAGTGCTGCGTGATACCAGGTGTTGCTGACAAGATTGCCACTACTGGCAACCAAGGTCGTGGTGCTGCCGCCCACCCGTACTCTTGCACGGAGGCGTTGTTTGCCACCCGTATCAGTCAGGCCTAGCATCCACAGATGATCGTTGGCTGCGCTGCCTGTCGCTTTTGATATAAGGCGGGGATCCGAGTTGGAAAAGTCATCGGCCTTGAACCACGCTGAAAGAGTCAAGCCACTGCCGGCAAGATCGATTTTCCCTGCAGTGAGATGGTCGTCTATCCCATCGAAGCGCAGTGAATAGGTGCTTCCATCAGGTGTGTCCGTCGCCAAAACCGGGCCATTTCGAAGTACGCTATCATTGCCTGAGCCACTGCTATCGGAACCGGTGCCGTTATCAAAGGTGTAACTCGCTACCGCCTCGGGGTTGCCCGTGCTTGCATCGATGTTCGAGGTGAAGGTCACGGTCGTTGGCGTTGTTCCTGTATAACGCGAAGCGGAAAGTACGACGTCCTCTGGTTCGTCCGGGATTGGCGTCGTGCTCGTGGTGGGGCTTATTTCGTTGGAATATCCACTGCAAGTGGACTTGGTGGCTGAGCATGCTCGCACTGCAATGAAGTATTTTTGGCCCTCAGATAGTCCTGTCAGGTTGGCCGGTGGTTCAGCGACATCAATGGAATTGCCATAATTGCCGCTGTTGGTCCCCCAGGAAACCTCGTAGTGCTGCACGCTGGGGTCGGTTACGCTGTCCCAGTTCAGCGCCAGTTCAGCCGCATTTGCTCCCTGCGCTAACAGAATGACGGATAGGACCAGTGTACTAACGTGGCCTGACCATCGATTGCTACCTTTTAAAAATTTCATGTATCCCCTCATCACGTTCTTAAACGCATCCTCGTTGGTTCTCCCGGCAGGGGAACTCGATTCTGTGCGTGTTCAAATATCGCTGATCCGGTTGTGCCGCTTGCCGGACGTGCCCCAGCGCCAATCAATCTTTCAGTTCTATCGATTTCCCAATAATCTATGTAATGCCGCTTTCATCACACTTTAGTTATGCTTTTGTGGAATGCTTCACAACATAAGATATAGCTTATGGATATTTCTATAGGTTTGAATAAAATTCCATCAAAAAGTGGAGAAATGTGTAAGTTTATTGATACACCTTTGATGGCGGCGCGCTTTATAGCATGGGAAAAATCAAATGTGTAAGTTTTATGGTACATATTTTGATAAATTCGGGGCCTTTATCGGTGAGGGAGCTGCAATTGTGCTCGCTCCAATGTGACAATTTCTCAGGTGCAGCTCAATTTTCATCGTGCTGCGTGCTTTCCTCCGGCCTGCTGGATTACCGCGAATTACCGCCAATGAGGTCCGATACGGCCTGGTGTGGTGTGAATGGGCTACACTGCTGGAAGTCTGTGTGAAGGGCAGGCTGCGGCCTGTACTTGCATGGAGGCGATAAAGTGCATACGGCGGATTACGTGCTAGATGCGGTGGTTGTCGGGGCGGGGGTCATCGGTTTAGCGATTGGCCGTGCGCTCGCTTTGGCAGGGCTGGATACTGTGGTGCTGGAGCGGGCAGGGGCTATCGGCAGTGAAACCTCCAGCCGTAGTTCTGAGGTAATTCACGCCGGTATTTACTATCCGTCAGGTTCGTTGAAGGCGCGCTACTGTGTCCGGGGTCGCGAGCTGCTTTATGACTATCTGCGCTCGAGGGCGATTTTATACGATCGCTGCGGCAAACTCATTGTCGCCGCAGATTCGCAGGGCGAGCGCCGTCTGGCCACAATCGCCGCGCGGGCTCGGCAGTGTGGGGTTCATGACCTGCGCATGTTGTCACCACAGGAAGTGGGTGCACTGGAGCCCGCGGTGGCGCCTGGCCCCGCTTTGTTCTCCCCGTCGACCGGGATATTCGACAGCCATCAGTACATGCTCTCACTGCAGGGTGATTTGGAGGCGGCTGGTGGTGTCGTAGCGCTCGCGAGCCCTTTGCTCGACGGACACCTCGCTACAACGGGTGGCCACTCGGTGCGCGTTGGGGGGCGGGAACCGACCACTTTAAGGTGTCGCGTACTGGTGAACGCTGCGGGTTTATGGTCTCGACAAGTCTGCCTGCAATTGACGGGTGCCGTAAGTAAATTGCGCGTGCCGCAACAGTATTTCGCCAGTGGCCATTACTACAGCTATAGCGGTGCGGCGCCCTTCTCGCATCTGATTTACCCGTTACCGACTGCGGGAGGACTGGGTGTTCACGCGACTCGGGATCTCGGCGGCCAGGTGCGTTTCGGCCCTGACGTGCGTTGGATAAAGGAAGTAGATTACGCTTTTGACGATAGCGCCAGAGTGGCATTCAGCGCAGCGATACGCCGCTATTTTCCTGCGCTGGAGTTCGATCGATTACAGCCGGCCTATATTGGCATCCGGCCCAAAATCGTTGGTTCGGGTGCTGCAGACGGCGATTTCTTAATTATGGGGCAAAAGATGCACGGTGTTCCAGGGTTTGTCAGCCTCCATGGTATTGAATCGCCGGGCTTGACCGCTAGCCTGGCTATTGCGGAGGCTGTGGTGGACGAAGCGCTTGGCGTTGCATGATTCTGGTTCAGGTCCGGGCGAGATGTCGCAGGGTAATTGAAACCCCCCATCGAGCCTGCCAGCGACATCGCCAATAGTGCGCGCGCATGGGTAGTGACACTTTCCAGTCCGGAGGGAGCGCGCTGCCAAAAAGCCGGTGAGCGAGATATGGCCACGCGTGAAGTGGCTTTTGCTTACCGCTGCCCATCAGCAGTTGCGAGATACCCGGCCAGTCGATCTCGGAGCCGTGAAGGTTCTGTAGTAGCGCCAACTCATGTAGTGAGCGCAGGGGCAATATTCCGGATCGGTAGGCGTTCGCTTCCAGAAATGCCGAGTGAAGCAGGCAGTGAAGGGCCCTGCTGGTCCAGGATGGGAGCCGCAATATGTGACCATCACATTGTAAGCGCTCGGTGTTTGCACTGACGCTGCTTGTTATTTGCCGGGCGTCTTCCTCCGTGATGGCTGCCCCGTACAAGAGTCCCGAGGTGGTAGCAGGAAGCACTTCGTGATGCAGTTCGATGACGGCGTATTCCCCGGCCCGGCTGAGTGGGTGCAGGTGGTGTGGGTGGTGATGGATTGCAGTACTTTTGCCATCTTCGTGAGGTTCGTAACCCTTGGCGCGTAGCAACTCCCAGCAGTCGAGTGCAAGTTCGCGGGGCACAAGAATATCGATGTCGGTAAGCATTCGTGAGCCCTGGTCGAGGTAAATGTTGTGGAATAATGTTGAGGCACCCTTGAGTAGGATTGGCTCGATACCAATTTTGTTAAAGAGTTCAGCTATTTCCAGTGTCTGCTGGACCAGGTGCTGATTTCGCTTGGTATTGAGGTGATGAATATCGACCAGGTATTTTCTTACCTCCAGAGGAAGTTCATTCTCGAATCCAAGATGGAGTAGCTCCGACCACAGTGCAGGGGTGATGAGATTTTGGTTGGCAGTTCCCAATACTTGAGGCCAATCGACTGGCTGTGAACAGATTCGATGTCGCAGCGACAGGGTATCCTCGGAAGATTTCCCGACCTGCAAAACAGCGGCGATGACGTCCAGCGCGGCCAGCCTCGCATTCATGGGAGGATATTGCGTACCGTTGAGACTGCACTGTTCAGCTCGCCTACCTGCAACTGATAGCAACTTATCGGGGCGATCCAGGCGGCCAGTCGGCTTACCAATTCGGAGTTTAGCTCATGCTTCACTGCATAGCCGGCTACACTCAGTTCATAAATCGCTCGAGCGGGGCTTAGCTTTGTGAGTTGAGTTTTGGCAGCTACTTTGTAACGTGGGAATATTAGCGCTTGCAGTGGGGGGCAGGCGTGCTGGGCGGCAGTGGTACAGAGGTATCTTACCTCTGTACCGTCCGGTTGCCGATTCACGGGCTGATTTTCTAACGCAGCGGGAAACAGCGGCCAGGCGCCCCGTTTCAGCCCCAGGCTAACCGGTAGTGGGCTGAGCGTGTGGTCGGGCATGAGTAATGTCAGTTCATCCGTGAAGTAGCGACAGCCGCTATCTACCAGCGCGGCGACCAGTGTTGATTTACCACTGCCGGGCAGTCCGGGCAATAGCACGCTTCCGTGCGAGTTAGCGACAACACCGGCATGGAAGGCGGCCAGGCAGTCGCTGGATTCGAAGGCATGGCTCAGCATAATTCGGTGAATGAGTGGCGTAAGTTCCTCTTCAGTCAGCCCCTGACTGTAAACGTCCCCACGAACTCTGAGACAATAATGCCCTCCACTTAACGCCACGTTGATGGGGATCGGGGAGTTACTGGCAGTGGTTTTAGCAGAGGTCTCCAAATGGGCGAGCGCTGGGTGAACGCGGGCGGCCGCGCTCTCGGATGCGTAACGAATCAGAAAGCGTTGGACACCCAGGGAGTAGACATGACTGGCGGCAGGGATGAATTCAACTCCAGATTCCACCGCGCCCGGTGGTGAGGGTGCGGGCGCCGTGGGAGAACTGCTGTCCTGTTGCCCTCGAGGAGACATTCCTTTTGCAGTCCAGTTGAACAGAGACTCGGTAACGTCATGGAGGGCGCGGTCTCGGGATATGCCGAATTGTGCGGCGATATCTTCCGCTATAGTAGCGGGCTCAGCTCCCTCGAGGAGCGCACACCAGATGTAGGCTGCCGTAGTATTGAGATAATAAAGTTGTTTGCTTGCCCGGCAAAACAGTATCCCTTCGGTACCAAGTAGGTGAACCTGCACCGAATCAATCGAGGGTTTGGGCAGGTTGAAGGCCAATTGGCTACTCATAATCTCAAACGGGACATTTGCTGGGCGGCTGCGTCTGGGGCACGCATAAATCCGCTAGATGTGTTATTCGTTTGCGGCAGTTTCGGAGGGTAATTCACGGTAATAAATGCCCCTTTCACGTTTGCGCGCCGCTGTCCCGGCGATAGTAAGCGTTTCGAGGAGCATGTCATTGGCTGAGTCTGTGCACCCGTGTCCATACGGTAACCATCATTGGTGGGATGCTCTGCTACTGTTCTCCAGAGGCAATAAGTTACACCAACTCAGCAGCCTGGCGGTATTTCGGTACCACCACTGGCGATGGCATGTTGTCCGGGAAACAACAGGCCAAGCATGACGGGAGAGGTATATACCGCGAGTTTGCCGGCCTTCTCCAGAAAATCGCGCCGATCCTGTTGCATCGTGTCGCCAGAGTTACTTTTATGTGCCTTGGTGTTCATCTGGTCTACTCCTTTAACGCAGATTTGGCTAAAGGTAAATATAGTTTATGTCATGCAGCTGTCAAGTCGTGCGCACTTGCAGGCTTAGACAATTTTGGCGCATATTCCGGAGTAGTTATGTCCGGTTGTGCGGTAACTGTGATACTTCGCCGGGCCAGCCGCAAACGTGTCGCGAAGCTATCAAATGGCGGACTATTGCGTATTTGGGCGCATCGCAATGTAACGTCATCGTTGCAGATGAACAACTGGTGAAAGCCACCCCAGAGTTGAATACGCACACGAAAGGAGATTGCACTCCGAACGATGTTGCTGGCACATATTTTGCATTCCTTGGATTAGGATTGTTCCATTAAGTCAATAAGCTATTGGCGGCATCCTTTCGAAAACACCTGGAGGGTTCTTGCTTCACTCCCTCATGCGACAGGAGTAAGGATTTTGGTTGAATTTGCGACTGAACATTGCCCTCCACCGAGCGCGGTTGACGTTGAGGGGGTGAGCGAGCGGATACGAGAGGTGAAGTCAGGGCAGGCCACAGAGCCTACGTCGGCGGGTTATTCTGCAACACTGCAAGTCCTGCCTAAGGCGCTGTTTATGGAGGCCTTGCGACACGGACGTAGTCAAAGCAATCGGTCGCAGGCGCCGTTATCGATGGCCATTCTGCAATTGTCGGAGAATATTGCATCGCGTCGAGGCGAACTCAAGTCCGTACGCTGCTTATTACGATCCGGGTTGCGTGAATCGGATTGCGTCAGCTTTTTGCGACACCGCGATATTGCGCTGTTACTGCCGCACACAAACGAGGTGGCCGCACATGCAGTGGTCGACAGAATCCGCCGTGGTAACAGCGACTTGATTCAGTCCATTTCGATTGCAACCTATCCCGACAAACTTTTCGAAACTCTGGGTATGAGCATGGAAAACGAACAGTGCAGTGAATCTGCTCTGCTCGCGGATATGCCGAATTCAAAGCCGGTACAGTCTGTACTGAAACGCGGTCTGGATATTTTCGGGGCCAGCATGGCACTGCTGTTATTGTCTCCCCTATTGCTAGTTATTGTGACCGCGATAAAGCTTGATTCTCCCGGTCCCGCGATATTTCGTCAAATTCGTCTCGGCAAGGACTTCAAACCGTTCACCTTCTACAAGTTCCGTTCGATGTATGCGGACGCTGATGACCAGGTTCACCGCGACTATCTGGCGAGTCTTGTTACGGGTGATGTTGACGCTGACAATCCCAGCTCTGATGGCACGAAATTTTATAAAATCAGGGGCGATTCACGGGTGACGCCACTCGGTCGATTTCTTCGTAAAACCAGCATTGACGAATTGCCTCAGCTCGTCAATGTGTTGCGCGGCGAGATGAGCCTCGTGGGCCCGAGGCCGCCCATTCCTTACGAAACCGAAAATTATCAGGCTTGGCATTTGCGCAGAATATCTGCGGTTAAACCCGGTCTCACAGGCCTTTGGCAAGTGGAGGGGCGTAGCAAAACAACTTTCGACGAAATGGTGCGGATGGACATACGGTACAGCTGTAATTGGTCGATCTTGCTCGACCTGAAGTTACTTTTGCGTACTGTCAAAGTCGTACTGGAATGTCGAGGTGCAGTTTGAATGATTACGACAAGGTGTACGCAGCAGCGCTGCACGGCCGCTGTGTGGAAATGAGTTGTCGGTGATAGCCGCGGATGTCGTCCTTGGTGCGGGTGTGGAAGTATTTCACCAGGATTTGGTCAATCTGTACGGTTGTGTAATTGGCGACTACAGTAGGATAGGGACGTTTGTGGAAATTCAAAAGGGGGCGATTGTAGGTACTCGCTGCAAGATATCCAGCCATACGTTCATCTGCACTGGTGTCACTATTGGAGACGGCGTTTTTATCGGGCATGGAGTGATGTTTATCAATGACGCACAACCCAGAGCGGTGACCGATGATGGCGAATTACAGACGGATAGGGATTGGCAGATGTTGTGTACTCAGGTGCACGATGGCGCATCCATTGGCAGCAATGCCACTATCCTGGGGGGGGTTACGATCGGCCGTGCAGCGCTGATTGGTG
Source organism: Halioglobus sp. (assembly GCA_037969215.1). Taxonomy (GTDB): domain Bacteria; phylum Pseudomonadota; class Gammaproteobacteria; order Pseudomonadales; family Halieaceae; genus Marimicrobium. Next base: position 9,774 of record JBBKWY010000170.1, read on the forward strand.
CCGGTGCTGTGGTGACTCACGATGTACCGGATTACGCCGTGGTTGCTGGTGTGCCGGCGCGGGTAGTTGGCGATATTCGTGACTAGTGGCAGTTGCCGTACGGTCATGGTTGGCGGGGAGGTACTTGAAGGACGATATGGGTATCAATAGACACTTTCAGCTAGCGCTTGGGCGGTTTTTCAAATGACTGCGTTGCTGCGGCACCTGCCGATATTGGCCGAGACAATGGTGTTCCTCGCGCGTCGGCGTTGGTACTTTCTGGTGCCCGCAGCGTTGATCGCCGTCGTATCTTTTACGGCAGTTGCGTTGCTGCCCAGAAGCTATTTGTCTGTTGGCATCATTGGCGTAGAGTCGCAGCAGATACCCGAAGAATTTGTGCGCTCCACCATTACTACCCATGGTGGCGAACGTGTTGGCATGATGAAGTCCCGAGTTATGACCTCTGCCCGCCTTGAACAGGTTGTCGAGGACCTGGGTGTATATGCTCAGGATTGGGCGACAGTGCCGCGGACAAAGTTGGCGGAAAAACTGGCGGATCACACTTCAATCGAAGTGGTCATGGATCCATATGCCACCAGGCTGGGCGCGATAGCTTTCTCGGTCGGATTTGAGTACCCGGAACCGGAGATAGCGCATGCTGTCGCTGAAAGGCTGGTTGAACTATTTCTGCAGGAAAATGTGGACAGCCGCACGGAGCGGGCAGCTGACACCACGGAATTTTTGCAGCGTCAGGCGGAGAAGCTGCGCAGTAACGCGGAATTGCTCGATCAGAAAATCGCTGAATTTAAAACACAGCATCGCGATACGCTGCCCGAACATCTTGAGTTGAAGAGCAACATGCTGGCCCGTGCGGAAACAGAGTTGCGAGCGGTCGCGATGGAGATCTCCTCTATCCAGATGGAGCAGCGATACCTGGAGAGTCAAAGCGCTCTTTCTGGCGGCTCATCCGCTGTAAATGCGGCCCTGATTGGCACACCAATGGGTGAGCAAATTGCAGAGTTGAGGGCGCAACTTGCAGTTAAGGAGACTCAGTACCTACCCACACACCCGGAGATTAAACGATTGAAAGCCATCCTCGAGGAAGTGGGGAAGCAGTTGTCTGCAGCAGGGGAAGGGGATACGGATAGTTCTGCTGCGGCCTTGTACGGATCGAATTCGCAATATGCCGCACTCACCATCCGCCTTAATTTATTGCGCGAGCAGGAAAACACGGTCCGTGCCGATATTGAGCGGCTGCAGGGTGAGATACTGGAAATACCGTTGGTCGATATCGAATTGCGCCGTCTGAACGATGAATACAACGTCGCTATGGTGGAGTTCAGTGAAATTCGTTCAAAGCGGCATGAGGCAGAGCTGGCCCAAAGTCTCGAGCAGGAACAAAAGGCGGAGCGTTTTACCCTGCTGGAGCCACCTGAGGTTCCGCTGGAACCCGTGCGCTCTACTTTGCGATTACTGGCAATAGCGCTCCTTCTTTCTGCTGCCGGTGGCGCAGTTGTCGCCTACGCGGCGGAATTACTCGACAATAGGATATACGGCGCCAAAATGCTCACTGCTCTTACCGGGCGGCCCCCTTTGGCCATTATTCCTAACCTCGCTGGCGCTTCTGCTCGGTTGGGAGATTCGTGGCGGGGGAAATTGTGGCGATGAAAGACAACGTAGGGACATCGATTATTGAAAAATCATCGGAACTGAATGTGCGTCAGTCCGAGATCGTGGCGGGCGTTGATCGCTTGACAGGGGTGCAGCGATCGGTGACGCCGGAAAACACCTTGTCAAATACCACCCACTTGATTCGGCCTGCCGAGAACCCGGCAGCGCAATCTACGTCCACTGATCAGTTACTTCCGGTGTCAAAAGCAGTGCTCGCGAGGCGTCATATTGTTGCCGGAGATAAGGGCAACCCGGTAGCGGATCAGTTCGATATACTGCGCACCAAAATATTACGAGAGATGAAGGCCAACGGTTGGCGTACGTTGGGGATTACATCGCCCATGCCTCACTGTGGCAAAACCACCGTTGCCATCAACCTCTGCGTCAGTATCGCGAAGGGAATCCACAAGGACATCGTGTTGGTCGATCTGGATTTACGCAATCCCAGAATCGGCAGCTACCTGGATATCAACTCTTCGCCGGACCTCTCAGATGTCCTTGAAGGACGGGTCAGGTTTCAGGAGCCGCTGGTCAATCCGGGAATTCCCCGATTATTGATTATCCCCAACAACAAGGCTTACCTCCATTCCTCAGAGATGCTGACTTCACGGGAGGCGATATTGCTGGCCGAAAACCTGTGCTCGATGGAAGATGTGCAGTTGGTCGTATTCGATCTGCCCCCGGTGCTGCCCACCGACGACACACTGGCTTTCCTGCCGCAGGTGGACTGTCTGCTGGTCGTTATAGCGGATGGCGTAAGCACGAAACAGGAACTGGAAAAAACCAGGCAGTTACTGCAGCACAGTAACGTGCTGGGGTATGTTCTCAATCAGGTTTGAGGGGGCTCATTTATTTTGGGGTGCTGCAGCCACCTGGCTGTAAAGTAGCGTTGCGATGTTTGCTCAATGAGACGCCAGCTAATGTAGGCGACAAGTATACTCAGTGCATAGGCCAGAAACGTGAATAGAAACGCCATCCCGCCAGGTTCGCTGATGGAATATATTTTCCGATCAATCAAGTGGATGACATAGGGGTGGAGCAGGTAAAGTGAATAGCTCAGGTTGCCCAAAAGCACGAAAAACCCCAGCGTTTTCAGTCTCGATCCGCCAATGGCCACAAGCACAAAAATAAGTAAACAGGGCAGGCCCCACATCAGGAATCGGTTCGAGTAATCCTCCTGCGTCCACGTTGTGAAGAACATCGCAATGTAGAGGGATACTCCCAGTAGAACGCTCAGCCTGGCAACGCCGATATGAATGCTCTCCGTATAGTTCTGCGCAGCTCGAAAAATGTAGAACCCAAACATGCCGTAGATAAATTCCAGCAGGATGGGGTTGGAATAAAATTCAGCGATGGGATGCTCGGGATCTGTCAGTTGCCCGAACAACACAAAGCCCAGCAGCAACGCTGTGGCAATTGCCGCCCTGTATTTATGATTCAGTGACAGCGCTATAAAGAACATTACGTAGAAGAAAATTTCGTAATTCAGCGTCCATCCCAGTCGAAGCAGGGGCTCAACCGTACGCCCGTTAAAGTAAGGAATAAAGAAAAGTGATTTAAAAAGATTGGGAAGATCAGTTGATGCTGTATTTAAAGCCCCGGGGGCAATCCAGGCCAGAGCAAAGAGTCCAAGCGTACCCAGCCAGTAGAGAGGGACAATGCGGACTATGCGCTTGATGAGGAAGTTGCCGTAGGAGCGCTCTGTGACATACATCATGATGAAGCCGCTGATCACGAAGAAAAGATCAACACCAAAATGGCCGCGTTGAAGATACGGGGTGTGTGCAATCAATATCGAAAACGCGGCGATTCCACGCAAGAATTGCACTTGATCAAGCTGCGTCTTTTTATCTGGCATTAGTCTTTTCCAAGCTCTGTACGGGTAAATCGTCAACTGCTTTGCAGCGCTATAACTCCGACTACTTGTCTCGGTAAGTATCAATCGCCGGACAGGCGCAAAACAGATTGCGATCGCCGTACACATTGTCTACCCGGTTCACCGGCGCCCAATACTTGTAGCGGCGCAGCGATTCCACCGGGTAGGCAGCCTGTTCGCGATCATAGGGATGATCCCAGGTGTTGCCGGCCACGTCAGCCAGTGTGTGTGGTGCGTTGCACAAAGGATTGTCCGACGCGTCGAGTTCTCCGTTTTGTACAGCGCGAATTTCCCCGCGGATAGCGATCAACGCATTGCAGAACCGATCCAGTTCCGCCAGCGACTCCGATTCCGTCGGCTCCACCATCAGAGTGCCCGCTACCGGGAATGACATGGTGGGCGCGTGAAAGCCGTAATCGATCATGCGCTTGGCGATATCCTCTTCTGATATACCGCTCTCCGCCTTGATGCTGCGGATATCGAGAATACATTCGTGCGCCACATTGCCGCTGCTGCCGGTGTACAGCACTGGGTAGTGTTCCTTGAGCCGGTGCGCCACGTAGTTGGCGTTCAGGATGGCGACTTTGGTGGCCTGTGCCAAACCGTCGCCGCCCATCAAGGCGATGTAGGCCCAGGAGATAGGTAATATAGAGGCGCTGCCGTAGGGCGCAGCAGAGATCACGTCATTGTCGGCACTCAATCCTGCGATGGGCGCCACTGGATGATTCGGCAGGAAGGGTTGCAGGTGCGCCCCCACGCCGATGGGGCCCATGCCCGGGCCGCCGCCACCGTGGGGGATGCAGAATGTTTTGTGCAGGTTAAGGTGCGATACATCGGCACCGAATTTGCCTGGTGCAGCGATACCGACGAGCGCGTTGAGGTTGGCACCATCGACATATACCTGGCCGCCGTGTTGGTGAACGATCTTGCACAGCTCAATAATTGATTCTTCGAATACACCGTGTGTGGAGGGGTAGGTCACCATGATGCAGGCCAGATCGTGTGTGTGGCGTTCGGCCTTGGCGCGCAGGTCCGCTATATCGACATTGCCGAGGTCATCGCACTCGACAATCACTACACGCATACCGGCCAGCGCCGCGCTGGCGGGATTAGTGCCGTGCGCGGAAGCCGGGATCAGGCAGACATCGCGCTGCGTATCGCCGCGGCTTTCATGGTAGCGCCGAATCGTCAGTAGCCCGGCGTACTCACCCTGCGAGCCGGCATTGGGTTGCAGCGATATGGCGTCGTAGCCGGTACACTCGATTAACATTCTTTCCAGGTCCGCCAGCATGGCGTGATAACCGGTGGTTTGATCGGTGGGTGCGAAGGGATGCAGTCCAGCAAATTCGGGCCACGTTACCGGTAGCATTTCGGTGGTCGCGTTCAGCTTCATGGTGCAGCTGCCCAGTGGAATCATCGAACGGTTAAGCGCGATGTCCTTGTCTTCCAGGTAGCGCATATAGCGCAGCATTTCTGTTTCCGAGTGGTAGTTACTAAACAGCGGGTGCTGCAGGTAATCCATCGGTCGCAGCAGTTGGTCGGGAATGCCGTGGTTTTCGCGGACTTGTTCGTCGACATGTTCCACTGCGGGCAGCGTGCTGTCATTGGTAAACGCGGCCCACAGCGCTGCGATATCGCGTGCATCGGTGGTTTCATCGAGCGCGATACCCAGCCGGTCTGTGCCGATGATGCGCAGGTTCAGACCGGTGGCCAGCGCGCGCTTGACGATAGCCTGTTGTTGCTCGCCCACAGTGTAGCTAAGGGTGTCAAAGTACGTGGAGTTATCGGCGATGAAGCCGGCGTCTTCCAGGCCTTTGGCCAGAATGCCGGTGAGGCGCTGGATGCGGGTCGCGATGCGCCGCAATCCCTGGGGGCCGTGATACATGGCGTAGAACGCTGCCATGATGGCCAGCAGTGCTTGAGCGGTGCAAATGTTGCTGGTGGCCTTCTCGCGGCGAATGTGTTGCTCGCGCGTTTGCATCGCCATACGCAGCGCCTGGTTGCCGCGCCG
>JBBKWY010000171.1:0-28616 GCA_037969215.1 Halioglobus sp.
ATAGCCTGTGCCATCGTGGAGCCGGTCGCCGGCAATATGAATTGCATACCGCCGGCCCCCGGTTTTCTTGAAGCGCTGCGCTCGGTCTGTACCGAACATGGCGCTGTCCTGATACTCGACGAGGTCATGACCGGATTTCGCTTCGGTCTGCACGGCGCACAGGGCCACTACGGTATCGAGGCCGATCTGACCACGCTGGGCAAGGTGATCGGCGGCGGCATGCCGGTGGGCGCTTTCGGTGGGAAACGGGCGATCATGGAGCAGATCGCGCCGCTGGGCCCGGTGTATCAGGCCGGAACGCTGTCCGGTAACCCCATCGCGATGGCGGCGGGCCTGGCCACGCTGAATATCATTTCCCAGCCGGGGTTTTACGAACCGCTGTTCGAGCGCACCGCACAATTGTGCAAGGGCTTGCGCGACGCGGCTGACGCGGCCGGCGTGCCCTTTACCACCAACCACGCGGGCACTATGTTTGGTGGCTTTTTTACCGACGTGCCCAGCGTAACCCGGTATGACCAGGTCATGGCGTGCGACACCTCGGCGTTCAATCGCTTTTTCCATTCCATGCTGGACCAGGGTGTCTATCTCGCCCCGGCGTCCTATGAAGCGGGCTTTATGTCCAGCGCGCATAGCGATGATGACATCGCGCAAACCATGGCGGCGGCCAAAGTCGCCTTTGCCGGAATTTGATCGAGGAGTATCGCATGGCATTTACCTCACAGCGCGGCCGGTTTCCCCAGACTCGCATGCGACGACTGCGGGCCAATGACTTTTCCCGGCGGCTGGTACGCGAGAACAACTTAAGCCCGGCAGACCTGATCTTCCCCGTGTTCGTATTGGAAGGCAGCGGCCAGCGCGAAACCATTGCCTCCATGCCCGGCATCGAACGGCTCAGTATCGACCTGCTGGTGGAGCAGGCCAGACGTGTGCAGCATTTGGGTATTCCGGCGCTAGCCCTGTTCCCGGTGGTGGCGGCTGAACATAAAAGCCTGATGGCCGATGAGGCGTTTAACGCCGACGGCCTGGTGCAACGCGCAGTGAAAACGCTGAAAGATGCACTGCCGGAGCTAGGCATTATCACCGATGTCGCCCTGGACCCGTACACCACACACGGCCAGGACGGCATTATTGACCCGAACGGTTATGTTTTGAACGACGTCACCAGCGAGATACTGGTGAAGCAGGCACTGTCGCACGCCGCTGCAGGGGCCGACGTAGTGGCGCCCTCTGACATGATGGACGGCCGTATCGGCGCCATCCGTCAGGCGCTGGAAGGCGAAAACTTCATCAATACCCTGATCATGGCCTATTCGGCCAAATACGCCTCCGCCTATTACGGCCCCTTTCGCGATGCCGTAGGCTCTGCGGGCAATCTGAAAGGCGGGAATAAAAGCAGCTACCAGATGGACCCGGCCAACAGCGACGAGGCGCTGCACGAATGCGCCCTGGACCTCGCCGAGGGTGCCGACATGATCATGGTCAAACCCGGCATGCCCTATCTGGATATCGTCCGCAGAGTGAAGGAGGAGTTACTCGCACCCACTTTTGCCTATCAGGTGAGCGGTGAGTACGCCATGCACGTCGCGGCCTTCGAGCGCGGCTGGCTACCCCGGGAAGCGGTGATACTCGAGTCCCTGCTGGCCTTCAAGCGTGCTGGCTGTGACGGCATATTGACCTATTTTGCGCTGGAGGCAGCGCAGGCCCTGCAGGAGAGCTAAGCTGCCCGTGCGCGCGCTACCACTCCTGTGTCTGTTGCTCTGCCTGCCCGGCCCGCCCGCCTTCGCCCAGTGCGAATGCCTGTGGCAAGGCTCCTTCAGCGAGGTCGAGGCCGACACCGACCTGGTAGTCAGCGGGACTGTCATCGCCAGTCAGGGCAATTCCATCGACCTGGCCGTATCCCGGGTATTGCGCGGCCAGGAACCGCCAGAAACCTTGCGCATCTGGCTGCAGACGGCTGATTATTGCCGTCCTGATGTGGCGCTTTTCCCGCTCGGCACAACATGGCTGATGGCACTCGAGCAAATCAACGATGAGGCCCCGGGGGGATTCAATCCCAACACGCCCAATATCAGCTACGGCCGACCCGATGACTACACGCTGTCCAGCTGTGGAGGCTACTGGTTGAGCGTGAGCGGAGACCGGGTTACGGGCAACCTCGTGAAGGCACCGCGCTGGGAGCGCGATCCGCCAATGACACCCGTCCTGCTGGAGCTGGTGGTGGACTTTGTACAGGGTCGGCTCAACAGCGACGCACTACTGGTGGCGAGCCGCGAGGATCCTGCCTTGCGCAAACTGAAGCTGGATACACGCTCCTTCCTGCGAAACGAGAACTAACACTGGTTTTTGTCGTTAGTGGGCGACAACGGGCGCTGTGATGCGATATAAGTGGTCTTCGCATGACACAAAAATAGTAAAATACCGCCATGTATCCGTTAACAGCGCCGCTCAGAAAAGCTCGTAACTGGTGGTTCCACCTGTGTACCGGCCGCTCTGTATACGGCCGCTCGGACGAGGAACACCACCGACAGCGCATACTGGTAATGACCAGCGGCTTCTGGCTCCTGACGGTCGTCCTGTTTGCGGTCATTATTCCCTCATTTACCGAGATCACTCCGCAGGGCCGTATCGCAGCCAATATCCTGTGTGTCACCAGTATCCTCGGCATTCTGGCGAGCATGCTACTGCTGCGCTTGCGCGGCGACCGTGTCGCCGCGCTCAACGTCATGCTCCTCATTTATTTCGGTGCGTTTACCGCTGCCTGCTTCGTATTCGGCGGCACACAATCACCCACCTACCCGCTGTTGATACTCGCACCGGCGATGGCCGGCGTCGTCGGCAGCGTGGCCCTGAGCGCATCCTGGAGTCTGCTGGTCGTCGCCATCTGGGTCTGCATACTGCAGGCGGAACGTCACGGCTTCCAGTTCACACAAATTATTCTGCCGGAGAACCACAGCCTCGCGATGATGCTGGCCTACACCGGCATGGCCATGTCCGTCCTCAGCATCATCCTTATTTATGCCGAAATGAACAAGACGTTGCGCACCAGCCTGCAAGCCACCAATTCGGAGTTGGAGCATCTGTCATCCCATGATCAGCTGACGCGATTACCCAACCGGCGATTTTATGACGAGCGCATTGCGCTGGCGCTCCAGCGCGCGGCAGAGCACGGCGGTATGACAGGGCTGTTATTTATGGACCTGAACGAATTCAAGAAGATCAATGATACCTACGGGCACGGGGCGGGCGACAAGCTCTTGATCGCGGTCGCCCAACGGATACGGAACAGCCTGCGCGAAACCGACCTGGTGGCGCGCCTCGGTGGTGACGAATTCGTTGCGGTGCTGGAAGATGTCAAATCAACCGAGGAGATCACACGCCTGGCCCACAAGTTATCACAGGCGATTGAGCAGCCCCTGTATGTGCGTCAACAGGTACTGAATTTCAGTTGTAGCGTTGGCGTGGCGATCTTCCCGATCGACGGACGCCAGCAGCACGAGCTGGAAGAAAAAGCGGACAAGGCTATGTACCTGGCCAAAAAACGTGGATTACCGGTGGCTCTGGCCAGTCTGGAAGCAACTAACACACCGGTACCGGCAAGAGCGCCCACCCACCGTATCTAGGATTTCTTACGGCGGCGAAACCGCGGGCGCCGCCATTTCGCCTGTCTGGCGTTCCCGCCTTCAATCAAATCCATTAGCTCACCCAGCATCATCAGCGACAGGCCCCAGATACAGCGTCCTTCATACCAGTAACAGGGCATCGGCACTTGCGCTCCCCGGTAGGTCCAGACCAACTCTTGCTGATTATCCTCGTCCAGCAAAAACTCTAACGGGACCCAGATCACCTCGGCGACCTCATAGTTGGGGGTAAAGGTCACTTCGCGATCAAGGCGAAACACGAAGGGGCTCACTGCCAGACCGAAGGGGCCGCGGTGGGGCCGGGCGTGGAGATCGGAGAGGCGACCGATACACTGATCCTCCTCGCCCAGAAACAAGCCCACTTCCTCTTCTGTCTCGCGCACCGCTACCGCGAAACCGTTGGCATCGGCACTGTCCATGCGCCCGCCGGGAAAGGCCATGTGTCCCGACCACGGATCCCCCTCGCGCTCGGCCCGTTTGATCATTAGAATATGCAGCTCGCCTTCACGCACCTGCAGTATCATCGCGACAGCAGAGCGCTTCATCAGTCGCCGCAGCATTTTTTTGCCCGGCGTATGATCGCCGAGGCGGGTTTCAATAAGTTGTAACAGTGGTACTGACACTTGAACGCCTTTTCCAACAAAACTTAAACTGACACTGGGATTAAGCCAGTCGCAGGACAGCCTGACAAGTTGTCACACACATTTATGGCCAGGGGAATCATGGTTGACGAACAAACACCAACGGACAATTTGCTTGAATTGCGCGACGTCAGCCTCGTCTACCGCGCACTGCCCGCCTTGCGCAATATCGACTGGACCTTGTCTGCGCACCAGCAGTGGGCCTGTCTGGGCCCGAACGGTGCCGGAAAAACCAGTCTGGCAAAGATTATCAGTCGACAAGCCACGCATTTCTCCGGCGCGGTAACGCGCTCCGCGGAACTCGAAAAAAACGGTGTCGCCTATGTGTGCTTTGAACAGGCCAAGGCACTGTGCGAGCGCGATAAAAAACTGGATGATTCGGAGTTTCGCGCCGACGCCAACGACCCCGGCACCACGGTACAAACCCTTATTCTAGGCGGCTGCGAGCCGGACGAGCGCTTTCATCACTGGACCGAACGCCTGCGCATACGGCATTTTCTGCACCGCGGGCTGCGCTTTATATCCACCGGCGAGATGCGTAAAACGCTGCTGGTCTCAGCCATTTTAAGTGAGCCCGCCCTCCTCATTCTGGACAGCCCACTGGACGGCCTGGATCGCGCCAGCCAGCAGGAGATGCAAAACATCATCAGTGAGTTACTGCAGTCGCGTATTGCCGTGCTCATGCTATGTCGGCAACTGGAGGATGTCCCCGCTGCCATCACCCACGTTATGGTGCTGGACAACGGTGAGATATGCGCCTGTGATACCCGACAAACTATCCTGCAAAGCCCGGTCGTCGCGGCCCTGATGAATCCCCCGATGGCGCCGCTGGACGCGTTGCCGCCAGCTGCTGCGCGCCCCTATACGCTAGCCTGTGACGGGCCCCTGCTGGCACTGCGGGATGTCTCGGTGCACTACGGCGATTTCACCGTACTGCGCGATGTGAACTGGATACTGGAGCGCGGTACCCACTGTTGTATTTCCGGTCCCAATGGTTGCGGCAAGACCACACTGCTGAGCCTGATCACCGGCGACAACCACAAAGCCTATGGCCAGGATATCACGCTGTTCGGCATCCGCCGCGGCAGTGGTGAGAGCGTGTGGGATATCAAACAAAAATTCGGCCAGCTCGATACGCAGTTGCAGCTAAACTTTGCGCGCGGCATGCGCGTCGTCGAGGTAGTGGTATCGGGTTTCTTTGATTCCATCGGGCTGTATGACGATTGGGGCGATGCCCAGCGCAACAGCGCAGATCACTGGTTGCGCGCGCTGGGGCTAGCGGAACACAGCCGCGAAAAATTTGACGGCCTGTCCTTTGGCCTGCAACGCATGGTGTTGTTAGCCCGCGCGATGGTGAAATCGCCCATCATCCTGTTGCTGGACGAACCCACTTTGGGCCTTGACGGCTATCATCGCAGGCTGATGCTGCGGGCGCTGGACCATATCGCGCAGCACAGCGACACCCAGCTTATTTTCGTCAGCCATTCGGCGGGAGAAACCCCCGCCTGTATCAACCAATACCTGATCTTTGAACCGCGCGACGAGGGCTTTGAGCTAGTGTGCCACGCGGGGGCGCCTACGTTCGCTGAATCTTGAAAAAGACCGCGTAGAGTGTCGGCACGACGATCAATGTCAGCACTGAAGCGAAGCCCAGACCGGCCATGATGGTAACGGACATATTCACGAAGAACACATCGGACAGCAGCGGAATCAACCCCAAAATGGTGGTTGCGGCCGCCAGCATCACCGGGCGCATGCGACTGACTGATGAATCCATGATCGCCTCGAAGCCATCCTTGCCGGTCTCGATCTGCTGATCGATCTCCTCGATCAGCACGATGGCGTTCTTGATCAGCAGCCCCACCAGCGATAGCGCTCCCAGCATCGACATGAAATCGAAGGCGCCGCCGGTGGCCAACAAACCGGCGGTTATACCGACAATGGCCAGGGGCACGGTAAGCCAGATGATCATCGGCTGTTTGAGCTTACCGAACAGAAAGATACTGGTGAGTATCATCAACAGGAAGCCCAGCGGCAGCGATGCAGCCAGGCCCGCCTGGGCGTTGATGGAATCCTCGTACTCGCCACCCCACTCCAGTTGGTAACCGGGCGGCAGCGGAATCGCTTCGATTTGCGGTCGCAGTGCATCCAGCAGGGGATCAGCTGATCCGTCGCGAGGGTTGCAGGATGCAATAATCGTCTGGATGCGGTTGCGCCCGCGAATCACCGCGTTTTCCCAGCGGGTCTCGTAATCGGACACCACCTGGGACACCGGCACTGACGCACGCAATACCGGGCTCCAGACCTGGATCTCCCGCATATTGTCGATATCACCGCGCTCTTCCAGCGGCGCCCGCATCTGTATCGGCAACAGGCGGTTGCCATCGCGATACACCCCCACGTTAGTCCCTTCAAAGGCGTACTGCATGGCGGAGCCGAGACTTTCGCGATCGACGCCCAACTGACGACCCACCTGCTCATTAAAAATCGGCGTGGCCACTTTTACCGGCGAGCGCCAGTCGTCCCGGATATCTACAGCGTGCCCATTGGCGCGCATGATAGCCTGCGCCTGCTCCGACAATGCACGCAGTTCTTGCGGATCTGGTCCGGAAAAACGCGCCTCAATCTTGGCATCGCGACCGGGACCGATACGCATCGCCTTGATGATCGGGTCAGTCCAGGACAGCTCCTCGCGCATAAACGCCTGGGTCGCATCCCACACTGGCCCAATTTGCTCCCGTGTCTCGGTGCGCACGATGATTTGTGCGTAGGCCCGGGTCGGCTCCTTGGCATCGTAAACCAGAGTGAAACGCTGGTGCGGGCCTCCTATCACTGACGCAGTCTGTGTCACGCCCGGTTGCTGGCGCACAAATTCGCTGACGCGCAAGGTGTCTTCGCGGGTAACGCGAATATCAGCACCCTCCGGCTCCCAGATATCCACGAAAAACATCGGCGTATTTGAGTCGGGAAAGAAACCGCTTTTGACGTTGCCAAAGCCCACAGCTGCCATCGCAAACAACGCCGCCACAACGCCGAGAGTGAGCCAGCGATGCTTGACCGCCGCACTCAACGCAGTGCGATAACCCCTGAATAATTTGCCCGCATAGGGGTCTTTATCAGCCGCTGCGGCATCAGGTTTGAGCAGCAGCGCGCACAACAGCGGCGTGGTGCTGATCGCTGTCACCCAGCTCAACGACAGCGAGATAAGGATTACGTAGAACAGGGAACTGGCAAACTCGCCGGTATTATCGGTCGACAGGCCGATGGCCGAAAATGCCAGGATACCGATTACTGTGCCACCGAGCAGCGCCCAGATGGTCTTGCCCACAGACTCTCCGGCGGCCTTGGTGGCATTCATACCCGCCTCCATCCGCACCAGCATACCCTCGGCGACGACTATGGCGTTATCGACCAACATGCCTAACGCAATCACCAGCGCGCCCAGGGAGATACGCTGCAGCTCAATACCGAACACATTCATGAGAAACAGTGTACCGGCGACGGTGATCAGCAAGACGGCGCCAATCACGATACCGGTGCGTATTCCCATGAACAGCAACAGCACCGCTATCACAATCATGACGGCCTGACCGACACTGACCAGGAAGCCGCCCACCGATTTTTCTACCTCTGCCGGTTGGTCATACACCGACACCATCTCCATGCCAATCGGTATAACGCTCTGCAGGGCCTCCATCTTTTGGTTTACCGCCTTGCCGACCTTCACCACGTTTTCGCCCGCCGCCATGGAAATACCCATACTCAAACCCGGCTTGCCGTTGACGTAGTAGTACTTGACGGGCACTTCCTCATACGCGCGGGTGATAGTGGCAAAATCACTGAGGCGCACCAGGGTCTTGTCATTGGCACTGATTAACAGGTCGCCGATTTCCTGGACAGATTTGAAATTCCCGGTGGGGCTGATCCGTAAATAGTCATCGCCCACCTGCACATTGCCGGAATTGACCACCACATTTTGCGAACCCAGCACATCAGCGATCTGGCGCAAATCAATCCCCAGCTCTGCCAAACGACTGCGCGAGACCTCCAGATACGCCACCTCGCGCTGCTCTCCGTCGATCACGACCTTGCGCACGCCGGGCACCAGTACTAATTGTTTCTTGATCGCGTCGGCGGTGTCGTACAGATCGCGCCAACTGTAGCCGTCGCCGGTGAGTATCGTGTACACGCCGTACACATCGCCAAAGTCGTCGAGAATGATGGGGGCTTGCGCGCCCGGCGGCAGCGAGGGTTTAACATCGGCAATCTTGCGCCGCAATTCGTCAAAAATATTCGGTAGATCGGCCGCTTTATACTCATCCTTGAAGTCGACCAGGATGTCCGACAGGCCCGGCCGGGAGACTGACATCTTGATCCGCTTCACCTGCGGCATTTTCTGAATGGCATCTTCGAGGTGATAGGTCAGTTCTTCCTGTACCTCGCGCGCGGTCGCACCCGGGTAGCGCGTCAGTATTTTCGCTGACTTGATGGTGAAGGCCGGATCTTCCAGCTTCCCCATCTTGCCGTACGCAATAATGCCGCCACCCACCATGATCACCACCAGCAACCACGAGATAACTTTGTTCTCGACCGAAAACTCCCCAATATTCATAATGCGGGCATCCTTGAATCAGTCGATGAAATCAGTGTGGGTCGCCAGCGCGCGGTGCGGCCTGCTCGGTCAGCGCCATACGCGACACTTTCATCCCCTGCGCCAGATAGGGCGCACCCACTGCGACAATTTCCTCGCCGCCGGCCAGACCATCGGTCACCTCTACCATGTCGCCGCTCATACGCCCGATAGCGACCTCCCGACCAGACACTGTCATGGTTTGCGGATCGAGAATCCAAACCCTGGGGTTGAGACTGCTGTCGCCCTGCACCGCGCGCACCGGAACACGTTTGACGATGCTCACCGTGTCGATCAACTCACTGAGATCTAGCACCACCGTCGTAGTCATGCCTGGCAGCACGGTAAACCTGGCGGGAGAATCCATGGTGAAGGTCGCTCGGAAGGTCTGGGTCTGTTCATTGGCCTTGGTGGCGATTTCTTTCGGTTTCAGTGGAAATCGCTCGTCGGTCTGCCCTTCAAACACCGCGTAGGCACGGGTCACGCTGACGCGCTGATTTGCGGACACGGAGCGATGCTCTTCATCGATGGTCTGCACCATCCGTATCACCGATTCGGGCACGTCGATAATAATGTCCAACTGGCTGGTGTTCTGGAGGGAAAAGACTGTCTGCTTGGCCTGTACCTCCTCGAAGTTTTCCGCTTTGCGCTGGGCCACCCTGCCGCGGAAGGGGGATTTCATCACGGTGTACTCCAGATCCTTCTCTGCCTGGGACAATGCGGCGGACGCCGTGCGAAAATTTGCCTCCATGCGATCAAAATCCATGCGCGAAATGTTACCGTCCTCAACCAGATCCTTGCCGCGATTGAAATTGCTTTGGGAGTTATCAAAGGTCGCCTTTCTATCCTCGTAGACCAGGCGATAGTCGGCCGGATCCAGACGCGCCAGTATCTGGCCTTCCTCCACCAGATCACCCTCCTTGACCAGAATCTCCTGCAGCCGCCCCGCCACCCGAAACGACAGCTCTGCGCGCTGGCTGGCATCCACTCTGCCGGGAAAAGTGCGCACGGCATCAGTACTGCCACCTTCTACGATAAAGGTTTTAACCGGGCGAGTGAGCGGTGGCGGCGCCACCGCTTCCTGCTCACTACACGCGACCAGCGTCACCAGCAACAGACTGGCTGCAGCACATTTCTGTGTATACCCCAACATCAACACGTACTCCTTGATTGATCTGATTGCAGTATCTTAATGCGCCACCCCAAAAGGCTACACGATACCCGCGGGTTTTTCACAACGCACAGGCGTCAATGTGTCAATGTCCGCAACGCATTGCACACGCTATCACTCGAGCAATACAACAGGCCACGCTCGGCCGTTACTCTGGCCTGAGCTGTGTCACCTTTGGCCAGGTGTGTTCGGGCGATGCCGAGATAGACCTCCGCGCTGTCGGGGTCAATGCGTTGCGCGCGCTCCAGCAGCGCCATGGCCTGTTCATAATCGCCGCGGTCTGCGGCCAGTTCAGCTTTCGCCAACAGGGGCTGCCAGGCCGCGCTGGCAGAGTGCGTGGCAGCGCGTGGCGGTGTTTCATATACGGTGGGCGGAGGGGCCACGATAATGGGTTTCTGCGGCTTTACCACTGGCGACGGCTGCTCCACTGGTGGCGTGGAAGTGGCGCAGGCTGCCAGCAGCAGAACCATCGCCACAACAACGCCCCGCAATACTGATTGCGACAACAACATGATCAGTTTCTCCCAAACAGTGAATCGAACCAGTCCCGCGGCCCGGAACCCGGTGCTCGCGGCGCGCAGTCAGTGCGCTGCTTGGGCTCTGAACCCGTGATAAAAGGCAAGCGGCGAGCATTGGCACAACCCTCGCCAGTCAGGTAGCCACTGCGGTCATCAATCCACTGCGTTTGAATGCCGTCGGGCATGCGGTAAGCCAGGGACTGCTTGCTGGCACCGGCCATAAACTGCGCCCATATTTTGAGCGCGCCGCTGCCACCGGTCAGCCCGGTACTGCCGTTATCGTCCCGACCTATCCAGCTCACCGCCAGCAAGTCGCCGGAGAAGCCGGCAAACCAGGAATCGCGACCGTCATTGGTCGTGCCGGTTTTGCCCGCCACCGCAAAACTCTCCGGCAGGTAGCGATAAACACCCTGTCCGGTGCCCTCACGCACGACGGCGCGCAGGGCGAAATGCAGCAAATGCATGGACTGCAGGCTAACGGTGCGATCGTATTCCAGCGGATAGCGCCGCAGCGGTTCGCCATTGGCATCGACAATATCGCGAATGCTGCGCAGCGGCATACGAAAGCCCCCCGCAGCAATGGTCTGGTACATCATTGCCATATCCATGGGCGAGTATTCACCGGCGCCCAGAAACAGTGCGGGCAGCCGTGGCACGCCTTTCTCAACACCCAATCGCGCCAGCATATCGACCACGCTGCTCACCCCCAACTGCAACCCCAGGCGCGCACTCGCCAGATTGTAGGATTTAGCCAGCGCCTGGTAGAGCAGCACGTCACCGTGCGATTTTCGGTCAAAATTCTGCGGCTGCCACGTCTTCGCACCCGCCGCATCCACGGTGACAGGCGTATCGGACACCAGCGACGCCAGCGAGTACTGACCGGGCTGCTCCAGTGCCGCGAGGTAGATGGCGGACTTGAGCAGGGAGCCCGCCGGGCGGCGCGCATCCAACGCGCGATTGAAACCGGCGAAGCGCGTCTTGCGCCCGCCGATCAGCGCCGCCACTTCGCCCGTATCAAAGCGGGTGACCACGGAGGCGCTCTGCAGTTTTTCGGCCGGGTCGAGCTGATCCATCACCGCCGTTGTGCTGCGTTCCAACTGGCGTTGCAGCAGTGGGTCAAACGGCGTGAATATGCTCAGCCCTTTGGTGGTGAGGTCTTCCTCACGGTAATCCCGCCGCAACTGCCTGCGCACCAGATCCAGGTAGGCGGGGAAGGATCCGCGGATACTGCCTTCGCTATCGAGGTCCAGAGGCCGGGCGCTGGCTGCGACAGCCTCCTCGGCTGAAACCACCCCCTGCTCCGCCATCACGTCCAGCACCACATTGCGCCGCTGCAGTGCCCGCTTCGGATTGCGCTCCGGGTTGTACAGTGACGGGCCCTTGATCATGCCGATGAGCAGGGCCTGCTGGTTCAAATTCAACTGGTCCAGCGGTTTGCCAAAGTAATGTTGCGCAGCCAGCGCGAAGCCGTGCACCGCGCGCGGGCCCTCCTGCCCGAGATAGACCTCGTTGATGTAGCTTTCCAGTATCTCGTCTTTCTCGTAATGCAGGTCCAGCAATACCGCCATGACCACTTCTGTCAGCTTGCGCACAATGGTGCGCTCGGAGGTCAGGTAATAGTTCTTTACCAACTGCTGCGTAATCGTGCTGCCACCGGCGACGACCTGCCCGGAACGCAGATTACTGAACGCGGCCCTGGCGATCCCCATGATCGAGAAACCCCAGTGCTGGTAGTAATCGCGATCCTCCACCGCCAACAGGCCCTGACGAAACTGTTCAGGCACGTCCGTCAGTTGCACCAGCACGCGATCCTCGCCGTGTTGTGGAAAAATACCGCCGATCTGCACCGGGTCCAGCCGCATCAAGTCCACGGTCCGCCCTCCGGCAGACAAACTCTTGACCCGCGCACCACTGAATTCAATCAAAACACGACGATCCGGCTCTCGCTCTCCGGGGAAATCGAAGCCACGTGTATAGAGATCAACCCGGTCGCGATTGCGCGACACCTCACCGCGATTGCTCGGCGAACTCACCGGGCGATAACCCAGCACGTTCAGTTCGTAGGACAAATCGTCAGCAGACACGGCAGCACCGGCAAACAATTCCAGCGGCCGGGCGTACACCTTGGCCGGCAAATCCCACATTTTATCGCTGAACGTTGCCGTGATACGGGCATCTAAATAGATCACAAACAGCGCCCCCAGGACGAGAGCGACCAGGGCGAGTTTAAGCAGAATATGACTGGTACGAAGCATGGGATGCGAGTGTACACCAGCTCTCGCGGAAATTTCAGATTCTGTTCACTCAGCTGATCAAAATTTACACAACTCAACAAAAATAGACTCAGGACAAGCAGCACTATGATTCAACCGGTGAATCAGGATAATGGTGCCCTGAATTTACTCAGTGGGTAAAACACGCATGAAGAAGTACAAGGTATACGGCATAGGCGCCGCGTTAGTGGATACCGAGATCAAGGTAGCCGATGCAGATCTGACGCAAATGAATGTGGGAAAAGGGTTGATGACGCTGGTAGATCAGGCGCGACAGGGCGAGTTGCTCGATCATCTTGCAGGCCATCTGGTGAAGGCCAGCCATGCCAGCGGTGGCAGCGCGGGAAACTCGAT
This sequence comes from Halioglobus sp., assembly GCA_037969215.1. Classification (GTDB taxonomy): domain Bacteria; phylum Pseudomonadota; class Gammaproteobacteria; order Pseudomonadales; family Halieaceae; genus Marimicrobium. The sequence goes on from JBBKWY010000171.1 coordinate 13,226, forward strand.
GATTGCCACAGCACAGTTCGGCGGTCCGACCTTCATGTCGTGCAAGGTCTCCAATGACCCGGACGGCGACATCTACATTGCCGATCTGGAAGCCGCGGGCGTAGACCACTGCCTGAATGGCGATCGCGAGGCCGGCACCACCGGCAAGTGCCTCGTGCTGATTACGCCCGATGCGGAACGCAGCATGAACACGTTCCTCGGCATCAGCGAGACCCTGTCCGTCGCGCAGCTGGACGCCCAGGCCATTGCCGACTCCGAATACCTGTATTTAGAAGGCTATCTGGTGACTTCTCCCACCGGCAGAGCCGCCGCCATCAAAGCGCGAGAAATCGCAGAAGCGGCCGGTGTGAAGACCGCCCTGAGCTTTTCCGATCCCGGCATGGTGGAGTTCTTCCGTGACGGCATCACGGAGATGGTCGGCAAGCGTCTGGATCTGGTCTTCTGCAATGAAGACGAAGCGCTGGGCTGGGCCCAGACCAAAAACCTGGACGTGGCTGTAGAAAAATTGAAAACCACTGCCAACACCTTTGTTATCACACGCGGCAGTAACGGCGCCCTGACCTACGATGGCGTCACGCTCACCAAAATCCCACCACATAAAGTCACGGCAGTGGACACCAACGGCGCCGGTGACATGTTTGCCGGGGCCTTTCTGTATGCCATCACGCGCGGCGAAGACTTCCCCCACGCGGGCCGCTTTGCCAGCCTGGCAGCGGGAAAAGTAGTCGCCAATTTTGGCCCGCGCCTCCCCGCCGCAGACTACCCGGCACTGCGCAAGGAGTTCTTTGGCAAATAGCGGCGGCACTGCCCTGCGATTATCGGTCAGTATCCACAGCGGTTTCTCATCGGCTCTAAGCTGGTGAGAAACCTGGGCTTGACCTGTACGCCAACTCAAGCAGCGCCGTAGCCCTCGGGCATTTGCAAAAACTCAATAATCAACGGGTCGCCCTCTCGCTCCATATAGGCGAATTTAATATCGGCGCCCATGGTTTTATACCAGATACGCGTAAAGCCAATGCTCTCAGCCTTGCTGATACACGCATCGCAGTCATCGACACGAAAACGAATGTGATGCATGCCTTCGCGGCCGGACTGAATAAACTCACTGTGAGGACTCTCACCCCCGACCCACTCGATCAACTCAATTTCCAGGTCGCCACTTTTACCGAACGCGAGCTTGAGCTTCACATCTTTACTTTCACCGCGAAAATCCACGGCATCGACGGAACCATCCATGGTGCTAAATGGGCCGAATAGGGGGTCGTATATTGCCATCGAATGGTCAATGTTCTTCACCACAAAGCCGATTTGGTCGATGGCGGGCAAACCCAGTTGCTGCGCTATCTGATTATTCGTCATCTTTTGCTTCCTCGATTAGAAATCGGCGCGCATCACCGGAAACGCGTCATAGTAAAACCCAAAGCGCTCGCGCAGCTGCGCTGGATCGGCGCCAAACTGACCTTTAAGATCGTAAACCACACGACCGTAGACACCTTTATGATCGTCGACAAACTGGCTTAACTCAGTGCGGGCCTGAGCAGTCATGACCAATCCAGCCTTGTCATAAATTTTTTCCACCGCCGCCACATCGTCCTTGATCAACTCATAAAAAGGCACATCGATACTCTGATTGTCAGGAAGCTTATGGCGATCATTAGCGCAGGCACGCAGCAGATGCTGTATACGATCGGTCCAATAGTGGAGCAGCTGCTCGGTCATCACGTGTTTGCGACTCAGACGCTGGCCATAGGCCAGCATGGTGATGGACGACTGGATAACGGCCACCGGGTCACGGTGGGTAATGGCGATTGTGGCGTCCGGAAACACCTTGAGCAGCACGGGCAACTGTTCCAAATGCTGCGGGCATTTCAGCACCCAGCGCGTGGGCCGGTCCGTATCGCGCTGTTGCCACATCAGTAACTTTAGTACGTCGCGCATGTATTCATATTGGTAAGTTTGATCTTCCGCAAAATAGTAGTCGCGCCAGCGTGGCGAATGGCACAGCCATTCATAATTGTAGGAACCGAAATTAGGCCCCATCAATTCCAGCTCTTCGTGAATATGGTCCGGGTTCATGGGGTGCATGGCCGCCAGATGCGGCGTCATTGCCTGCATCGTTTCCCAGGAATCAGCACAGCGCTGGTAACGCTGATCAGTGCCATCAGCCAGCAAGTCCTCACCGGGCATCGGCACGGGTTCATAGGATTCCCACAACGGCAAGGCGCGCAGACGCGAGTCTGAAGCCATCAGGTTGAGCAGGTGAGTCGTACCAGAACGCGGCAGCCCGGCAACAATTATCGGCTTTTCAATTTGGATAGCATGGATTTCCGGGTGCCGTTTGAATTGGTCCTGGATCAGCAAACGGCTGGTCGCATGTTGCAATAACTTGTTGCGCAGACTCAGACGACCAATACCAACCAGGCCTTCATCACTGTTCCACTCGTCGCACAGCAAATCGAGGCGAGGTAAAAAATCTTCAGGCCCCCAATCGCTCAGGCCGGTTTTTTGCTCGGCTTCAGCAAGAATAGATTGCCGCGTCAGTTCAACGGTCAGCGTTTCGCCATAATTCAGCGCCGCGCGCTGTATGTCGCTGTAGACCGGGTTGCTCAGATCATCAATATGTATTTCGTTAGACATGCTACTTTCTCGCAGTAATTATTTTCTATCTGAATGACAGCGCTGATGTCACACCACCTTTCAGCAGCTTGATCTGATTTTTCAACCAGCCGGTCAACCAGAAATTATCGTCCTCACTTAACAATTTTTCATGGACCCGGATAGACAGTGCTACAGCCTCTTTGTGCGCAGGCTCTACCGTAAAAATAATATCGAGAAGATGCAGCGCCTGCTCTGGCTCATCCTGTGCAAACTTTTGCCGCGCGCGCTCCAGCACTGCATCGATACCGGCGAGTTCAATCAGGTCGGCGTGCACTGAGCGCTGCGGCACGCTGTACAGCGCCGTAGTAGAATCATGATGAAACCAACCGGCATAGCTTTCCCATATGGCCCGCACACTCCATGACACCTTGCCGTAACCCTGCCCGACCTCACACTGCGCAGGCAATTCAATGTCTTGCATAAGCGTGTGCACGTCTTTGCCCTCGTTCATGCCTTTTACGGTTTCATCATGCACATAGAGGATCGCATCCCGGATAGCCGTCACTTCAGTTTTGATCAATTCCTTGCCAACAACAGGTGCATGGTGGCCATAGAGGATCAGCTCGGCCTCCAGATCCAGAACCGTTTGCGCCGCGGCCGCGCAAGTCAGTGCATCCCGATAGCGATCGCCACGAATGGTTACCAAATTGGGGAAGTGGCCAAAGGGGCAACCGAAAATATTGCCGGTAAGACAGATCTTGTGTTGTGGCAACCACACAATGAGTGAGTCATTGGTTTCAGCGCCCTTGACCCCGATTAACACAACATCCAGACCACCCAATGTAAATTCATATCGCTGTTCAAAGGTCACATCGGGAGTGGGCCGATCCTGCGCGTTAATGTCGGTATACCCTTGCGCCGCATAATAAGAAAAATCTTCCTGAAAGGCATCGAGAAAACGAAAGGCTGAACGACTGGAGCGAAATGGACGCAGCAGATCGTCATAGGCTTGATGCTCTTCATTACCGGCTTGGGCAATGTACTGTAATCCCGGATTTTGTTGGCGAAAAAACGCTACTCCCCCGACATGGTCGACGTGACCCTGAGTGGTTATTACATATTTGATAGCGTCTGACGCAGTAGAGAGCTGCTCATAATTTTTGCAATGAACAGGCGCTTCGTAGCCCATACCAGTGTTTACCAGAATACTCCCCTCAGACGTTTCGAGAAGATAGCTATTGGAGCAGCCCTCGGACATGACAATAAAATCATTGATTCTCTCGCCGCCAAAACGAGCAGAAGAAGGTCCATAGGGGCGTGATTTGTAGAGCGGAATTCTCATAGGTTTCTCTCGTCAGTGACAGCAATAGTGGCTCAAGGGCTGGCAATATCTATTTCAATGAATTCTTCATGGCATCACCCATGATCAATAATGCCTCCTTGCGCGGCATGGCCGTAACGCCGGAAAATAATGCCTGGTTCTGCTCTCCGGCGATAAACACCGGACCGTTGGCAATATTACTCAAGGCCAACTCCGCGACTTCTGCCGCCGTCATCATGTCGCCCAGTTTGGACTGATCTATACCTTGCAACGCATGGGCCTCGGTGTCGGTACTGCCAGGACAAAGCGCCAACACGTCAAGGCCTAGCGGCGACAGCTCGCCCCACAATCCCTCCGCCAGACTATTAGTGAATGCTTTACTTGCCGCGTATGCTGCGGAATACGGAAATCCCATTAATCCCTCTACTGAACTGGTAATAATAATCCCGCCACGGCCACGCGCGATTAATTGCGGAATAAGCCGGTGCGCCAACTGCATCGGAGCATGGCAGTTGACAGCCAGCATACTATCCATCGCCTGGCGGTCGTTGAGATGGTGCGCGCCTTTCAGGCCGAAGCCCGCATTGCTAACCAGCAAGCCAATATCCTTACCCTCACAAGCAGCAATAATCTTATCGATACTCTCGAGTTGACCAAGGTCTGCCTGGCATACGGTTACTTCAACACCGGAGCCTGCAAGTTCACTGACCAGTTGTTGCAATCGCTCATCGCGCCGCGCCACCACCACCAGGTCCAGCCCGGCATCGGCCAATTGCAGTGCGAATTGATAGCCAATACCCGAGGACGCGCCGGTCACCAGCGCAACCGGCCCATACTGCTGTTTAAAGGTTGGAGCATTCATTTTTGTGCCCTGTAAATTCCTAATAACTCTTAAGCTCCGCGCATCTGCGCCACGTTTTAGCGCGGCGCGGCTTCGTAAAACGCCTGCAAACTACAGATCACCTGTTCAATCATTTTCTCCCGATTAGCCAGCACCCTGGGTGCCTGCGCTAACTCATTGACGCGATAAATGTCCGCTATCGAATGAAATACAATGCCTACCGTCAGAAAGGTACGGCGCTTTGCCTCATCTCTACTCAGGTGACTGACCGCTTCACTGGTCAGCTTTTGGTGTGCGGGATCCATCCTCAGACTCAGTGAAGAGCCCTGAAAGCCATAGATCGCCGGTGTATTCAACGCTGCCAGCTGCGACAAGATCTTGACGTAATGCACGCCTTCAGGAAATTTTTCGATATAGCTGGCAATGGGCTGAACAAAAACCCGCGCCGCGAATGCAGCCGGCGACCAGGACTCACCTTGAGCACAACGGATAAATTCACTTCTGATGTCGTAAATAGCACCTGAGTGTTTGTCGACAATAGCCTGTAACAAACCCTCCCGATTGCCAAAGTGGTATTGCATCGCATTGCGATTTTTCTGACCCGCTTGAGTCAGTATTTGATTGAGAGAAACACCGTCTATACCGCGATTGGCATAGAGTTCCTGAGCCACGGCAATCAGCAGTTCCCGGGTTTTTGAGGTTTGCCGGGCATGTTTGTTTACCGCGCTTGCGTTCATGCTGATTGATCTGCCATTGCTGAATGGTGCATTACACGTACTGGCGGGATCAACGCAATACCCCCGCCATAAATTAATACAGTAGCATTAATAATACGATTGCATTAAATATTGTCAAGCCATTGGTCGCAGTGGCCGCGCCAGACCCTATTTGCAACATATTGCTTGGGTCAGGCGCTCTACTCGCCGGCACAACAAAACGCACACAGCAGAAATCGATTGCTGGTATTCGCGTGTGTTCACTCATTAGACGGGCAGGAATCACCCTCCCAACAGAAACCAGTTTGCAGCACCACCCACCTTTGTAGCATTTACTCGTTTTTGCACTTCTTACACCGGTTTCACTGATGCATTGCGCCGTTCTGTGGCGTCATACAGAGTCCAGAGCTGGCAAGGTTCTTGCTGGTATACGGAGGAACGGCAACGAAATGCCCACAAATTTGCTACGGCAGTACAGGTGCACAGCCATACCAGCTGACCTATTCGGTAAAGGCCAGGTAGCCACGTAAACCGTAGTTGAGTTCCACAAGTTTTAAGGACTAAGGAAAATTGATATGACGCAGATTGCCACTACCAACCCCGCTACCGATGAATCGATTTCACGCTATGACTTGATGAGTACAGATCGCGCTTTCGCGATGGTTGAGGCGTCACATACTGCATTTTTGGATTGGCGGGAAAAGACGCATAGCGAGCGCGCTCCCTATCTCCTTGATATCGCCAAAGCGCTGCGTGAAAATGCCGATGCCTTCGCCAAGCTCATGACCAAAGAAACGGGGAAACTCCTCCGCGACGGCAAGACCGAAATTGAGCTCTGTGCGGGCATCTTCGAGTACGCAGCGAAGGTCGGCCCGGGCGCTTTGAGGGACGAGGAACGCAAGCACAGCAACGGCGAGAAACAGGGTTTTGTGGTCTACTCGCCGATTGGTGTCATATTCAGTATCCAGCCCTGGAATTTTCCGATCTACCAACCTGTTCGAGTACTGGCCGCCAATTTAATGGCTGGCAATGCCGTTATTCTGAAGCACGCTTCAATCTGTACCGGTAGCGGTCTTATGCTGCGAGACGTGTGCGTCGAAGCGGGCTTGCCCAAAGGGTTATTCGACGTACTGGTGATCGATCATGACACCTCCGACAAAGTCATTGCGCATAAACTCGTAAGAGGTGTCACGATGACAGGCAGTGATGGCGCGGGACGGCATGTCGGCGCCATGGCCTCACAGCAGCTGAAAAAATCGGTACTGGAACTTGGATCGAACGACGCCTATCTGGTACTGGAAGACGCGGATATTGAAATCGCCGTGAAGACGTGTGCGTGCAAGGCCGACTCTACAACAACGGCCAAACCTGTGTGTCGGCCAAGCGTTTTGTCGTGACTGAGGCCGTTTACGACAGTTTCGTCAGCGCATTTGTCGACCAGATGTCCGCCATCAAGATGGGGGATCCGACATCGGACGACACTCAGCTCGGCCCGCTGGCGAGCAAAGAACAATTTGAAACACTTTCCCAACAAGTTGAACAGAGCATCGCCGGGGGCGCTGAGGTTTTATGCGGCGGCAATCCGCCAAACGGCATCGGTCAATATTATCCAGCCACCGTGCTTGGAAATTGCCAGCCCGGAACGCCCGCGCATGACGATGAACTGTTCGGCCCTGTCGCCGCAGTCATCAACGCCAAGGATGATGCAGATGCGATACGCATCGCCAATGAGAGTCGTTACGGTCTCGGCGGCGGGATCTTTTCCCGCGATGAGAGTAAGGCCTTGAAGCTCGCCCGCGATCATTTCGATACGGGGATGATCCGTATAAACTCTTTCGGTGCAGCGGACCCCAATATGCCCTTTGGCGGCGTAAAGGACTCTGGCTACGGACGCGAACACGGTGGCTTCGGCATCAAGGAGTTCGTCAACGTCAAGGCAATCTACCTGCCGTGATCACTCTTCATTGTCTCGGCCACTCGGGCGCATACTATGACCACCTTCATTTACTTAACTACTCTGGAGTAAGCCATGAAAGTTCTCGTCGCCGGAGCCACCGGAAAAACTGGCCGTCGCCTGCTTGATGAACTGATCGCTCGCGGACATCAAACTGTCGCACTGGTTCGACCAAGTTCCGACACGAATTCGCTTCCCGCCGATGTCGAACTTCGCCCTGGCGACCTGACAGACCTGGCCGAAACGGTCTGTGATGGGTGTGACGCAGTCATCTTCGCGGCGGGCTCCGGCGGCAGCACCAGCGCCGACATGACCGACAAAGTTGACCGCGATGGCGCGAAACGCCTGGTCGATATTGCAGCAAAGGTGAAGATCAGTCGATTCGTCATGCTCAGCAGCGTCGGCGCCGATAATCCCAACCCCGACAGCGAAATTGCCCACTATCTACAAGCCAAACATGATGCAGACGAGCATCTCAAAGCGTCTGGCTTGTGTTATGCCATTCTGCGTCCCGTGAGCCTCACCAACGAGGACGGCGCGCGCGAAATGCGCTTCGGCGACGAGGTCGATGTGCACGCCAAAGCGGCGCGAGGCGATGTTGCCGCCATACTGGCAGACGCGGTGGATGCTTCGCTATGGGCTAACAAAACGTCCTTAATGCAATCAGTTTGATATGAACCTTTCCGCCACCTCTACGCAGTACATCGCCGCCTATGTAGCAGCAGTTGCCGTTTTTTTCATAGTCGACTTAATCTGGATTGGGTCGATTGCCAGTGGCTTTTATCAACAACAAATCGGTCATCTGCGCGACGACTAGAACAACCCTATCTGCTTTTCGGTCAGCGCGCTGAAGGAGCTGCCGACAAAACCCAGAATACCATCCGCCACCGGCGCTAACTGGCGGTCCACGTAGTGCTGGTAATCCAGCGGCGCCAGCGGCCTGGCCGCCGGCTCCGCGCCGCTGGAAGTGATCACATACTCCACCCAGCTCCCTCGCGTTGGCACCGGCAGCCCCCGCTCGGCGCACAGGCGCGCCGCCTGCACATGCGGCGGCACGTTGCGCTGGTAATCGTCCAACCTGCGCCGCAGACGCTTGCGGTACACCAGTTGCGGGTCTTCCTCGCCCGCGAGCAGGCGCGCCGTGACGTCCTTCACGTAGTCGGCGTAGCGCTCCTCGCGGAATATTCGCCCGTAGAGCTCTTCCTGAAAGGTCCTGGCGAGCCGGGTCCAGTCTGTGCGCACACTTTCCAGCCCTTTGAACACCAGTTGGTCGCCCTCTTTGCCGGCCACCACCCCCGCGTAACGTTTTTTGCTGCCCTTTTCCGAGCCCCGTATTGTCGGCATCAAAAAGCGTTTGAAATGGGTTTCGAACTGCAGTTCCAGCACGCTCTCCAATCCGAACTCCTCGCGCACCCTGTCGGTCCACCACACATTGAGATCCCGCTCCAGTGCACGGCCGGCGGCCTCCGCCTGCTCATCCGAACGCGCTTCCCGAATCCACACAAACACAGAATCCGTATCACCGTATATCACGCGGTGTCCGGCTGCCTCGATAGCGTCTCGCGTGCGGTTCAGAATCTGATGTCCGCGGCGGGTAATCGACGTGGCGAGGCGCGCATCGAAGAAACGGCACCCGGGTGTACCCAATACACCGTAAAAGCTGTTCATGATGATTTTGATCGCCTGGGACAGCGGCTGGTCGCCATCGGCCTTGGCCGCATCGCGCTGCTGCCAGAGTTGCTGGATAAGAGCGGGCAGAATATGTCCCTCTCGCGCAAAGCGACCCTCCAGGTAACCTGGCACCGTCTGCGGTGAAGACAGCTCGCCGGACACCCCCATGGCCAGACCGAGTGGATCAATAAAGAAGGTGCGGATAATACTGGGGTACAGGCTTTTAAAATCCAGCACCAGCACGTGATCGTAAATCCCGGGCATGGAATCGAGCACAAACCCGCCGGGGCTGGCGGTGTGCTCGCTGCTCGCATTGGGAGCGACATAGCCGGCTCGATGCAGCCTGGGCAGGTATAGATTGTCGAAGGAGGCCACCGACCCACCCATGCGATCCAGGTTGAGCCCGGTCATCGCGCTGCGCGCCACGGCGAAATCCAGTATGGCGGTGGCGGCAAATATTTCCGACACCAGCTCGCAATCCTTCAGGTTGTAGGCCGCGAGACTGGTTTTATCCTCGTTAAACTGGCGGGTGATCTCGCCGCCGCGATCACTACCGTGTAATAATTTCCCCTCGCCCAACACTGCACGCGAGACATTTTCCAGCGAGAAACTCTCAAAGCGGTAAAACGCCGCCCGCAACAGCTCAATACCGTCGAGTATCACCCGGCCGGGAAACTGCACTGTGTAGCGCTCGCCGTCCTCATCCAACTCACGCCAGTGGCCCGGGCGCCGCTCCCTGCCCAGCAGTAGACGCCGGCCCAGGTGATCCGCCACCCGCTGCAAATAACGCGTGTCAAAGTTCACCACGTTCCAGCCGATCAGCACATCGGGGTCGTACTCCACAATCCAGTCGAGAAAGGCCTGCAATACCACCTCCTGGGTGGCGCAGGCGGTGACAAACGGCTGTTGCGCCCCCTCCCCCAGCATAAAAACCTGTCGCACCTCGCCCGCGAGCGACTTGCCATGCACGGCAATGGAATACAGTTGCAGGCCCTCCATTGCGGTTTCGATATCAAAAGACACCACCTTCAGCGAGGGCCGGTAAGCACCCGCTTTGACGGCGGGATCTTCGAGCAACAGGAATCGACCGCGACGGCGCACCACTCCGTGCAGAAGCGCCGAGCCCGCGACAAAACGCTCCATCAGATAGCGGTCGGCTGGATTAATATCCGCTTCGAGGGGGGCGAGCCCACTGGCGCGCAGTTGCTCGGCCGCGCGGCGCGCCTGCCGGTATTGCTGGAAGTAGAATCCGACGACCGGGGTCATGGCAAAGCTGCGCAGCTGCACCGGCCTGATCTCGAGACCGGGAACATCCCCCAACAGGGCCTGCGCCTGTGACACGGCGCACTCGTCCAGAAAAAACACACTGCGCTCCCCGCGCACCAGCGCACACAGCGGGCCCTGTGCCGTGCTGAACCAGAATTCAAGCTCGATGCCGCCAGGCGTATCCCGCCAATTGCGTGTGAGAAGAAAACCTTCGTAAGTCTGTGCTGTCAAACTCCACCTTCAGTTTCGCGCAGGGGGCTGGGCTTGGCCGTCGCGGTGGCTTAAGCTATCCCCTTACAGGTTGGCGCAAGGTGCGCCTGACTACCCGGTAGTTTCCGGGCCGAACAATCATAAACAAGGTAATCCAATGGACAAGCCCGCCATCAAGCAAGACCCCTTATACCAGTTGCTGCGCACTGAAAATATCAAGGAGTTCAACGAGCAGCGCGACCAACTGGATACTGACGAACTCAAAAACGGAGATTATCGCGGGCGCGACTTGCGCAACATGAATGCGGCGGGACTGGACTTCAGTAATTCCTACTTTCGCAACGCGGATCTCAGCGGCATTGATTTTCGCAACACCAATCTGGAGGGCGCCAGCCTGCTCGACGCAAAGTTGTCGGGTACGTACTTTCCCACGGCCTTGAACCCGCAGGAGATCCGCCTCTCACTCGAAACCGGAACTCGCCTGCGCTACAGCAACGGCTGAGTGGCGGCCCCTAACCCTGGGACAGCAAATCGCGCAGGTCAATGATCGCCGAATTGGCGCGACTGAGATAAGAAGCCATCACCAGTGAGTGATTGGCCAGTGGTCCGAAACCGCTGCCATTGAGTATCATCGGGCTCCACATGGCTTCCTGAGTACCTTCCAGCTCGCGAATAATCTGGCGGACACTCACCTGAGCGTTCTTTTTGCGCAGGACATCGGCAAAATCAATTTCCACGGCCTTGAGAAACTCTATCAGCGCCCAAGCGGTCCCACGTGCTTCGAAAAACACATCGTCGATCTCCGTCCAGGGGGTGCTCACAATCTCTTCCATCGGCGCTTTGGTCGATTGCTTGGCCGCCGAATCGCCCGCTAGATCAGTATTGAGCCGCAGTTGGCCGACGCTGGCGCTAAGTCGCTGGGAGAGACTCCCGAGACGACTATCAACCGTAGACAACCAGTAGCGCAGGTTGTCCGCACGCGCGTAAAACTGCGCGCCGCCGGAGTCTTTATCGGACAGGCGGTAGAAATATTTCTTGGCGTACTTCAGTCCCTCACGGTACTCGGACTCGGACGACGGCAGCACCCAACTGTCCGAATTGAAGTTAAAACGCGGCTCCATCTCTACCAGATCGACATCTTCAGTGGACTGCGACTGCGAGCGACTGAACGACTCTCGCATAGCGCGCGACAGGTCTCGCACCTGGATCAGCACGCCATATTCCCAGTTCGGCATATTGTCCAGCCAAACCCCCGGTGGAAACTTGTCGTTGTGGGTATAGCCGCCGGGTTTATCCAGCAGGGTTTCCATCACCCCGATCAGCGCGCCCATAGTGGCCGAGCCAGTGACCAGCCTGCCCTTGGGGCCTACTTCAACGTCCCCTGCCGCTGTCAGTGCCTGCGCGTTGGCGCGCACGTCAAAAGGTGCGGGCGTTATGCTCCAGTACATGCCGAGCAGGATAGCGATCAGTAAATACACACCGACCACGACCCCCACTATTTTCAGCCATGCGGAGGGTGTATCTGTCATTCTGTCCATGATTTTACTCTGTTTAATGGTGGTGTTGGTGATCCGGCGAATCCGGCGTTTCGCCACTCATGCGGACCTCGGCATCGGTACACGCCTCATCGCCGGAAACCAGTTGCAGGCAAATCTGAACGTCGTCGCCAGGTACCAGCCTAAACCGCAGCCCAAATAACATCAAATGTTTGCCGCCGGGGGTCAATTCCACGCGCTCTCCGGGAGCGATAGCCAGACTCTCTACCTTCTCCATACGCATCAGACCGTCGACTTCCCGCGTGGTATGCAGCTCCACTTTCTCTGCCACATTGGAACTGGCACCGACGATGGCGACCGCGACGTCACCGCGATTAGTCAGTGTAAGATAGCCTGCGGAGTTGGGCTGAAACGGTGGCATGGCCCTGACCCAGACATCTTCAAACTCAAGGGACGTATCCTGTTCGGCCACAGCGGCCAACGAGAAAAAACTGGCTGCCAATGCCGCCATCCATATTTTGCTCACTTTCGAACTCCAGTCGTGAAACTATTGCACCGTACAAACGTCGAAGCAGTGTAGCATCCGTGGCGACATTGATCCCACCCTACTTCGCCACACCCGCAAAGTCTTGATACACTTCGGCCCCGAGACTGCGCGATATTGGGCGCCGTTCCCACTGAGGAAATACTATGCGCGCACTGTTCGCGAGCTTGCTGATACTGATCAGCAGCGTCTGTTACGGCCAAAATTTCGGCGGCTCTGACCGCAATGTGCTGGGGGCAGCGACACCGGAATTCCTGCCGGTAGAAGAGGCTTATCAGCTGGAGGTGGAGATACTCGACGAGCGCAGCATCCTGCTTCACTGGCAGATCACGCCCGGCTACTACCTGTACCAACACCGCTTCGACTTCGCGGTGGAAGACGCGCAAGGCCCTGTCGAATTGCACATCGAGCTGCCCGAAGGCCTGCATCACAACGATGAATATTTCGGCGAAGTGCAGATTCACTACAACAGTGCCGATATTACGCTGGACCTTGAGCGCGCCACGCAGCTTGCCACCCTGTCCACCACGTCACAGGGCTGCGCTGATGCAGGGTTGTGTTACCCCCCGCACAAGGAATTCTTTGAGCTGGACTTCAGCAAAGGCACGGCCACCCCCATCCCGCCGCCCACAGCGCGGGTGGTGACACCGGCAGTCCCGCTGGATCAGCCCGCCGCAAGCGACGGCTTGCTGACCATGTTGGCGCTGGCATTTCTGGGTGGCGCCATCCTCAACCTGATGCCCTGTGTCTTTCCAATACTGTCGCTGAAGGTGCTCAGCTTTGCGCGCAGCACGGACCACGACCGGCATTTGCACAGCTGGCTCTACGCCGCCGGCGTGATTGCCAGCTTCGTGTTTGTGGCGGGCCTGTTGATTATCCTGCAGCGAGCAGGCAGCGCCATCGGCTGGGGCTTTCAACTGCAATCCCCGGGTTTTGTGATCGCCCTGGCCTACCTGTTCATCGCCATGGGCCTGTCCCTCTCCGGCGTTATTGAAATGGGCACCAACCTGATGAATACCGGCAGTGGGCTCGCCAATAGAGGAGGCCTGATAGGGAGTTTCTTCACCGGTGTGCTGGCCGTCGTGGTCGCCAGCCCCTGCACCGCGCCCTTCATGGGTACCGCACTGGGCTTTGCCGCCAGCCAGCCGCCCCAGATTGGCCTGCTGGTGTTCGCCGCGCTGGGTGCCGGAATGGCGGCGCCACTGTTGCTGTTCAGTTATAGCGGCGCGGCCCGCGCGCTCATGCCAAAACCCGGCGCCTGGATGGAAACGCTCAAGCAATTCCTGGCCTTCCCGCTCTATGCCACCGCGCTCTGGTTATTTTGGGTGGCAGGCAGACAAACCGGGGTGAACACCATGGCCACCGCGCTGGGCGGCGCGCTCGTACTGGCACTGGGGCTGTGGCTGTGGAATGACAGCCGGGTGCGCCGGATACTGGCGGTAGCCTGTCTGGTGGCGGCTGCCGGTCTGGGAACGCTGCGTGGACTGGACGCTGCCCAGCACGGGGGCTCGACACTCCCCGCTGGACACGTCGCCTGGTCAGCGCAAGAGGTCACGGCGCTGCGCGCGTCCGGCAAGCCTGTGTTTGTCGATGTTACAGCCGACTGGTGTATCACCTGCATTGCCAATGAAACCGCGGTACTGCTCACGGACGACATGGTCCAGGCCTTTGCCGACCACGGTGTCACGTACGTGGTCGCCGACTGGACAAATCAGGATGCAGACATTGCTGCGCTGTTAAAAAAGCACGGGCGTAACGGCATCCCCCTGTACCTGATGTACCCAGCCGATACCTCGCAAGCACCACTGGTTCTGCCGCAGGTATTGAGTAAAAAAACGGTATTGGACGCCCTGCAGACCGTTTCTGGCAAAAACAGCGATGTTGTCGCCATTTTTTAAGGATATCGCCACAATTGTGCATTTTTGACTGCGCCAGAATGCATCACGGGAAGCATCGTCAGCTCCCCATTTTGGGCGGCTAAATCTGCCTAACTTCTGCAATCCGGCGGCTATAAGTTGCCAAAATTCACAAACATATTGATATGCGTAGACAGTTCCGAAATTTTGAGCCAGAATTCGTGCTCATCGTGCACCGGCCGGGAGAGCCCGCTTAAGTGGCAACAATTCTTGTATTACACGGCCCCAACCTGAACCTGCTGGGTGAGCGCGAACCCGACATTTATGGCCGCACCACCCTGGCCGATATCAACCTGCGCCTGGAGACACTGGCACAGGAGCGGGGGCATCAGCTGGCACACATGCAAAGCAACGCCGAATACGCGTTAGTGGAACGGGTGCAGGCAGCCCGACGCGAGGGAGTGGACTTTATACTGATCAATCCCGCCGCGTTCACCCATACCAGCGTAGCGCTGCGCGACGCGCTCGCTGCCGTGGCGATCCCGTTTATAGAGATTCACCTGTCCAACACCCACGCCAGGGAAGACTTCCGCCAGCGTTCCTACTTCTCGGATCTGGCACAGGGTGTCATCTGCGGGCTGGGGGCACAGGGCTATGAACTGGGTCTGCAAGCTGCGCTACACCAACTAGAAAAACCATAAACAACACCGACGAGACTGCACTATGGACATTCGCAAAGTAAAAAAACTGATCGAATTGCTGGAAGAGTCCAACATCGACGAAATTGAAATCAAGGAGGGCGAGGAGTCAGTGCGCATCAGCCGCAATGGCGCAGCGGCTCTGTCCATGGCCGCAGCCGCACAAGCCGCGCCAGTGTACGCGCCTCCGGCCGTCGCGCCACAGCCCGCGCCGCTGGCG
>JBBKWY010000172.1:0-19023 GCA_037969215.1 Halioglobus sp.
CGTTTGCGTGGTGCGGTTAATGTGTCTATCTACAACACCGCCGTGCGAGATTTTGATACTGGCTGTATCCGCATCGACGATGCCGATGTCAATGGCAACGGCACACAGATAGTGTCCTCCGACGTCACCCTGGTGAACGTACTGGGCGAATGTACGGATAGCTTCTACGACAAACGTGCTGCGGACACCGCAATAAACTCGGGTGCAACCAGCGTCACAGTGAATGCGGCGTACGCGCTGATGGATGCTGCCGCATCGGTCTCCGCGCCAGGCATCCCGGCTATGAATAATGGTTCGGGCTTCGTCTTCGACAACACTGATTCCGTCGGCGCCGTTAAGCCGGGTACTCCTGCTGCAGACGCCTGGTGGGCAGGCTGGATCATCGAGGGTTCACTCGACTAGTCACTCAACTCCCCAATCCAGGGAAACTTTGTGCCGCGCCTCAACAGCGCGGCTTTTTTTCGCCTGTACTATTGCTGAAGGTAGTGATCCCGAATACCTTGCAGGGCTACAGCGTTATTGCTGAATATCCATTCGATACCGCGATTGAGTTCCCTGAACAAGCAGTTTTTCGAGGCGGGGAAGCCCGTGCCGAGGCGCTGCTGGTACTTGTCGTGCTGCTGCTTCAGTGGATTGGTCAGTAGCAGGTAATGCCCGCCCAGTCCGCCGTAACGGTGTGCGATGGCCCTCCCGCTGATTATTTTGACGTTGGTTTCCGCCACTGGAAAAAAGCTCTCGCTGGGCAGAAAGTCCAGCGGCTCGAACAGCGCAGGATCCAGCGCCAGCAAATGGAAATCCGCAGCCGGGGTCAGCGGTGCAAGGAGTGAGCGCAGTATCTCGCACTGCCGGGCCGGTTCAGGCCACGGCTCTGCCTTGAGCTCAAGCATCAGGTGGGTGTTGCCGCCAAAGCGACGAATGACGTCCTCCAGGCGGGGAATATCCGGGACCTGGATGTGCAGCTGATCAAATGTCAGGCTGCTGATTGGGGTCGCCACGCCAAAGACCCGCGCAGGGCTGGGATCGTGGCAGATCACCGGCACCAGATCGGCAGTCCAGCGGATATCGCATTCCAAACCCCACACGCCTGCGCCCCGTGCGCGATCAAAAGCCTGCAGGGTGTTTTCCATCACGAGCTTGTTATCGTGTTCGCCACGGTGCGAAATAATTTTGCAGCGCTCAAGCGCCACGCGCTCAGGTACTGGCCGAGGTATCACGGCCATCATTGAATCCACGACTGTCATCGCAATATCGAGTAAACTCATTAGCAACCTACACTGACCAATTCAGGACACGGGCTCCGATGGTAGCCCTTGTGTGCCGTCTGCGTAAATGGAGCAGCAACAGGATTTCATGACAGCCTTATCCGATCCGACTACTCCCGCGCCAGGTGCCCATCCTGCCAGTAACCGCGAATTGGCGGCCTGGGCGTTCTACGATTTCGCAAATTCCGGGTATACCACTGTCGTCATGACGACTATTTACAGTGCGTACTTTGTCGGAGTGGTCGCCGCCAGGCTTGATGAACAATCCCCCGGTACAGCAACGTTACTCTGGACGCTCGCCATCGGTGCTGCGAATCTGTTCGTGCTGATTGCAGGGCCTATTGTGGGTGCGGTGGCAGATCACCGCGCCAGGAAAAAACGTTACCTGCTGGCATCTTCGATATTGTGTGTCGCCGGTACCGCTGGTCTTGCCTTGGTAGGACCCAATGAGGTGGCGCCAGCAATGCTGCTGCTGGTGGTAGCGACAATTGCGTTTGCGATGGGGGAGAACCTGATCGCTGCGTTTCTTCCGGAAATTGCCCATCGCGATGGAATGGGGCGTATCTCCGGCTACGGCTGGAGTCTGGGCTACTTTGGCGGACTGCTCACCCTGGGTGTCTGCCTTATCTATATCAACTGGGCGAGTGACCGCGGGCTGGCGTCCACCCATTATGTCCCCGTTGCGCTCCTGATCACGGCGGGAATATTTGCAATCACCGCCTGCCCAACCTTCTTGTGGTTGCGCGAGCGTGCGCAGCCCAAACCCGCCATCGATGGCGTCTCTTACCTCAGGGCGGGCTTTGCCCAGGTACGAAGTACCTTGCGCCATGCGGCACGCATGCCAGACCTGTTTCGTTTCCTGCAATGTCTCACCCTTTTCCAGGCAGGTGTCGCCACCGTGGTGGTGGTGGCGGCAATCTATGCTCAGGAAAAAATGGGTTTCGACACGCAGCAACTGATTCTACTGATTATGGTGGTCAACCTGACTGCTGCAATCGGCGCTTTTGCGTTCGGTCATGCGCAGGATCGTTTCGGATCGGTGCGCACCCTCGCCGTTGCGCTGCTGGTGTGGGTAGCGGCCATCGTAGTGACGCTGTTGGCCGACAAGTCAGCTGATCTCTGGCTGGCGGGAAACTTGATGGGACTGGCGATGGGCGCCACTCAGGCTGGCGGTCGCGCGCTTATAGGGCAATTGACCCCGGAATCGAGGAATGCGGAGATATTCGGCTTATGGGGATTGGCTAACCGCGCCGCAGCGATTATCGGTCCGGTCAGTTACGGAGTCATCAGTCAATTGACTGACGGCAATTACTCCCTTGCCATGCTGTCCACACTGCT
Organism: Halioglobus sp.; assembly: GCA_037969215.1. Lineage (GTDB taxonomy): Bacteria > Pseudomonadota > Gammaproteobacteria > Pseudomonadales > Halieaceae > Marimicrobium. The sequence continues at coordinate 2,601 of JBBKWY010000172.1, forward strand.
GTTTTTCGTATTGGGACTGCTGCTCCTCTTCACTGTAGATGAAGAGCGTGGCAAGTTGGCGGCGGCTGCCCTCAACGAAGTGTAATGATGCGGTATTACATCTCGTACAGGCAGCCTGTCGAAAGCTTTAGTGGGTGCTGAGCGCCAGATAGAAAAAGTACATACAGATCCCGTAGCTGCCGAGAAACAGCAGCGAGCGCAGTTTGTCGATGTTACCGATATACGCCGGGATATAGGCGATGCGCAGGGCGACGAAGACCATGACCAGCGTGGAAATACTGCGCAGATCAACACCACCAATAAACAGCGCCAATACTGCAGCACTGAACACTGCCAGCGCCTCCCAACTGTTGGCCTGTGCGGCCACAGCACGTGCCCCGGCACCGGATAGTTGTTGCGACTGGATACGGGGTTCCTTGTTGTCGACGCTGCCTAGCTGCTGCTGGCGGAAATAGCCTCCAACCCAGGAACAGATGATGGGGAGAAGGCACAAAATTAATAAGCTGCCAATTACTGTGTTCATAAGATTTTTGCTCCGTTGTTGTTATTTGTCACGCGTGATTAGTTGTGTTGGATCCGGCTAAAAAATGTCTCAGTCGCACTGCCGCTCATCGGGTGGCGTCGACAGTATGGACTCCAGCAGCAGCGGCTTGTCGGTCATAATACCATCCACGCCGAGATCGATCATTCGCAGCATGTCTTCGCAGGAATTGATCGTCCACACCTGTACCGCGAGGTTAACGGCGTGACTGTCAGCGATGAAATCGGGTGTGACTACTTCCAGGAAAAAATCATCGGGTATCTGCGGGCCAATCTGGCTGGTGTCGGGCGGAACCTGAAACGCAATGTGTTCCGGTACTTCAGGCATTACACCATCACCGAGTGCGCCCAGCACCAGTAAAGTGCCCTGATCCAGTGGTACCGAGGTGTAGACACACGGAGCGACCGCTTTGAAATTATTCGCGGCTGCATCGACGAAGGAGGCCGCGATCACATCCGTATAACGACCGTAGCGTTGCAACAGATCGGCGATTTGCTGCTCGTAATCGCCAGCGCCATCCAGATCCGGCTTCAGTTCGATATTCAGACGGTTGGCGGGAAAACGCGCGAGTGCCTCCTCCAGTGTAGGTATACGAAAATCCTCAGCGCTGTATCCCGGCGGTGGTGGCTGGTCGCCGCTGGCGAACCCCCGAAAAGCGTAGTCTTCCTCGGGTCTGTCATGTGGCGTGCCCGCACCCTCCACAAACCAGTAGGCGGCGTCCAAAGCCCGTAACTCAGCCAGTGTCAGGTCTACCACGTTACCCTGGCCGTTGGTGGTGCGATCCACATCGAGATCGTGCAGTATGACCAGTTGATTGTCTTTCGTCTGGTAGACATCCATCTCCAGTACATCAGCACCGGCTTTGGCTGCCTCTGCGTAGGCGTATAGTGTGTTTTCCGGGAAATCTGTGACGCCGCCGCGGTGGGCAAAATTCAGTGGGTCCGCGCCGTTTACCAGCCAGGGATTTGGATCCTTGCTGAACGGCATATCGCATGCTGTGTCATCATTCGCGATGGTGCCGATCGCCTCCGTTGACGTGGGCGCAGTGTTGTTTGAGGCCTTGATCTGCAACGTAAATGTTTCCGCAGCTTCCTCCAGACCGTCACCGATAAGGTCGATACCGATGTGACCCTCGACAGCGCCCGCTGGAATTTCAAGCTCTCCTGTCGCTTGCAGGTAGTCATCATTGGCTGTGGCGGTGCCCGCTACTGTTTGGTAGGTGATGACCACAGCATCGGGCTGTGGCTCGGTCATGGTGACCCTGAATACCAGTTGGCCCATCTCTCCCGCGGCACCCTCAGGGGCGGCAGTGGGTACCACGGTCAGTGACGATGGCGATTGCGGCGGGGGAGAGACCGTCGATTGCGGGTTCGAGGTGTCAGAGCACCCCATGACCAGGATGACGATGATAAGGTTGGCTGCGGCGAGAATCTTTTTCATAACGATCTCTTCGGGTAATTATTCTAGGTTGCAGGATACAGTATATTGCCGGGGTGATGACATGCTTGTTACGTGTCGCGAATGCATTTGGCTACCAGCTCCGGTGCCTGCATGGGAATGAAGTGATTCAACTCGGGCAGGTAGATTTCCTGGCAGTTTGGCAGTGCATCGGCCAGACCGGGCCAGGTAGGGGAGGTGCTCAAGTCGGTGGGCGAGTCCGTTCCTGGCGCGGCGCGCAGTAGCGTGACCGAAGTAACAATCCCGGGCAGTTCCTCAAGAATGATTTCGTTGCCTTTCTGGTTGAGATAGATACTGGCCTCGTTGATCGGGTCGCAGGCCAATTGGTGCAGGGCATTTTCACCGGCGGGAAGCAGCGCGTAATCGCAGTAGTCGCGCAGAACCTGCGGTTGCCAGGTGCTGAAGGGCGCGCGATCCTTAAAGCGGTCGTACATCTCGCGGGCATCGCGCCACTGGTTTTTGCGCCGGCTGACCGGGTGATCACTGGCGCGCAGGGCCGTTGAGAATGTTTGAAACTGGGCATAGCGGTCGGCCGACATGATCACCGGATCTATCAGAACAAGGTGCTTGAAACGATGCGGAGCTCGCGCAGCTGCACGCGCGATCAGGTGGCCGCCTATGGAGTGTCCTACCCCCACCAATCGCTCGAGGTTCAGTTTTTCGATAAGCTGGTAAACGTCATCCGCCATCAGGCGCCAGTCTACCGCACCATGGCTGCCGCTGGCGCCGTGGAAACGCAGATCCACGGCGTAGATATGGCGCCTTGGGAGTTGCTCCACTACTTGCGTCCAGCAGCGACTGTGGAAGCCGGTGGCGTGCAGCAACAAAACGGGGTCACCACCACCTGGCCATTCAATACCAGCCAGTTCGATATCACCGATATCGAGTCGGAATTCTCGGGATTCTCGCATTCTGTATAGATACCTTTGGGTTGTTCAAACTGTGGGTACTGTATTGCGGATCAGCGCAGCGCGGCCCTGACTTTGGGATCGTAGCTCTTGCGAATGAGAGATGCCGGATAGTCATAGCTCGGTTGCTCATATGACGTGGGCGCGAGCAGTGGTGGTCTGGCGATGGGATGCGCCGGGCGATTGGGGTGCCGTCGGCGCGGTCCAACGGGACGCTGGTAATCTCTCGTATAAACGATGACCGGGTCGTAGTACTCGACCAACTCCTGTGATGCCGCATCGGCATACTTCTGTGCGTCTAATTGGCGCAGCTCGGCACGATGTTTTTCCCTTGCCATGCGATCGCTCGCCATACGGTCGGTGGTCTCTCGCATGTCTGCCAGTCGCTGCTCTGTCACCTCACTCGACGGTGCTGCCGGCACATCAATCACCACTGTTTCCACCAGAATATCATCTGGCGGCCGGGTATCGGAAAAGCTGACAACGCCGTTGTCGTCAATCGATTTATAAACGGTTTCGGCCAAGCCCGGCAAGCAGCACAGCAGGGAGAGTACAGGCAGCCAATGGTATTTTCGCGGATGATTCATACCCTGAAGTATAGATTCCGTCACCCGGTGTAACAAACATTTCTGACAAATAGGAAATTGTCACATTTAATGTTCAGTTATTAGGCAGTGCATTCTAATTTTTAGCAGTATCTTTCGCCCATGTCTGCATAGCGCAGCATTATTGTTCCCTTTAACTTTTTAGGAAATGAACTCATGGCTACTGCGAAAAAGACAACGGCAAAGAAAACAACGGCAAAGACGACGGCTATCAAAGCTTCGGCAGACAAAGTGGTGAATGTTTACCTGGGTCTACTCGGAAAAGGCATTGACGTAGTGCAGGACAATATTCAGAACGTTCGCAAGGACAGTGGTAAGCAAGTATCCATGTTGGAAAAGCGCGGCGTGAAACTGCGTAAAGCTTTGACCAAGCGTGTCAAAGGAATTGATGTTCCCGAAATGGATGCAATCGTTAAAGATACCAAGCGTCAGATAAGCAAGGCTCAGAACCAGGTTGAAAAGGTTCAGAAGCAAATGGAAGACGCTGTTGAAGATGTGATTGGCTCGTCCAAGGTCAAGCGAACTGTGGCGCCCAAGCGCAAGACAACTGCGCCCAAGCGTAAGACGACAGCGCGTAAAGCCGCTTAAAACGGACTGCGTAATCCTGCAAGCCGAGTCGGACCTACCGACTCGGCTTTTTTTGTTTCAGCAGTCGAACGTTGTTGATAGAGAGCTTCACCCCCGAATTGATTTTCCAGCGGAGTGGCGGGATATCGTTATCCATGGCGCCGTCGTAGATACGCATAAACGGGCCGAGTTGCGCGATCTCACCGGCCAGGGACTGTGCGGTGTCGCTGAAGCAATAACTCCAGTCGGCTGTCGGGCAGCAGTACACTGCGTTCGACTCGGAAATCGTCGAGCAACGCCGTTAGCTCACGCTGGCTGTGTGGCGCGTAGCCGGGCGGAGTTGTGCGTCTGCTTCGAACGTTGAGGGTGTCCAGTTGCTGGATACCGTAGATGTGGTTTTTTTGCGGGGTTTTGCGATTGTGTACAGAGAACGCGTGCGCCAGGCTGCTTTGTTTCAAATGGGGACGCAACACGGTTTGAAGTGCAGCGATCGCCTCGCTGTCGAGGAAGTTGAATAAATCCCAGAACAGGCAGACGTCGAAAAAAGTATCTGCAGAAAACTGCAGCAGTTCCTGGAATTGCTGCAGCGGGGTGAGTGCTGCATCCTTGGTTAGTACTATGGGCAGAGCCGGGAACACATCGATGAAATGTAACTTGCAGCGGTAGTCGGAGAAAAAGTCGACCGTCTCCGGCAACGCCGCACCGACATGAAAAACAGTGACAGCCTGTTCCGCACTGAACCGCTGGAACAGTGAGGGTAATAGCTTGGAGGTTTGAGTGGAGGCGTTAGGCAATGGCTGGGCCGCGAAAGCTGGAATCCGCTAATCGGTGCATCTTCGCAACTGCGTTTATTCTATCAGACGCTCTTCAAATCCAGGCCAGACGCCTTGAGTTGCGGTGCGGACGATTGGCTGGACTGATGTGCTGCCACCGGTGCTTTGTGAATACTGGCCTCTGCCGGGTCCATGTCTATGCTGCCCTTGAACATAGCGCCGTCCTCCAGAGTAACCCGGGGGGCGACGATATTGCCGTGGACGTTGCCCGATTTGGAAATGATCACTTTTTCCTTGCCGATGATATCGCCGGTGACCTTGCCATTGATTTGTATCACCTTGGCCTGGATGTCGGCGTAGACTTCGCCGGACTCGCCGACCGAAACCTGATTGCCGTTGAGGTTGATCTTGCCCTCGACCCTTCCCTGAATTAGGAGATCTTCCTCACCAGAGACTTCACCTTTAATAACGATACTTGGTCCTATCATTGCTGTCTTCCTCGCAGGTTCGGGGGGAACAGGAACAGAGTGGGATTGCGGTGGAGCAGAATCCTGGGCCGGTGTTGCTGCGGCTTTGTTTTTGGATCGGCCAAACATATCAATCGCCCCCGTAATATGACTTTGGCCAGTAATGCTACCAGTCTGACGGTAGATTCACCAGTACCCTGATTGGGTGTGGCAGGTATCCCCGCATGCGCTTTACCCGCTCCAGGGGCTTGATGTGCGTGGCACGATTGATTTGTCCCCATGAATGCACTACTTTTACGTCGAGTATATTCATATAATTTCTGCTTGAGGTGTAGGTGATGTTGAAGCGCATATTTGTTTCCCTGTTTGTCATGGCACTGTTAACGGCCTGCGCCGTTAATCAGCAGGCCAAATTGCCGCTCGTGAGCTCCGACGGATTACATCTGGTGCCGGATACCAAAATGGCTGCCGTCTATCTCAAGCCGGGTGCCGACCTGAGTCAGTATGACAAGATCGCATTACTGGACACCTATGTGGCTTTCGCCAAGAACTGGGAGCGCAATTACAACGAGGACGCCACTTTCGAAGACCAGATCAGCGACAAGGCGATGCAGAAAATTCGCCAGAACGTGTCCAAGGGGTTTGCTCAGGAATTTACCAAAGTGCTGACGGCTGACGGCCGTCAATTTGTCAAAAAAGGCGGCACCGGAGTGCTTATCCTGCGCCCGGCAATTATTGATCTGCGAATTACCGCGCCGGATTTGATGACGCCGGGGATGGAACAGACTTTTGTAGCGAGTACCGGCAGTATGACCCTGTATCTGGAAATGCTCGACGGCAAGACCGGCGATCTCATTGCCAGGGTTATTGATCCGGAAGCTGCAAGCGAGGGCGGCATTGCCGAAGTGGCAAACTCTGTCACCAATACGGCCGATTTTGATCGGGTAGTGAGTCGCTGGGCCCAACTACTGAATGCGCATCTGGCACATCTCACCGGCAAATCTGCCCCGTAGATGTTGATGCGGGAAGCTGGCGCTTAACGGCGCGGCACTGCTTAACTGTTATGGCTGGTGGCGGGCAGGTAATCCCGGGTCAAATCCTCTGAGACCTGCCACAGCTGTGCAGCCATAGCGTCATCGCGCATATAAGGCGTTTCGCCTTTATCCACCTTGCAGTCCGAGAAATAGAATCCACGCACATCAACCAGCTCGGGGTTAGTGGCCACATAGCAGGTGGTGGCGGCGCCCTGTTCAACAGTTTTCAGGAACAGCCAGCCAATATACTTGGCTCCCCACTGCTGCCACTTGGGCAGGTACTGCAGTAGATTGGTGCCGATCACGCCTGGGTGTACGCTATTGGCCGTGGCCTCCGTGTGAGAAATTCGTGCGGCCAGTTCGCGCGCGCACAAAGCGTTGGCCAATTTCGATACGCCGTAGGCGTTCCACGGCTCGTAATGCTGGCTGCCGTCGAGATTGTCGAATTCGATACCATTTTCAGCGCGGCGATGGGCGGCGGAACTGAGCATCGTGAAACGACCCTGGGGCGCGGCCAGCACGGGTTCGCACAATTGATTAATCAGGATGAAATGTCCCAGATGATTGACCGCAAACTGCTTTTCTACGCCGTTGACCAGCCTCAGTTCGGGCAGGGCCATGATGCCCGCGTTCGTGATGAGACCGTCCAGCGGGATATTCATTGCGCGAATTATCTCGGCGCAGCGCACCACGGATTCCCAGTCAGCGAGGTCCAGAAATAGCGGTGTCGTATGGCCTTTTATGCTGGCGCAAGCTTCATCTGCTTTTGCCTGGGTTCGTGCGATACCGATGATATGTGCGCCGCGCAGGGCGAGCACACGCATCGTTTCATAGCCGAGTCCTGAGTTTGCGCCGGTAATGGCGATAGTAAGGCCACTAAGGTCGAGTCCCTCGGTGACCTCCTCGGCGGTAGAGCCGCTATTGAAGGGGCTGCGCGGTGGCTGGCGCGTAATAATCTGTGCCAGTACTGAGGAGGGCAGGGCACTGAGAACGCCAACTGTCGCCATGTGTTGCAGGAACTGGCGGCGGCGAAGTTGCTCGTTGGACATAGTACAGGTCTCTAGCTCGCTTAAGCGGTCAGTATACGCGAGCCGCTTACGCAGTTGACCGCTAACCTTTGCGACATTGTGTAGACAAAGCGGGGCTTCCAGCGGTTTAACGTCCGCTCTCAGGGCGTGACGCCGGTGCCAGTTCTGTTACACTGCCGCCCCCCGAAATACCCCATATGGCCATTGATGTGAGCAACCTTTCTTTTTCAAACCTGGGCTTGCCCGCGACCCAACTCAGCAATCTGGACAGCCTGGGCTACCTTGAAATGACGGCAATACAGGCGGCAGCCCTGCCGCTAGCCTTGTCGGGTAGCGATTTAATCGCCCAGGCTAAAACCGGCAGTGGAAAAACGGCCGCGTTTGCACTGCCATTGCTCAATCGGCTCAATCCACAGCTTTTTGCCGCCCAGGCCCTGATCCTGTGTCCAACCCGGGAACTGGCCTCGCAGGTGGCCGGTGAAATTCGGCGCCTGGCGCGGTACCAGAGCAATATCAAAGTGGTCATTTTGTGCGGAGGACAGTCGATTGGCCCCCAAATAGGCTCGCTGGAACATGGTGCACATGTAGTGGTGGGTACGCCCGGGCGCATCAAGGACCATTTGCGCAAGGAGACCCTGTCACTGGAGTGTGTCAATACGCTGGTGCTGGATGAGGCCGATCGCATGCTGGAGATGGGCTTTATTGACGACATCGAGGGAATTATTGCCAAAACGCCAGCCGACCGGCAGACCCTGCTGTTTTCCGCCACTTATCCCGAGAACATTCAGGCTCTGAGTAATCGCTTCCAGAAGTCACCGCAGCGCGTCAGTGTGGAGTCCTTACACACCGAACAAGAAATTATGCAGCGCTTTTTCGTGTGTCAGAAAAGCGATCGACTGGCGTCTCTGGTCAAACTGCTAGCCCACTTCCAGCCACAGGCCGCCGTGGTGTTTTGCAATACCAAGCAACTCGTTCGCGACGTGTGTGAATACCTCAGTCAGTCGGGCATTCAAGCTCAGGCACTGCACGGCGACATGGAGCAGCGCGACCGCGATCAGGTGTTGATTCAGTTCAAGCACCTCAGCTGTAATATTCTGGTGGCCACTGATGTAGCCGCCCGCGGGCTGGATATCGACGACCTGCCCGCCGTGGTGAACTTCGAATTGCCGCGCAATGCCGAGGTCTACGTGCACCGTATCGGGCGCACCGGACGCGCCGGCAAAGAGGGTATGGCACTCAGCCTGTTCGCCGACTCCGAGCGCTACAAATTACAGAGCATAGGTGATTACCAGCAGCGTGAGCTGGAGTTCGAAGCAATCGAGCAGCTGGAACACACCACCAAAAGTCTGCCATTGCCGCCCTATGCAACGCTGGTTATTGCCGGTGGGCGCAAGGAAAAGGTACGCGCCGGTGACATCCTGGGCGCGCTCACGGGGGAGGCCGGTATAGACGGCAAAGCGGTCGGTAAAATCACCGTGACCGATTACGCCGCATACGTCGCAATCACGCAAGACGTGGCGGACAAGGCCCTCGGGCGGCTGCTCAACGGCAAGATCAAGGGCAGAAAGTTTAAGGTCCGCAAGCTCTAGGACAAACCACACCCAGCCACGGCACGGGTACCAGCTGTCCCAGTATCAAATTTGAGGTAGGCCTCGGCTTCGATGGGGATAACCCCGCGATTTGGATTATTACCACTGACCGGGGTCGATTTTGGGCCGTAAAGTCTCTAAGATACGCCTCCTGTTTGAAGACCCCCTCGTAATCGCACCTCAACTACACATTCGTGTCAGGAATAGTCCGTTGATCTCTACCGCCAATATCACTATGCAGTTCGCTGCCAAACCCCTGTTTGAAAACATCTCGGTCAAGTTCGGAGACGGCAATCGCTACGGCTTGATCGGCGCCAATGGCTGCGGCAAATCGACCTTTATGAAAATTCTGGACGGCAGCCTGATACCCACGGCCGGCAATGTTTCCATTTCGCCCAATGAGCGTCTGGGAAAGTTGAGTCAGGATCAGTTCGCGTACGAACAGTACACCGTTGTCGATACCGTACTGATGGGACACGAGGAGTTGTGGGAGGTCAAACAGGAGCGTGATCGCATCTATGCCCAAGCCGAGATGACTGAAGACGACGGCATGAAAGTCGCTGAACTGGAAGTGCAGTTTGCGGAAATGGACGGCTACAGCGCTGAGAGCCGCGCCGGTGAGATCTTGATGGGGGCGGGTATTGCGCAGGCTCTGCACTACGGGCCAATGAGTGGTGTGGCACCCGGTTGGAAGCTGCGTGTGCTGCTGGCCCAAGCGCTGTTTTCAGATCCGGATATTCTGTTGTTGGATGAGCCTACCAACAACCTTGATATCGATACCATTCGCTGGTTGGAAGCCATGCTGAACGAACGCAAGTGTACGATGATTATTATCTCGCACGATCGCCATTTCCTGAATGCTGTCTGCACCCATATGGCCGACATTGATTTCGGTGAACTGCGGGTATATCCGGGCAATTACGATGATTTTATGACGGCGTCAACGGCTGTGCTCGAACGGCAACAGTCGCAGAATGCCAAAAAGAGTGCAGAAATTGCTGACCTGCAGCAGTTCGTCAGCCGTTTTTCTGCCAACGCCTCCAAAGCGAAGCAGGCGACATCGCGCGCCAAGCGTCTTGAAAAAATCAAGCTGGACGATATCAAGCCCTCCAGTCGAGTCAGTCCCTATATTCGCTTCAAGCAGGAAAAGAAATTACACCGCCAGGCTCTGGTGCTGGACAAATTGGGTCACGGCTTTGATGGCGGGTCGCTGTTTGAAAAAGGCAGTCTTATTTTGGAAGCCGGTGCGCGATTGGCTGTTATCGGCGAAAACGGCGCGGGCAAGACCACGTTTCTGCGTTGCTTGATGGATGAATTATCGCCCAATGCCGGCACGGTGAAGTGGGCTGAAAATGCGACACTGGGTTACTGTCCGCAGGACAGCACCAATGAGTTTGACTGCGACCTGAACCTGTTCGATTGGATGAGCCAATGGCGTAAGCCCAGTCACGATGACCAGATTGTGCGCGCGACCTTAGGCCGCCTGTTGTTCTCCTCTGATGATTTTCTGAAGAAGGCGAAAGTCTGCTCCGGGGGTGAAAAGAACCGCCTGTTGTTCGGCCGGCTGATGATGATGGACACCAATGTCCTGCTGCTGGACGAGCCGACCAACCACCTGGATATGGAGTGTATCGAGTCGTTGAACCTGGCGCTGGAACACTATGACGGCACGCTGATATTTGTCAGCCACGACCGGGAGTTTGTGTCGTCTCTGGCGACGCGCATCATCGATATCAAGGATGGTGGCCTGGTAGATTTTCAGGGCACCTATGAAGAGTATCTGTCCAATCAGCAATCGTCGGAGCGGTTGGCCAGCGCGTCCTGAGTAACCGCCGCGGCAGCCTGTGCGGGGGTTGAGCCGACCCCGCCCGGGTGTCGGCTCGCAGTATAAATCAGTGCGATTCAGCTCAGTCCAGCAAATCGGGCTGCTCAGCGGTAATTACATCGTATAGCGGTTGAAAGCTGAACCAGCCTGCCAGTGGATTGCCCACTGTCTCCCGGGTCTGGAGTGCCACTTCGTGGCGAATCATTTTGGGCGATCCTGCGGCATCGGCCATTAATTGCGCCTGGCAACTGCGTTCCATCGTGATAAACCACCACGCGGCCGCTTCTATCGTTTCGCCCACAGTTAGCAAACCGTGGTTTTGTAAAATAGCCGCTTTGCAGTCGCCCAGTGCCGCTGCAATCTGCTCGCCCTCGCTGTTATCCAGCACCACACCCCTGAAATCATCGAACAACACATGGTCTTCATAAAAAGCGCAGCTGTCCTGGGTTAAAGGATCCAGCAGTTTACCCAGCGAGGAGAAGGATTTTCCGTAGACGGAATGTGAGTGCGCGGCGGCGGTGACCTTGGGATTGGCCATGTGAATCTGTGAATGAATGGTGAATGCCGCACCGTTCAGCAATCCCTGGCCCTCGACTACCTCACCGGTGTGACTGACCAGCAGCAGATCGGAAACCTTCATTTGCTTGAAGGACCGACCCATAGGGTTGACCCAGAAATGATCGAGCCGCTCCGGGTCCCGCACGGTAATGTGACCGGCGACACCTTCATCAAAACCGAATTTGCCAAAAAGGCGCAGGGCCGCCGCCAGTTTATTTTTCCGGTCCTGGCGAACTTCTTCCACATTTTCCGATTGCGGGAGCATGCTATTGGAGTCGTCCATGTTCATAACGAGAGAGTTTGCGGCGTCTTTCATAGTGGTGTCCTCGGACAGGTCTGTACAACTCGATCAGAGAGTTTACACTCTTCTCTGGAAGCAAGTCGACTGGCCCAGCCAGGGCCTTACTCACGCAGTAAGCTAGGGGAACAACGATGCAGCAATTTACGCTTTCTACCTGGGCTAATATTGCTGACATTATTGGTGCTGGCACTATTGTCACCGGTTTGATCATCGGCTGGATTCAGATCCGGCACGTGCGCCGTCAGCAGCGTGACGCTGTGGCGATCAATCTTGCGCAGACGTTTTATAGTCATAAGCTCGCTGAGGCCATCACGCTATTGCAAACACTCCCCGACGGTATATCGCTGTCACAAATGCGGGCAATGGACCCGTCTTATGAGCAAGCAGCTATTACGCTGTGTACGTCTTTTGAGACGATGGGCTTACTGACCTATAAACGGATAGCACCAATGGACCTGGTGCTGGATCTGGCGGGGGGTATTGTCTCCACTATGCGCAGGAAGCTGGGCCAATGGCTCGAGGATTTGCGCGAGGAGCAGCAGCAACCTTCCTGGGGTGAGTGGTTTGAGTGGCTTGGCGATCAGGCTCTACAGGCAAAACCCAAATCGGGCCCTGCCCATATTACGTATAAAAATTGGAAGCCTTGATCCATGGTTACGCCGACCATCGCTCCCGACACAGCGCAATCCATTCTCTGAGGCCAGCGCTGTGAAACTTTTCGCGGTGTGTAATCAGGAACCACTCGCGGCGAAAGTCGCGTGAGGGTACTGCCAGTGGCACCAGTGAACCGCGCTTGAATGCATCCACCAGACACACCCGCGATAGGCAACCCACGCCCAGTCCCGCCTCTACGGCACGCTTGATGGCTTCGGTATGCTGTAGCTCCATGGTGATGTCCAGATCCGTCAGAATGCCGTGCATGGCGCGCTCGAAAGCCTGACGGGTGCCAGAGCCGTGCTCACGGACGATCCAGTGTAATGTCAGTAGATCCGCGTCAGACAGCGCGCTGGACGCTGCCAGCGGGTGGTCGGGTGCGGCGAATACCACCAGTTCATCCCGGCGCCAGTGCACAATGTCCAGGTCCGGGTGCTGCAGCTCGCCTTCGATCAGGCCCATATCCAGATCAAAGCTGGCCACCCGCTCGGCAATCGTCTCAGTATTGGCCACGCTGAGCGCGATGTGAGCCTGTGGGTGTTGACGGCGAAAGTCGGCGATCATGTTGACCGCAATGTAATTGCCAATAGTCAGTGTCGCGCCCACTTGCAGCTGCCCAACCACATCCTCACCGGCCAGTGCCTGTTCCAGGGCCCGCGCCTGCTCCAGCAGTTTTTCCGCCTGCGGCCGCAGTTGCTGCCCCAGTTCACTGAGGCGCAGCCGCTTGCCGATGCGGTCGAACAGCTTGACATCGAACTGGCTCTCCAGCTCCCGCAGCGACCCGCTGGCAGCAGATTGGGACATCGCGAGCGTTGCGGCGGCACGGGTCACGTTCTCAAAGCGCGCGGTGGCAAGGAATACCTCCAGTTGGCGCAAGCTGTAGCGCATAAAGTCTCCTATATCGGAAATAACGATTTATCTTATTTAATATAACCGCTTTACCGATTAAAGAATACGCTTTATCTTTGCGTCATCAAGATTCATTCAGAGGCACCACCCATGGCACAGATACTGCGAGAAGAAGTTACCTCGGTTCATCACTGGACGGACCGTTTATTCAGTTTCAAGACAACGCGCAATGCCGGGTTTCGTTTCAAGAATGGACATTTCACCATGATCGGCCTGGAGCAGGAGGGCAAGCCGCTGATGCGCGCCTACAGCCTGGCCAGCGCCAACTACGAGGATGAGCTGGAGTTCTTCAGCATCAAGGTGCCCGACGGTCCGCTCACGTCCAAACTGCAAAATATTCAGGTCGGCGATAGCCTGCTGGTTAACAGTAAGTCTACCGGCACGCTGGTGCAGGATAATCTGTTACCGGGCAAACACTTATACCTTATCGCCACTGGCACTGGGCTTGCACCTTTCCTGAGTATTATTCGCGATCCGGAAACTTATGAGCTATACGACAAAATCATACTGACTCACGGTTGCCGCTACACTGAGGAACTGGCCTATCGAGAGCTTATTACGGAGCACTTGCCGCAACACGAATACCTCGGTGATTCCGTGCGTGACAAGCTGATTTACTATCCCACAGTGACGCGCGAGAAGTTCGACAACAATGGGCGTCTTACCGACCTGCTGCGCATCGGCAAGTTGGCCACCGATATCGGCCTGCCGCCGATCAACGTGGAGGATGATCGCTTTATGATCTGCGGCAGCCCCAGCATGCTCAAGGATATTTGCGCGCTACTGGATAGCCGTGGCTTTCACGAATCACGGCACGGCGAGGCGGGGCACTATGTTATCGAGCGGGCGTTTGTAGAGAGTTAAGCTACTCCAACCATCGCAACACACGCGCCAGCTGATACTGATAGAAAGGGTTGTATCGCAGGCGCAGCAGGAAGTCTCCCGGTATTTTCAATACTCCCCGTTCGCCCTGCATCGCCTGCTGGCCGAGGAAGACTTGCCTGCTGTTAGTGGGGCGCCGTTGTCCGTAGAGAGGATCATTGGGCGGAAAGGGCATTGCGACATGTGAGAGTGAGAATACCCCTGCAGGCCATTTTTGGCCCAGATCTTCGGTGCGTGAGTGACCCGCCGCGTAAGGTAGTTTGGTATACGCAGCCACAGCGCGACTGTTGGTATTGGCGTTAGTGACCAGCGTCAGCGTAAACGGCAGTTGTTGGTCGGCAATCAGTCTGGCGGTGAAAGGGCCGGGATCTTGCACCAGTAAACTGCTATTGGCGGCAACCCGATTGATATCGAACACCACTAGCTCGTCGCGTTCGGGGGGCAGTTTCAGTAGCAATCGATCGACCACAGCATTGTTGGAGACGGTCGCATCGACGGTGGATTTGAGAATGAGCATGGGTGGCAGTGGCGCGGCTATATTCGAGCGCTTTGCCAACCGATTGGCGACGGAGCGCGTCAGTTCATAAACTTGCTCGCCTGCATTGGTGGCAAAGGAATTGTATTTGTAGGGATCGAACTCGGGTGCGATATCCAGCCACGCCAGTCGATCCAGTCCAGGGAGACTTGACAGGCGTCGACTCCACTTGGCAAACGCTGCCGCGGAGCTGACACCAATCGCAGGCGATATCAGCACCAGCCTGGCTACCGGTGGTAGTGCCTGGCCTGTTTTGGATTCCTGGGAAGCGTCCAGGACGTAGTCCAGCGCCAGCGCTGCGCCGGTAGAATAGCCGACAATATGCAGGGGGGTGCCGGGTGCACGTTGCGCCAGGTGTCGCATGCCAAGTCGTACCACGGCGGCCATCTCACGCCATTGCAGGTCGAGCAGGCCAGAGGGTATTGTGCCGTGCCCCGGCATGCGCAGGCCCAGCACGGTGTAGCCCCGCCGCTGCAGTATTTCGCCGAGCGCGCGCAGACTGTAGGGCGAATCTGACATGCCGTGCAGTAGTAGTACGCCGGCTTTGGGCGCGTCATTTACCAGTTCAAATGTTCGATTCCAGTTTTTTTGTCGCTGCTCAGGATCCGCGAAGCTGCCCCTGCTGTAGCGCTCAAGGGCGTCTGCTGGCCCTGTCGCCGTGTGTGCGTAAATTGTCTCGTTGAGCTCGGCAAACAACGTGTCCTCCAAGCGCAGATAGTCTTCAAGGCTGGTGATATCGTCGGCTGTTTCCGCCGAGTACTCGCTCTCCAGGACTTCCGTGTGCCAGGGCTTCAAGTCAGAGGTGTCGCAGCCGGTCAGTAGCAACAAAGCGCACAGGGCTGCGCGCAGGGTCGACGATAGCGGTGGGGTGTTCAAAGGCAAATTTCTCTTGCAGCGAATGGCATCCAGCAACAATATAGGTTTAATTGCACGATGATCCAAGTGGTGACGGGTATTTGTCGCATCGGGGACGATTCCGGGTGCCTGCAATGCTTGCGCCCGCTTACTGCGTGGTCGAGTTCGAATTCAAATTATGGAAAGTCCGGAAGTCCGGCCGAGGAGAATGTATGTCATGTTTTAACTACCGGGTGCTGGCGAGCCTGTGTCTTGCACTGTTGCTGACCGCCTGCGTAGTAATGCCGAGCAACCTCAAGGCGACCACGGATTATAACCATAGCTACGACTTCAGCCACATTCACAAGATAGCGATTCAGCCTATTGCCAAAGGCGAACTCTCCACGATGATGACGTCCGATGCGCAGATCACTCGCATCAATCATGCCCTGACTGCGGAACTACAGCGTCGTGGTTATGAGGTGGTCACGGTCAATGCTGATGCTGATATCTTCCTGTCCTGGAAGTTTTTGCCACCGGAACAAGATGAGGTCGCCACGTTCGATCCCGCAACCCAACAGATTACAGGGGGCACGCTCACTGTCAGCATGGTTGATCCGGTTAACTTGCAGTCGGTCTGGCGCGCTACTCTTCACTCCAACATGCGCAATCAGCCTGATACTCAAGAGGCGGCTCAGTACCGTGAGGCCGCGGCTAAAACGATTCTGGCGCAGTTTCCGCCAGATCCGGCGGCCGGCTGATTTGGTTGTAGATTTGGATCTCCCGGGTATGGGCCACATTGTAACTTGGCCGCGTGGCGGAGGATGTGACCTGTGCGCATTCTCCTCCCGATCAAGTAAATCCCGATGACCTTTGATGCGCTTGGTCTGTGCGCGCCTTTACTGCGAGCTATTGAGAGCAAAGGCTACCGCGAACCGTCGCCGATTCAGGCCGC
>JBBKWY010000173.1:0-88042 GCA_037969215.1 Halioglobus sp.
TGGCACCGGCTTGCGTGCCAGGGAGTAAATCAGGTGCGGCATCGCTGATTCCCAGACGTTCGCTGCTGGGCATCAGTTGTTCGCTTAATTGCGCATAGCCAGGCAGGTTCAGATCCAGACTCAGTGCGCGGCGGCCCTGTCGCCAGCGCCACAGGCAGAACGCCGCGAGCAACAAGCGCGGCGCAATACCATATACCAACAGGACACCCACCAACCAGGCGGCCCAGGCCTGTCGGGCATTTTCAATACTCAATGCGGCATCGCCGCTGGCGCGAATCATCTCGGGAGTAGGCACGTTGAAGCCCAACCAGGCCGGCACTGTGCCCAGATATTGGGTGAAAATAACAAAAGTGTCGCTGTGCAAGATGGTGGTTTCCCAGATGAAGCCATAGCGTCGCGTCGCCATTAACATCAGCATGAACAGCAGTGCACTGCATAGGGCCAGCAGCCATGCTCCGTGGGTGACGAGGCCAATTGCCCAGCGATTGAGGCGCTGGCGCTGGAGCAACAACACCAGCGCGGGCGCCAGCTGGGCTGCCTTGGCATCGCGGGCAAGTTTTTCACTCAGCCACAACCACAGTCGCCCCAGGCTGGCGTTTTGCTCGCCGGCGAAAACCAGTCCGAGCGTCCAACTGAGGAGCATGAGAAGATTCAGGCCAAGCAAGCTGCCCAGCGCCCAAAACACGTTGACAGGGTTCTGGCCGTTGCCCAGAGCGGCGAACGCCAGACCCGCGCCGCTGAAGAGCGCCAACACCGCCAGCGCGAAAAGCGCTAGACGTGCGCCCTGCAGCCAGTGGGTTAAAGCGTCCAGCAGGCCGTCGCGCTGCGCCAGCCAGAGCGCGCGGTGTTGTAGTCGGCTCAACAGGTCACCGCCGTCAATACGGGCGCGGCGATTGGCCTCGAGGTCCTCAAGTGGGCCAGCTTGTTCTTCGCGCAGGCGCACGGCTTCGGTGAGCCAAAGTCGCTGCAGAGGGGTCGGTTCAATCACGCGCAGTCCTGTTTTATTTAAATCCGAAGCATAACCGCTGCGGCCTCAGCCTGCATCCAGAGCGTCGCCGGACTGTGCCCCCTCTGATGGTCTGTTTGCCTGTGCCTATAGCGCATAGGCGGTGGAGCTGTTGAGGGAATATTACCAAGTGTTTTCGCTGTTAACGTAGAATAAGCAACCCTATAATCACTAAATACCTCCCATCTGACTATGTGTTCTGGAGAATTAAACGATGAAAAAGACAATACTATCCGTGGCAATTTCTACACTGGCGATGTCTGCATCGGCGATGGATGCTATTCCCCCGGAAGCTGGCTTTTCAGGCTTTCTTGCTTTGGGCGCTGCCGGAGGCCAGGTGGAGTCAAACTTTCTCGCTGAGGTTTTGAGTATTGATCTGAGCAACGACGACATTTACACGTACGACTCCCCCGATAACACTGACATCATCATCCCAAGCTTTAACTACAACCTCGGCTATACATTTGCCGATAAGAAGACTCGGGTCTATCTCGGCACAGCGGTCGAGGATTCACTCGATTTTTCCACTAACACCGTGCTGGCTGTGCGTCACGACTTCGATTCGCTCGGTGGTATCGAGCTGGCGGGTCTCGCGCCGGGTGTTGCCAAGGTTGAAGTCTGGGAAAACCCCTACCTGTTGGGCCAGAACCGTAGCTCAACCGAGCGCACTACCAGTGGCGGTCGCCTCACCTGGGACAAGATGTTTGGTACCGGTCTGGAGTTTATCGCCAACGTCAGGAAGGTCGAACTCGACCATGAGCGAAGTGGGCAGGGGCTTGGGCTGACTCAGGCACAGGAGAAACTGCTGGATCGTGAAGGTGATTTAACACGCATCGAACTGGGTTATACCTTTAATTTTGGCGGCGATAATATTACCGTCCGTCCCAGTGCTGCCTATATCGATAACGACCTGGACGGCGATGCCATGGCTCAGGATGGCTACGAACTTGGCGTCAGCTTTGCCTATGACGCGGGCAAATACGTGTGGTTGAATCGCGCCGCATACCAGAGCCTTGACGGTGACAAGGTTAACCCGATTTTTAATCAAACCAATGATGCAGACGTGTACGTTCTGGCCAGTGAAGTACGTGTTCCTGACCCCTTCGGCTGGGAGAATTGGTACACAACCGTGGGTGTTCAATGGGCGGAGAACCAGGCCGATATCGACTTTAACAAAAGTTCTATCGCTCTGTTCTCGGCGCACATCGGTCGCCGTTTCTAGCGCCAGCATCTGGTTGAGCAACAAGAGCCCCGGTAGTTTTGCTGCCGGGGCTTTTTTATTGTGAGCATTCACCGCAATCGCAGTGGATGTGCGGCCTTACAGGTCTTTCTTATCCTGCTTATCTGATTGCGCCGGGGGTTTATCCCGTGATCTGAATGCCACTGCCCGTATCACTATAAGAAACAAGAAAAATAGTGCCACTGGCCAGTAGAGGATGGCCATACCAATCCATAGCGCCAGTAACAGCGCCAGTAACAGGGCCTCCTTCCCACTTCTCTTCATAATTCACCTTTATTCTGAGTGCGCAGTAGGCGAACTCCATAGCAGGGGGGGGCATTGTGTCTCTACCCCCTGCTGTTATCGATAGCAGGGCCCGCCAATCACTTGACCCAATGCGACAGCGTTCCTACAATTCGACGGGTCAGGTTAGGGAGAGACGGTATGGAAGCCACTATTCTAGCGTCAGCGGGTCGATCGCTCTGGCGCTACCTGAGCGCGAACAATGTAGATGCTGATGTGCTATTTGCGCGACTCGGACTTGATCCTTCACTGATTAAAGAACCCCGCACACGCTACCCGGTTCAACTTCTTGCCAGGGCTTTCCTTGAGGCCGCCGCAATTACCGGGAACGACAATCTTGGTCTACAGACGACCAGGTACTACTCGCCAATGGACCTGAATGCACTGGGTGTCACCTTTTTGTCCAGTGAGACGCTGATTGACGCGTTTCAGCGATTGGTGCGGTATGAGTCAATAGTGAACACCGGCCTGGATATCACGGTTTCCGAGAGTAAGGGGCAGTTGCATTTTCAGAGTTCGGTACCGGCTCTCCCGAAGGAGGCTGTGCGCGTAATGGAAGACGGCAGGGTTTCATTGATGCTGGATCTTTGTCGCCTGGGATTGGACGGGGGGCTCGATCCCGCAGAGGTAGCTTTTACCTACCCGGAACCCCAGTCTACAGGCGAGCATTTTGGTCTATTTCGTTGTCCACTGAAGTTTTCCCAGCCGGTTTCGAGAATATCGTTCAAGCTGGCGGATGCCAGGCGTCCTTTTACTGCGGCGAATCGAGAGTTGGCTATCAGTAGCGATCGCATACTGGAGGGGATAGTAAAAGAACTTAACAGGCCCGATATTATCAGTCAGGTGAAGCGGGCGATTGTTGAAGATCTGCCTTCCGGCGCACCCAGTGAGGAAAGTATCGCTGGACGAGTGTTTGTGAGCGCCCGAACGCTGCAGCGCAAGTTGGCTGACGAGGGGACCACCTATCGGGCCCTGGTGCTTGAGGTGCGCCGAGACCTGGCCGAAAAGTACATCGCCGACACGAGCATGCCGCTTGTAGAAATAAGTTACATGCTCGGTTTCTCTGACGCCTCGTCATTTTCGCGGTCTTTCAAGCGATGGACAGGAAGCCCTCCTGCAGAATTTAGATCGAAGTTGGCCGTCTAATCCGGATCTGGCGCACTGGGCTAATTGATTGGCGCTTGTGGCTACATTGCTTTTCCTGGCAATCGATAGAATGTCTCCACTGTTCAGCGGTGGAAGAGCGCACATGGGCCCGAATGAACCGGATCTTGAATTGGCCTGGGAGGAGCTGTCCTTTTGGCGAGACTTTGTCGTCTGGTGGCAAGCTGAGCGCAGTGGCGTCTGCGAGCCTCGAATACTGGCGCTTCTGGATAGCGCCGAGCGACGCTATGCCAGGGCTTTACGCCAGCGACAGCTATCGGATCGCAGCCTGATGTTGTGAATACCCTGTACACCCCATGACAATGACGCGTTACACTAGGCACTATGGATAAAATCTTCATTTTGTTTCAAAACATTGTGCCGCAGCACCTGCTGTCCCGCTGTACGGGCTTTCTGGCTGGACTGCGTCATCCCGAGTGGCTAAAGAACTGGCTTATCCGACAATTTATTCAGCATTTTGATGTGGATATGTCGGAGGCGGTGGAGCCCGACTATACCCGTTACGCCTGCTTCAATGACTTTTTTACGCGTGCACTGCGCGATGGGGCACGGCCGCTGGCTGATGCCGATATTCTATGCCCTGCCGACGGGGCAATCAGTCAGTCGGGTGACATCGCCAACGGCTTGTTGTTTCAAGCCAAGGGGCGGTATTTCTCTACCGAGGACTTATTGGGCGGTGACGAGGCGCGGGCAGCGCAGTTCCAGGGCGGGACGTTCGCCACCATCTATCTCTCCCCCAAGGATTATCACCGGGTGCATATGCCGGTGGCGGGACGCTTGACCGGGACATGTTATATCCCCGGGCAGTTGTTTTCGGTCAATGCTGTAACGGCAGAGAATGTCGACCGCTTGTTTGCTCGCAATGAGCGACTGGTGTGTTATTTCGAGACAGACCACGGTCCGATGGCGATGATCCTGGTCGGGGCAATGATCGTGGCGGGTATCGAAACCGTTTGGACGGGGCAGGTAGCGCCACCGCCGAAGCGTCCTGTATCTGTGGACTATGCGAATCTACCGGAGTCAGTGGCGCTCGCCAAGGGTGACGAAATGGGGCGCTTTATGCTTGGGTCTACAGTGATCCTGCTGTTTCCTGAGGGTGCGATGACCTTTGATGAACAGTATCTTGCCGGGGCGGCTACCCGGATGGGTGAGGCGTTGGGTTCCTACCAATAGCGTCGGTCAAAGCTGGGGCAGGGGGATTCGAAAACGGGCATAACGAAGGGCGCCCAATCCGGCTGCTGCGCAAAAAATTGGGATTCGGACAGTACTCGCAGAAAGCCCCGGATTGGACGCCCTTCGTTAAGCATGCCCTATATTTCGAATCCCCCTGCCCCAGCTTTGACCTTCACCATCAGTGCTCGAAGAAGCAAGATTCGGAGAATTGTAGGAGGTCTTGCGGCCGTTCACGCAGCCTTCTATCCCGCAAGGCCGGCACACAATCTAGAGTTCTTCCAAACTCGCAACAATCCGCCGATAACTGTCCAGCCTGCGCGCACTGATCGCACCGGACTCCGCGCCCGCGAGAATCGCACACCCCGGCTCGCGCTCATGCTGGCAATCTCGAAACTTGCACGT
Organism: Halioglobus sp.; assembly: GCA_037969215.1. Taxonomy (GTDB): domain Bacteria; phylum Pseudomonadota; class Gammaproteobacteria; order Pseudomonadales; family Halieaceae; genus Marimicrobium. The sequence continues at coordinate 5,268 of JBBKWY010000173.1, forward strand.
TCCCAGCAGCGGACGAAACTCACGAAAACCCTGCTCCACCTGCTCCTTGCTCATGTGCCATAAGCCAAATTCGCGAATCCCCGGGGAGTCGATCAGGGTGCCACCGCAATTCAGGTGCAGAAGTAGCGCAGTGGTTGTTGTATGCGTACCTTTTTGCGTACTTGCAGAGAGCGCGCCCACGCGAATATCAGCCTCTGGCAGCAACACATTCACCAGTGATGATTTGCCGACGCCAGACTGCCCTACAAATACGCTGGTGCGCTCGAACAGCGCGCTGTGCAGCTCGTCCAGACCACTGTCCTTGATCGATGTGCGAATAACCCGATAGCCGAGCGTGGGGTATATCGCCAGTAGCTCGTCTATCTCGGCTTGCAAAGCGGGTTCCGCGGCCAGCAAATCCATTTTATTGAGCACGATGACCGGCTCGATGCCGACGACTTCGGCCGCCACCAGATAGCGATCAATGAGATTTGCGTGGGGTTCAGGCCGGGGGGCAATCACCAGCATGATCTGGTCGATATTGGCCGCCACGGGTTTCAGTTTGCCGTAGGGGTCAGGGCGCGAGAGCACGCTGTGCCGTTCCCGCTGGGCGACCACCACGCCCATAGGGTCGCCTTCACACCAGACCACCTGATCGCCGGTGACCAGACCTTCCAGGTTGGCGCGTAAATGACAGCGCTGGCTCTTCCCCGGCTCGGATTCGACCGCGACTTGTGTCCCGTAGTGCGCGACCACGAGTCCATCCTGTTCCGGGCCCAACTCGCCGCTGCCGAGCGCGTCCTGCGCATCGGTATCACGACGTGTGGCGCGCTTGGCGCGCTCCCCCTGGATTTTTTCGATGCGCCAGGCCTGTTGCCGGCTGAGTTTACGTTTGCTCATATAGTCATTATTGGGATATGGCCTTGGTCTGTCGAGGCAATTTGTTACACTGCCGAATCTTCGGGTAATTCAGGGCAAACTTCGCATGCAAAACGCTAACAACCTCATTTGGGTCGATATGGAGATGACGGGCCTGGACCCGGATACAGACGCCGTCATTGAGATTGCCACCATTGTGACCGATACGGATCTCAACACCCTCGCCGAAGGGCCGGTGATTGCGGTACATCAGAGTACCGCAAAATTGAATGCAATGGATGAATGGAATACCAGCCACCACACGCGCTCCGGTCTGGTGGACAGAGTCAAGGCCAGCGATTATGACGAGCACCGCACGGTGCAGGAAACGATCGCCTTTCTGGAGCAGTGGGTGCCCGCGGGAAGCTCTCCCATGTGTGGCAATACAATCTGCCAGGATCGGCGGTTTATGGCCAGACACATGCCGCAGTTGGAAGCCTTCTTTCATTATCGCAATCTGGATGTCAGTACGCTCAAAATCCTGATGCAGCGCTGGCGCCCCGAGTTGGAAGCGGGCTTTACCAAGACCGGAACTCATCAGGCGCTGGACGATATTCGCGAATCTATCAATGAAATGCGCTACTACCGCGAGCACTTTCTCAAGCTGGCGTAGCGCGGTGTTGTTGCAGGGCCCAGGCTACATGCTCCCGGACCAGTGGCGATGTATGCTGCCGGCGGGCCAGCAGCGCATTGACCACTGATTCTGAGCGCGGCGCATTGCCCAGCGCCACGGCAAGATTACGCAGCCAGCGCTCATAACCAATCCGGCGGATGGCAGAGCCTTCCGTTTTTGCCAGAAACGTCTTTTCATCCCACTCGAAGAGCGTCACCAGTTCGACATCCGCCAAGCCGTGACGCGGTTTGAAATCACCCTCGTCGGTGGCCTGAGCGAACTTGTTCCAGGGACAGCACAGTTGGCAGTCGTCGCAACCAAAAATACGGTTGCCCATCAGCGGGCGCAATTCGGGATCGATACTGCCGTGATGCTCAATCGTGAGGTAGGAGATACACTTGCGCGCGTCCAACTGGAACGGGCCGGTGAACGCGTTCGTTGGGCATATGTCCAGACAGGCCGTACAGGTGCCGCAATGTTTGCCGGTGTACGCGTCGTCTATGGGTAGCGGCAAGTCGGTAAATATCTCCCCGAGGAAAAACCAGGAGCCAGCGTCGCGGTTGATCAGCATGGTGTTCTTGGCGATCCATCCCAGCCCTGCTTTTTCGGCGGCGGCGCGCTCCAGTACCGGTGCGCTATCGACGAAGGCCCGGAACGCACCACTGCCCATTTCCGTCTCGATACGGCTTGCCAGTTGGGATAGCCGTTTGCGTACCAACTTGTGATAGTCCCGCCCCAGGGTATAACGGGATATATAGGCTTTGTGCGGTGAGGCCAGGACCTCAAGTGCCTGCGTGTCGCGCTCCAGGTAGTTCATGCGCAGCGAGATCACCCGCAGGGTGCCGGGCACCAGTTCGTCGGGCCGAGGGCTCTTGCTGCCGTGGCGGGCCATGTACTCCATGCTCCCGTGATACCCTGCATCCAGCCATTTTTGCAGATAGACCTCGTGCTCGCCGAGGTCTACGCCGGTGATGCCTATCTGCTGAAATCCGAGCTCGGTGGCCCATTCCCGGATTTTTTGTACCAGGGCTTCGGGGGGCTGCTGTGTGGGGTGTTGTGGCAAATTGGAGCGACCAGTTATGGGCTTGATGTTGTGATTCTGACAGAACAGGTTTTGGTATGTACTTCTTTTTACTGTTTGTGCGGGCAGCGGATGAAAGGCTGTACCCAGGCCGGACACGCCGTGAACCCCTCCATGGGGGCTTGGGCTCGGCGTCCTGCCTCGCGCAGTCCGGCCTGGGTACAGCCTTTCATCCTTGCTACCACGCCTCGTAAGTCAGCTCGAAGCCAACATCTTACCGCTGGGAGCTAACTATGGGTGTGTGGGAATGCGGATATGTGCATTATCCCATTCCTGCTCGTTTGTGCTTCAGGGTAATCTCATTGTTTACGTATAATTATGTTAGCGCCCAAGTAGAAAAGAAGATCACAACTGACAGCAGGCGACAGCTAAACGAAAGGCAGCGACAAAATGCTAGGCACTGAAACCCTGTACACCGCAGCACAAACCCGCGCGCTGGATCACTGCGCCATTCACGACCACAACATTCCTGGCATCACGCTGATGTCACGCGCTGCGGAGGCAGCGTTGGGGTGTCTGCTGGAAGTCTGGCCCGAGCCAGCGTGTTTGCAAATCCTGTGTGGCACCGGCAACAACGGCGGCGATGGTTTCCTGATCGCCGACATTGGCCACAAACGCGGCATTCCGGTCATCGTCTTGCAGGTGGGAGATCCCGGAAAAATTGTCGGTGATGCGCTGTTGGCGCGGCAGCAGGCGCTCGCCAACGGTGTAAAGATAGTCACTTTCGGGGAGGTGTCGCTGACGCGCGAGGGGGTGATCGTCGACGCGCTGCTGGGTACCGGGCTCGGCGGTGATGTACGCGGCGACTATGTGCCGGCCATCGACGCTATCAATACCTGTGGTGCACCGGTGTTGGCGGTGGATATTCCCTCCGGACTTTGTTCGGATACCGGGCGTGTGCTGGGTTCGGCTGTGCATGCAGACCTTACTGTCACATTCATCGGGTTGAAGCGGGGGCTCTTTACACTGCAGGCGCCAGATTATACCGGCGCCTTGCAATTCTCCGATCTGGCCGTTCCGGCTGAGGTCTATTCAGCATGCCCCGCGAATTGTTCGCGGCTGGAGCTTGAGTCGCTGCTGGCACGTCTTCCGGCGAGGCCCGCTACGGCCCACAAAGGGTTGTATGGCACCGTGCTGGTGGCGGGTGGTGACTACGGCTTTGCCGGCGCGGCGGCGCTGGCTGGCGAAGCTGCGCTGCGCTGCGGTGCCGGTCTGGTGCAGGTGGCAACACGGCCGGAACATGTCGCAGCGCTAGTGGCCAGAATGCCGGAAGCCATGCCCCGTGGCATCAGCGCGCCGCATGATGTCACGCCCATGCTGGAGGCGGCCGATGTACTGGTTGTCGGCCCCGGGCTTGGGCAGTCGCCCTGGGCTGTGGAGCTGCTGCAGCAGGCCCTGAGCAGTGCTAAACCGCTGGTCCTCGATGCCGATGGTCTGAATTTGCTGGCCAGTGGCGCACTGGGCGATATTGTTCCTGTCGATAACTGGGTGCTGACACCCCACCCCGGAGAGGCGGCTCGACTGCTGTCATGCACAACGGCAGAGGTGCAGGCAGATCGTTTTGCCGCCGTCAGCGCGTTGCAGGCGCGCTACGGTGGCGTCGTCCTGCTCAAGGGGAATGGCACCCTGATAAGCGATGGCGAGAGTCTCTTACTGAGCGACTACGGCAATCCTGGTATGGCCAGTGGCGGTATGGGTGATGTTCTCAGTGGTGTCATCGGTGCTTTGCTGGCCCAGCATTTGCCGCCTCTGGAGGCGGTGGCACTGGCGGTGTGTCTGCACGGTGCGGCGGCGGATGTTGCCGCGGCAGAAGGGCAGCGCGGCCTGGTGGCTTCGGACTTGATGCCTCATATGCGAGCATTGCTCGGATGACACAGGAAATAATCACAATAGAGGCCGCAAACGAGGCCGAGATGGTGCGTCTCGGCGCACGTCTGGGTGCAGTGTGCGAGCCCGGCCTGGTGATCTTTCTGCAAGGCGACCTGGGTATGGGGAAGACAACCTTCAGCCGGGGATTCATTCAGTCACTGGGGCATACGGGAGCGGTCAAGAGTCCCACCTATACCCTGGTAGAACCCTATCGCTTGCCCGATCTGGAGGTGTTTCATTTTGATCTGTACCGCCTTGGAGACCCTGAGGAGCTGGAATTTATGGGTATTCGGGATTATTTTGGTGATTTGTCGGTTTGTCTGGTGGAATGGCCCGAGCGAGGCTTGGGCGCTTTGCCCTCGGCGGATTTAGTGATTACCATAGAAAAGATAGGACAGGGTCGACGATTGCTTTACAGTGCGGCGACCGAGCAGGGCAGACGGGTGCTGGCGCAACTGCGAACAGGGCCCGGGGCGTAGACCCAAGCCTGAAGAAAATAGCGTTATGAGTGGGAGTGATATGGGCAGGGCGTGGTGGATCTTGGTGGTCCTGGTTTTTCTGGGTGCGCCCTCTGCGTGGGCAGCGGAGGTGCAGGACGTGCGCCTGTGGCGAGCACCTGATCATACGCGAATTGTCTTCGATCTCTCCGGTCCTGCCCAGCATTCCTTGATTGTATTGTCTGATCCCGGCCGCATTGTGCTGGATATTCAGGACACCCGGCTGGCGACCGATCTGGCCCTCCTGCAGCTCTCCGATACCCCTGTGTCGTCCGTGCGTTCCGGTGTGCGCGAGGGCAATGACCTGCGCGTGGTCCTGGAAATTACCGATGAAGTCGATCCCCGCAGTTTCACCCTAAAAGCCAATGAGCAGGCAGGCGATCGCTTGGTGTTGGATTTATACGACCAGCAGGTGAAGACTACGGAAGTTAAAAAAACCGTTCAGCACTCTGCCAAGCGTGACCTGATTATCGCCATTGATGCCGGTCACGGTGGTGAAGATCCCGGTGCAACGGGTCCAAACCGGGTGGAGGAAAAAGACGTGGTAATGGCCATCTCCCGGGAACTGACCGCACTCTTTCAGGCCGACTCGGGGTTTAAGCCGACGCTGATTCGTACCGGCGATTACTACGTGAGTCTCAAGGGGCGCAGGGATCTGGCGCGCGAACGCCAGGCGGATTTGTTTGTGTCCATTCACGCGGATGCATTCAAACGCAAAGAAGCGCATGGGGCCTCGGTCTATGCACTGTCCACTGGCGGCGCTACCAGTACAGCGGCAGACTACCTGGCGCAGCGGGAAAATGCCGCCGACCTCGTAGGGGGTGTGAGTCTGTCCGATAAGGATGATGTGCTGGCTGGGGTGTTGGCCGATCTGTCCATGACTTCAACCCTGGATACCAGTCTGAAACTGGGTGATAAAGTACTGCGCAATGTCGATGGCGTGGCAAAACTCCATAAACGGCAGGTCGAACAGGCTGGTTTCGCGGTGCTGAAATCGCCGGACATTCCCTCCATTCTGGTGGAGACCGGTTTCATCTCGAATCCGCAGGAAGCCGGACTATTGGCTAGCACGGCTTACCAGAAGAAAATGGCCGTGGCGATCCACCGTGGTATTCGCGAGTGGTTCCAGGCACATCCGCCGTCCGGCACGCTGCTGGCGTGGCAAAAGCAGCAGGGCGCCCAGGCGTACACCATCGCGCGGGGTGATACACTGTCGGGCATTGCCGATCGCTTCCGCATTCCACTGGCTGATCTCAAGAGCTATAACAGCATCAACAATAGCTCGAGAATTCTGGTGGGACAGAAGCTGAACATTCCCAAGAGCTGATATAGCCGCTTCGATGCCCAAAATTCTATTGCTCAGTTCCAGACTGGCTAACCAGATCGCCGCTGGTGAAGTCGTCGAGCGCCCTGCGTCGGTCGCTAAAGAGGTGTTGGAAAACAGCCTCGATGCGGGGGCGACTCGCATTGAAATCGATGTGGAAGCCGGTGGCGCCAAGCTGATCCGGATTCGTGACAACGGCAGCGGTATTCCCGTCGAGGATATGAGCCTGGCCCTGGCGCGTCACGCCACCAGCAAAATTGCCTCTCTGGAAGATCTTGAGCGCGTAGGCAGTCTCGGGTTTCGGGGTGAAGCTCTGGCCAGTATTGGCTCAGTGTCGCGCTTAACGCTCACCAGCAACGCCAATGAACACGGTAGTGAGGGCAGCAGCGCCGCCTGTGAGGGCCGTGAAATGGAGGTGCAACTCAAGCCTGCGCCCCACCCCCGCGGCACGACAGTAGAGGTGCGCGATCTGTTCTTCAATACCCCGGCGCGGCGCAAGTTCCTGCGTACTGAGAAGACCGAATTCAATCACCTCGAAGAAGTGGTAAAACGTCTGGCGCTGTCGCGCTTCGATGTGACGTTCACCCTGCGCCATAATGGCAGGGTAGTGCACAACCTCAAGGCCGCTGCGGCACAGGCAGAGAGCCAGCGCCGCGTGGCGGCGATCTGCGGGCCGGCGTTTATGGAACAGGCCATTGCGATTGAATCCGTGGTGCCGCCCTACCGTTTGTCAGGTTGGGTTGGGCTGCCGACGTTTTCTCGCAGCCAGGCCGACCTGCAGTATTTTTTCGTCAATGGTCGCGTTATTCGTGATCGTTTAATCGCGCATGCCGTGAAGCAGGCGTACCGCGATGTGCTCTATCATGGTCGCCACCCGGCGTTCGTGCTTTTTTTGGAACTGGATCCGGCGCAGGTCGATGTCAATGTGCATCCCACCAAGCACGAGGTGCGTTTTCGGGATGGCCGCGCAGTACACAATTTTATCTTCTCCAGCTTGCATCGCGCCCTTGCCGATGTGCGCCCGGGCCAGGAGCCCGCGCGCGAGCCATCGGCTGGGCAGATGTTGGCAACTGATGACGGCATGGCGATAGACACGGCAACGGGCGAGATTCGCAGTCAGAGCGCGCTGGCCTGGGGTGCGCCCAGCGCGGGCCGCCCGGATGCGGGCCACCCGGATGCGGGCCACCCGGGGATGGCCGGCAGAGCGTTTGGGTCTTATGCGCCAACGGCGGCACAGGTAGGTGGGCAGTTACACGGCTACGGTCGTTTGCATGGTTTGCCTGCGGCGGAGTCCCCCGAGGACGTTCCGCCGCTGGGCTATGCGCTGGCCCAGCTAAAAGGCATCTATATTCTGGCCGAAAACGCGCACGGTATGGTGTTAGTGGACATGCATGCCGCTCATGAGCGCATTACCTATGAGCGCCTCAAGGCCGCTCGCGGCGAGTCTGGTATTCGCAGCCAACCCCTGTTGGTGCCGCAGTCCGTGGCGGTCAGCCAGCGGGAAGTGCAGATCGCCATCCAGCACAGTGATTTGTTCCAGCGCCTGGGTCTGGCGGTCGAGGAGGGCGGCGAGGAAAGTCTGGTGATTCGTCAGATACCCGTGGTGTTACGCGATTCCAATGTAGAGCAGCTACTGCGAGACGTGTTGGCAGACCTGATTGAGTTCGGCAGTTCGGAGCGCATCGAGGCGCACATGGATGAAATCCTGTCGACGATGGCCTGCCACGGATCGGTGCGTGCCAACCGCCGCCTGACCATCCCCGAGATGGATGTGCTGCTGCGAGACATGGAGGAGACCGAGCGCTCCGGCCAGTGTAACCACGGTCGCCCCACCTGGATTCAGATGGGACTGGACGAGCTGGATAAGCTGTTTTTGCGCGGCCGCTAGGTCCTCGATTGTCTGAAGGAGTGCCAGTGAACGCCGATACCCCCCTGCTGATTTGCCTGATGGGTCCCACCGCCTCGGGCAAGACGGATCTCGCCATAGAGCTGGCGCAGCAGCTTGACTGTGAGCTGGTCAGCGTTGATTCTGCGCTGGTCTACCGCGGCCTGGACATTGGTAGCGCCAAGCCGGATTACCCCCATCACCTCATTAATATTCGCGATCCCGCAGAGGTCTACTCCGCTGCGGACTTCGTTGCGGATGCCAATCGGGTTGTGGCAGATATTATTGCGCGCGGCAAGACGCCGCTGCTGGTGGGCGGCACTATGTTGTATTTCAAGGCCTTTCTGGAGGGACTTTCCGAGATGCCAGCAGCGGACCCCGCTATTCGAGCGGAAATTGCCGCTGAAGCTGAGGCGCAGGGCTGGCCGCATATCCACCAAAAGCTGGCGCTGGTGGACCCGCAGGCCGCTGCCCGCATCCACCCCCATCACTCCCAGCGCCTGAGTCGTGCCCTGGAAGTGTACCGGGCCAGCGGCGTGACCTTAACCCAATGGCATAGCGAGAGTGCGGCCCCGGCCTTTGCGCATTGCCGCATAGTGCAAATGGCGATTTGCCCGCTGGAGCGCGCGATACTGCATCAGCGCATAGCCCAACGATTTGCGCTGATGATGGAAGCGGGGTTTCAGGAGGAGGTGCAACGCCTTTGGCAGCGCCCGGATCTGCACGCTGCACTGCCAGCGATACGAGCGGTCGGTTATCGGCAGCTGTGGCAATACCTGCAGGGGGAGTGCAGCCTGGATGAAGCTGTGAAAAATGCCGAAGCTGCGACCCGACAGTTGGCCAAGCGCCAACTCACCTGGTTGCGGAAGTGGCCTCATCTGGGCTGGATATACACCGATCGGAGTGGAAAACTGGCATTTGACGGGAATTCAGACGCCCGCGAGGGCGGCGCAGGCCAAACGCCGCTGACATTGGCCTTGAACTATCTTGAACGGCCCCCACTATAAGTCTGGTACAAATGCATTATACTGTGCCCGGCTGGATTGAAGACCCGATATCCATTTTGAAAACCGGCAGAGTCCGGCGTGTAAAAAACTGGTAAGAGGTTGGTCCATTTTAACGTTTCGGCTCGTGTTGAGCCATATTAGGAGAGACTTATGTCAAAAGGGCATACTCTACAAGACCCTTATTTGAATATTTTACGTAAGGAACGGGTACCCGTTTCTATCTATCTGGTCAATGGGATTAAACTGCAGGGTCAGATTGAGTCTTTCGATCAGTTTGTCGTCCTGCTGAAGAATACCGTGAGCCAGATGGTCTACAAACATGCGATTTCCACCGTTGTCCCTTCCCGCGTGGTGCGCGTGCCATTGCAAAACCCACAGGACGATGACGAAGACGCAAGTTAAGTGTCTTGCAGGCTGTTGCTTGCAGGGGATTCGTCACCGCTCATCTAACCTGAAGAGGTAGACTTGTTTTTTGACCGTCCCGATTCGGGGGAGCGTGCTGTGCTCGTTCACCTGAATATTGCCAGTGAATTAGAGCGCGAAGACCCTCGTGAATTTGAGGAGCTTGTGCTATCTGCCGGAGGTGATCCGGTGGCCTTTGTGATGGGCGCCAGGACTGCGCCTCATCCGCGCACGTTTGTGGGCAGCGGAAAACTCGAAGAGATTCGCGAGCAGGTAGAGGTAGAGTCTGCAGAGATTGTGATGTTCAATCACGCACTCAGCCCCAGTCAGGAGCGTAATCTGGAGAAGGAGCTGCAGTGTCGGGTACTGGATCGCACAGGCCTGATATTGGATATCTTCGCCCAGCGCGCCAGGACCCATGAAGGGAAGCTCCAGGTCGAACTGGCGCAGCTGCGGCATATGTCGACTCGCCTGGTGCGAGGCTGGACCCACCTTGAGCGACAAAAAGGCGGCATCGGATTGCGCGGTCCGGGTGAAACCCAGTTGGAGACTGACCGCCGGCTCCTGCGCGTGCGATTAAAGTCCATCACCGCCAGACTGGAGAAAGTACGCAAACAGCGAGAGCAGGGGCGCCGTTCGCGCACCCGGGCTGAGATACCCACTGTGTCTCTCGTGGGCTATACCAACGCCGGGAAGTCCACCCTGTTTAACCGCATCACTGAATCTACCGTGTATGTAGCCGATCAATTATTCGCGACTCTGGATCCCACCTTGCGCAGAGTGGAGTTGGAAAACGTCGGCCCGGTGATATTGGCCGATACTGTGGGTTTTATCTCGCACCTGCCGCATAAGCTGGTTGATGCGTTCAAGGCGACGCTGGAAGAAACCCTGAATGCAGATCTGTTGTTGCATGTGTTGGATGCAGCCACTGAGGATAGGGGGCGCAATATCGATCAGGTGCAGGATGTGCTGGCGGAGATTGGCGCGGAGGACATTCCCCAGCTGCAGGTCTACAACAAGCTGGATCTGCTGGAGCAGTCGCCCCGACTGGAGCGAAACGCGGATGGAATACCGGAGCGGGTGTGGCTGAGTGCCGCCACCGGAGCAGGCACAGAGCTACTGATGCAGGCGATCGCAGAATTGGTGGGTCAGGATATGGTCTCTGAAGAGCTGCATCTGGATCCCAATGAAGGAAGCCTGCGCGCAGCGCTCTATAATATGGGTGCTGTCGAAACAGAAGACTATGGCGATGATGGTGTCGCGCATCTGACTGTGCGTCTGCCTCGTGCAGACTGGAATCGATTGATGAAGAAGGGCCCGGAACCGCTTTTTTAAACGCGGGTGCGTGCTAAGCGCTGCGTACCCCGGGCGGAAATTTTGATAGACTGTTTTTTTAAGATAAAACTAGGAGTTGCATATGGCCTGGAATGAACCGGGTGGCGGAAACAATAAGCCAAAAGACCCTTGGGGCGGTGGCGATCAGGGGCCGCCCGATCTGGATGAAGCTCTGAAAAAGTTACAGGCCAAGATGGGCGGCTTGTTTGGTGGGGGCTCGTCCTCCGGTAGCGGCGGCGGCTCGGGCTTTTCGGGGGCGGCGTTGGGTATCTTACTCATCGTTGCCGTAGTGATTTGGGCGGCGCTTGGCTTTTATCAGGTTGACCAGCAGGAGCGTGGCGTGGTGCTGCGGTTTGGCAAGTACTACGACACGGTACAACCGGGTTTGCACTGGAATCCGCCGCTGGTGGATGAAGTGAGTTTGTTGAACATCACAAAAGTCCGTTCGAGCAGCTTCCGCGAGATTATGCTCACGCAGGATGAAAACATCGTCGAGGTAAAACTCTCGGTGCAGTATGTGATCGACAACCCGGTAGATTTTATTCTCAAGGTGCGCGATCCGGAGCGCTCCCTGCAGCACGCAGCCCAGAGCGCCCTGCGCCATGTGGTCGGCGGCACGACTATGGATATGGTGCTGACCGAAGGTCGTGCGCAGATCGCAGTGGATGTCGAGCTACGTCTGCAGGAGTACATCAACCTTTATGAAACCGGCATTCTGGTGAGCAAGGTCACGATAGACGAGTCCAAGCCGCCTACGCAGGTACAGGCCGCCTTTGACGACGTCATTAAGGCTCGCGAAGACGAGGAAAGGCTGCAGAACGAAGCACAGGCCTACGCCAATGGTATCGTCCCCGAGGCGCGCGGTGGTGCTCAGCGCCAGATTGAAGAAGCCAGCGCCTATAAAGAGCAGGTCATCGCCAACGCCGAAGGTGAGGCAGAGCGTTTTAATCGCTTGTTAGCCGCATATCAAAAATCACCGGAAGTGACCCGCGAACGACTTTACCTGGATGCAGTTCAAGCTGTGCTCAGCCAGACCAATAAAGTGATGGTCGACGTTGAAGGCGGCAACAATGTAATGTACTTGCCGCTGGACAAGCTGGCCGAACGCAGTCAGCGCAGTACTGCTAGTGGCGAACTCAAGATGGACAGCTCCAACGTTCGTGAATTGACCAATGCCGTTACTGAACAGTTGCGTCGCGACGCCGCTGCCACCGATGGCCGAAGGGGAGGGCGCTGAACATGTCCGGACGCAATGTAACCTTTATTTTTATCGCGCTGGCAGCATTATTGCTGCTCAGTAACTCGCTCTATGTCATCAAGGAAACCGAGCGTGGCGTGCTCTTGCAGTTCGGGGAGGTGGTCAATCCGAACATCGAGCCGGGCCTGCATATCAAGATTCCCTTTGTGAACAATGTGCGTAAGTTCGATGGGCGCATACTGACGGTGGACTCTACCCCTGAGCGCTTCTTTACTCAGGAGAAAAAAGCGCTGATCGTAGATTCCTATGCCAAATTCAAGGTATCGGACACGGAAAAGTTCTATACGGCTACCAACGGTGAGGAATCGCGCGCGATGACTTTGCTGGCGCAGCGTATCAATAACGGTTTGCGCAACCAGGTCGCCATACGTACTATCCAGGAAGTCGTGTCCGGTGAGCGGGACGAGTTAATGCAGGCCCTCACCGAGGAGCTGACTGTCGTTGCGCAGGAAGGGCTGGGCGTTGAAGTGATCGACGTGCGGGTCAAGCAAATCGATTTGCCACCGGATGTGTCGGAGTCTGTGTATCAGCGGATGAACGCCGAGCGCGAAAAAGAAGCCCGCGAGCACCGTTCGCAGGGGCAGGAACTGGCGGAAGGTATTCAAGCTGCAGCTGATCGCGAGGTCACGGTGCTGAAAGCAAATGCCTACCGTGATTCGGAACTGATTCGTGGTGAAGGTGATGCTACGGCCACCGGTATCTATGCCGCGGCCTTCAATGTGGATCCTGAGTTTTACTCGTTTACCCGCAGTCTCAGGGCCTACCAGGACGCTTTCCAGGGCAACAGTGATATTATGCTGCTGCAGCCCGACAGCGAGTTTTTCCGCTATCTGAAAGATTCCAGTGGCGGGAAGCAGGAAAAAGTAACGAATTAGGTTAAGCCTGCTCTGCTCACCGCCGATGGCTTTGTGTCTCGGCGGAATGGGTATGGCATTGTTCTAAAGCTGTACTTTGGGAGCGTGTGTGGATTTCTGGCAGATTCTTCCGGTCGCGGTTGCGCTGGTTTTCATTGTCGAAGGCATGCTGCCATTTATCAGCCCCAACCGCTGGCGGGCTATGCTGACAATGGCAGAGCAAATGGATGACCGAGTGATTCGCAATGTCGGGCTGGGCAGCATGCTGTTCGGGCTCGTTATTCTGTATTTGGTGCATTAAGCCCGGGTGAATGAGATGTCTACAGTAGATCACTGGCAACTTCCCGATGGGATGGAGGAAGTACTCCCCGCGCAGGCAGAATCTGTGGAGTCTCTGCGTCGTGTGCTATTGGATCTGTACCGCAGTTGGGGATACCGTCTGGTTATCCCGCCGCTGATGGAGTTTACCGAATCCCTGCTGGTAGGTTTGGGTGAGGATCTGGATCTGCTCACCTTCAAACTTACCGACCAACTCAGTGGCCGCACGCTGGGGATTCGCGCCGACATGACCCCCCAGGTCGCGCGCATTGATGCGCATAGTCTGGCAGAGGAAGGTGTAACCCGGCTGTGTTATGCAGGATCAACCCTACACACCCGGCCGAAGTCTCTGTTGGCCTCGCGCTCGCCTATTCAGTTGGGTGCGGAACTCTATGGCGATGACAGTCTGGGTGCGGATGTGGAAATTGTGCGCCTGATGCTGGCGACGCTGGATTCCGTCGGACTCACCGGGGTAACCCTGGATCTCGGTCATGTGGGCATCTACGAGGCGGTGTTGGCCAGAGCTGGACTGAGTGGTGACAAGGAAAAGACCGTTTTTGACGCCCTGCAGCGTAAATCAGTGCCGGATTTGCGCCAGGCCCTGGCGGACGTGGAGCCGGATATCGCCGCACTGATTATTGCACTGGTCGATTTACACGGGGACGAAACCGTGTTGGCAGAGGCCCGGGTGTTATTTGCCGAGACCGTACCTGATGCGTTAGTGGGGGTCGATGCACTGCAGGAGGTGGCCTGTGATATTCGTCGACAATTACCTGACCTGGACATTTATTTTGATCTGGCGGAATTGCGCGGCTATCACTACCACACCGGCCTGGTTTTCGCGGCCTATGTGGCCGGCTGCGGCCAGGCCCTGGCCAATGGCGGTCGCTATAATGATGTCGGTGCCGTGTATGGCCGGGCCAGACCGGCCACCGGGTTCAACACCGATTTGAAAGCAATAGTGGCATTGTTGCCCGCAGCGACCATCGTCGGTGGCGCGATCAGTATGCCGGATGCAGACGATCCTGCGTTGGACCAGCAAGTGCGTGAGTTGAGAGCGGCAGGTGAAGTAGTGATTAACTGTCTGTCGGGGGCTGTGGATCCGCGCTGCGACCGTCAACTTGTTGAACAGGGTGAGGAGTGGCTGGTACAGCCCCTTATTTCCAATGACCGTGTGTAGACGAACTGTCGCGCGCACATCCGAATCAGTTTCAAAACAAGAGCCAAAGTAATGAGTAAGAATGTAGTAGTCCTGGGGACCCAGTGGGGTGATGAGGGTAAGGGCAAGATTGTTGATTTGCTGACGGATCAGGCCAGCGCTGTAGTGCGTTTTCAGGGTGGGCACAATGCCGGGCATACACTCGTTATCGACGGTGAAAAAACCGTGCTGCACCTTATCCCCTCCGGTATCCTGCGAGAAAATGTCGCCTGCCTGATCGGCAATGGTGTGGTGTTGTCTCCGGAGGCAGCGTTAAAGGAGATCGCCGAGTTGGAAGCCAAGGGCGTGCCCGTGCGTGAACGCCTGAAGATCTCTCCCGCCTGTCCGCTGATCCTGCCCTACCATGCTGCGCTGGATCAGGCGCGTGAAATTCGACGCGGCGAAGAGAAGATTGGAACCACCGGTCGTGGCATCGGTCCGGCCTATGAGGACAAGGTCGGTCGGCGCGGTCTGCGTCTGGGTGATTTGCAGGATGAGAAGCGCTTTGAGCACAAGCTGCGCGAAGTGATGGAGTACCACAACTTTTTCCTGGAAAACTATTATAAGGTGGAGGCTGTCAGCGTAGACAAAGTGCTGGCCGAGACCTTGGAAATGGGCCGGGAATTGCTGCCGATGATGGCCGATGTCACCGGTATCCTCCATCAGTATCGTCGGGCCGGTGCGAATATCATGTTCGAGGGCGCACAGGGTTCGCTGCTGGATATTGACCACGGCACCTACCCCTTTGTGACCAGCTCCAATACGACAGCTGGCGGTACGGCGACAGGTTCCGGTTTTGGTCCGCTGTATCTGGACTATGTACTGGGCATCACCAAGGCTTACACCACCCGTGTTGGTTCCGGCCCTTTCCCCACGGAATTGTTCGATGCAACCGGTGAACATCTCGCCAAAAAAGGCCACGAATTTGGTGCGACCACTGGTAGAGCACGTCGCTGCGGTTGGTTTGATGCGTTCGCTCTACGCACGGCCGTCAATATCAACTCCGTCAGTGGCCTGTGTCTCACCAAGCTGGATGTGTTGGATGGCCTGGAAACGATTCGGATCTGTGTGGGATATACCTGCAAGGATGGTAAGCCCGTACTCAATCCGATGGACTCTGATGATTACGAGGGTCTGGTGCCGGTATACGAAGAAGTTCCCGGCTGGAGTGAATCCACTCTGGGTGCTAAAACGCTGGAGCAGTTACCGCAGGCAGCGCGCAATTATATCCACAGGATAGAAACCATTGTGGGAGCGCCTATCGACATCATTTCGACGGGTCCCGATCGAGTGGAGACTATCGTGCTGCGCCATCCCTTTGCAGATTGACGCGCAGCGTCCTGGTGTCCAGTCGTCCCGAAACCCTACAAGCCGTTTGTGCTAGACAGGTTGTAAAAACATAATGCATTTGAGAAAACGGGTACTGGTAACGGGCGGCGCGGGCTTTCTGGGCTCTCATTTGTGTCGACGTTTGGTCCGCGAGGGACACGACGTCATTTGCGTGGACAATTTTTTCACCGGCAATAAAGACAATATTGTCGAACTGATGGACCAGCCGAACTTTGAAATGCTGCGACACGATGTTACGTTCCCCTTATATGTAGAAGTGGACGAAATTTATAATCTGGCTTGCCCTGCTTCACCGATCCACTATCAGCATGACCCGGTACAAACGACGAAGACCAGTGTGCACGGCGCAATCAATATGTTGGGCTTGGCCAAGCGCACCGGCGCAAAAATATTCCAGGCATCCACTAGTGAAGTGTATGGCGATCCACAAGTCCACCCTCAGCAGGAGGCATACTGGGGCCACGTGAATCCCATAGGCGAACGCTCCTGCTATGACGAGGGCAAGCGCTGCGCCGAAACACTTTTTTTCGATTACTACAGGCAGCATAGGCTGCGTATCAAGGTCGCCCGTATTTTCAACACCTACGGTCCGAATATGCACCCCAATGATGGCCGGGTGGTTTCAAACTTCATCATGCAAGCCCTGCGCGGCGAGCCGATCACCCTTTTTGGTGACGGCTCCCAGACCCGCTCCTTTTGCTACGTCGATGATCTCATCGAAGGGTTTGTGCGTTTGATGGGCACTAGTGACGACGTCACCGGCCCCATAAATCTGGGTAATCCCAATGAGTTTACGATCAGGGAATTAGCCGAGAAGGTGATTGCGCTGACCCATTCCAAATCCGAGCTGGTGTTGCGGCCCCTGCCTAACGATGATCCATTGCAGCGTCAGCCCAATATTGAGTTGGCAAAATTGAAACTGAACTGGGAGCCAAAAATTGAACTCGATGAGGGTTTGGGCCTGGCGATTAAGTATTTTGAAGGGATGCTCTAAACTGACGAGCGTCGCTGCATAAGAAGCTGCTGAAGTGCTCCTACTACAAATATCAATTGCTGCACTGCTGATCACGCGAGTTACGGTGAGCATTGGCGCCCGCGCAGGCCTGGTGGACGGTCCCAATGAGCGCAAACAACATCAGGGCGAGGTGCCGCTTACTGGCGGCATCTCCGTCTTTCTTACACTGCTTTTTGGCACTTTTGTCTTGGGTATTGCGCCCTACACCTACCCCATGCTGCTGATCGCCTGCGCGGTATTGCTGATAGGTGTGTTTGATGACTTTCGCCATATCAGCGCAAGCGCACGGCTGTTACTGGAGTTCGGCAGTGGCATATTGCTTGCTACTTTCGGCAACATCGCGATTACCAATGTCGGTGACCTGCTCGCGCTGGGGGATATTCCTCTCCTGTTGCTGACTATTCCTCTTTCCGCGCTGGCCGTCGCGGGATTAAGCAATGCGTACAATATGATTGATGGCATCGACGGGCTGGCCGCCAGTACTATTTTCCTGCCGCTGTTAGTGCTGTACTTACTCGCACTGCAGGCCGCTCATCCCATGGCCAATGCGCTACTCCTGATGTTGATACCACTGGCTGTATTCCTGCTGTTCAATCTGGGCCCGAACAACCGCCTGATACCCAAAATGTTTCTCGGTGACGCAGGCAGTGTCACACTGGGTTTTTTGGTGACAGCATCGCTGGTGTTTTTTTCTCAGGGTGACAATGCATTGATCAAGCCAGTGACTGCCTTGTGGCTGGTGACCTTGCCTTTGATGGATATGCTCGCCACCATGCTGCGTCGCGCCAGGCGCGGTCACAGTCTGGTGAAGGCGGATCGCTCCCACCTGCACCATGCTCTGATGGATAGCGGGCTGGGGCGAAGGCAAACCCTGATGCTGATGATCGGATACGCAACCCTGTGCGCGATGCTCGGCCTGTTGCTGGAACGTGTTCCGGATTACCTGAGCCTGCTGTGTTATGTTTTACTTTTTGGCATTCACTGCGGGTATGTGCTCAGGTATGACCGGGTTGATAATAAGAGTCCAGGCTCCCGAGCATCCGTCTAATTATAGACGGCAAAAAAAACGTTTTAACTTTGGACCGTAAATAGTTAGTCAAAATCAGTTTAATTCAAAGTGTGATGAAGTTGTCATTATTCTTTATCGTCCCCACCGGGGCTATGCTAAGCTCGGCGAAAACATGGGAGACTTTTCGATACCAGGATTTGATATCGAGCTCCTTGCAGATGTGATCAGGGACGTCGCGTACTCGCCAAATTAGTTGGGGTATCGGGTGGACGAAAAATATCTTGAGGAACGGTTTAACGATTTGTGGCAGGCGTGTTCCGGCACGAATGCCAGCCAGGTGTGGCAGCAATTGCGTGCGCATTATCAAGAGCCCCATCGCCACTACCATACGCTTGCACATTTAAATCATTGCTTGGGACAACTGGATCTTGCACGTGAACATATTGCAGAGTTCAGGGCGACTGAGATGGCGATATGGTTTCACGATATCATTTATCACTATGGTGCCAAGGACAATGAGATTCTCAGTGTAGCCTGTTTTCGGCAGGTGGCGGGTGCTGAGATGTCGCCAGACTTTATCGAAAGAGTCGCTGAGTTTATTCTTGCCACGCGACATGTCGGCGCCGCCGCTGATTCTGCAATAGCCTTTGTGGTAGACATCGATTTGTCGGGCTTCGGTTTGCCCTGGGACGGTTATCTGGCAGATTCACTCGCTCTGCGGTGTGAGGCTGAGGATGTCGGTGACGAGCAGTATTATCAGGGAAAACTGCGCTTCCTCAGTGAGTTACAGGGTTGGCCTAACCTCTACCAGTCGCTATTCTTCAGAAATCGTCTCGAGGCGAATGCGCAAGCTAATATCGCCCGCTATACCACAGATTTACGCAGGCAGGGATTTGGCAAAGAGGCTACATTTCCCGAGCTCAGTGCGTAGGCACCGTACGCGATCTATCAGGGTCACTGATGTCAGGTCAATACCGCCCGCAGGGTGGCTGTGGTTAATTGCAGTCGCCGGGTAATGATACGAATCATGAATTTATGCAGCGCGGCGGCGATCAACGGGTGATCCCGCTCCAGGCGAGCATTTGCATCCTGGCTGAGTACAAATAAGTCTCCGCCGGTATCAACTATCACCGTAGCGGTCCGGGGCGTTCCCAGGTAAAACCCCACTTCACCGAATACGGTTCCGGCTCCGGCGCGGCGAATTCGGTGCTTGCTGCCAGAGTTTGTATCCAGGTAGACCGAGGCAGTACACGTCTCCAGCAGAAACATTTCATTGGAAGGCTCACCCTGTGTGGCCAGCTGGTCGCCGGGTTCTACTTTCCTGTGTTCCAGGTATTCTTCCAGGATGGCAGGGCTGTCGTAGTCTGAAAGGTGCTTGAAGATCTGCTGCAAAATACTCTCATGCGCTTCCTCGCTGAAGGTCTGTTCTTTCAGAATACGTTCTTCGCACCATTCAACGCCTCTGTCCAGATCAGGTAAGATCTGGATGTGGCTGGTATTTTCTTCCTCAAACCAACTGCCCATCAGGCGCTTCTGCATTTTAGGCGTCAGTCCGGTCAGCACCAGGAAAAAGTTGAACTGGGCAGCTTCCTGCGCCAGCTTCATAAAGCTCAGAGCGGCAGAGGAATCCATTTCTGTGACTCTCGCGAAATCCAGCACGGCATACCGCAGGGTGGGCTGCGCGGTATCTGTCAGGCGGTCTTCAATGCGTCGGGCGAGGGCTGCGGCAGTGCCAAAGAAAAGATACCCCTCCAGTTTCAGAATTAGCGTTTGGCCGCCGGTATCGCGCAGAAATATCTCCTGGGCACTGTTGCGCTCCACATTGCTGCCGCGCTCTTTGCCCGTCAATGCATAGCGCACGACATTGATCCTGCTGTAGTTGATCACGAACAGGACGATAGCGCCCAACAGGCCTACCATCACACCCTCAAGGAAGCCTACAGCTGCCACCGCCAACACAATCACCACGACCACCAGGTACTCTAGTCGCGGCAGCTTCTTGCGCGCTTCGATCAACCATCGTTCCAGCAGAGATATGCCAAGGAAGATCAATAAGCCCGCCACAATCGCTTTGGGAAACCAGGCGATGAGAGACATGCCAAAATAGAGCATAAGCGCGCAAAACAGCGCCACGACCAACCCGACCAGTCGGCTATTGGGTGCGCCCACCTTCATCGCGAGCTCGGTCAGCGACAGTGAGGGAAGGGCGATCAGACCGCCGCCGATACCACTGACGGTATTGGCAAAACCCGCCACCATCAATTCGCGGTTGATGTCAAAATTGTTGCGTTGTATTACCGACAGGCCACTGGCCGTCAACATCAGCGATACTGCGCTGAGCATAATAATTGTGCCGACGCTGCTCATGTGCGCAACTACCAGGGTCCAATCGAGATCGGGCGAACCCTGGAATAAAACCGGATTAAACAATTGGGGTGTGGTGTCGGGAAATGGGCCGACCAGCCAGCCTTCCGTCATCAGTTGCGTCGGGCTCAACCCCGCCAGCGTTGTCAGCGCATAAAATGTCAGGGTCAGCAGGAGCATGCTTGCGGGCATGGCCAGGGCTCGGTGCCAGTTGCGTATCGCCCAGCGGATAAAAACTGCGGAGATGACTGCGGGCAACCAGCGCCATAGTACCTCGGCGTCGAAAAGTGCGAGAAAATTCTCTACAGAGGCCAGTGGGAGGTCGCAAACCATGCGCAGCGCTCCCTGAATCATCAACCATCCGGCGCCAGCAAAGTAGCCGCCCATTACCGAGTAGGGCAAATAGCGCACCAGAGAACCCAGGCGGAAGTAGCCCAGCACAGTCAGTACGATACCGGTTAGTAGAGCGGCACCCGCCAGCGCGCCGAAAGTTGTTACAAACAGGACGTCGGGGGGCGTACCCTCTGGCGAGCTGGCGATAATCAGCGTGACCATGAGCGCCAGTACCGGTGCGGTGTCATCGTCGGGTAGTGCCACCACGGGGCGTGCGGCGCTAAACAGGCTGAACAGTGATCCTGCTACTACAGCAGTGGAGATGAGGATGGTAATTGCAGAAGATAGATAAGGTGTCAGTGCGCCGTGAAAGATCAGAGCAGCAAAACTCACACTGGAAATCAGCGTGACAATACCTGCAACGATGCCGGCCAGCAGAATCGACGCAATGCTATCGGCATTCAACTCCCGCAGGCCCTGTATGGATTGTTTGAAAGAGCGCTGTATGTTACTTCTCCGCGAGCACGATGGTGGAAGACATTATCCCGGCGGTGATTCTCGCATAGTGCAGGTTCACCAGTGGATCCTTGGGGAAATCCTGCTTAAGTTCTGCAAATAATTCCCGCGCTCTGGAATCCTCACGAGAGAGTAATTCAAAGGCCTCGCGATAGCGCACCATGAGCGGTGTTTCAGCGATATTTTCTGAGATGGGTTCAAAAGCCTCTATCGCCTCCGTTTTGCCTTTCAGGACCAGTGCGCCTATCGGTCGGAAATAGTGATTGGGGCATTGGGCCGCGGTAGTCCCGGCGATACAAATCTGTGTGCCCAGATGCTTGTTGACGCTTTCCATACGTGAGGCAGTATTGATCGCATCACCATGAGCAGTATAGTCAAAGCGCTCGCTGCCACCGAAGTTTCCCACGATGGCCCGACCGGTATTGACCCCAATGCGGGTAATGCCGAAGGCCATGCCGCGAGACTCCATTTTGGCGATAAAGTCAGTGCTGATGCGATCCATTGCCAGCGCGCATTGCACGGCTTTTTCAGCGTGGTCCGGCTGGTCGAGCGGCGCATTGAATATTCCCACCACTGCATCGCCAACGATCTTGTCGATGGTGCCGCCATGCGCCATGACGGCATGGCACATAGCCTCCAGATACTCATTCAACACTGATACCAGCAGTTCGGGACTGGCGCTCTCGGAAAAGGACGTAAACCCCGCAATGTCGGAAAACAGGAAGGACATCTCCCGCGATTCACCGGTTAATCTGAGGCCCTCGGGATTTCCCACCAACTGGTCGACTAGCGCCGGTGCCATATAAGAGCTGAATGCCTTCCTGACCTGACGTTTTTGCTTGGCCTCGGCAAAATAGCCAAACAGCACATTCATCGCGATTATCGCCATGACGGTGAGCAGGGGCATGACCGGGGACAGCGCCAATTGCGCAGAAGACCACAGCCAGACATCGCTGGCGATCATCAGCCCGATAAAGGCAACGGCAAAAACAGTAATTGCCAGCGCGCCAAACGCCGGGCACAAAAACGACAGCAGTAAACCGGTTATTGCGATCGCCAACACGCTGGCGGCATTGGCCCAGTCTGGCACGCGGGGAAAGGGCTTCCCGGAGAGAATTCTCTGCAGTACCGTCGCGTGAACCTCAACACCGGGGAATGTTGGACCGGTGGGCGTGCTGACCAGGTCCGACAGTCCCAGTGCAGATGATCCTATCAGCACCGCTGAGTTTTGCAGCTCGGGGAAGGTATCAGGGGTTGGTGCGTGAATGATTTTGGTCGCTGAAACGTAAGGAATTGCCCCGGGCTTACCGGAATAGGGGATGAGTACTCTTCCGTACTGGTCTGTCGGTATCCACGTGCGATCCAGCCACAGCCCGGTGATACGTTCGCTCGTGCCGGCGTGTGCCGTATCCATTTTGAAACGCAGTGATTTGGTGTGGCGGCGCGCCATTGCCAGAGACAGCGATGGATAGATCAGGTCACCGTTCCCGAGTATGAGTGGTGTGCTTCTGAGCACGCCGTCGGCATCCATAGTGGTGTTCAGAAAGCCGCCATGGCTCGCAGCTTTCTGTAGCAGAGCCATGTTTCCGGTGTAGCTCGACATCATTGGCAAGGTGAGCTTGCCGTGCTGCTCTGGTGAGATCATCGACCAGGGCGAGGGCAGTGCCCCCACCGATATATCGCCATCGGAGTGCAGCAGGAATCCCAGCACAATATTCGCGTCTTCCAGAACCTTCGAAAAGGCAAGGTCCTGGTCCATCTGCGGTATCAATGTCTCCAGATAATCGCGGTGTTCAAGATTGCCAGTGAGTGCGGCGGCATCGATCAATTCCTGCGCCACGTTGCGTTCAGATTCAGCAAACGCTACGTCAAAACCAATGGTATGTACGCCCGCTGCTTTAAGCGCGGTGACCAGCGCAGCCATTTTTTCGCGGCTCCAGGGCCAGCGGCCCTCTGCTCTCAAACTGTCCTCGTCGATATCGATGATGATGACACTGTTGGTGGTGGGCGGGTGCTCTGGCAGGGTCAGGTTAAGGCGCAGGTCATAGGCCAGGTAGTCCAGCCGATTGATAATGGTGCGGCTCGAATCGGCGCCAGACATTTGTAGCCACAGCGCAATGAGAGTGAACGCTATGCCCAGTGTAATTCTGGAACGATGTTTAGACAGATACTGCTTCATGTTGCCTTTCTTGTCCCGATCGCGTGTCCGCTAAATGCAGAGTGCTATTCGGGGCTGGGAGGCTTGCCTATTGAGCCTCCGGGGGGGATATCACTGGGCTTGACGGGCGGTTTGTTTTTGACCGGAGGCGGCTTGGGGCTCGTTGACCGGGGTGGTATGACCGCGTTGGGGTCTTTCTTGATGTCATCTGCATCTTTTTTTGCCTGATCAATGTTCGAAGACTGAGCGGGTGCGGCTTTAGCCGCTTCCTGGGTGTAGAGATCGGAGTGATCCGGATCCAGCAGGGCAGCCACGAACACCACGTTGGCCGCCTCTTCCGGACGTACTGTTGCGATCAGGCTGACGGTGTTGGCCACCGTGGAGAAATCGATACACAGATGCTTGGCATTATTAATCAACACGGCCATCACCATCATCAGCTCGCCTGAGCTCAGGCCTTCCAGCGCTTTCTTAAGGGCGGCCGCAGCGGCTGCGTCATGCCCTGGTTGGGGCGTGGTGCGATGGGGTGCGTTACCCTGGCTGCAGCCATCTTCAGAGGAGAGCTGGTTGCCGGCATCCGGCGCTGACGCCGCTATTGCCTGTACCACTGTATTGACCTTGTCGGCCACCGTTGCGGGAGCCAGCAAGGTCTGTCCGGTGCTGGGATCTTTCCGAGTGGTTTTGCCGGTTGTGACTACAATCGATTCTTTTTTGCCGCCGACGCTTTCGTTTACCAGTGTGGCCTCCCCAATCATGGCCTCGACATTCACTGTGACATCGGCTTGCGCAGACCAGGCACCTGTTGTGCTGGCTAGCAGCAGAACAAATGGCGGAAAAGCTTTACGCAGTAACCGCACTGCTTACTCCGCAGGTGGAGAGACAGATATACTGATAAATGTACCGCGGACGCCGATGGTAGAATTGCCCGCAGTAAAGCTGATATTTTCGGGATCTTCCTTGGCGATACGACCGCTGACGTAACGCAGTGTGCCTGACAGAATGTCTACTTTGCTGGCGTTGGACGCCGGTTCGTCGGCATCGAAGCTGTAATCACTGATCAGGATTTCCGAGCCGCTGTCGAGGTCGAGAACGCTGTTGTCGGTAAGCACAATCTTCACGGATGCATTGGGCCCTGTGGTGATTGTGTCCGCGCGATTCAACAGGGTTTCGGCGGTTACCGGTTCTCCGTTAACGCGTACATCGCCTTCAAAACTGAGGATACGGCCATCGGCCGACCAGGCGCCAGCGCTCGCCAGTGCCAGCAGCAAGATCAAAACGCGGGAAGAAGAAAATGCAGGCATGGCTCGCACCCTTTAATAAAGAGTCTGATTAGTGTTGCAAATATAGGCTTACTAAATCGCCAGCGCAAGCCCGTGACTTATCCTGGCGAATACGGGCGCTCATTCCAGCGGGGATTCGCTGTTGGTTGAGTTGCTATGGGCCACTTTTGTGTTTCTCTCCTGAGGCCGCCACCCAGGCAAATGCCAGCAGTACGATGAACCACAGACTGTTGGCGGGTATGTGCAAATTGAAGTCGGTGAAGCTGTGGATGA
Source organism: Halioglobus sp. (assembly GCA_037969215.1). Classification (GTDB taxonomy): domain Bacteria; phylum Pseudomonadota; class Gammaproteobacteria; order Pseudomonadales; family Halieaceae; genus Marimicrobium. The sequence goes on from JBBKWY010000173.1 coordinate 30,104, forward strand.
GGATACTGGTGATCCCCATTGTGCTGGCCAGCCCCAAGCCTTGTCGCAAGCTGGATTGGCGCTGACGCTGTGCCAGTAGAGACTGCCATAGACTGGTCAGTACGGCGGTCCCGAGCAGCGCAAAGCCGACAAATCCAAAGCCGCTGCCTATTTCGAGATAATCGTTTTCGGCATGGCGGTAATAGAGCGAGTCCGGGCTCATGTAGCCCCCGTAAACGTACGACTCGAAAAAGCTGTCCGCACCAGTGCCCACCCAGAAATTGTCCTGCCACATCGCAATACTGTCTAGCGCTACCTCATCGCGCTTTTCCGTATCCAGGGTGGTGCGCTGCAGGCGCTCCACCACCTCATCCACCCCGAACCAGTTACCCACTATGTAGATATCGATCAGCAGGAGGCTGACAAAGAGCAACACCGCGCTGCGGGTCACGCGCTGTTGCAACACCATGCCTGCCACGCCGCAGAGCAGTAGGCTGGAAAAAAACGCCACATTACCCATGCGGGAGCGTGTGAGTACCAGCGCGACAACCATGATGGCCAGGTACAGTCGCAGCCTGAATTTGGGGCTAAGGATGGTGTCGATCATGCGACGCAGAAATTCACGCCAACTGGACGCCGGGTAGCGATGTAACTGCGCTACCAGCATACCGATGCCGATCGCCAGGTTCATTTCCAGGAATCCCGCCAGATGATTGCGGTTGATGTAGGTGCCGCTGGCGCTGCTGCGGAGGAAGGTTTTATCCAGCAAGGGTATCTGAGTCAGATCGCTCATCATTATGGCGCTGGCGAAAAACGCCTGAAATACGGCACAGCCCACCATCACCTGTGCGATTCGCAGGATGCGTCGCCGCGAGTCCACCAGCAGCAACACGAGCACAAACGCCCCCACCAGCGCTACCCCCAGTAGCAGTGCGAGTGCGGTGGAGTCTGGCGCGACACTAATGCCCAGGGCAAGTTGCACTGCTACCCATGCCTGCACCGCTATAAGCGCGTACAGTGCCGGCCGTGCCCGGAGCAGGGCCGGTGTTACTCGCACGTGGCCTAACAGCATCAGCAGCAGGCACCCCAGTAGTCCGGTTAACAATAAGACCGCCAGTAGCACGGTCGACCAGTCGCGGTTGCTGGCCAATGGCAGCGGGGCCCACGCCAGCACGGCCAGGAAATAGTAAAACAGTGCGGTATTGGCCCGGTGATATGGTTTAATGACGGACGGAGACATCGTTTGATGCGCACCCTGATAATAAAACCTTGATGATACAGGGCAAGAGGAAGTCGCTACTACAGATCCTTGTGAACATTGCGCGATTGCTCTGGCAGAGCGTCCTGGCAATCGCATTTGTCTGTTACCGGCAATATTGCGCTAGAATGGGCGTGCCGCAGGCCGTCGGGAACCGTGCGCCCTATTGAACCTGGCAGTAGACACCCAATTTGCGGGACACACGCCCGTAGAGTGCCAAAATTAATTAAACGATGTGAGAAGGCCTCCATGCGCTACAGGTTAATCGACTCGGCCAGCACTGCCAGCGCTCTGGCTGTACTTGTCGTGACGCTGACTTCGACGAATCAATCCCTGGCTGCGGCAACGCCGGATGGCCCTGCCGTGATCGATGCCGGGCCTTTTGCAATTACACCTACCGTCGGCGTGGAAACCAAACACCGCGATAACATCTATCTGCAGCAGAATAACGCGACTGATAGCTGGATCTATCTCGCACGTCCCGCGCTCAACATGCTGGCGCAAGATCGCAATAACTCTTATCAATTGAATTACACCGGCGAGGCGGCCTGGTATCAGGTTAGCCGCCACAATGATGACAATGATTATTTCGACAATACGATTTCAGGCGACGCCCATATGGAGTTTTCGGATCGCTGGATCGCGGAAGGCTTTGTCAGTTGGGCCGCGCTGCACGAGGATCGTGGTACCGGGCTCTCGGAGGGCTTGATCGGTGAAGTACTGCCCAAGCCGATTAAATACGACCAGGGAGATGTGGGTGGCTCCCTGCAGTTTGGCTCCCATGATGATGTCGGGTGGTTGCTTCTGAAGGCCGGTTATATGGAGCGCCAGTACCAGAATTTCAAGGAACTCACCCGGCCGCGCGACCGAGATGAGTCAACGGTGTCCGGCACATTTTACCATCCAGTTGCCCCCAACACAGATGTGCTGGCCGAATACGCGTTCAAACGCATCCACTATCCCAACCCCTTCGATGAAATAGCGCAATTGGACAGCGATGAAAACTCACTTTCACTGGGCGCTCAATGGGAGATCACACGCAACCTGACCAGCACGGCCAAGTTAAGTTATGTGGACAAGGATTTTAAGGAGTCTGGCCGCGAGGATTGGGATGGCCTGGGGTGGGGGCTGGAGTTGTTGATGCAGCCCCGGGAGCAGGACACCATCCTTGTGACGAGTACGAGGCACCCGGAGGAAACCACTCTGCAGGGCGATTTTATCAAACGCGATGTGTTTACTACAACGTGGACTCACCAGTGGTCTGACCGTGTTTACAGCGAATTTAGCGGTCTTCTCGGCCAGGACAGCTATGCGCAGTCTTTCGACAATAGAAAAGATGATATCTTCAACGCATCGCTGAAGATCGGCTACGAGTTTCGTCGCTGGGCAAATATCTACACCGGATACGCCTACGATCGAAAGAATTCAAATATCGAAAACCTGAGTTACAGAGACTACGTCTTCAACGTAGGCGTAGAGTTAAGCCTCTAGTCGATCCCAGTCGACCTCCACGACCGCACCACGATTTAGTCGCCAAAGGGATCTTCCGGCAAACCTTCCGAAAGTCTGTCGCGACGGTGACCCTGACCCTCGCCCTGCCCCCAGCCCTTGGGTAACCAATTGCTCTTTCGCTGCTTTCGCTTGGCCTTGCGCTCCTCGCGTCCAGCGGCCACTAGTTGCCGGTATTCCTTTTTGCTCAATACCCGCCATGCAAATTCGCGCACCGTGCCAGTCATCCTGAATTGGTAGACCTGAGGTTTACCTTTGACGACCGCGGGAAACACGATGTCGTCCTCTAAATCCACCAGTACCATCCGCTTCATTTTGGTGCCTGTACCGGCCCATGTCAGGCTGAGATCGCGTGTGGGGTCGTCACTGCGCACTTCAAAGGTCCACTCATCATTTTTCTTGCGGGCTACAGGATGGAAATCGGTATTGTAGGTTTCTTTCTCAGATGCCCACTCTGGACGGTAAAACATCACGCTGAGATAGGTGCCATTCCAGGTCTGGCTGAGTTCCGGCAGGTCACTGTCGTCTAGCCCAGGTAGAGCGTCCCGCTTTTGACCCAGTGTGTTGTAGGGGTCTTCCAGATTGTCGGCATCAGAAGTCAGGATTAGCTGGACAGACCATTCTCCCTTCTTCAAATCTGCCGCAGACAGGTGGGGGGCAGCCAGGGCCACCAGTGCGATCAATACTGCAACTGCTTGTTTCAAATTCATCACGGTCTTCCGGTATCCTGAGAGATCAATTTAGGGCTTCAGCACGCTCACGCTGATGTTTGTGATGGCGCTATTGGGTTTTAACATCTCAAGCCAGACAGATGTTTTGGCGGTGAAGGTGGCCACCGGGCTGTTCAGGTCGCGCGTATAGTAGGTGTTGCCGTTCCAGTAGTTGATGTTTTTGCTGACTACCGTAGTGTCGATAGCCTGTTGCACCGAAAGGGTATAGGGAATAGTAACGCCCCAAAGCGTCAGCGTGGAGGGAAACACCACGTTGGCCCAGCTGACCGTCGCGGCGTACGGATTGGCGAACATGTAGTACCGGCTGTTGCCATCCGAAGACACCTTGGCGGGAAATTGAAATGACGGGCCGGGTGTGCTGGCCGTGGTAGAGCTGAACTGCAAGGTCTTTTGCTCGGTGGTGTAAAGCCAGAATGCATCGCCGGTGGTGGCCGCACTTGCCAGCGTCAGTTTGACGTAGCAATCGGATGGGCCGGTGCTGACGGTGCATTGGGCATCATCATAGACGCGTTTCCAGGCAATCCAGGTCACGCCATAATTTGACGTGCCCAGGCTGGGACCAAACACATCGCCAATGTTCCTCTTGGCTGCGGGAGGTACGCAGGGAATGCCGACCATCGTCCATTGATTGGCGCTCAGGGTCACAGAGGGGCCGCAGGCCTGGGCGATAGCTTGAGGTGTCATTGCAATCGCCACACAGCAGAGGGCGATAGCGGCCAGCGGTGCGCGAATAAATTTCTGTGTCATGCGGTGGTTGTTTGACATACTTTTCTCGTCCTTCGCGCCCCACTTCCTGGCCGCCATAGATTGTAGGGATTTGCTTGAATGGGTGACTAGTGGCATAGCGGTCGATCCCGAGGTTACCTGTCTGGTGACGGTGCTGAACCGGGTGGCGGTGGGGGGCTACCAAACTGTGCTGATGCTGGCGCGGAACCGAGCAATGTCAGGGTGGGCGCAATATAGAGTGCTTTTCCGGAATGTTTGACGAAATCACGACGGCTGAGGTCTGTCTCAGGCACGGCCTTTTCCTTTCCCGCCAGTTGATCGTCAAGACTCATCGTAAACCCTTTTTGCCTGCTCTGAGAAGCCCCGCATTCGCGCTGCGGATAAAAGAGCGGATACCCTCTGCCGCGCAGTTACAAATATAGATCATTCAGCCACTAAAATTTGCATTACTATAATACACGCACACGTTATATATTTCCCCTGTTTGCTATAGGGTGCATTGCATGTTTCCTGTCCTCGATAGATTGTAACCGAAAACCGACAAATGCAGTCATGAGCAGCAATCCGCACAAGTACACGCCTGCTGGACATCCGGACGCCCAGCGTCAGCATCGATTATTCGACACCTACCGCTTTTTTGATATGTCGGTCAGCAGCCAACTACCTCTGCCCGAGTTGCCCGAGTTGCCCGATTTCGGGGGGGGCGAGCCCGCAGTCACTGTCCGGCAGATGCACGCTGGCCAGATCGACCCCGAGGCGTTCGAAACCCGTTTTGAGTGGCGCAATGAACAGGGGGTGTTGATCTGTCGATGCGCACGCCGAGACGCTGACTATCTGCTGTGCTTGCCAGCGCAGGCCAGCTTTCATATCGAAGTGGGTGGCATCATCCATTACACGGCGGCGCCGGGAGTTGGGCAGGGATTGCTGCGCCAGCTCCTCCTGAATCAGGTGTTGCCCCGCTATTTGGCCCACCGCGGCGAGTTATTGCTGCACGCCAGTGCGGTGATATTGTCCAATGGCCGCACGGTCGCCTTTTTGGGTGAATCGGGGTATGGCAAATCGACTCTGGCGTCCTACTGTCATCTGCAAGGCGCGCAGATTATCGACGATGACTGCATACTGCTGCGCGCGCACGACCGCGGGGTCGGTATTTCCGGGGGTGTTCCCACGCTGCGGTTATACCCGGACTCCCTGACGGCACTGGGGCACAATCCCGCAGACTTTGCGCCCTATAGCGCTGACTCAAATAAACTGCAAATGCACCTCGAAGATCGCGCGACATTCACTGTCGGAGGGCGGTCGCTGGACGCTTTGTTCCTGCTTGGCGCGCCGGCGGAAACGCCGGCCGGGGCGGCGGTGAGAGTTCAGCCCGCCGCAGGCCAGGCAGCGATAATGTCCATGTTGGGCAGCGCATTCAATCTGGATCCCTCCGATACGGGGACGCAGGCCGCGACATTCCAGCGCGTGGCGCAGACGCTGGGCGAGGGATTGCCGGTTTACCAGCTTCACTACCCCAGGGAGCACCCCGCTTTACCGCAGGTGCTGCAGGCATTGTTGAACACGCTGAGCGGCTGAACCAGGAGCGGATATTCTGCTTTATCCCAACGCATACCTGGCACGTAGAGCCGGTACCTGGATTTGCAGATACGAGCAACTGATCTTACTATCTGCTAGTCTCTGCAGACTATTGCCTCTGGTCGCTTTCGAAATTCACGGATATTGTCTTGATCGTCATATTGCGCGCACAACTGCTGCTATTTCTGTTTCTGGCTGCCCTGCCAACCCTGGCCGACAACGCTGAGATGGTGTCTTACACACTCAATACCGGTGATCATGTGCAGGTTACGGTGTTCGAAGAGCCAGATCTGAGTATTGATGCGGTGCTGGATGACACGGGTGCCATCTCTTTCCCGCTCCTGGGGGAGACCATGGTGCGCGGCCTCACGCCGCGCGAATTGGAGGCCACTATTACTGAGGGGCTGCGCGGGCGGTTTCTGATCAATCCTCAGGTGAATGTGGCCATCAAGGAGTATCGCCCCTTCTTTGTGCGGGGGGAAGTCGACAATCCCGGTGGCTTTCCTTTCAAACCTGGATTAACGGTGGAGAAAGCGGTGTCCATCGCGGGGGGCTTCACCTCGAGAGCCTCCAGAAGTGAGTTTTATATCATGTCCGATGACGCGGGTGAGAACGACAACGGGAAAGGCAAGCCAGCGCAATTGACGTCGCGCGTGCGTCCGGGTGATGTCATCAATATTGAACAAAGTTTCTTTTAGCACCACGCTTCCCTAGCGAGCACACTACGCCATGCAAGTACTACAGCGCCCCGCAGACCTCCATCCGCATGAAGAGGACGAAATCGATCTGCGCCACCTGTGGCAAATCGTTCGCCAAAATTTTTGGGGCGTGCTGGGCCTGTGCGTGGTGATTAGCCTGCTGGCGACACTATGGGTAATGCGGATAAGCCCGGTGTACCGCGCCAGCACCACAATTATGATCGAGTCGCAGGAGGCCAAAACCGTCTCCATCGAAGAGGTCTACGGCCAGCCGCCCGGCATCAGGGAATACTTTCTCACCCAGTTTGAAATTATCAAAAACCGCGACATTGCGGAGATGGTGGCCAATGAGCTGGATTTGTGGAATAACCCGTTGTTTGCCCCCCCCCTGCGGACTGATGAAGATGGCGGGAGCAGTTGGAGCCAGACTGTGCGCAAATGGCTGGCAGGCTTTGATGCAACTGCGTCTGGCTCGATCGGTTCTGCTGTGGACAACGAGGAGCGCAGAAAAGCGGCGGTTATCAATCGCTTCATGAGCCAGCTGTCTGTTGAGCCGGTGGAGTTCACCCAGTTAGTCGTTGTCAGTTTCGAGTCCACTGACCGGAAATTGGCTGCAGAAATAGTGAATACCTTGGCCAGAGTGTACATACAGAGCCAATTGGACGCCAAAATGCAATCCACGCGGGAGGCTGGCAACTGGCTCACCGGGCGCCTACAGGATCTGAAATCCAAGCTGGATGCATCACAGCAGGAACTCCAGACGTATCGGGACAGGGAGGAGATTCTCGATATGGCAGGCGGTCAAACAGTGGACGCGCAGGAGCTGAATGAACTGACCACCCGTTTGGGAGAAGCGCGCCGATCCCGGATTGGCGCCGAGAATATTTATCGGGAGTTGGGCGGCAGCGCCAACTACTCTGTGGACCAGCTTCTGAAAATGCCGGTGGTGCTGCAACACCCCCTGGTACAAAGCTTGGCACAGAACCTCACCTCGGCGCAGCAGGAAGTGGCCAATCTTAGCCAGCGCTATGGGCCAGAGCATCCCAAGATGATGGCCGCGACGACACGCGAGGAAAGTGCCGAGAGCGAATTGAAACGGCAGGTGATGCAGGTTGCCGCTGGTATAGAGAAAGAGTATCGCGTAGTCGAGCGCAACGAACAGAACCTGGAGCAGCAACTGGCGGCGGTGAAGGGGGAGGTTGCTACCTCGAATCGCAAGCAGTTCCGATTGCGGGAGTTGGAGCAACAGGTGGACGCCGATCAGCGGCTCTATGAAATGTTCTTCAATCGGGCCAAGGAGACCTCTGAGACGATGGGGTTCCAATCTGCGCATGCCAGAGTGGTGGAGAGAGCGGCACCTCCGATCTCGCCGATAAAACCTAACAAGCGGAATATTGTCCTGATCACCTTTCTGCTGAGCGGCCTTATGGGGATAAGCCTGGTCATTATCAGGGATATATTGGACAACACCCTGAAATCGCCGGATGAGGTAATAGAGCGGCTCGGAGCTCCGCTGCTGGGTGTCCTGCCCGATATCAAAGTACCAAAGGGCCAGACTGGGCCATATCTGGGCTATCTCGAGGACAGTAAATCCCCCTTCGCAGAATCTATTCGCAGTGTGCGCACCGGCCTGATGCTCACCGGTCTGGAAAATCCACACAAGATCACGGTGGTAACGTCGACTAATCCCGGCGAGGGTAAAAGTACCGTTGCGATCAATCTGGCCGCCGCGCTGGCACAAATGGAAAGCGTACTGCTGATAGACGCAGACCTGAGAAGACCTGCAGTGGCGACTGCCTTCAAATTACCCAGCGGTACCCCCGGACTGAGCAATGTCCTTGCACTCAGCGATCGACTACAGGACTGTGTACAAAAAACGGATGCCGGGTTCGATGTGCTGCCGGCCGGCATCTTGCCGCCCAATCCTCAGGAAATGCTGTCAACTGTGCAGTTCAGGACGTTGTTGGAGGAGCTGGCAGAACGCTATGATCGCATCGTCATAGACTCGGCGCCAATCAACGCGGTCAGTGATTCACTGATTGTGGCGACCATGGCAGATTCACTTGTGTATGTGGCCAAGGCGGATGAAACACCTCTGAATCTGGTGCTAAAAAATATCAATTTGATCAAGCACAGCAACCTCCCGCTCACGGGTGTCGTGCTGAACAGGCTGGATACCAAAAAGCAGAAAGCCTATGGCAAGGGGAGTTATTACGGCACGTATGAAGGTTATGGGAAGAGTTAGTGTAGAGCACTCCTCGCCTGTGCGATCAGTCGTGATAACGCCTGCGGCAATTTCCATCCCTCTCACGTGGGTTAATAACGGGGTATCGTGGCTATTGGTCACTGAGCAGAGGAAGTGAATTGGATATTTTTGTGGTCTCCATTCCACGCTTTCGTGAGCGTTACGACTACATACATCAGCATGTCAAAGCGAGCTCGCGCAGGACCGTGCATGCTATCTGTGTAGACGGTGCTGACCTCAATGGCCTGCCGGACTTTATCTCGACCCGCAGGGCCGTCGGATTTAGCCGGGGGCAGATTGGCTGTGCTGCCGGCCACCTGCTCGCCTGCAAAAAAATTGTGGAAGGTGGTGCTGTTGCTGGTTTTGTGGTGGAAGATGATGTCCGCTTGCCGAGCGAAATTGATGACATTCTCGATAAGCTGGTGGATGAACTCGCGGCAGATGAGGTTATTTCGCTGTACAACCGCACCCTGAAACGAGAGAAGTTCAGCCGCGCCGGCGCGGTACCCATAAGCGGCACAGGTTTTAGTCTGATCTATCCCATGCAGGCCAGCAGTATGCGTACGGCGGCGGCCTACCTGATTGGTCGTGATGCCGCCAAAGGACTTCTGGAATGCAACGGGAACCTGCAGTATGTCGCAGACGACTGGGCGGCGTTTTACCGCACGGGTGCCATTGGTGCTATCCGGCTGGCGCACCCGATACCCTGTAAAATGAAGTCTTTTCAGTCAACGATCGGCTATCGCAGCGATGACTCTGTGTTCGTGACAATCAGAAATCTGCTGCTGCGCAACCGTATTGGAGAACAGCTAGTCGACCTGCGTCGCCGACTGATCTTCTGGATCAAGGAAAGAAATATCACACTGGTCGATGAAAGGTCGGCCATCTCCAACAAACCCTGAATCGCGACTGACATGAAAATAATGCACGTCATTGAATCACTGGGAACAGGCGGCGCTGAGCGGCTCCTGACGACACTGCTGCCAGCGCTACAGCGGCTGGGAAACGATGTCATGGTCGTGGTGAGGACGGATAGATTGGAGTTGCAGTCCGCGTTGGAAACGGCCGATGTGCGAGTTATTCAGCTGCCCGCCCGGCACAAGTGGAATCTGGTCGGAGCTGCCCTGAATCTGGCACGACTGGCTGAGAAAAATGACATAGAGGTGATACATGCCCACTTGTACTTTCCCGCCCTGTCTACGGCGCTGGTGAAACTGCTGCGGCTCCATAGCGCCGCGACGGTTGTGACGTTTCACAATCTTGCGTATGCAAAGGGTGTTAATACCGATGGGCTGGGCCTTCGCGTGAAAAAAATGCTGGCCGCGCTTCTTTACCCCAGAGGTTTCGACCGAAAAATTGCGGTAAGCCATGCTGTGGCCGCACACTACCGCTGTGCCCTTGAGTTGGACGCCATTGAGGTTGTTCACAATTCCGTCGATATCCAGGCAATCGATGAACTCGCGTTGTACCCTCGCCGACTGGCCGCCGAACCCTTGCACATAGTGGTGCCCGGGCGTCTGGTGCATGAGAAGGGGCAAGCTGATCTGCTCGAAGCGTTGGCCACTCTGCGCGATCAAGGATTAGCGTTTACGGCGACGATTGCAGGCGATGGCCCTATGCGCGCTGAACTGGAGCGAGCAACTCGCCTGGCCGGGCTTGAAAGTAGCGTATCGTTCACCGGAGTTTTGCCACATGAAGCATTGCTAAAGCTGGTCGCTACGGCGGATATTGTCGTAATACCCTCCCGTTTCGAAGGGTTTGGCCTAACGGCAATTGAAGCCATGGCGTTATCCCGCCCTGTGATAGTGACCGCTGTAGGAGGTCTGCTGGAAATAGTCGAGAATGAGCGCAGCGGTATTATAGTGTCGGCAGGTAAGCCACAGGAGCTTGCCGATGCAGTGCAGCGTCTCCTGTCCTCACGTGCGTTGCGCGAAGAGTTTGGCAGAGCGGGGCGAAAACGGGTTGAGCAGGCGTTTTCCCTGCCGCAGATCGCTGCGAAACTGCAGGCCATTTACCAGGAAACAGTGGCGCTAAAACAAACAAAAAAAACCTTTAGCACAAGTCGTCGGTAACGAGTATCTGCATGAAGGTCGGCATTCTCTACATCTCATACACCGGGCTATTGGATCCTCTGGGCCAATCCCAGGTGCTGCAGTACGTTATCGGGTTGGCGCGCGAATATCGAATGACGCTGCTGACCTTTGAGAAGCCGGAGGCGCTGCGTGATGTGCACCACGTTTCAGCACTGGCGGCGCTCTGTAGAGCCGCCGGCGTCGATTGGCACTACCTGAAGTATCACCAGCGGCCGACAATGCCGGCAACGTTGTACGATGTTTTTATGGGCATTAGAAAAGGTAGAGCGCTGGCGCGTCGCGCAGACGTGCAAATTGTCCACTGCCGCAGTTATCTGGCCGGCTTGATGGGGCTTGGGGTAAGACGGGCAACAGGCGCACGGCATCTATTCGATATGCGAGGGTTCTGGGTTGACGAGCGGGTAGACGGCGGAATGTGGCGCAAGCGCTCGCTGCAGTACCGTCTATTCAAATTCCTTGAGCGCATACTCTTTACCCATACCGACCACATCGTGTCGCTAACGCGTGTGGGGGTCATCGAACTGCGCAAATTTGAGTATCTCGCCGAGAAACCACCACCTGTCTCGGTGATTCCAACCTGCACTAATCTGGAGATATTTCGCCCGCAACAACGTGCCCCCGGTGATAGCCGTGGTTTCACCCTGGGCTATGTAGGGTCCGCCGGTAGCTGGTATCTGTTTGGTGATGTTGCACGTGTCGTGAAGCTACTCTTTGAGATAGACCCGGCGTCGCGTTTTCTGGTGATCAATAGCGTTGGTCACAAAGCAATTCGAGAGGCACTTTTACGGGAAGAGGTGGATCTGGCGCGCGTAGACATAAAAGCCGTCGCTTTCGAAGAGGTTACCAATGAAATTTCGAAAATGGACGCAGGCATTTTCTTCATTAAGCCGGTTTGGTCCAAGCGCGCTTCGAGCCCAACGCGGTTGGGCGAATTTCTTGCGAGTGGCAGACCTGTGCTGACCAATGGCAGGGTTGGAGATGTAGAGGAAGATGTGAATGACACGCGCACAGGCGTGGTGATTAACGATATGAAACAGGAGACGCTCCGCCAGGCGCTTCTGCATCTGGTGAGTATTGCCCAAGAGCCGGGGATTGCTGAGCGGTGTCGCAGTGCCGCAGAGGATCGGTTTTCACTTGAGACCGGTATAGAGCGCTACTCGGCGATTTATGCCTCACTGGTGAACACCGATCTGCGGAGCACCAATTGAGCACGGCACCGCTTAAAGTACTTTTTCTAACGCGCTATCCGTACGAGGGAGCCAGTAGCCGTTACCGGGTATACCAGTACGTGCCTCATCTGGAGCTGTTGGGGGTGAACTGCGTTACTCAAGGTTTCATGGACGCCGAGATGTACCAGTGCTATTTCACGCCCGGCGCGATTGGCCGGAAGGCCTGGCTTATGCTCAAGGCGATAGCAGGGCGCCTCAAGGTGTTAATGCGCTTTCGAGACTATGACATTATTTATATGCAGCGCGAGCTATTTCCCATGGCCCCCCCCTGGTGTGAGCGCTATATGAGAAGGCGGGGTGCAGTGCTGTTTTTCGATTATGATGATGCGCTGTTTATCAACAAACCGAGCAGGTTTAATCCGATGGCCTCATTTCTCAGGTCACCGGGTAAAACACTTGAACTGTTTGGCCTCGCGCATTGCGTCGTGGCGGGAAATGACTGGTTGCGGGATGTTGCGGCAAGCCACGGCGCGCGCGCCGTTACTCTGGAAGTGGCAGAGGACACCGATAGAATTACCATGCACTCGCCACATTCCAATGATGAATCCGTGACTATCGGCTGGCTGGGGTCGACCTCAACGGTGAAGTATCTGGGCCGTATTGCGCCGGTACTCAAACGTATCGCTGATGAATATCCCAACGTGAGTTTTGAGATTATGGGGGGGGGAGAGTTTCCTATGGAAGGCGTCCCCTGGAAGACATCAGCCTGGTCCCTGGAGGGAGAGTTGGATGCGCTCTCCCGATTTGATATTGGCCTGATGCCTCTGCCAGACGAAGAGTGGGCCAAGGGTAAGTCCGGGGGCAAGGCGCGGACGTATATGGCCGCTGGTGTAGTTCCTGTCTGTTCTGCTATTGGTTACAATCTGGAGCTTATTCACCACGGTAGCACAGGATACCTTTGCAGCGATGCGCAGGATTGGTATGCGACTATAACAACACTGATAAATAATCCGGAGCTGCGACAGAAAGTTGCTGTGCGGGCGCGGGCTGATGTGGTGACGCGCTTTTCCCCCGCTAGTCAGGCGGCAAAAATGCGGGCTCTGTTTGATGATGTACTTTCTGCGCGTACTGTCAGTGGCAGCGGCCGTTACTGATCGTGAAGAATAACAGTCTGCCATGATTCTTTACGTTTCCATATTTGTATTGCTTGCGATACTCGGGATTGCCAATGTCTCCAGCAATCAAAGAGCATTTCTCTACGTTGTGCTCTACGGTTTTTTTGTGCTGTTTGTTGGCGCCAGATTTAATACCGGGTGCGATTTCTCATCGTACTATCTGAGATTCAAGTATCTTCTATACACGAATGCCACATCCCTGTTTGATGTCACTGAGCCCGGATACTTTTTGCTGTCTTATCTCACTAAAAAGGCCGGACTGGGTTTTGTTTGGCTAAACGTTTTCGGGGCGGCAATATTTTTTTACTATCTGTTCAAGTTTGCTCGGAATCATCCCCGGCCGCTGTTGTTAATCGCGCTGCTGTTTCCAATACTGATCATTCAGTTGTCGATGTCCGGCCTGAGACAGGCGCTGGCTGTTGCCTTTCTTATGGCGGCTTTTGACGCCTTCCTGCACGCCAGACGATTATGGGTTGTTGTCTATATATTGATTGGCTCAACCTTTCACCAGTCCTTGGTCATCCTGTTGCCCCTGGGGTTGATGGTGGGAAGGTCATACTCCTTCGCCCGGGTGGTAGGAGCTATCGTCATCCTGACGCCCGTCGCGGCTTACATGCTGTCAGGTAGGGCAGAGGTGTATCACGATAGATACATCGAGCAAATATATGGTGATATGACTTCGGCAGGCGCGATTTTCAGGTTGGGTCTGCTGGTTATGACGGCCGTGCTTTTTGAAGTCTACACCAAGCGTATGGCCAAGCTATATCCCAATGAATACAATCTTATGCGTCTATTTGCGCTGGTGTCGTTCGCGCTCATTCCGGTGATGTTGGTCAATACTGTGGCACTGCATCGTCTGATTTTTTATGTGGTGCCGATGCAGGCCTATATACTCGCCGCATTACCCCGTGCCATGTTCTCCCGCAGGTCATCGGTTAAAGTGGTTGAACTGGGTACGGTGGCGCTCTATGCAGCCTATATCGTGGTGTGGTTCTCGGCGTCTCGCCATGCCAGCATGTGCTATGTTCCGTATCAAAGTTATCTGTTTTGAGCCTCTCCCGCCCCTGCGCCATAGTGCTTGGCTTGTCGCCCACCGGACTCTACGTGGCCACAGAGTTGGGGCGTTGCGGTACACCGTTGTTAGGTGTCGATAGAGAGTTCGCCAGTGCCGGGGTATCGCGCTATTTCCGCAGAAGTGGTGGCGTTTGGTATGAGTCAGACCCTGTGAGGTTGTTGCAGAGATTGCTCGATTATGCCCACGCCCGCGATAGCAAGCCGGTGCTCATTCCTACCAGCGATTACTATATCGAATTTATTGTACAGAACTTTTCCAGACTCCAACCGGCGTTTAGTGTCGCTGACTGTTACGCGGGCGCTGCCGCAACGCTGATGGATAAGCGCAAGTTCCATGCACTTTGTACCCGACACGGAATTGCAACGCCGGGTGTATGGGAACTCGCCGATGTGGTGGACAGTAGTCGATGGGAAGAGATTCCCTTCCCCTGTATTCTGAAGCCTGCACTGATCCATTTAGCCAAACCCTATATGGGCGGAACAAAAGTCTTGATTGTGGCGAGTCGAGATGAGTTGCTGGCTCTCTCAAAGCGTCTGCCCCGGGAGGCGGGTAGTTGGCTGGTACAGGAAATTATTCCCGGTGAGGAGTCGCGTATTACGCTGTTGGCTGGATACGCCAGTGACAGCCACCGCGCCGCCGATACATTTACCGCGAGGAAACTCAGGCAGTACCCTCCCGGGTTTGGGTCGGCGTCCCAAGTCATCAGTGAAACCTGTGAGGAAACGAAAGATATAGGCCAGAAGTTTATCCAGGCTATCGGATTTAGAGGTCTCTATGGCGCGGAGTTCAAGCGCGATCCGCGGGATGGAAAGCTCAAGATTATCGAGATTAACCCTCGGCCCACGCTGTGGTTCTATCTGAGTCATGCGGGAGGTAAAAGACTGGTTCAAAGCGCCTACTGTGATTTGGCTGGTTTGCCACTGCCGGCGGTGAATGAGCAGCGTGATGGCGTGCTCTGGCAGTACGCTTTCAAGGATTTTACATCGGCTATTTTCTATCGTTTCAGGGGCAAGGGCTTCATCTTTGGTGCTCCGGATCTGGCCGCAGGCGGCCCGATAAGGAGCCGCTGCTGGCCAGTGTTCAGCGTTAAGGATCCGCTGCCATTTTTCGCGGAGCTATACGTTTACCTGCTCAAGTATTTCAGGAGATTCGTCTGAGAAAGCTCATCATAAACGCGGATGATTTTGGTCTGACGCAGGGTGTTAACGATGCGATTGTCGATACCTTCGCTAAAGGCTGCGTCACCAGCGCCACGTTGATCGTCAACGCTGCCGCCACCGAAGATGCTGCGACCAAAGCAAAGCAGCTTCCGGAGTTGGGCGTCGGCTTGCATTTCAATCTCACCCTGGGTCGCCCCGTATCCGATATAGACAAGGTGAGAACGTTGGTTGACGGGCGGGGATGTTTCTATTCGAGAGGTGTGCTCGCTCGTAAAATGCTGTTGCAACGCGTCAGCAGGGAGGAGCTTGAACGTGAGTTGAAAGCACAGTTTGAGCGTATGCAATCGCTTGGTTTGAATCCCACGCATATCGACAGCCATCAACATTTGCACGCGTTTCCGCTGTGTTTTGACGTCGTCGCCAGTGTGTGTGAGTCGCAGCGCATCCCCATTCGTATGCCCTGGATTTTGAATCTGGCGGGCGTGCGCTTAACGGTGGCAAAGCGACTAAAACAGTGGCTTCTAAAGAGGATGTTGGCGCGCAATTGCAAGCATTGGGCTGCGCGACTTGATTGGAATTCCGGCTTGGGTAGTCTGTTTGATCTAGGTGACGTTCCGGAGGAAATCACCATTAGTCACTACAAGGTTTTGCTGCAAGCGGCGCCGGGAGAAGCGTTTGAGTTAATGGTACACCCTGCTCGAGATGCCGGAGAACTTACCGGCCTCACCCGGATTGGAGAAACCAGTGAGCGAGAGTGGCGATTCCTGATGTCCGAGCGCTTGCCTGCACTGATTGCTGAACTTGGGTTTACCAAGGCCACTTACAGGGATATCTAAAAGTCTCAATATGCTCTAGTGTTTGTACCCAGCGAGACTAGCCATCAATTGATTTATGAAAACCGTCACTATCTCCTCTAACACCTCCTGGTATTTGTACAATTTTCGAGCGAGTACGCTTCGCGAATTGACTGCGCACGGCTATCGCGTTATCTGCCTTTCGCCGAGGGACAATTACAGTGACAGACTGGTGAGTGAGCTGGGCTGCGAATGGTTCCCGCTGACTATGCGAAACAGCGGCAATAATCCTGTTCAGGATATGCGGCTGATATTGCAATTCTGGCGCTATTATTTGCGGTTCAGGCCACAAGCTGCTCTGCATTTTACCATCAAGAACAATATGTACGGCACCTGGGCTGCGCGGGCTCTGGGCGTGCCCGCGATCAATAATGTGTCTGGTCTGGGTACGGCCTTTATTCGTAAGGGGCTGATCTCTACCATTGTGCGAATGCTCTACAAAACCAGTCAACCGTTCGCGCACCGCATCTTCTGCCAGAATGAAGATGACCTGGAGCAACTGGTGGAAGCGAAATTGGTGCCGCGGGAACGGCTGGAGTTATTGCCTGGCTCCGGTGTTGACCTGCAGCGGTTTCGCCCGGCGCCTGGAAATGCCCGCGCGGGGCCGCTTCGGTTCCTCTATGCGGGGCGGATGCTGGCCGACAAGGGTCTGCATGAACTTATTGCCGCTGTTCGCTCACTCAACGCTACCGGCATCCAGTGCACTTTGTGGTTGTACGGTTTCGCCAATGTAGACAACGTCTCAGCGATTGGCGAGGGGCAGCTGGCCGAGTGGGGCCGGGAGCCGGGTATCGAGTGGTTGGGCGCCAGTGATGAGATGGAAACAATCTATGCGCAGGTGGATTGCGTGGTGCTGCCCTCCTACCGGGAGGGTATGCCGCGCAGCTTACTGGAAGCGGGTGCCATGGGTTTGCCGGTGGTTGCCACCGATGTGCCCGGGTGTCGCAATATCGTCGTAGACGGCCATACCGGTTTATTGTGCCAGGTGAAGAGCAGTGCATCACTGGGGCAAGCCATGCAGAAGATTATTACCATGGCGGAGAGTGAACGGGCGCGCATGGGCGAGAATGGCCGGGCGCTGGTGTCAGAAAAATACGATGAAAATCTTGTGGTAGCAGCGACTATGCAGGCCATAGAAGCAGCGGTGCAGTGCCAGGATCGTTAGCGTGTCAGTCTGAATTGGCTGTCGAAAAGGCGTTGCGGGCTCATCGGGTTTTCACTGTTTTCGCCGGTATGCCCGCCACTATCGCTCTGGCCGGTACAGATTTGTTGACCAGAGCATGGGCCGCCACGACAGCGCCACTGCCAATGTGTACGCCTTTCAAAATGGTGGATTTTGCCGCCAACCAGACATTGTCTTCAATCACAATGGGCGCTGTCGTAAAGCCGGCCCTGCGAATAGGGTCAGAATCCAGCTTGTGATCCTGATCGCGAATCACCACGTATTCCGCAATCAGAGCATCGGCCCCGATGCTGATACTCTGCCGGGAGACAATCATGCTGCCTTCTCCAATGTGGCTGTTGTCGCCAATCTCGATTCGCCCGCCTCGGGCGTTAATGATGACATTGTCACAAAGACTCACGCCCCTGCCGAAAATAATCTCGCCGCCTGCGGCGCACGCAAGCTGAACATTGCGGCCACAGTGGGGGCGAGACTTGAAACTCACGCCTGTCATGAGCCAGCGACTTATGGCCATCAAGCTATAGGCCCGCAGTACGCTTCGGCTGCGGCGTATGCCCGATAGACAATTATTAATCAGCATGACGGCAGTGTTTTTATACTAGACATAGTACTTAATCCCCAGACGCTGCTTGACTCTGAACCATAGAATCAAATTCCATGTGACCAGCATTATCATTGATGAAAACGCTGCGCCTTCCAGTCCAAAGCGTGGCAGCAAAATACTGTGCAATACAATATTCAGCGCCAGAGCAATTGTCATGGCCTTTGTGACATCGCTTTGGTGCCCTGTCATATTTAATAAAAGCGCCACTGTGCCCAGTAGTGCATTAATCGCCTGCCCTGCTGTCAGAAACAAAAGCGGTAAGTACGCTGAGGAAAAGTCAGCCCCATAAAAGGTCGCCAGCATCCATGGGCTGGCGATCACGATAGCCAACACCAACGGTAGCGTCGCACACATAATGAGCTTATTGCTCTTGCTAACCAGCGCTTCTATCCCGTGCATATCGCCCTGTGCATAAAGGCGCGAAACATAGGGAGAAACTACTGTATTGCTGACCTGGAGAACGATTACCACAAAACTGGCCCCCAGGGTGGCAATGCGGTAGAGGGCCACGTCAGCATCACTGCTATAAAACTCCAGGAATACGATACTGAGTTGCATGTTCAGTACCTGCATGCCAGCCGTCAAGCCAATCGGGAATGCCGCTGAGAACCATGCGCGTGTAGAGAAGGCCGCAGTGACCGATGTTAACGCTGTTGGCTTGCGGCTATTAAAAAGGAGCCAGCCGGTAAAGAATGCCACCAGGGAGCAGACAACATAGAAAATAATGACGTTGTCCGCGGAGGGAGTAACGGGCACGAGAAACATCGCCAGCAACAAACCTGTCATTAAGAGAAACGGGCGGATGAAGCTCTCAGGTAGTTGAGCCAGTATGATATGACGCAGCCCGCCGAGCATCGCATCGCGCAGTGCCCCCAGCGACAATACCGGAACCAGAAGCAGGCCCAACAGCAAGGCCTGTTGCTTTCCAGCGGAATACACATTGGGGTTCAGCCATAACCACGAGGCGGCACCCAGACAGGCGATGGTGGCCACGACGGCGACAAACTGGTGAGAGCGAATGGCCAGGCCTCTCATGTACGCCCATTTCTGCTTGGCTTGCAGCGCGGAAAACTCACGCATCACTAACATGGGCATACCAAATTGTGTTGGCACACTCAGTAGAGCCACAATACTCAAAACGAAAACATAAACCCCGTAGTCTTCAACGCCCAGAAAACGCGCCAGTAAAACCGAGTTTACGAAGCCGAGAAAATAGTACGTGATGCGGATTAGAAAACTGCCGGAAAATAACCTTAGCAGGCTGTTCAGCTTTAACGCTTCTGAGTCATTGTTCGTCATTATCGACGCAGGTAGGCGGTGAGCTTTGATGGATTATGCAGCAGTGAGTAGGTCAGGTGCTCGGCCCTGGCATAACCATCGAGGAATGTTGCTGAGGCGGGAAAGTCGTAACGCATTTGCATTATCCGGATACGTTTTTTGACGCTGGCGGTGGTGTTTGACTGGGGTGCCGGCTGGTACCCCATCAGCTCGGTAACCAACTGTGAGAAAATATCGAATGCATTGCCACACTGTTTTACTACGAGGGTGCGGTCGAAGGCGCCTTGCACAGAGTCCAGTAAGCGACTGTAGTCAACCGCTTCGCGGATGGGGAACTGCCTGCGGGCCAGATACCCGTCGTGCACCAACTTGCCCAGTACGGTATGAATAATTTGCTGTTCAGTGGACGCCACCAGGAAAGTGGCACCGTGCATTTCGTGTTCGGTGGCGGTATCAAATAGCGTTGCCAGCGAATTTTTATGTTGGAATCGTCGGGGTAGGTAGTGCCGATGCAGTTCCACACAGGCCGCTTGATCGGGCTTTACCAGTGGCGGGAGGTGGTGGTGTGCCGCACTTATCGTGAGGGCCGCGTGAGTATTCCCAGAAAATTTGCGCGGCCCATCGACGGCTTGATCGTCGAGGTAGAAACTGTAGCCTTGCGCTTGCAGCGCATCAGCGGCCGCTAACAATGATGCTGGCTTTACGATCAGATCAATATCGGCCTGCTTGCGAAAGCCGGGGCTTTCCCGGTTGATGGTGAGCAGTTGCGCGGTGCCTTTAAGCAGCAGCGGCGTGATGCCTGCGCTGTTGAGTGCCTGCACCAATTTGATACTTTGCACGACAATGTGCATATTGCGCCGGGTGTTTGCCAGCAGTGCATCGCGTAGGTACTGGATCTGCGTGTTCCCGATAGCATCTGCCGCTTCCTGTTGCTCGAAGCAGCGCACGGCCAGTGTGGGCAGTACATCCTGCGACGCGGCCATGGTGAGCAGCCGGGGCATGAAATTGGCCGCCAGACAATTTTGCAGTGCGTTGCCATCCTGGCCGCCGATTACCCGGCACAGTGCTCTAAAAATAGTCCAGTTCGATGGCATCAGGATTCGATGGTGCTATTCGCCAGGCTAACGCCCCACGCAAAAGTAGTTAAACCCGTGTTCCTGCATCCGCTGCTTTTCGTACACGTTGCGCAGATCCACAAAAACATCACCGCGCATCAGATCTTTCAGTTTGGCGAGATCCAGTCCCCGATATTGGTTCCACTCGGTCATCAGCACCGTGGCATCGGCATCCCGCACGACATCGTCGATGTCATCGGCGTATTCGACAGTATCGGGCAGTTCTTTCGCGGCCTCGTCCATACCATGGGGATCGTGTGCCTTAATGCGTGCACCCTGTTCGATCAGCGCCGGTATAATCGTCAGCGAGGGGGCGTCGCGCATATCGTCGGTTTCGGGTTTAAAGGTCAGTCCCAGTACCGCAATCGTTTTATTGGCCACGCTGCCACCGAGTGCCTTCTGAATTTTCTCCACCATCAGGGCCTTTTGCGCATCATTCGTCGCAACCACCGCCTCGATAATGCGGCTGGAGGAACCGGCGTCCTGGGCCATGCGGATCAGCGCCTGAGTATCTTTGGGAAAGCACGAGCCACCATAGCCCGGCCCCGCATGTAAGAACTTTTTGCCGATACGCCCATCCAGCCCCATGCCGCGCGCCACTGCGTGCACATCGGCACCGGTTTTTTCACACAGTTGAGCAACTTCATTGATGAAGCTTATTTTGGTCGCCAGAAAGGCATTGGCTGCATATTTGGTGAGTTCGGCACTTTCCAGATCGGTGATCAGGAAGGGGGCCTCCATCAGGTAGAGTGGGCGGTACAGTTCACGTAACAGCGCCTCTGCCCGATCGGTCTCCACGCCCAGCACCACCCGGTCGGGACGCATGAAATCGTTGATGGCGGAGCCCTCGCGCAAGAATTCAGGATTCGAGGCGACGTCAAAATCAGCTTCCGGGTTGGTCTCGGCAATGACGCGCTTGACCTCGCGCGCCGTACCCACCGGCACCGTAGATTTATCCACGATCAGGGTATAGCCCTGCAAGTGCTTCGCGATCTGGGTGGCGGCGGCGTAAACATATTTGAGATCGGCATGGCCATCGCCACGGCGCGTGGGGGTGCCTACGGCGATGAAAATGAGGTCTGCGTTACCGATCCAGTCCTGGAACTCGGTGGAAAACTGCAGCCGCCCGGCCTGGACATTGCGCTGTACCAGATCGTCCAGCCCCGGCTCGTAGATCGGTATTTTACCGTTCTGCAGCGCTTCAACTTTGCGCAGGTCTACATCCAGGCAAGTGACATTGGCACCAAACTCGGCAAAACAGGCACCGGACACCAATCCCACATAACCGGCGCCTATCATTACTACATTCATGATTCTTCCTTATGCATGTGTTTCAGGTACCACTCGACGAACTTGTTAACGCCATCTTGCACCGCCATTTTCGGCTGGTAACCGACATCCTCGATCAGGTCCTCAATGTCGGCATAGGTTGCCGTCACATCGCCGGGCTGCATGGGCAGTAATTCCCGCTTTGCGGTCATTCCCAGCGCATTTTCGATCGCTTCGATAAAGTCGGTCAATAATACCGGCTTACTGTTACCAATATTGTACAGGCGGTAGGGGGCACTGCTGGTGCCGGGATCCGGGTAGCTGGCGTCCCAGTCGGTATTGGCAGTGGCGGGTTTGTCGGTGACGCGAATGATGCCCTCAACGATATCGTCGATATAGGTAAAATCGCGCTGCATATTGCCCTGATTAAATACCTTGATGGGCTCCCCGGCCAGTATGGCCTTGGTGAACAGGAAAAGCGCCATATCGGGTCGCCCCCAGGGGCCGTAGACGGTAAAAAAGCGCAGCCCTGTGGTGGGTATCCCAAAGAGGTGGGAATAGGTGTGGGCCATCAACTCGTTGGCCTTCTTGCTGGCGGCGTAGAGCGAAATTGGGTGATCCACGTTGTCGTGCACTGAAAACGGCATTGAGCTGTTCATGCCGTAGACAGAACTGCTGCTGGCGTACACCAGGTGACCAATGGTGTGCGCCCGACAACACTCCAACAGGTTGGTAAAGCCCACGATATTACTATCGATGTAAGCGCGCGGATTCTCCAGTGAGTAGCGAACACCCGCCTGCGCGGCGAGATTGATAACGGCATCGAAATGATTCTGGGAAAACAGGGCCTCCATCGCGGCGCGATCATGCAGGTCCATTTTTTTGAAACTGAAGTTCGGCTGCCTGGTGAGCCTGGCCAGCCGGGCCTCTTTCAAACTGACAGCGTAGTAGTCGTTGAGGTTGTCCAGGCCTGTGACAGAGTCGCCGCGCGCCAGTAACTTTTCACTGAGATGATAGCCGATAAAGCCGGCTGCGCCGGTGACGAGTATATGCATGGAAATAGACCTGCTTCGCTACCTTGGATGCGCATGATAAATTGTTTTTTGCGTATTTGCATCGAATCGAGGTGCGCGTTTACCACGGTATACTGCGGTGGGGCGTCCACGCGGGTAAAATTGGTTATACTTCTCGCGATTTTGGAATGATTAACACTAGGGAAGGACAAGATGACCGATACGGTATTGGTGACAGGAGGGGCGGGTTACATCGGCAGTCATGCGTGTGTCGCGTTGATTGAATCCGGGTGCGACGTCGTGGTACTCGACAACCTGTGCAACAGCAGTATGGTCGCGCTGCAGCGCGTGCAGGAGATTTGTGGCGTATCACCTGTTTTCAAGCAGGGCGACATCCGGGACAGGGAGTGTCTCGACCAGCTTTTTCGCGAGCACAAAATAGATGCTGTGCTGCATTTTGCCGGTCTCAAGGCAGTGGGTGAGTCCGTTGGACAGCCACTTGAGTACTATGACAATAATGTCGCGGGTTCACTGATACTGCTGGCAGCGATGCAGCAAGCCGGCGTCTGTAATCTGGTGTTTTCGTCCTCGGCCACGGTGTACGGCGATCCGGTTTCGGTACCCATCCGCGAAGATTTTCCCGTCGGCCCCACCAATCCGTATGGTCGCACCAAGCTTATGGTGGAGGATATTCTGGCCGATTGGCAGGCGGCGAACCCCGAGTGGAGTGTTGGTCGGTTGCGCTATTTCAATCCGGTGGGCGCCCACCCCAGCGGGCGGATAGGGGAAGACCCACAGGGAACGCCCAACAACTTGATGCCGTTCGTGGCGCAGGTGGCGGTGGGCAAGCGTGAGAAACTGTTTGTTTTTGGCGACGATTATTCGACGCTGGATGGCACCGGTGTACGCGACTATATCCACGTGATGGATCTGGTGGAGGGGCATGTCGTCGCGCTGGACTATATTCGGCGTGAACGCGGTCTGCACACCATCAATCTGGGGACCGGTACTGGCGTGTCGGTGCTGGAGATGGTGAGTGCCTTTGAGCGGGTCAGCGGGCGGGCCGTGCCCTATGAAATCGTTGATCGTCGTCCGGGTGATATTGCCACCTGCTGGGCTGATCCCGCGTTAGCACAGGAGCTATTGCAGTGGAAAGCCTCGCGCAGCCTGACAGAAATGTGTGAAGACACCTGGCGCTGGCAGTCGGGCAACCCCAGAGGATACGCCTGATCATCACGTTTACACTCGCCAAATTGCTGTCTCTGCTGATTTATCCGCTGAGTCTGAGTCTGCTGCTCGGCGTGGTGGCACTGGTCTTGCTAGGGTTGCAGTGGTCGCGTAGCAGTTTTTACATACTGCTGCTGGCCGTCGGTTGGCTGTATCTGTGCTCTACGTCCCTGTTTGCCAACTTTCTTACCGGCACGCTGGAGCGCGGGTTTGTGCCTCGGGCCATGTCCGTCATTGCGCCTGCCGATGCCATCGTGCTGCTCGGCGGTGCGATGCGCGGTGATACGCAGATGGGCACACTGGCCGATCTCAATCAGCACGCCGACCGCCTGGTGTATGCCGTGGCGCTGTATAAAGCAGGCAAAGCGCCAGTGGTCGTATTAACCGGCGGCGGCGTTGATGGTGCGCGCACAGAAGCTGAGCAGATGAAAGATCTGCTTGAGGTGATGGGCGTGCCGAACCGGGACGTGCTGTTGGAAAGCCAGAGCCGCAACACCCACGACAACGCGGTGTATTGCGCTGAACTCCTCAAGGCGCACGGCATGGACCGCATTCTCCTCGTGACATCGGCATTTCATATGCGGCGTTCACTGGCGCTGTTTGAGGCCCAGGGTCTGAATGTTGTTCCGGCACCGACCGATTATCAGCGGTTGGTCACGCCACGGGTGCTACCCGGTTGGTTGCCGACCGTGAGCAATCTTTACCAGAGCACAGATGCCCTGCACGAGATCGTAGGCTACCGGGTCTACCGCTGGCGCGGCTGGTTGTGAAGTGCCGGTTCGTGAGTTGCAGACGTGGTGGATCACCGCGCCTGTAAAGCCGCAGTGAAAAAGGGTGCCCTGGCCAAGGCCGGTCAGGACACCAAGTGGCCGGTAGTATCCTTGGCGGCGGGTGACGGGTAGAGACCCTTGCCACGGCTACCGTCCGAACTCAGGGTAAGTGTTTCATTTTGTATTCGCTGTAGCTCACGCCAGTCCAGCGCCGAAACGCGCGGTAGAAGCTGTTGACCTCCAGATAGCCCAGTTCATCCGCCAGGCACTTCCCCGGTCGCCACATGGTGCGCAGCACCTGCTCACAGCGATATTGACGCGCGCGATCCAGCAGGAACTGGTAGCAGGTGTGATCAGCGCGCAAGCGACGGCGCAAGGTGGTGCCACTCATGCCCAGCGACTCAGCGACAGAGTCTGCCCGCAAGCGGGCAAGATCCCCGCCGAGCAGGATTTTCAGCACGCGATCAGTGGTGCGCGATAGCGCGAGGTAGGCGGGTTTTTCAGGCGGTGGCAGGGTGTCATCCCAAGCGTTGTTCGATAGCAGTGATTGATCCATAGCCATAACATCCTTGTCGTGGTTTTAGATAATTTATGCCGTGTAGCCAGGTTGATTCGCGCTAGACAAACTCTGCGTGTGTGGCTGGCCAACGGTCTATTTAAAACTAGCACAAATTCTGCGTTGTGGAAGTGATCGCGTCAGCTTGCTCGGATTTGGTTATTTTGCGGGCGAGGGCAGGGGGCAATCCATTACCGCCGCAGTGCTCGCAATAATCTCCCACTCCGTCGCGCTCAGCACACCATCGCTGCCGGCGGCCAGTGCCATGGCTTTTAGCAGGCGCGGCTTTAGCAGCGGATAGCAATCTGCCAGGGTGTGCACCGCATGGGAAAACGCCCGGATAGTGCATTGCTCCCTGGGTAGCAACGTGAGTTCGGTAAAGCCCAGAGTATCTGCACCCAAGCTGAACGCTGCTGCGGATTCACCGTCGCCTTCGTAGGCCAGCACTGACAGCACAGTTTGTGCCGGGGCGCTCACCTGTTGCAGTTTGCGATAGCGCGCACGACTGGGCGTCGTCGCCACGAATTCGGGCTCGAGGTAGTGGCGCACTAACTGGAACAGGCACCACTCGTACAACTCGATGCGTTGGTCTGCCTGGATCAGTTGCAGCAGGGTGCGCTTGAATACCCGGTACTGGTCCGCAGACATGGCTTTGAGGGCCGGCAAGCACAGCTCCAGCAGTGGCAGGCGACGGGGCGCGCCCAGTGCCTGAACGCCAGGGTGCAGCGTATGGGTCAGGAGCTCCAGGCCGGTCACGTCTGCGTTGCCGATAATGTCCAATTGTGTCTGATGCACGGCTGGCTCCTCGCTCATTAACAGGGCGAAAACCAGCGCCTGGGCGCCATGGGGTTGGTGACTGTGTTGCACAAAAACCAGTGGGATTTCCGAGCGCTGGGCGGTCTCCCGCTCCAGTGCCTCGGGGTCGGGGCCGAAATCTGCGTCGCGATCCAGCGCGGTGTCATCGGCGAGCGCGCTCGCGATGGAAGCTGCGACCAGTGCGGCACGACCCACTCCAACCTCTGCCGCCCCTGAGCGGCTCTGCTGCCAGTTGTAACGCGAGGGTTTGCGCTGGATGTACGTGCCATCCCACCGGGGATCCACACGCATAATGCGTTCGCGCAGCGGCGGGTGGGCGGCGAAGACCTGCCACAGACGATGTGTCACTTGTCCAAAGAAAATATGGGACATCTCAGTAGCGCGCGCTGCGTGTACCAGTGTGCCCGGTATATAGCCGCCAATCACCTTCAGTGCGTCGCCAATGCCGTCGGCGTTACGCGTGAATTGTACCGCGCTGGCATCCGCCAGATACTCCTTTTGGCGAGAGATAGCCGCTTTGATAAAGCCCGCCGCGAGTGCGCCGGTTAACCCCAGCAGCCACAGCGCCACGCCGAGCAGGGGCACGACGGCGTTGCCTTTGCGCGCGCGGTCACCGGAGCGCATAAGGCTGCCACTGCGCAACAGGAAGTGACCGACATCGCCAATGAACGTGATGCCCTTTAACATGGCCGCCAGGCGTATATTGAGTCGCATATCCCCGTTGAGAATATGGCTGAACTCATGGGCGATCACGCCCTGTAGTTCGCTGCGCTTGAGATGTTCGATGGTGCCCCGGGTCACGGCGACGACCGCATCTGCAGGGGTGATACCTGCGGCAAAGGCGTTGATGCCGCGCTCCTCGTTCAGAACATACACCGGCGGCACCGGCATATTGGCGGCGAGCGCTATCTCCTCCACGACGTTGAGGCAGCGGCGTTCGGCGGTATCCCGTGATTGCGGCAGAATCCGCGTGCCACCCATACGCTCAGCCACCACCTTGCCGCCGGTAGACAGCTGCACCCACATCACCAGCACGACCAGGGCGATAGTGGCGGTGATGGCCAGCCCGATCATGCCGAATTGCGTCCAGCTGAAGTAGGAGAGGAACCCCGGCATCCCGCCGTGGCTGCCGCTGTAAATATTGTAGTCCTGGCTGAAAAACAAAAATGCGGCGACCAGCATATTCGTCAGCAGCACCAGCAGCAGCACGGCCAACAAAAAAAATACCGTCAACCAGCGCGTATTGCGCCGGGCGAGATCCTGCTGCGCAAAAAAGTCCATGCGAATGGCTGTTCAGTGCGCTAGAACGAGACCTTCGGTGGTGTTTGAATTTGCGTAGAGTCGTCGAACTCCAGCAGTGTGGCATCCTCCGAGTGGCCGAATTTTGCGGCGAGGACAACTGGCGGAAAGCTCTGCCGGTAGGTGTTGTACGCCATCACCGCATCGTTGAAACCCTGGCGCGCAAAGGCCACCCGGTTTTCGGTAGTGGTCAGTTCCTCGGACAACTGCAGCATATTCTCGTTCGCTTTCAGGTCCGGATACGCTTCCATGGTGACCTTGAGTTTGCCCAGCGCGCCTTGCAGCGCGCCCTCTGCCGTGGCCAGCTTGTTTAACTGGGTGCCGCCCACATTGCCGCCGCCCATCGCCTTGAGTACGGCCGCTGCATCGTTGCGGGCGGTGATGACTGCATCCAGTGTTTCGCGTTCGTGTGTCATATAGGCTTTGGCCGTTTCCACCAGATTGGGTATCAGGTCATAACGCCGTTTGAGCTGAACTTCAATCTGTGAAAATGCATTGAGATAGCGATTCTTGAGCGTCACTAGCGAGTTGTAGATGTTGACGATATAGATGACCAGGCCCAGTAGTACCAGCCAGAATACGATGGTGGATATTTCCATAAGACAGAGCCCCGATTGCTTTTTAGTTGTGTGTTTTCAGCCTGCGCTTTGCGAGGTTTCTTGCAGCGTAATCAGACCGCGCCCACATGCCTCTGTGAGTAAGATCTCCAGATCAGCTTGAAGCTGTGCCTCTGCAACCTCATATTCGTCCAACAGGATGTTGTAGATGGTGCGTAGATCAGCGCCTTCGCGGATTAAGTGCCAAATGCGGGTGCCCACCGCATCAAGGCCGAAGTAGTTCTCGCTTGCCAGATCCAGTATGACGGTTTCGCCAGAGACCTCCTGGGATATCACCTGCTCAGATACTGTAATGACTTGGTTGAGGTTCATGGACTAATCCGCTGACATCTGTTTATACGCGATCATCACAGCGAATACAAAAATGCTCGCAGGGCTTTCATGTCCTCGGCTGACAAGGTGTTCAGTTTGCCAATCATATCCAGTTTTTTGACCGCCGGGCCGTCGTGCAAATAGGTCGCCTCAATCGCGTCGCAGGCTCTGCCATCGTGCAGTAAAAAGTCACAGCCCACACCGTCATTCGCATTGTGATTTGAGTCTGTCACAAACCGGTTAAAGCGCATACCTTTCAGTGCGGGTGTGCGTATTCGTTGTACATAGGATGCGTACTCATCCTTTACTGTGCCGTCGCTATTACGGATCGTTTGATGGTCCGGCGCGGGCGCGACTTGTGATAGGTAGCCCATATCATGCAGCAGTAGATCCGTGCCGAGATAAGATACGAAGGGATAGTCTGCGGCGCCGTTCGCTTCAATCTGCAGCTTCTTCAAGCTGGCTCTCTCCTCGTCTGGCAAGATGTTGTCGTGCTCCACAAAGGGGATTTTGCTGATCACATGGCAGCTATTGCACTGCAATTCATCACTGAAGATCTGTTCACCGCGCTGCACAGCGGCACTGGAAACCTGGTGTTCCGATCGCTGTGGAATACCTATCCAGCGCTGATAGGTTGCCATATCCTCGATCTCCTGCTCGGTAATGTCGGAGTTGGCGTTGTCTGGCTTACAGTTGGTGTCGGCCGCACCACACAATGCATGTTGGTATCTAACAATTTTTGCCGGATCGGTTTCATTGCTGTGAAGAGCCTGCTCGCCGGCTTTTGAGGTTATGTTCATCTCGACCACGGCCGCGTTGGCGATCTGGTCTTCCAGCGATGCTCTATCACCGACCCAGCCCCAGCGACTGATATAACAATCGTCCTCATCATCACCCAGCTGTTTCATGTCGCAGCGTCGATAATCCGACACGCCGGCTTTGACGACGCGCGTGCCGGCGGTCAATCCGTAGCATCCGGCGTACTCAAAGTTAGCGTCTTCACGCTGCGCCCGTTGCGCGGCCAGAATTGCCTGGTCGGGGATCATCTCGATCAAGGGCGTGTTCCCCAAACGCCGGCCCAGTAGGTGCAGGAAGCCAATTTCACCCTTGGCGATTGCGCGGGAGATAGCGTCCGCTGAAACGTCGGCGCAACTGTCGGGCCACTGGTTTTTATCGACGCCGGGGTTGGCACTGATGTCGCTCGCCGTAGTGCAGCGCGGGCCTGTGTTGATGCCAGAAATCTGGACTCTCAGGGGTTGGTAGGCAACATCGCGACCCTGGGGCTTGCGCGGAGAATCGTTCGCCACCACTTCAAAGCCGCTATCGGCGGTTACGGGTATATAAGCCATATCGTAGGTGGGTAATCCCCCCGATTGATTGACGTGAAAACTGTCACCGTAGAAGTTCATGATCTTGTTGGCGTAGTAGGGGTCGAAGGTAGGCACCTCTGACCCTGACAGTGAGCCGCCATTTGGATCACATTGTTGGATGCTGGTGGGGCCCGCTTGAGTATCGATCAGCACCATCTTCATCGAAGGCAGTTCTCTGTTGGTATACGTATAGTCGCGTTCGTTGATTTCGAATGTCGCATGCATACCGCGGTCGACATGGATTTGTGGCAATTTCCCGTTCGGCATCAGCGGGATGCCGCTGCCGTTTCGAATATGGCAGGAATCACAGGTATTGCCGTGGAAGGGCGACTGGTGATTTTCCACCTGAAAGCCCGCCGGGAAATCGACATGGTCCAACTTGCCCTCGAATCGAGTATTTTTATCCTTGTTCTCCAGCTCAGCAGACTGGTACATGATTTTGGAGCGGTACTCGTTATGCCACAGCGTCCGCCCCCGAATACCGCGAATAAAGTGATCCGGGGTTTGGTTCATGTGGTTGCTCATAAAGAATGCGTGCCAGAAGTTGTTGCCATACGAGCGTGTCTTGAGCGTGTGATCTGCCGGATTGACCATCGGCAAGTACTGCGTATAGATACTGGAACCGTACATTTTGTCAAAAATCGACATGCCGTCATCCAACAATCTGTAGGACACCGGGAGTTTCTGTTCGCCAACGCCGGCGTACATGAACATGGTTCGACCGTATTGATTGGCTTCGAAACCGGGCAATACGCGTGATATTTCTTCAACATTGCTTCCCGAGAGTTCACCGCCGCCGTAAAGTTCTTTCCATATTTCGTGAAACCCGCTGGTGTGTATCTCAAAGTTCAGCGCGCACTGCTTCAAGCGCGCGATGGCCTCGCTGTCGCCTTGTCTGGCCGCAGCGAAATCCGCTTTGGTGCACAGCCGGGGTAGAACATACCCCGGTGCCTTGAATTGTGAAGAGGGTATGGCGCCGCCGCCACTTTCCTGAAACCGTTCCAGTTTATAAAACCCTATGAATGGGTTGGTGGCTATCGCTGCGCCCAGGTCAGGATCAGGGCTCTCTGCCCAGGGATACCGCCCCAGATCGGTGTACTTGCTCAGTGACGCGTTAAACT
This sequence comes from Halioglobus sp., assembly GCA_037969215.1. Lineage (GTDB taxonomy): Bacteria > Pseudomonadota > Gammaproteobacteria > Pseudomonadales > Halieaceae > Marimicrobium. Next base: position 60,901 of record JBBKWY010000173.1, read on the forward strand.
GGTCATCGAGCCTGCGCGTGCTCGTCTTTATCTCGTCCTGGCATTTTTGCAGGGGATCTTCACTCTTGCGGTCGTTCCTGAGGCATCCGACCACCTGTGGTTCGGTGGCATCTGGCAGCCAATCGACTTTGCCCAGAAACATCGAACAGGAGGCGTTGCCGCTCTTGCAGAAGCGGGTATACGTCGCTTTGGTATCCTGTGGCTCGAATAGCGCGGGGTAATCGCGCAACCAGAACTGGTTCGCCGCCGAGTCTGCTGGCGCTTGCAGTTGGGTGGTGAAATAGTCGTCGTAACATACGGCATCGATGTAGTCTGCGCGATCTACGCCGCAGTAGTGCCCCATGTACCAGGGGCGCCAGGGGGCGAAGATCGTCGATTCGGTTATCGCAAAGCCAAGACTGGGCACCCGAATGTTGGTCGCCGGATTGGTAGGGTTGGGGTATTCATAGGCGTTGTTTCTGATGATGTCAGCGGCGTATCCACGCGGATCATTCGTTAGCGTGTGCAAACGCTGTACTTCAAACTTGACCTCGACACATTGATTGTTGCCACAGTCCTGCGCTTTGTCTGCCTCTCCCGCTTTGTAGCGAGTATCCGTGCGATGCATGGCCATCACGTTGACGATGCCGTAACGCAGCATGCAGCGGGCTTTGTCAGTCGGGGTTGTGGCCGCCGGACAAGCCGTTTGTGGTAATGCGGCGAACGGGAGCACGAACGGCACATCAATGACGTTGCTGTCGAGGGTGCTAAGCTTCTGGTGCCAGGGCAGGTCTGTAAACCATTCATCGACCAGCAGTTCCCCTGTCGCGTCCTGACGCGGGTCGGGATCTTTCGGTATGGCTTTGGAGCATGTCGGCGTTAACTGATACGCGTTCTTAGCGCTGGGTTCGACAACAACCGATCCTCCACATGCGCCGGTAATATCGCCATTGGCAGCGATCAGAGCGCCCTTGCCGCCCCAACCCTCTCGGCTTATGTTCAGGCCGCCTGTTGCCATGCTGCAAGAAGTCGGCACGACAGTGGTTTGCACAATGCCATTGCAGAGGAGTTTGCCCCCATGCTCAGATCTAGCATCATAGAAAAACTGCACCAACTGTGTGGGCGGTGGTGGTGGACTGGATCTTAGAGCGCCTCGAGGCGCGCGGTCCATGGCATTGAGAATGCCATCGCCATCGATATCGGGATCGACATTATTGAACAGGCCATCGCCGTCTACATCGGCGTCTTCGCTGTTGACCACGCCGTCGCCGTCAAGATCCAGATCCTCCCAATCCGGTATACCATCGCCATCGATGTCCTGCGCTGGATCGGGAACGCAACTTGACCCCAGCGTGCTATTGTCTACTTCTTCTGTTGAGCGATCTTGCTCAGTGCTGGGTATCGCGGTGTTACTGTCCGCAGGGCAGATCCATTCAGTCAGCTCCGCCGCCGATCCTCCTGTCGCGTTGTTGTGGTTCGAATCACCGCTGCTACAGGCTGCAAGCAATAAGAGGCAAGCCAGAGGAACAATAAGACGATGCGATCTTGAAGCGTTCATAATCTTGCCAGATGAAAGACTACCGACGGCGAGAGCGAGCCTGAGGCTAGGCCCACTATTACGAGATAGCCTAACAAACTACTACTTTAAGTTATATCGGCAATATCGAATGTAGGTCACATTCTGTGAAAGTAGTTGAATCCTGTGTCTGGGGCGATCGGGGTTCGGGTCTGTGCGTGCGCTCTATCATCACTTCCTTACCCTTGGCATACAGCGCTCAGCGCCGGCGGGATTCCATATCCATCGAGGTTAGAAGAAAGTGTTCAATACTAAAAACGCGCCCCCGCTCAGCAGAGCGGCGGCCGGTAGGGTTATTACCCAGGCCATTGCGATGGGCTTCATCAACGCCCAGTTGGTTTGGCGGTTAACCAGCCCGATACCCAGCACGGCGCCAATCAGGATGTGGGTACTGGAAACCGGAAGCCCCATGGTGGAGGCCAGCATGACGACTGCCGCTGCCGCCAACTCCGCCGAAAAGCCGGATGCCGGATGCATTTTGGTCAGGTTATGTCCGACGGTCTGGATCACCTCTTTGCCGATAAACCAGAGTCCGACTATCAGGGCGACGCCGAAGGTCACCATCGCGACGGTAGGTACTGCCGCCTCCGAGCCTATTTCGCCGGTGCGGAGAACTTCCAGAATAGCCGCAAACGGGCCAATCGCATTCGCGATGTCGTTGGAGCCGTGGCTGAACGCAAATCCCGCTGCGGTGAATACCTGCATCCAACTGAACATCAAAAACGTGGAGCGGTCCAGTGACTGACCTTTCAGCGTCTTGGCGAAGATAAAAGTTGCCATCCAGACCCCGGCGGCAATCATCCCCATCATCAGGTAGTTGTCCAGGGTGGTGAGGCCAAGATCGATGTTTTTCAGGCCCTTGAACAATAACATCGACGAGATAACGGCGGCCCCCAGCGCAGCAATGACGGGTACCCAGGTTTCCAGCGCCTTGTGCGCCGCTACAGTGTCCTTTTTCTGGTTAATTTCGTTGAGCTTTTGATAGTACTCCGACTCGAGATCCTCAGGCACGAAGTCCGGTTCGGTCATGGTGGTGACATCGCGCACCATGCTGTTGTTGTAGGACAGTTGCTGCAGCTCGCTCAATCGTTCAAAGGCCTTCTTGTGGCCATCACGAAAAACTCGCTTTTCTTGCTTGATCGCCTGCAGTTCTTCATCGGCCTGCTCATTGTAGAGCAGGATGTTTTTCTTGATGTGGTAGTACAACGCATAAGACGCAAGTCCCCCCAATACCGGTGACAACACCCAGGACAGGGCAATGGTGCCGATCTGGTCCCAGTGCACCAGCGCCATGGCGGCGTCGCCTCCACTGAGAATGAAGCCAAGGGTGATGGAACTGCCGACGATCCCCCCGATGATCGAGTGGGTGGTGGAAACCGGCCAGCCGCGTCTGCTGGCAAACAGTAGCCAGAGCGCGGCCGACAGTAATGCGGACATCATGATGTAGACGAACTGTAGTGGCTCGACGCTCATGACGGAGAGATCGACGATGCCATTGCGAACGGTCTTTGTGACCTCGCCGCCGGCGATAACGGCGCCGCTGAGTTCGAAAATCGCGGCGACAAGGAGCGCCTGCTTGATCGTGAGAGTACCGGCGCCGACGCTGGTGCCGAAGGCGTTGGCAACGTCGTTGCCACCGATATTGAAGGCCATAAACACACCGAATAATGTGGCGAGCACAAACAGCACGGTATGGTTGTGGTTGGTGTAGTCCAGCCCCCAGAATATGAAGTAGCCGGTCATGGCGATGAGCAGCGCTGCAAAACTGAGGCTTAGCGGGGAGATGCCGGAATCGCTGCGCGGCGGAGTATATGCGGGGGTAGCTGTCTGATTCATACGGTACACCTGATTGTTCGGGGTTGGCAGTCCTTATGCGCAACAGGGGTACGACTGCACGGAAAGAGTGTGCAGATGTTAAGACAGCAATGTTGCTGGCTTGTGGCAGTAAGATGACAGTTGAAGGACGGGGCGGAGCCGCAGGCGGTGTGAGGGTGATCGCACAATTGATCGTGTTAACGCATTACTCAGGAAAAATAGCTCTGTATCTTGTTGGTGAGCTGGTTCCACCCACCTTCAATTTCGCAGGACAGTTCGCGCCAGTCATCGTGTGTCTGGGCAGCGATTTCTTCAAATCTCTCATCGGGGGCAGCTGCCAATCTGTCCAGCTCTTGTCGGCCTGAGGCGAGCATGTCCTCAGCCTTTGCCAGCGTAACCTTCGCGTGGTCGGATGCATCGGAACCGCTCTCATCCACTATCGATTTGAGCGCTTGAAATTTGGCCTTACCGGTCGCCAGTTGGGCTTCCATTTCCGCCAGCATGTCCGCTCTGTCTGCCACGTTCATATCGTCCCTGTCCGATTAAAATTTGACGCGTGTACCCCACCGCATCCAGGGGAATATAGAGCAGTATCATGACACTGGGATTAATCGCTGCTGACATCGCTGCGCGGCTGTGGGCACTAACTTATTGAACAGACACAAAAAAGCCGAACTCTGGGTTCGGCTTTTTGTAGTATGGTGCCGCTACGGGTATGTTCTTGTCAAAATGGGGTGTCAGGCCTCGTCACCCGGATTCGTGGTTTGCAAAACGGTACGGGACACAACATTGGGTGTTCTTTGAGCGCCGTGTGCCAGTCTGTAGAGCGCCGGAAGTACCAAAAGGGTGAGCAGCGTCGAGGAGACGATGCCGCCGATCACCACGGTCGCTAAGGGCCGTTGTACTTCAGAGCCAATGCCCGTGTTCAGTGCCATTGGCACGAATCCCAACGAGGCGACAAGCGCAGTCATCAGCACCGGGCGTAGTCGCGTCATCGCACCTTCTACGATCGCCTCATCCAGTACTCGCCCTTGTTGACGCAAATCCCGAATGAAAGACACCATGACTAGGCCATTCAGTACCGCGATCCCGGAAAGCGCTACAAATCCCACTGCGGCAGAAATCGAGAACGGAATACCGCGTAGCATCAGGGCCAGAACACCTCCCGTTAACGCTAGTGGCACGCCTGAAAAGATGATGCCGGCATCACGAAAGGTACCGAGGGCCATTACCAGTAAACCTATGATCAGCACCAGAGTCACAGGAACGACAATGCTTAGTCGGTTAGCGGCTGATTGGAGGTTTTGGTAGGTTCCGCCGTATTCAATCCAGTAGCCCGACGGTATATCAACCTGCTGTGCCACAGCTTCTCGCACGTCGTTGACGAATGAACCCAGATCGCGCCCGCGCACGTTGGCAGCGACCACAACGCGGCGCTTGCCATTCTCGCGATTGACTTGGTTGTAGCCATTTTTCAGTTCCGTGGTTGCGAGTTCGCCCAGCGGTACAAATCCACCTTTCGCCAACGGCACCGGCAGGCTTTGCAGTTGATCCGGGTTTGTGCGTAAGTGTTCCGGCAAGCGCACCACAATATCGACGCGCTGATCGCCTTCATAGAGCTGTCCTGCGACGGTGCCACCCAGTGCTGTGGCGAGCAGACGCTGGAGTTCGGAAAGCGAAACACCGTATCGAGCGAGTGCCTCCCGATTGGGCATAATGGTCAGGACGGGTAGGCCGGTGGCCTGCTCAACCGCCACATCAGCGGCCCCTGGCACTTGATTAATGGTCTTTTCTATAGCGCCTCCCAGTTCAATCAGAGTGTCGAAATCGTCACCAAAAACTTTGACGGCGAGCTCTGCGCGAACGCCTGCGATCAGTTCATTGAAGCGCATTTGGATGGGCTGTAAGAATTCGTAGCGATTCCCCGGGATAGGCGTCACTTTGTCCTCGAGTTCCTGCACAAACTGGGCCTTTGATTTACTGGGATCAGGCCAGAGCTCACGGGGTTTTAGGATGATGAAGTTATCTGCCACGCTTGGGGGGACTGCGTCGGTCGCGACCTCCGCAGTGCCTATCTTGGCGAATACCCGCTCAACCTCCGGGAGCTGCTTGATTTCGGCTTCCAGCTGTTTCTGCAATTGCACAGCCTGCGCTAGCGATGTCCCAGGGATTCGTAGGGCGTGCATGGCGATGTCTCCTTCATCGAGATTGGGGACGAACTCCGTGCCCAGTCGTGTGACGAGCCAGCCGCAGGTCACGACGAGTACTAGTGCAAGACCAACTACCGGCCAGCGAAATCGTAAAGAGGCGCGCAGGAGTGGACGGTAAATGTAGAGCGCCCCGTCGACGATGATATTCTTCTTCTCCCTGACAGGCTTTCTAAATAGTAATGCGACAGCGGCCGGGACAAGCGTTACAGAAAGGATCATCGCGCTGATTAATGCAATGATTACCGTGATCGCCATGGGATGAAACATCTTTCCTTCAATCCCTGTCAGCGCGAAGATGGGAATATACACAGCGGTGATAATGAATACGCCGAATAATGCAGGTCGAATAACCTCGTTGGTAGCTTCGAATACGACAGACAGTCGCTCTTGGAGTGTCAGCGGTTTGGCGCCTGCCTGGCTTAATCTTCGCAGACAGTTTTCTACGATGATGACTGCGCCGTCGACAATCAAACCGAAATCCAGAGCGCCGAGGCTCATCAGGTTCGCACTTACACCGGCCTGCACCATGCCGGATATGGTCATCAGCATCGCGACCGGAATCACTGCAGCGGTTAGCAGTGCGGCTCGGATATTACCCAGAAACAAAAAGAGCACAGCAATCACCAGGATCGCACCTTCGACAAGATTGGTTTGGACCGTGGCGAGAGTCTTGTCGACTAGAGCAGTGCGATCATAAACGGCAGTCGCCACGATCCCCGGAGGCAGGCTGGCGTTGACTTCCTGAAGTTTTTCCCCAACAGCGTTGGCTACTTCCCGGCTATTTTCACCGATCAGCATAAACACAGTGCTCATCACGACCTCATGGCCATCTTGCGTTGCAGCTCCCGAGCGTAGTTCGAGGCCGGGGCCGACGTGCGCTACATCACGTACTTTTATCGGGACACCATTGATTTCGCGCACTACGATCTCGCCCAAAGCCTCACTATCGCCAGCTTGCCCAGGCACTCTCATTAGCCATTGCGCGCCGTTGTGCTCAATGAACCCTGCTCCCTGATTGGAGTTGTTTTCTTCCAGCGCCCTGACAATGTCTTCAACGGTAAGTCCCTGTGCAAGTAACTTTGCGGGGTCCGGAGCGACCAGCACTTCCTTTTTGAATCCACCTATGGGATTAACCTCGACTACCCCTGGTACACGCAGCAACTGGGGTCTGATGATCCAGTCGTGGACAGAGCGCAGGTCCGTTGGCGTCACAATAGAGCCGTCTGGGTTGCGGGCGTCTGGTTCGGCGTCCACTGTGAACATAAAAATTTCCCCCAGACCAGTGGCTATGGGGCCCATTGCGGGTTCGAGTGACTTGGGCAGTTCAGCCTTGGCCGCATTCATACGCTCCGCGACCTGCTGCCGGGCAAAGTAAATGTCGGTACCCTCCTCGAACACGATGGTAATCTGCGACAGGCTATAACGAGACACAGAGCGCGTGTGGTCAAGGCGTGGCATTCCTGCCATGGCATTTTCCAGCGGGAAAGTCACCCGCTGCTCTACCTCTAGCGGCGTATAGCCAGGAGCTTCGGTATTGACTGTCACCTGTATGTTGGTGATGTCCGGCACAGCATCAATCGGTAGCCGGGTGAAATTCCAGATGCCCAAGCCGACGAACACCAGTACAGCGAAAAGCACCAATCCGGGGCGGGAAAGGGATAGTTTGATAATATTTGCTAACATGGGGAGCCTCAATGATCGTGTGATGCGCCGGACTTTTCGATGTCGGCTTTCAGGATATAGCTGTTGGTGGTGACATATCGCGTTCCAGCTTCAATACCGCCCAGGACTTCGACCCATTCGCTATCTTGGCGTCCCAGGTCCAGCATCCGCACCTCATACTCATCTCCGATCTGTGCGAACACCACTGTGAAATCGCGGAAGGCTTGCAGACCTGTGCGCTTGACCGCCAGAGGCACCGTGTGCGCGGCCACCTGTATTTCACCCTTAACAAACATCCCGGGGACCCACTTTTCGTTCGGGTTGTCCAGCACAACACGCGCCAGCAACGATTGATTTGGCTGAGTACTATTATCGATACGGCTGATAAAGCCCTGCTGTTCCAGTATTTCATCGGTAGTGCTCACTCGTGCCGGGGCGGTCTCTATTACCCGGGCGCGATCCTGCGGAAATATTGCGAGTTCAGCCCACACGCTACTCGTATCCATAATCGTAAACAGCGTTTGACCGTCGGTTTGCTCTCCTGGATGTATGCTGCGTTCAGTGATCACCCCGGCGATCGGCGCTGTGATCTGAAAACGCGACAGGCTCTCGTTACTTTCGACCGCTGCCAGGTGTTGTCCCTGGGTTACGCGGTCTCCCACTGACACCTCGACTGACTTGACTACGCCAGCGAAACGGGCACTCACGCGTCTTACGCTCTCAGCATTTGGAACTATTTGGCCATAAACCGCGACAGTTTCGAGAATCGTAGCGGGACCGGACAACTCAGTATCCAGTTCGAATGCTTCTGCAATATCTGGTGCGATAGAGGTACGCCCTTCAAAGTTGTCATACTCCCAGTGGTGTGTCCTTTTCCCGTGGATGGCGTCGATGGAGACCACAAATGAATGCGGCTCGTAGATCGCCATATCGCCTCGCAGGAAGTCTTCTTGTTGCCGGAAGTTGATTTCGTCCCGAACTCCCCCCAGCCGGGACAGGCTGATGCGCAGATCAACCTCGCCGGGTGCAATGGGTTTGCCGCTCTTTGACATCCATACACGGAACTCCGGTGGAACCCCGGTCTCGAAAATGGCAAGTTCTAGCGTGACGTCGCCATCTACCAATAGGCGACCTCCGTGAGGGCCCTTAATGACTTCTGCCGCAGGGTTGTCGCCGTGTGCATCATGGTCATCCGGTGCGTGATCGGTATGGCCTGGAGCGGAGTTGCCGCAGCCAGTCAGACCTACTAAGAGCGCCAGTACTATCAATGTGCTAAATAAATTCGTCATACCAAACCTCATGGATTCTGGGCTGCCGAAGGCATCGCGGCCCCGGTCAGTCTTTCTATTTCAATCAGACGCTGATGCGCATCGATCGCGGCATCTACTAAATCTGTGCGCGTGGCTATCAGTTCCGTTTGTATCATCTGCAATTCGTAGTAACTGTAGCGGCCGGTTTTGTAGGCTCGTTGCGTTTCCAAAGCAGCCTTTTCCAAGCGAGGGAGCACGTCCTCGCGTAACGTCACCGAGCGATGCAAGCTGTGTTCCAGTGCTTGGTAGACCGCAAACAGTTGTGTTTCGATTTGTAGCCGGGTGGCGCTGCGATCTGCCTCGGCCAAATTCAGATTGGCGCGCGCTTCTGCAATGAGGCCCCGGTTACTATCCCCGCTTGTTAGCGGGATGAAGACACCGGCGACAAAAGCATTGTCATCAGTGAGTTCAAGGCGACGTATGCCGGCGTTGAAGCGCCAATCGGGTTTTGCCTGGGCTTTCGCCGAGTGCAGCTCCGCTTCTCGCAGTCGCCTCTGGCTCAGTAGGGCCGAAAGGTTGGGGTTGCGATCGACTTCCTCGAGCAAACTGGTAAAACTACCGGGAGATGGAAGCTGATGCGGGTCGCCTAGCACTTTGCTGAAGTCGGCCTGGGGCGAGCCCCACTGTGCAGCCAGCCAACGTCTGGCCGTTTTCAACTCATGGTTAATATCCTCTGCCGCCAAACGCACGCGTGCTAATTCGGCTTCAGCCCTTGCCAGATCCGCGGTGGGTGCGCGCCCCGCGGTTACCCGCGTGCGCACGGTGTCGACTGTCTGCTCTGCAAGAGCGGTCGCTTCATGCGACAAGCGCAAGCGTTCCTGATATTCGAGGTTTTCCAAGTACAGGTAAGCGGTTCGAGCGATGACATCCAGACGATGGATTTCTTTTTGTGCTTCCAGTGCGGAAACGCCGGCACGCGCGGCGCTGACATACGCCTCGCGCTTCCCTCGTTCCAATACCCAGCCCAAGCTCAAGGTCGTCTCTGTGCCGTCGACACCCTTGTAATCGCCGGAGCCCAGTGCATTTTCCACCACGATCCCCAGTTCGGCGGAGGGTTTAACCTTCGTTTGTATCAGGCGGCCCTGCTGGGCCTGGATCTGGTAGCCAAACGCAACCAGCTCGGGGTTGCTCGCCAAAGTTTGGTCGACCGCGTCTTCAAGGTCGATGCTGCTGGCAGTGGAAGCTGCCGCGATATGAGTAACGATGAGAAGGCCGAGCGCAATCAGCCCATGCCGCGCCCTGGCGCGGTGAATGTATAAACTCCACATAAATATTTCCCCACGTCAGTACGACGCGATTGTTCAATACGCAATGCTATAGGCAGCTGATGCTACCCATGGCGCGAGGGATAGTATTTAGTTGAGTGTGGGAGGTGCGCGCAAAGGAGGTCGCCAGTGATTGTGGCGATGAAGTTTACCTAGCTGAATCGTGGGAAGCCAAAGTCGCTGCTGTAGCCATCCCTGTGCAAATAGCAAAATTGCGCAGGCCAGTAACAGGGGGATCAGTTGAGTCCAGTTGGCTTGGAGTTTTTCGCCCAGCGAGACATCGATGTCTGCGCTGTGATCGTGGCCGTGGTTTTCGGCTTGATGGTGATGGGTGCCATGCAAATTGGCGGCGTTACTATCGGCATCAACGTGCATATGCAATCCACTCAACTGCATGCCAAGCAGACAGAGGCAGGCAAAGAAGGCAAGAGACCTTATTGAGTTTCGCATCGCGGGAATATAGCCCACCGACGGGATGATGTCACTCAATTCGTATCCCGGCCAACTCAAATATTTGCTATCGTCCGCTTGTTGACAGGTGTTTTGCACGCTGATTTACATAGGAGTATTGCCATATCGCATCACGTCTAATGTCGCATCCTGGTGTGCTGGCTGCGTTTGGAGCTGCAATCCTGTTCGGCGCAGGAACACCACTGGCGAAACTTTTGCTCGAGAGTGTTAACCCCTGGTTACTTGCAGGGTTGCTCTATCTCGGTTCGGGAGTTGGGCTGACGCTGTATCGTTTACTCCGGCGCGCTCCCCCCGCTCGAGTGCCCACAGGTGAATTGCTTTGGTTCGCGGGTGCCGTTATCGCAGGAGGGATAGTCGGGCCAGTATTGTTGATGCTGGGCGCCGTTATGCCGCCGTGGTCGAGCGTTGCCGCGGCTATGCTCGTCGGCTTCTTTGCTTACGGTGTTAGCCTTGCCTTGTTCGTGGTTGGGCTTCGCCACCTCGGCACCGCGCGCACGGCTGCTTATTTTTCGATAGCGCCATTTATCGGCGCGATGCTGGCTGTAATACTGGGTGAGCCGGTTACGGTACCGCTACTCGTTGCCGGAGCTTTGATGGCCTTGGGTGTTTGGTGGCATCTCACAGAAAATCACGAGCACAAGCATGTGCACGATGTGCTGGAACATGCGCACACCCACGTCCATGATGAACATCATCAACATGCACACGAGTTTCCGATCGAACCGGGTATAAAATACAGTCATTCGCACATGCATCAGCCAATGACGCACAATCATGCCCATTTCCCGGATGTACATCACAGGCACGACCACTGAGGGTATAGTTTCAGTGCGATTTCCTGTTGGTAATATGCCTGGCCATCGGCAGAAACCGGCCGCCTACTTAAGAAAGTGCCAAGCTGGCAGCTGCACAGGGCTTTTTTGGGCTCCACTTTTGCGAGCGGTGGCTGTCGTATCCCTTAGGCGCTTTCCGAGCAACCGGAAGAAAATACACACATCCCTAAGCAGACGTAGTAAGTTTTCGCATAACCACGTTTTCACCTCCGGCTACAACACGCAAGGTGTCTGGATAATCTGCCCACGTTTGCATCGTTTGTAGAATCGTAACGGCATGTTGGGATAATGGCACAATGAGGGCAACCTGAGTCTGGTTGCGTGTCTTGGGCGCGTTTTTGGCTGGGTTCTTGCCTAGGTAAAAGTAACGCGATCGCCAGCGCTTTGAGCCATTTAGGCATCACTTACAGAAACAATCCGCCACCGGCATTGAGTTTGTAAGGTGCTTTTTCGGGGTTGGCAACTTCTGCCTGTCTTGCGTGAGTCAGCAGCTTGCGTGTCTGTGTTATCATGTCGCCATTCTGGATAACCTGAAAAGTTACTCAGAAAGTTACCCAGCTTTTGCATGGATCGCAAGGAACATTGTTGGATGGCGTAGGACGGTAAAGGGCAAAAAAACGAGGAAAATAGCGGGTTTTGGGGCTTTCTAGGAAGGCTTGAAACATTGAAATGGTGCCCAGAAGAGGACTTGAACCTCCACGCCCTTGCGAGCACTAGCACCTGAAGCTAGCGTGTCTACCAATTTCACCATCTGGGCAAATCAGACTCTTGCAGCTAAAATTCCCTGCTGAAGTTTCTGAGGGCGGCGACTTTACTTTTCTGACGCGACTTTGTCAATCCTCGCGTATAATCATTGAATGTATCTACATCCTGAACAATAATTTTTTATGGAAGAACCCAACTTTATGGCCAAAAAAGGCAAGATTGCCGATCCCCAAGCCGCTCGCGAAGCCGAGCGCTACGAAAATCCTATCCCCAGTCGCGAGATGATCATCGAGCTCCTGACTGATGCGGAAAAACCCCTGGATCACACCGACATTGCGAAGATGCTTGAACTCGAAGAGTTTGAGCAGGTCGACGCACTACAAAAACGCCTGCGGGCGATGGAGCGCGATGGCCAGTTGATGGTCAATCGCCGCGGCGCCTACGGGCTGGTGGACAAGATGAACTTGTTGCACTGCCGCGTGCAGGGGCATCGCGATGGCTATGGCTTCGCGATGCCACTTGCCGGAGGTGATGATATTTACCTTAGCGCGAGGCAAATGCACTTTGTCTTTGATGGCGATGAGGTGTTGGTGCAGGTGACCGGCGAGGACCGGCGCGGCCGCCTTGAGGGCCGGGTGGTGGAAGTGCTGGAGCGCAAGCATAAAACCGTTGTCGGCCGTTACCAGGAGGAGAGCGGCATTGGCTTTGTGATACCTGACAATGGGCGGCTCACGCAGCAAATACTGATTCCCCCCAAGGAGAAGGGCGAAGTGATCTCCGGCCAGATCGTTTCGGCGGAGATTATCGATTACCCCACCCGCCGGTTCGGCGCCAAGGGTCGGGTTGTCGAGGTGCTGGGCGATCATCTCGATCCCGGCATGGAAATCGATGTCGCTATTCGCTCCCACGGTATCCCCTGGGAATGGCCGGATGAGGTGCTAAAAGAAGCGGCGCATCTTGAGGCTGAGCCGCTGGAAGAGGATAAAAAGCACCGCGTTGATCTGCGCAAACTGCCGTTTGTCACTATCGACGGTGAGGATGCACGGGATTTCGATGACGCGGTGTACTGCGAGAAGACGAGCACTGGCAGATGGCGCCTGTGGGTTGCGATTGCAGATGTCTCCCACTATGTCGCGCCGGGATCTGCTCTGGATAAGGAGGCGTCCCAGCGTGGCAACTCGGTCTATTTTCCAGCGCGGGTAGTGCCTATGCTGCCGGAGGCCCTGTCGAATGGATTGTGCTCACTAAAGCCCGCTGTGGATCGCCTGGCGATGGTCTGTGAGATGGAACTCAGCGCCAAGGGTGTGCTTTCCAAATACCGTTTCTATGAGTCGGTTATTCACTCGCATGCCCGGTTAACCTACACACAAGTGGGTGAGGTGCTGGAGAAAGGTAAGCACCCCGACGTAGACAAGCAGCGTGTGCCGGACCTGAAACGCCTGCACGATCTCTACAAGGTCTTGCGAGCGGCGCGGGACAAGCGCGGTGCGATTGACTTTGAAACCGTCGAAACCCGTATTATCTTCAATGAGAATCGCAAGATCGACGCCATTGTGCCGGTGGTGCGCAACGATGCGCACAAGTTGATCGAGGAGTGCATGCTCTGCGCCAACGTTGCCACCGCGCGCTTCTACGACGCCAACAAATTGCCCATGCTGTTTCGGGTGCACGAGGGCCCGGGTGAGGAAAAGCTGGAGGGATTGCGCAAATTTCTCGGTGAACTGGGTCTGGATCTCGGTGGCGGTACCAAGCCGACACCGGTGGACTACCAGCACCTGCTGCAGCAGATTGTCGATCGGGACGATGCCCACGTAATACAGACCATGTTGCTGCGATCGCTCAGTCAGGCGGTCTATCAACCTGAGAACAAGGGTCACTTTGGCCTGCATTACGATGCGTATGCGCACTTTACGTCGCCCATACGGCGCTACCCCGATTTGCTGGTACATCGGGGTATACGGCACCTCATTCGCCGTAGCGCGGGTGCCAAGGGCGTTCTGCGTGTGCCTGGCGCTGAGGCCATCCCGACGCAACAGATCTTTCCGTACGATATTCACGCGATGGTCGTGAATGGCCAGCACTGCTCGATGAGCGAGCGGCGCGCGGATGAGGCCACCCGGGAGGTGAACGCCTGGCTCAAGTGTGAGTATCTGCAGGAACACGTCGGCGACGAGTTCGATGGTGTGATCAGCGCCGTGACCAGCTTCGGATTGTTTGTGGAGCTGCAGGATCTGTACATAGAGGGGTTGGTTCATATCACCGCCCTGCCCGGGGACTACTACAACTTTGACAAGGCGCGTCAGCGGCTCATTGGCGAGCGATCAGGTCGCAGTTATCAGTTGGGTGGCAGTGTGCGGGTGCAGGTCGCGCGAGTCGATTTGGATGACCGCAAGATCGATCTTGAGCTGATTGATGCCGAGACGGGCAAAAAGGGCAAAGCAAAAAAAGCCGGCAAGGGCGATTCTGACAAGCCCGCCAAGAAAGAGGCAAAGTCCGGCGCAGCCCGCAAGACCAAGCCCAAGCCCAAGGGCAAGACGGGCTTGAGGCGGCGCCGCTAAGCGTGCAGTACGTCTACGGTATACACGCGGTGGATAGCTTGCTGCGGCAAAATGCTAAATCGGTGCAGCGCCTGCTGCTGCAAGTAGGGCGCAACGATAAGCGTATCAACGGGCTGTTGGAGCTGGCGCAAAATCAGGGTGTGGCCGTCGTGCGCGAGCCGCGCGGCGGGCTGGATAGCATGGTCAATGGACGCCATCAGGGAGCAGTGGCCGAGGTGCGCAAGGCTGTCGGTGGCGATGCGGCATCCAATTTGTGGGACGAGGCTGAATTACTGCAGGCGGTGGATGATAAAGCCGGTCCGGTATTGATCCTGGTGCTGGACGGGGTCACCGATCCCCACAACCTTGGCGCTTGCCTGCGCAGCGCCGATGCGGCGGGCGTGGATGCCGTGATAGTGCCGAAGGACAACTCGGCGGATCTAACGCCGGTGGTGCACAAGGTGGCTTGTGGCGCGGCTGAGGTGGTGCCGTTTGTCCGGGTCACCAATATCAGCCGCACCTTACAGGCCTTGCAGGCGCGGGGCGTGTGGCTTTACGGTACCGACGGCGATGCAGAAAAATCCTTGTACGACAGTGACTTAACCACGTCTTTGGCGCTGGTGATGGGGGCCGAGGGCAAGGGGATGCGCCGCCTGACGCGCGAACAATGCGATTTTCTTATTCACCTGCCGATGGCCGGTTCAGTGAGTAGCCTTAACGTTTCTGTGGCGGCGGGGATCTTTCTGTTTGAGGCTGTGCGGCAGCGCGGGGGCCGCGGAAAATAATCTCCTTGTCACTCGCTGACAAACTCGTTAGACTTCGCTCCCTTAAAATTTGCCCGGCTATTCTGAATGGCCGATCCTCCTTGCTACACCATTTTAGTGGGTAGCATCAACCCGTAAGGAGCTTTCGTATGCGACATTACGAGATCGTATTTATGGTCCATCCGGACCAATCCGAACAAGTGCCCGGCATGATCGAGCGCTATACCACAGCTATCCAGAAAGACGGTGGCCAAGTCCATCGCCTTGAAGATTGGGGCCGCCGTCAGTTGGCCTACCCCGATCAACAAGATCCACAAAGCACACTACGTGCTGATGAATGTGGAGGCGTCCAACGACGCACTGGAAGAGCTGACCACCACTTTCCGTTACAACGACGCCGTGATCCGTAACCTGGTGATTCGACGTGATGAGTCTGTGACTGAAGAATCTTTCATCATGAAGGCCGAGAAAGAAAATCGCGAGCGCAAGAGCCGCTATGAAGAGCGCCAGGCAGCGGATGCCGCCAGGGCCGAAGCAGCCGAGAGCACTGATGATGACAGCGATTCTGATGATGAGTCAAAAGACGATTAAGTCTTCGCACTCACGCAATGAATCACGTAACGAATATTGAGGTTTAGAGGAGAATCACCATGGCACGTTTTTTCCGTCGCCGTAAGTTTTGTCGCTTTACCGCCGAAGGCACCAAGGAAATTGATTACAAGGACCTGGAAACCCTGAAGGCGTATGTATCCGAAACCGGCAAGATTGTACCCAGCCGTATTACGGGCACCAAGGCCAGATATCAGCGCCAGTTGGCAACTGCCATCAAGCGCGCGCGGTTCTTGTCGTTGCTGCCTTACACGGATTCGCACCTGTAAAAAGAGTTTGATCCACGTGTTGCCCAGTCGAGGTTTAACTTGAAGGGTTTGGCAGAACTTGTCATGCGTGGACGGCTGCAAGCGCTGCTGGTAGTAGTAGCTGGCGCCGGCAGTTTGTTATTTTGCTGGATCAGTGCCGCTGCAATAGCGCTGGTCACCCTGCGCAAAGGCGCGGGTGCAGGGCTCTGGTTGTTTATGTGGGCGCTGCTGCCAGCGGGCACGCTGCTGTACCTCTTCGGAGACAGCGGGCCACTGGCGCTACTGGCCGGGACTATGGTCCTGGCGCTGGTATTGCGCACCACGGTGAGCTTGCCGGTGGCGGTGCTGTCCGCGGTTGGTGTAGGCGTGGTTACCGGGATGGCTTTGATAGCCTTTGCCGGTGTCTATCTGGACCAGATGGTGACTTACTTCAGCGAGTTTTTGGCGTCGATGGAGCAGCAACTGTCCCAGGGTGGCCAGGCGGTGGAGTTACCCCGGCCCGATGCGGCGCAGATCGCCGGCATGTTGGGCGCAGGATCGGCCACCATGTCGGTGTTGTGTTTGCTACTGGCGCGCTACTGGCAGGCGGCCCTGTACAACGTGGGTGGCTTCAGCGAGGAATTCAAGGCGCTGTACTACCCGCCGGTGGTGACGTCGGTGTTGGTTATAGCGGCGCTTGCGCTGTACGGTCTGGGCCTGGAATACCGTGCCTGGGCAATGATTTGCCTGATCCCGATGACATTTGCGGGATTGGCGCTGTTACACGCTCGGGCCGAGATGCGCGGGCGGGGAATGGGATGGCTGGCAGGATTTTATATTGCCTGGCTGATCTTTGACCCGGTGAAACTGCTGGTAGTGTTGTTTGCTATCGCTGACAGCTGGTTGAATTTTCGCCAGCGCTGGTCCAAGCGGCCGGACACAAAGGTGAGTCGGCGCGACGAACACGACGACAGTGACGATCGAGACAATTGAAGTAGTGGTAATTCACTACCCGAAAAGAGGAACGTAAGATGAACGTCATATTGCTGGAAAACATCAGCAAATTGGGCAGGCTCGGTGAGACGGTGAAAGTGAAAGCCGGTTTTGGCCGCAACTACCTGATTCCGCAGGGCAAAGCAGTGCACGCCACTGAAGCAAATACCGCCTCCTTTGAAGCGCGTCGCGCCGATCTGGAAGCCGCGGCCGATGCGCAAATGGCTGAAGCTCAACTGCGCGCGGATGCTATCAATGCGCTGGGCACGATCACAATCCCCGCTAACGCCGGAGAAGAAGGCAAGCTGTTCGGCTCGGTCGGTACGCGTGATATCGCGGACGCTATCGTGGCCCTCGGTTGTGAGGTGGACAAGTCTGAAGTCCGCTTGCCAAGTGGCGCGCTGCGTGAACTGGGCGAGTTTGAAATCGCCATTCAGGTTCACGGTGACGTCGACGCTTCCGTGCTTGTAGCGGTAATCGCCGAGTAAGAAACTCTGGTGGCTCCCCGCAGGGGCAGCCGTCAAACCCCGTTTAGGCGCCGGTCATTCGTGATCGGTGCTTTTTTATGCGCAAAAATCAGCATAACCAAATGTTGAAATGAACACCCTGCCCAGTGTGTTTTCACTTTAGGTGATAGCCTAATTCCGATAGTCTGTGTACCCCTAAAAAATATAGCTTGTTATGGCCGATCCAGATTATCCCGGTAATGTCTCTGAGCTTCGTCACTCCGGCGAGGGCGACCTTGCGCGCATCAAAATGCAGCCACATTCAGTGGAGGCAGAGCAGTCTGTGCTGGGCGGCTTACTGCTGTCGGCGGACGGTTGGGATTCGGTTGCCGAGATGGTGTCTGCCAGTGATTTCTATCGGCCTGGACACCGGCTGATCTTTCGCCAGATAGCGCTGCTTGCCGAGGCAGTGGAGCCGGTGGATGTCATCACCGTGGCCGATAAACTGCAGGCATCGGGGGAGCTGGAAACGGCCGGCGGCCTGCCCTATTTGGCAGAGCTGGCGCAGAATACGCCCAGCGCGTCCAACATCCGGGCCTATGCGCAGGTGGTGCGCGAGCGCGCCAGTTTACGCAAGCTGATCGAGGCTGCGCAGGAAATCGCCGAGAGTGGCTTTAATCCCGAGGGGCGCAAATCCGAGGAGTTGCTTGATCTGGCGGAGCGCCGGATTATGCAGATCTCCGAGGAGGGCCCCAAATCCGGCGGTCCACAGGATATTAATCCACTGTTACAGACCGCCCTTGGACGCATTGAGGAGCTGTTTCAATCCGGCGGTGAGATCACCGGCCTCAGTACCGGCTTTCTCGAGCTGGACAAAATGACCTCGGGTTTGCAGGCGTCCGACCTCGTTATTGTGGCGGGCCGGCCCTCCATGGGTAAAACCAGCTTCGCGATGAATTTGGTGGAGCACGCTGTACTGACGCAAAAAAAGCCCATCCTGGTGTTCAGTATGGAGATGCCGGCGGATTCCTTGATCATTCGTATGTTGTCTTCTATCGGCCGCATCGACCAGACGCGAGTGCGCAACGGTAAGCTGGAGCAGGAAGACTGGCCCAAGCTGAACCTGGCGGTCACCAAACTCAAGGATGTACCGCTGTTTATCGACGACACGCCCGCACTGACACCCACCGAGGTGCGCAGCCGCGCCCGCCGCGTGGCACGCGAAAATAACGGCCTGGGTATGATCATGGTGGATTATCTGCAGTTGATGCAGGTCGCCGGGTCATCGGACGGGCGCACCGCCGAGATCTCCGAGATCTCCCGTAGCCTTAAAGCCATTGCCAAAGAGTTCAAGGTGCCAGTGGTGGCCTTGTCCCAGCTCAACCGCTCGTTGGAGCAGCGGCCTAACAAGCGCCCGGTCAACTCGGATCTGCGAGAATCGGGTGCGATCGAGCAGGATGCGGATGTCATCATGTTTATCTACAGGGATGAGGTGTACAACGAGGAGTCGGAGGACAAGGGCGTGGCTGAAATCATCATTGGCAAGCAGCGTAACGGCCCCATCGGCAGTTGCCGCCTGGCTTTCATCGGCCAATACACCCGTTTCGAGAATCTCGCGCGCGGCGCTTACGACGAACGTTGAGGCTGGCTTATTTAAGCCATACTTGCTTTGACGCCTGTGTATAGACGCCTCAGCGTCAGTACCTTTCTTTTACAGTCCGGTCTGTTGTCGCAGTTGTTGCAAGCGTGCGAGCTGTTCTTCGCGCGCCAGTGGCTCCGCCACGTGTTTTTCCAGCGCGGCAGGTTCCGGTACATCCAGTGATTCCCCTCGCAGTACGCGCGTGCAGTACTGGTCGTAGTGCGCCTTGAATACCGGCCAACTGGTGCGCTCGGTGTTGTTGGCCAGAAAGAACCAGTCACTGTCTCTACCGGCCAGATAGACGGCGGGGTGGCTCCAGGTCTGTGCGGATTTGGGCGAGGCGGCGCGGCAGGCTTCCACATAGGCGTCGTGTGGCGACGGCAGCCCTAGTTCGGCCAGGCCCTGCTGACAGCACTCCAGCATACGATTGAGCGTGGGTAAGTACTCACTATGCTCAATGGCGTGCCGGGCGCCCTTGAGAACATGTTCCACCGGATAGTCCGACAGGGACTCCAGCCACAGCTTCTTGATTTGATTGAGTTGGTCAGCGCCGGGGTAGGCCGCGTAATACTGGTTGTGATAGTTCAGA
Source organism: Halioglobus sp. (assembly GCA_037969215.1). Taxonomy (GTDB): domain Bacteria; phylum Pseudomonadota; class Gammaproteobacteria; order Pseudomonadales; family Halieaceae; genus Marimicrobium. Next base: position 80,531 of record JBBKWY010000173.1, read on the forward strand.
CGGAATAGCGCGAAGACCTGATTGAGTGCCTCGACATGCGCCTCAGTCGCCGGCTTGCGTCTCGTTTCACTCTGCCCATGACGTGTCGGTGAGGTCTTGTTCGAGGCTGCGATCTCTCGTGCGACCCGTTGTACTAGTTCCCTGCTGTCCGGCATGACTGTGTCCCGCGTGTTCGATCTGGTGGCGTTTTGCCCAGTGGTACTTCGCGTGCTGTATAAATTTACTGTTCCAGGACGTCTGTGCCTGGTTACTGTCGCGCCAGTATACGATGAACTCCGGCAACAGTGAGCGGGCAAATTCGGTGTCGATGTGTGACAGGCGCAAGATATCATACACGTCCTCACTCGGCAGCCACTGCTCGCTGATGCGCTTGGGCTCAGTGCTGTGTTCCAGGCTGGAGCTGTATTTGGCCCACTGGATGCGAATGTGCTGGATAAACTTCGAGTTGAATTCCTTGAACTGTTTGGGGGTGGGGCCGCGCTCGCGCCAGTACAAGATAAACTCGGGAATAGAGTCCTCGATAAAATCGCGCGCTATCTCCCCGCGCACCATAATATCCATGGCGTCGGCACTGGGGCGCCAGTTGTTATCGAGTGTGGTGGCGACCGGTACCCGGAAGGCCTCTGCCTGATGCTGCTGCTGGCGCCGCCAGATGGCGATCACGTGCTGGCGGAACTTGTTCTCCCAGGCCTGGCTGGTTTCGCCGCGCTCGCGCCAGTAAAAGATGAAATCTTCCAATTGGTCCAGTGCGAACTGGCGCGGTATGGTGTGGTTTAGCGCCAGTAGTTGCAGCAGATCCTCGCTGGGCGACCAGTGCATGGGTAACACGCCGGCGCTGCGCCTGGTGGGCAGCGCTGTGGGTGGGGGCGGACTAGCCGGTGCGGCCGGTTTACTGCTTGCTGCCGGTTCATTCAGCGCAAACGTCAGCTGCTCCGACGTCAGCAGCGGCGGGGTGTCGATCAACAGTATGCCTTTGTCCACGAGGGCGCGGCTGATGCGGTGCAGATCCTCGACAGTCCAGAAGGGCAGTGTGCGCAACAGGTAGGCGCGCTCGATACTGAACCACGAATAGCCATTGCGCAGCTGTGGCCTGTGGTGCTCAAATACTTGCTGCAGGTGTTGCAACAAAATGGCCTCCTCCAGGCCAATGGTCGCCGCCAGCACCGGTGAAAACAACAGTTGGCGCTCGGGGATGAGGGAGAAATCTGACATTGTGGTACCGGTATCGTGTCGCAAGTTTGGTAGGATACCGCATTCGCGAAAGCGACGCGCGCTAGACAAACAGGGAATGCGGTTAATCCGCAGGAATTCAAATGGCTAAACAAAAAACTGCGTTTGTCTGTACTGACTGCGGCTCGGATTATGTGAAGTGGCAGGGCCAGTGTAGCGACTGTCAGGCCTGGAACACACTGTCTGAAATCAGGCTGGGCCCGGAAAAAGGCTCGGGTCGCGCCGGCGCCGGCACATCTGTCAGTGGCAAACGCGCAGGGTTTGCCGGGGCACTGGAAACGGCCCGGGTGCTCAAAGACATCGATCTGCAGGACTTGCCGCGTTTTTCCTCCGGTACCGAAGAGTTCGATCGCGTATTGGGCGGCGGCCTGGTGCCCGGTTCCGCCATTCTGGTGGGGGGCTATCCCGGCGCCGGTAAAAGCACGCTGCTGCTGCAGACCATGTGCCACCTGGCCCGCACCATGGATGCACTGTACATCACCGGAGAGGAGTCACTGCAGCAGGTCGCCATGCGCGCCCAGCGCCTGCAGTTGCCCACGGATAAACTGCTGCTGATGTCGGAAACCAACGTCGAGGCGATTGTGGCCTCTGCACAGAAGCTCAAGCCCAGGGTGTTGGTAGTGGACTCCATACAGGTGGTACATACGGATGAAATCGCCTCGGCCCCGGGCAGTGTCTCCCAGGTGCGTGAATGCGCGGCATACCTCATCCGCTACGCCAAGCAGACCGGTACCGTACTGCTGCTGGTCGGCCACGTTACCAAAGACGGCTCTCTGGCCGGCCCCAAGGTGCTGGAGCATATGATCGACTGCTCTATCCTGCTGGAGGGCAGCGACGACGCGCGCTTTCGGACGCTGCGTGGGCAAAAGAACCGCTTCGGCGCGGTGAACGAGTTGGGTATTTTCGCGATGACCGAGCAGGGTATGCGTGAGGTCAAAAATCCCTCCGCCATTTTTCTCGATCGGAGCAGCGAACCCGCTTCCGGCAGCGTGGTGATGGTGGTGTGGGAGGGCACGCGTCCGCTGCTGGTCGAAATTCAGGCGCTGGTGGACGACAGCCAACTGGGCAATCCGCGCCGGGTCGCGGTGGGCCTTGAGCAAAATCGGCTGGCCATGTTACTGGCGGTATTGCATCGTCACGGTGGCATGCAGGTGGGCGATCAGGATGTGTTCGCCAATGTGGTGGGCGGGGTCAAGGTATTGGAAACCAGTGCGGACCTGGCGCTGTTGCTGGCGATTGTGTCCAGCTACCGCGACAAAATCCTGCCGCGCGATCTGGTGGTGTTTGGCGAGGTCGGTTTATCCGGTGAGATTCGCCCGGTGCCGAACGGGCAGGACCGTCTCGCAGAGGCGGCCAAACACGGTTTCACGCGGGCCATTGTGCCCAAGGGCAATGCGCCCAAAGGGCAGATCAAGGGGATGCAGGTTACGGCTGTAGCGAAACTGGCCGATGCGTTGGCTGCGCTGGATTAGGTGCGACCGGCGCCTAGGTCGCCAGCTGGTGGAGTTCTTCTTCCAGTGTTTCCATATCCATATGGGCCTGCAACACTTCCAGCAGTGGCTCCATATTCTCCCGGTCTACATGTTGTACCGCAAAACCCAGGCGGCCCGCCTCCACATGTTGTAGATAGGCGTGCAGCTCCAGAGTGCTGCCTTCATCCAGTTTGACGATCAGGGTAAAGGGCTCGTTGTACTGCGCGTCCCATACATCCGGTTGGTCGGTGGCGATGCCCGTCAGAGAGATATCGATAAGACGTTGGCGCCATACACTGCCGCCCTGGTGCACTTCCACAGGCAGCGCCAGCTCAACGCGGGTATAGCGACGTTTCTCAATAGAATGTTCGGTCATGTCATGGCTCTTGTTACTCAGTTCCAAGCGCAACTATAGCGCCGCCTACGCACGAATGCGAGATTGACGGCGCATATCGACAGGCGCGTAAGCGACCCTGTTAACGTTATTTGAGCTTGCGGTATTTGAGGCGCTGTGGTTGATCGGCGGCAGCGCCGAGGCGCGCCTTGCGGTCTTCTTCGTAATCGCTGAAGTTGCCCTCGTGGAACACCACGCCGCCATCGTCTTCGTAGGCGAGGATATGGGTGGCGATACGATCGAGGAACCAGCGATCGTGCGAGATCACCATGGCCGCACCCGGGAACGTGAGCAGGGCCTCTTCCAACGCACGCAGCGTCTCTACATCCAGATCGTTGGTCGGCTCATCCAGCAATAGCACATTGGCGCCCTGTTTCAGCAGTTTGGCCAGATGCAGTCGGTTGCGCTCGCCGCCGGACAGGTCCTTCACGTATTTTTGCTGATCCGAGCCCTTGAAGTTGAAGCGCCCCACGTAAGAGCGTGACGGTACTTCGTAGTTGCCGATGCGGATGATGTCCAGCCCATCGGACAGTTCTTCCCACACCGTTTTACTGCCGTCCAGATCATCGCGCGACTGATCCACGTACCCCAGTTGCACCGTCTCACCCACAGTGACATCGCCACCGTCGGGCTTCTCCGCGTCCATCAGTATTTTAAACAGCGTGGATTTACCCATGCCGTTGGCGCCGATAATGCCCACGATGCTGCCCTTGGGTACGGTAAAGCTGACGTTATCGAATAACAGGCGGTCACCGAAACTCTTGGAGAGATTGCTAACGTCGATGACTTTGTCGCCCAGACGCGGGCCGGGCGGGATGTAAATCTCGTTGGTTTCATTGCGGCTCTGGAATTCCTGCGACTGCAATTCTTCAAAGCGCTGCAGCCGCGCCTTGCTCTTGGCTTGTCGACCCTTGGGATTGCTGCGCACCCACTCCAGTTCCGACTTGATCGATTTTTGGTGCGAGGCTTCCTGGCGTTTCTCTGACGCCAGACGCTGCTCCTTGGCATCCAGCCAGTCCGAGTAGTTGCCCTCGTAGGGAATGCCGCGGCCGCGATCCAGCTCCAGAATCCAGCCCGCCGCATTGTCGAGGAAATATCGGTCGTGCGTGATCGCCACCACCGTCCCCGGAAAATCGTGCAGGAAGCGCTCCAGCCACGCCACACTCTCTGCGTCGAGGTGGTTGGTGGGCTCGTCCAACAGCAACATATCCGGGCTGGACAGCAACAGCCGACACAGCGCCACCCGGCGCTTCTCGCCGCCGGACAGTGTGTCTACATTCGCATCCCAGGGCGGCAGGCGTAGCGCATCGGCGGCGACCTCCAGTTTGTGATCGATATTGTGTGCGTCTGTTGCCTGGATGATGTCTTCCAGCCGCGCCTGTTCCTTGGCCAGCGCATCAAAATCCGCATCCGGCTCGGCGTAGTCGGCATATACTTTCTCCAATGCCGCCAGCGCATCAATCGCCTCTTGCACGCCTTCTTCCACGTTGCCGCGCACATCCTTGTCGGAATTGAGTTGCGGTTCCTGTGGCAGGTAACCAATCTTGATGCCGGGCTGCGGACGGGCCTCACCGAGAATATCGGAATCAATGCCCGCCATGATGCGCAGCAGGGTAGATTTACCCGAGCCGTTCAGGCCCAGCACTCCGATTTTGGCGCCGGGGAAGAACGACAGGGAGATATCCTGCAGGATGGTTTTCTTGGGCGGCACGACCTTGCCAACCCGATTCATAGTGTAGACGTATTGCGCCATGGAAAATGTGCTCTGCTCAATTCAAGACGGTGTCGATTCTAGCAGAAAGTTATGCGGGAAAAAGGCCTGTGATCAGCGGGAAACGGTCGCTGCTGAAAGCGCCGACGCGGTACGCTAATGTCAGGAGCCCACGACCCGACTAACATCCACCGATACATTCAGCACTGGCCCGGCACCGCCGCCAAAGATAACGCCCCGCAATGGGGTGACGTCAAAGTAATCCCGTCCAAACGCCGTCACGATGTGCTGACTGCCCGCCATGCTGTCATTGGTTGGATCGAACTCCACCCAGCCTTCTTCAGGGCAAAAGAACGCAATCCACGCATGCGTCGCATCGGCGCCTATCAATTTTTGCTCACCCGGCTTGGGCAGCGTTTCGATGTAGCCAGACACATACTTGGCGGGAATTCCCATGGCGCGCAAACACCCCACCTCCAGGTGGGCGAAGTCCTGGCAAACACCTTTCTTGTGCTTTAGCACATCGGACAACGGTGTGGCGATGGTGCTGAAATGTGGATCGTAAGTGAACTCTTTGAAAATACGGCGAGTGAGATCGGCGACGCAGGATTTTAGTGAACGCTCCGGGGTAAAGGAGGGTTTGGCATAGTCGGCCAGCACGTCACTGGCTTCAATTAATGGCGAGCTCAGCAAAAATTCGCGTGCTTCGATGATTTCCGGCTTGATGGTATGGCGTAGGTACTCCAGTGCCTCGCGGTATGAAATACCGAGGTCCAGGTTGGAGGCGTTATTGTTGTCGGAGACCTCTACCTCGCTCACTGCCGTGATACTCAGCTCGCTGTGCGCTTTCTGGATTTCGAAATGAAAGGCCTTATTGCCAAAATAGTCCGAACGCTTGTGTGTGATCGAGGGCAGGGGCGACAGGATGATGCGATTACTCAGGCAGCGCTGCCGCGCGGTGTCTCTGGGAATCACGTTGGCCAGGTTGTAACAGCGCGTCACGCGGGCCGCGTAGTTGTAGGTGGTGATATGTTTGATTCGGTAACGCATTATTGTTCACCCCAGAAGCTGGTCACCAAATGCTGTTCATCGGTGCGGTGATCAAAATGTTTGTCACTGATAATGCGGTTGAATTCCTGCAGCAGTTCCTTCAATTGCAGCAATAACTGCCCCATCTCGTCACGGGTCGGTGAGGTGGTTTCAAGCAGTTGCGGCAAGCGTGATAATCGCAGGCTGGTCACCGCCTCCAGCAGCGCGCGTTCCTCCTCGCCCAGCTTGCCATGCTTGATGTCCGCTCTGGGCAGTTCGGCCAGGTGTTGCTGCAATTGCACCAGTTGGAACAGCAGTGAGCGCGGATTGGTGTCATCGAGTAGCACCAGTTCCAGACCGAGTTCAATGCCACGACGTTGACGGCCATGTCGGCGATAGGTGATCAGCACTTCCATGGAGACTAGCAGGGCGGTCAGCAGCGTTGGTTGGTCCGCTTCATCGGCTACCGGTGTCATCAGGCAGCGCACGGTGTTGAGGGTTTGCAGTGAGCGTTCGATGCGTTTACCCAATTGCATAAAGCGCCAGCCAATGCCGCGCACCATGCTTTCGTGCATCAATCCAGACAGGGCGGTCAGCGTCGTTACCAGCGGGTCCAGCGCTTCTTCCGGGGCCGAGGTCAGCCCGCTGGCGAGCGAGATATCCAGCTCTTCCATCGCGTCGCGCAAATCGTTGATGACGCGCATGGTGTCGGTGGACAGCAACTCTTTCGATTCATCGGCACTGGCCAACATCGCATTCAGTGTGGATTTGACACTGCCTGCACGGCTGCCGTCGCGGATAATGTTCAGCAGTTCTTCATCCGGGTTGGCCAGTAGCTCGTCGGATGCAACGGTAAATCCCGGCAGTGTCGCAGTGATATCGCTGACGGTGTGCAGCAGAATTTTTTGGGCGTTGGGCGTGATCGGGTCTTCGCCGTGCAGCAACACAAACACGGTGCGCAGCAGTCGCAGGGCTGCCTCGGCTCGCTCTGAGTAACGTCCCATCCAGTACAGGTTTTCGACCACGCGACTGGGCAGGCTGAGTAGCGGGGAATCTACCGCAATGCGCGCACTATCGGGGGCTCTGTCGATACTGGCAATGCGCTCGGGTTCGCTGGCGGTGACCCAGGTATCCTTGCTGGGGCATCCCGATTGCATACTGATGACGCGGCTGTCGGTGTCGACACCGATACGCGTAAGGCCGCCGGGCAGGATTTTGTAGGAGGAGCCCTCAGTCGCCACGGAGAACGTGCGCAGTAATGAGGGGCGCGGTTCCAGCACCCCGTTCGCAAACGCCGGGATGTGTGGTTTTTCCAAACGCTCCTGCGCCACGTACTGATAACGCTTGCTGTGCAGGGTAGCGAGTAACTGCTTGCGCTCCTCCTCGTTCAGATCGCCGCCCCAGACGCTGCTGATGCCGCTGCCGCGATACGCCGGTTTGATGATGAGTTCCCCGATGTTTTTGGTAATGAACGCCAGATCCTTTTCGTCACCCGCCCAATAGGTTTTCACCGAGTCCAACCGCGGCTCGCGTCCCAGCAGGCTCTTGCTGATCTCGGGCAGGTATTTGAGAAAAATGGGGTTTTCCAGCACACCGCTGCCCAGCGGATTGGCTATTACTACACGCCCTGCCCGCACCACTTCCAGCAGGCCAGGCACACCCAGACGGGAGTCACT
>JBBKWY010000174.1:0-20219 GCA_037969215.1 Halioglobus sp.
CGTCCTTGTGGGTGGCAGGCCCGATCGCTCAGAGGGCTGAGATATTCGCTCTTCGGGCCTGACACCCACCAGGACTTGGTTCGAGACTGCGTCCAAACATTCATGCGCTTGATACGGAACCACACTCAGTGTGAGGCGGGTTGTGCCGGGCTCGTTCAGCGGTGAATGGCCGTTTCAGTTGAACAAGCTGGACGAGACCGGCACAGCTCGCCGGCGATCTACTGCAAAACCCTTGCGTGATTTTGGCGGAGTGGTGCTTCGAGTCGTCCTTGTGGGTGGCAGGCCCGATCGCTCAGAGGGCTGAGATATTCGCTCTTCGGGCCTGACACCCACCAGGACTTGGCTCGAGACTGCGTCCAAACATTCATGCGGTTGATGCGGAACCACACTCAGTGTGAGGCGGGCTGTGCCGGGCTCGTTCAGCAGTGAATGGCCGTTTCAGTTGAACAAGCTGGACGAGACCGGCACAGCCTGCCGGCGATCTACTGCAAAACCCTTTCGTATTTTTGGCGGGAGTGCTGCGCGAGTCGTCCTTACGGACGACAGGCGCGATCAGCTAACGGATGCTATTTCAGCAGTTCCGGCGCCAGATTCTGCAGCTGCCGCCGAATGCCGTCGCGCCAGTCCACTTTGGTCTCGCCAATCAGCGAGTGCATTTTTTGTGTATCGATACACAAACTGCCAAAGGCTTTGGGGTTGTCCTGAAACTTCGGTTCAAAGCCCGTCAACTCGCCGATGTAGGCGCACCACTCTTCGATGCTCACTTTCTGCGAACCGCCAAAGTTGGTGGTGGTAACGTCGGTCGTGGCGGCACCAAGCAGGTAGGGAATTTTCGCGATGTAATCATCAACGTGTAGCGGATTGTAGTAATTGGGCTTTTCCGGGTGGAGATCAATCGGTATGCCCTGCTGCATCATCAGCATATGAAAATACATCCAGCCGCCATTGTCACCATAGGGCACGCTCAGGCGCGCAATGGTGGTGGGAATCTTTTGCTGGTGAGCGACAAATCGGCACACCGTTTCAGCGGCGATCTTGGAAATACTGTAGGTGGGAAACATCACGCGGTGGTTATCGCCCAGTGGCGCATTCTCCGCACGCGGCTCCTGCCCGACATATTCGTACACCGCAGTCGATGAAAAATGCAGGAAGGCCTTGGCCTTGCGACACCGTGTCATCAGATTCCCGACACCCTCGGCGTTGGCCGCGAGATCGTATTCGAAATCGCCGCTTTTCACCACGGCGAAGTTCAGCACATAATCGAAGTCCTCTGGCACTTGCGCAAGGCTGTCGGCATCGGCGAGATCAGCCTGCAGTACAGTTGCGCCCATTTCTTCCATCAGCTCTCGATCCTCCACCTTGCGAAAGCGCGCCAGCGCGTACACATCGGCGATTTTCGCAAAATGCTCCACGACCGGTAGCGCCACTTGCCCGGTGGGGCCGGTGATCAGGATTTTGGTGTTGGATAGATCGACGGGGGTCACAGACATGGGGTTGCTCCTTGATTATAATTAATTTTCATTCGTTACTTGCGCATGGATAGTTGCTATAGCCTTCGGCACCCGGGGTGTACAGCGTTCCAAGATCAAATGTCGCCAGGGCCTGACCTTTTTTCCAGCGCTCAACTAAATCGGGGTTGGCAATAAAATGGCGCCCAAAAGACACCGCGGAGAGTTCACCTGCCGCCACCGCCTGCTGCGCGCCATCGAAGTCGTAGCTTTCGTTGCCGATCAAGCGTTCGCCCATATAGCGCTGTCCCAGTGCAATATTGTCCACGCGACCCTTGGGGAAACGGATGACATGGAGATAGGCCAAATCCAGCGCCTGCACTTCCTGTAGCAGGCAGTCAAAGGTCTGTTGTGGATTCTCGTCTTTAAGGTCATTGAAGGGATTGTCCGGACAAATGCGCATACCGACACGCCCGGGACCATCGACGCTGATCATGGCTGCCAACACCTCAAGTGCGAAGCGCGCCCTGTTCTCGACGCTACCGCCGTAGTTGTCTGTGCGCTGATTGGTGCCTGTACACAGGAACTGAGCCGGGAGATAGCCGCTGGTGCAGTGCAACTCAACGCCATCGAAGCCCGCGGCAAACGCATTCTCCGTGGCCTTGCGGTAATCCTCTATAACAATAGCGATGTCGTCCACGGTCAGTGCACGAGGCTCATCGAAGGGCTGCATACCCTGTTGGTCGGTGTACATTTCGCCGCGCGCGCGGATCGCCGAGGGCGCGACTGTCTGGCTACCCGCTGGCTTGTTAAGCGCGGTGCCCACCCGGCCTACGTGCATGATCTGCGCCACCATGGAACCGCCCTCCGCGTGTACCGCATCCGTGATGGCACGCCAGGCATCCACCTGGGCTTGATTGTAAATACCCGGTGTTCGGCAGTAGCCCAAGCCGTCGGCACTGGGCGCAATACCTTCAGAGATAATCAATCCTGCGCCGGCGCGCTGCCGATAGTAGTCCACCATCACAGCGGTGGGCATGCCATCTGCGCCGGCGCGGCTGCGCGTCATCGGCGCCATCACAACGCGGTTGCGCAGCTGCAGCGCACCAAATATAGCGGGGGTAAACAGGTTCATGGTGCTCTCCTAACGGACGCGAATTCTGGGGTCGGGCGAGCCGCGGCGCATGTGATTCAAAAACTGCTCGATCGGCGCGGGGGGCGCTACATCCGGCTCACTGTTGTCCGGCGGGTTAGCCCAGAATTCAGTCCAGCTGGGCCACAATTCATGATACGCGCCCTCATAGGCTTCACGATCCGGCCAGCGCATCTTGTTGTCACCCACGGGCGGCTTGTTGATGTCGGTGGCATACCAGTAGCAGGGCAAGCGCCGACGGAAGTACCAGCGACCGTCGCGACGCTCATAGTTATCCCAGTAGATCATCTGCATAATGACCCACTCACTGCCACCATCGGCACAGGGCGTTTCGTGCTCGTTCTTGGAATACACCACGCCGTGTGCCCGATCGGGATCTTCAAACTCGATGATGTGGTTGCCGATGTGGTGTGAAGTGCCGATGAACTGCTGGCGCAGGGTATCGTCCAGCCAGTGTTTAAGATGCGCCCGGCCCACCTGCTCGCGGCTGACCCGAATATCGTCAACGAACAGATTCACATGCGCGTCCATGTCGCGCATATCCAGCGACAGGGAATACTTGGCGACCAACTGGCGAATTTCATCCAGCGACTCCAGGCGGTCAATGCGCGACAGCAGTGCCTGATCAGTCATAGCATATCTCCCTATTTGTCCCGCCCAAGTATCATCGCGCCCGTAGGCACCCCCACACCGCTGCTCACCAGCACATGCTCCACCGATTTAGTGGGCTGGCCCGTGGACGACCCGCGAATGAGGCGCACGCCCTCCGCAATATTGTTCATACCGTGAATATACCCCTCGGACATCAAACCCCCGTGGGTGTTATTGGGTAAACGGCCATCAATATCCAGCGCGCCCTCGCGCACCAGATGCTTGCCCTCGCCTGTACCACAGAAACCAAAGCTCTCCAGTTGCATAATGATTTCCGAACTAAACGCGTCGTACAAGCAGGCTGCGTCAATGTCATCGGGTCCCAGCTCGGCCATCGCATAGACGCGTTTCGCCGCCATCTCCATTTCCGGCAGGGATTCCAGTGAATCGCGATAGTAGCTGGTCATCTGTTCCTGACCGCGCGTCGACGCCTGTGTCACGCCACGAATAACGGCGGGTTTTTGTTTGAGATCGCGGGCGCGCTCGGCGCTGGTCACGAGAATGGCGCAGCCGCCATCCGTTTCCTGACAAAAATCGTAGAGACACAACGGCTCTGCAATCAGTTTCGACTCCAGATAGTGCTCCATCGTCAGCGGTTTACCGTAACCGTAAGCACGCGGATTGCGCAGGGCATGGTTGCGCTGCGAGATAGCGACGCGCCCGAGGTCCTCCCGTGTCACACCGTATTTGTGCATGTATTTGTTGGCAATCATCGCAATCCAGGAACCCGGTATCAGCATGCCGTAGGGTGTATACCAGGACCAGTGAATCAGGTCGCTGCTCGAAATTGTACCGGATACGCCCTGTCCCATACGCCTGCCTGAGCGTCCATTCAAGCCGCGATAACACACCACGGTAGTGGCCTGGCCCGTGGCCACAGCCATCGCGGCCTGGGCGATAGTGCCCACCGCCGCGCCACCGCCGTAATTGATGCGGCTGAAAAAGGACAGATCAGCGGCGCCCACCGCGCGGGCCACCTCAATCTCATCGGTCGTATCGAGCGTGTAGGTCACCAGGCCATCGATTTCAGAGGGACTGACGCCGGCATCGTCGCACGCCGCCTTGATACATTGCGCGGCCAGTGACAGCTCTGACACGCCCGACTCTTTGGAAAATTCAGTCAAGCCGATGCCGGCGATGGCAGCTTCGTTTTTCAGGGAGATAGGCATCAGACAGCTCCTGCCAATTGGAAGACCGGCAGCTTGAAGCCGTCCGGGTCCTCCTGGATCAACATCTGGACCGGCAGATCAAAATCCACATCCTCCGGCGCACAGCCAACCAGTTGCGAAGTCACACGCGTGCCCTCCGCAAGATCCACCAACACGATAATCAGCGGGTATTCATAACCGGGAAATTGCGGGTGCCGCAGTACCGTGTAACTGCAGATAACACCTTTGCCACTGGACTCCACCGTATCCCACTCCATTGAATGGCAATCGCCACACATCGGCCGCGGGGGATGGCGCAGGGTTTGGCAACCGAGGCAGCGCTGGATACCCAACTTGCCCTCGTCGGCCATCTGCCACCACCAGGCATTATCCAGACCCATGGGGGGTTTTATGCGCGCAGTCATCGCTTACAACTCCAGCGCGCGAAAGCCGAGGCTGTCGTCTTCCGCCAGCAGCCGGCCCAAGTGCACCAGCTGCTGACTGGCATTGCCGAGGGAATAGCTGATCAGTTTGGCCATCAGGAAGAAGCGATGAATGGGGTACTCGACATCCGCACCGATCCCGCCGTGCATATGCTGGGTAGACGACACAATACGGTGCGCTGCATCGCAGGCCCACCACTTGGCCGCGCGCACTTCGGCGCGGGCGTCCAGCCCTTCGCTCAAACGCCACAACGCCAACCAGTAGGTGGAGCGGATGCCCTCCACATCGATATAGCAATCCGCCATGCGCATCGCCAACGCCTGAAAGGTGCCCAGTGGCACGCCAAACTGCTTGCGCTCTCCGAGAAAGGCCGCCGTGCGCTTCATCGCCTCTTCCGTAACACCGACCTGCAGTGCGCAGTGGCCGATGTTGGCGCGCTGCTCAAGCCACTCGAGTATTTCTGCGCCCTGCCCCGGATTCCCCAGTACCGCATCTTGGCCGACGCTGACCTGCTCCAGATTCAGATGAGCAGCGCGCTCTCCCGACAAGCCTATCTCAACCGGTACCACTTGCACTCCCGGCGCACGCGTATCGATAATAAAGACTGTTTGCTGTCCCTCACTATCCTCCGCGGGCACCAGAATAAAATCCGCCACGGCACCATCCGGCACGACCGCTTTGTGACCATCCAGACACCAGCCATCGCTTTCTCGCCTGGCGGTCACGGTAGTAGCCACCGCCGCATTCATACCCAACTCGGCGATGGCCGCACTGAATTTCGCTGTCCCCGCGGCCAGCGACGGCAGATAGCGCTGCTGTTGCGCCTCGGAACCAAACTCGGCAATGGGCAGACCGCCCAGTACCACAGACGCATACAGCGGAACCGGCGCCACCCGACGCCCCTGCTCTTCCAGTATTATGCACAACTCGATCAGACCGAAGCCGGTACCACCGGCTGACTCGGGAATGGCGACGCCCAGCAGACCCTGTGCTGCCAGTGTCTGCCATAGCGTGTCATCGTAGGTCTCCCCGGTGCGGGAAAACGCCAGTAGAAACTCATCACTCGAGCGGTCTGTAAATATCTGGTACGCCAGCTCGCGAATCGAATTCTGGTCGTCGCTAAAATTGAAATCCATGACGTTTTACCTCAGTTTGGCTTGACCATCGCGGTCAGGTTACGGGTGTATTTAAGCTGTTTTTCATCCGGGTGCTGCAGGAACAGCGCGCGGTAAAACATTGTCGTAAGCAATTCAGCGAACTGTTCTACGCTGAGCTCCGCTGCCCGCAATGTTTTGCTCTCATTGATAAAGTATTCACGCATCAAACCCTCGCCAATGCCCGCCAGCGAGTACACCACCATCAGCGCCTGGTGCTTCCTGAAACGCACCTGCGGAAACAGTTTCGGCATCAGTTCCACCAACCACATCAGCTGGCTGCGATAGTTTTCTCGCAGCATGCCGGAGAATGCCTCGTCTTCGTCGGCCATCTGGAACAGGCAGCGCATCACACCGGGCTGTTTGGCGTAACTGCGGACAATCACCAGGTTGTGCACGTAAATTCGCGCGTACCAGTCGCCGCGCGGCACATTCTTTTCAATCTGCAGCGGATCATTACTGGCCATCGCAAAATCCGTCAGCACTTCCAGCGTCAGCGATTTCAGGTCACTGAAGTAGTGATAGAAAAGCCCCTGGGCAACACCCGCTTCAGTGGTGACGTCAGCGATGCGCATTTTGTGATAGCCATCGCGCTCCAGCACAGCAAGGGCTGCCTGCTTCAAACCCGCACGCGCACGCTCACCGCGGGCACTGTGCGCCCGTGTAGTCTTTGCTGCTTTGCTAGAGGGGGATGACATAGGACGATAAAATAGTTGAATTTGAATTCAAAATCAATATTATGTGTATCATTAATTGGAGGGATCAGCCCATGTTCGTCAATTACACCGAAAGCCAGAAAGAACTGCGCAGAGAGTTTCGCGCCTACTTTTCCAACCTGATAAAGCCGGAGCACCGCGAGGAGCTGCGCAACGCCGAGAGCGGCGGATTGTACAAATCGCTGATCCGGCAGCAGGGCCTCGACGGTATGTTAGCGGTGGCCTGGCCAGAGCAGTATGGCGGGCGCGGACTGACCCAAAGCGAACAGCTGATCCGTTATGAAGAGGCTTTGCTGGCGGGTGCACCCACACCGTTCGTCACGCTCAACACAGTCGGCCCTGCCATTATCAGCAAGGGCACGGAGGAGCAAAAAGCACGCTTCCTCCCCGGCATAGCAGGCGGCGAACTGCACTTTGCCATAGGCTATACCGAACCCGGCGCCGGCACCGACCTCGCTGCTGTCGCCACCACTGCGGTGAAGCAGGGTGATAACTATCTGGTCAACGGCAATAAGGTGTTCACCAGCGGCGCGGAAGGCGCCGACTATATCTGGCTGGCAGCGCGCACCAATCCGGATGTCCCCAAGCACAAGGGCATATCCATTCTCGTAGCGGACACCAAGGATCCCGGGTTTTCCTTCGGCCCCATCCACACCATGGGTGGCGTGCGCACCAATGTCACCTATTACAGCGATGTCAAAGTGCCGGTCGATATGATCATCGGCGAAGAGAATGGCGGCTGGCGCCTGATCACCGAACAGCTCAATCATGAGCGGGTCGGCCTGGCAGCCTGGGGCATACAGGGCTGGAAAATTTTTCGCGCGGCGCTCGACTGGGCTCGCAATACCAAAAATGCACAGGGCCTTCGGGTGATCGACGATCCCGACGCGCAGCGCAATCTGGCAGAGGTCTACGCCCACCTGGAAGCCATGCGAGTGATGAACGCCCGTATGTCCTGGCAGCTGGACCAACAGGAGATGAATCCGGTATTTCCCTCTGCCATCAAGGTCTATTCCACCGAGAAGATGCTGGAAATCTGTCGCCTGTTAATGGACGTGGTGGGGCCGCATGCGCTGGTGGCTGCCGATAGCGAAGGTACCGTATTGCAAGGCAACCTGGAACACGAATACCGTCGCGCCACCATCAATACCTTTGGCGGCGGCGTAGTGGAAGTACTGCGCGGTCTCGTTGCCACCCATGGTCTGGGCATGCCCACTCACCGTTAAACACACGATAAAGCAGTACACCCCTAGCAGGAGGAGCATTCCCTGATGACAGCTGAAGACCTTAAGGCCTTTGAAGACGAGATCTACGCCTTTGTGGGCCGGGAAGTCTGCCCGCCCACCCCGGCGAAAGACGACGTCAACACCACCATGATCCGGCACTGGACTGAGATCATCGGCGATACCAACCCCGCCTACACTGATGAAGCGTGGGCAAAAAGCAGCACACGCGGCAAGACCATAGCGCCGCCTGCCATGATGTATGTGTGGGGACAGGAGGGCTTCGCTGTCACCACGGGTCGCCCGTCGGACGCCCAGGTCGATCTCGTCAACTTATTCAATCAGCACGGCTACACCGGCGTGCTGGGTACCAACGTGAAACAGGAATACTTCCGCGAAATCAGTGCCGGCGACAACGTGGTTATTACATTAACCATCGACAATATCTCCGAGCGCAAAACCACCGGCCGCGGCCCCGGGTACTTCTTTGAGACACTGGCCACATTCACCAACCAGCATGGCGAGACAATTGGCACACAGCGCTTCAAGGTACTGAAGTTTATCCCGCAGGAACAGCCCGCCGCTGCCGCCAGCGAGGAAACACTCCAGCTACCGACCCGTATCGCCTCGCCGCGTGGCCACGACAACAAATGGTGGTGGGAAGCCTGCGACGCCGGCAAAATACTGATCCAGCGCTGCAAGAACTGCCAGACACTGCGCCACCCTCCCCGCCCCATGTGTGGTGAGTGTCAGTCGATGGAATGGGACTCCATAGAATCCACGCTGGACGGCGAAGTTCTAAGCTACACGCAAATACACCACCCGAAGATACCGGGCTACCAGTACCCGCTGATATGCGCCGTGATAAAACTCGCCGAAGGTACCAATATCGTCGCGAATATCGTCGGCTGTGAACCTGCGGATGTCAGTATCGGGATGACAGTGAAAGGCGCGATGGAGCAGGTAGATGAAAAAACCATGCTGCCGCAATTCTATCCGGCGTAATCAGGAATATGACAATGAGTGAATACAAGACACTGACCAGCGCCGACGTATCGGTCGGCGACAAACTGCCCGCTCTGGACATCGACATCACCACTGGCCTGGTGGTGTGTGGTGCTCTGGCCACGCGCGACTTCGAGCCCGTCCATCACAGCAAAGCCGCTGCGGTGGCCACTGGCCTGCCCGACGTATTTATGAATATCCTCACCAGCCAGGGGCTGATGACACGCTTCGCCACCGACTGGAGTGGCCCCGAAGCGGTGGTCAAATCCCTGGACTTACGCCTCGGCGCGCCGAACGTACCCGGCATGGTGATGACTATCACCGGTGAAGTGACCGCCGTTGACTCGGACAGCGGCATAGTCGATATCTCCGTACTCGGGGAAAACAATATATGGGGCATGCACATGCAGGGCTCTGTTCAACTCGCATTACCGCAGGAGGCCTGAGCCGTGGTTGCCAACGTAAAAGATAAAGCAGTGATCGTCGGTATCGGCAATACGACGTTCAGCAAGGACTCCGGTGTCTCAGAACTGTCACTGGCGGTCCAGGCCGTCAAGGCAGCGCTCGATGATGCGGGCCTCAAGCCCAGCGATATTGATGGCATGGCCACCTTCACCATGGATACCAACGATGAGATCGAAGTCGCGCGCGCGCTGGGTGCCGGCGAACTGACGTTCTACGGTCGGTCCCACTACGGCGGCGGCGCAGCTACCAGTTGCCTGCACCAGGCAACCATGGCCGTTGCTACCGGCATGGCGGAAACCGTAGTGGTGTATCGCGCACTGAATGGCCGCAGCGGGCATCGATTTTCCGGTGGTGTCGCCGGCGATATCACCACGGCAGATGCCATCCACTGGGGCTGGTATATGCCCTACGGCCTGTTGACCCCTGCCAGCTGGGTGGCCATGTTCACCCAGCGCTGGATGCACAATACCGGCGTCACCAAAGACGCCCTGTTTGAAGTTGCACACTCGACGCGCAAGTACGGCGCGAATAATCCGGCCGCATTTTTCTACGGAAAAGAGTTCGACCGCGCCGAGTATGATGCCGCGCGGATGATCGCCGACCCCCTGCAACTGTTCGACTGCTGCCAGGAAAGCGATGGCGGATCAGCGGTCATCGTGACCACACCTGAACGCGCTCGCGATCTGCGCCAGCC
This sequence comes from Halioglobus sp., assembly GCA_037969215.1. Lineage (GTDB taxonomy): Bacteria > Pseudomonadota > Gammaproteobacteria > Pseudomonadales > Halieaceae > Marimicrobium. Next base: position 10,102 of record JBBKWY010000174.1, read on the forward strand.
CGGTGTGAGTGTGCGCGGAGTAGCCCAGTGCGCCGCAGACAACCAGGAGCAGATGACGTCGTTTTACCGTGAGGAATTTGCCGCCATACCAGAAATGGAAACCGCGGCGAAGAACGTTTATGCAATGAGCGGTCTGTCGGCCGAGGACATTGACGCCGCGATTATCTACGACGCGTTCTCGCCGATTGTCCTGTGGCAATTGGAGGCGTGGGGTTTTTGCGGCTTTGGTGAGTCCGGCGATTTTGTGAAAGACGGTGCACTGCGAACCAACGGACGCCTGCCGACAAATACGCATGGCGGCCAGCTAAGCGAGGCCTATATTCACGGCGTTAACGGCATTGTCGAAGCCACTCGCCTGGTGCGAGGCACTTCGGTAAACCAGCCGGCAAAAACGGTAAATCACGCCCTGGTGACATCGGGTGTCGGCATACCGACTGGCGGCGCTATATTGGGCAAGATGGACTAAATCGCTACTGCGGCCTGGCCGCGACCAGTCGCTGCGCCTCGTCGCGGCCAGCAAACCGCTGGCCGCTATCGAGGGCGGCGTGTAATTCCTTCTCCCCCTCCACAGTGCGGCCCAGGGCCAACAACGTCACCCCAAGGTGATAGCGAATCTCGGCGTCTGTCGATTTTTGCGCATAGGCCTTGCGCAAGTAGGTCAACGCTTCCTTGTTCTCACCCTGCCTGGCCAGAATCCAGCCTACGGTGTCGAGTAGCGCGGCGCTCTTCCCCGCAGTCGCGGTCAGACCTTTCAGTGCCACAGCATGCGCTTTTGGGAGATCATCTTCGGCATAAATATTGGCCAAATTATTCAAAATAGCCGGGTCCGCCGCAAACTGCTCCAGATCGAGCAACTTTTCGTAGTAAAGTGCGGCCTGCGCGGTTTCGCCCTGACTCAAATAACTATCCGCCATCAACCTCACTGCCAACACAGGGAGTGAGGATTTCTTCAGCGTTGCAGCCATGATATCCGTGAACTCCTGCGCCTCGATACCCTGTGCGCTCAGTTCGTAGAGTCTGGTGATGGATTCGAGGTTGTTCGTATCCAGTTGAAATGCGGTCAAAAAATGTTGTCGCGCGATCGTCGGTTCGTTGCGGGCGAGCGCTATGTCGCCGAGCAGTAGCGAGCTATCCGCTCTCTCCCCAACTTCGCTCTGCAGCACCTCGGCCACACTTTGCGCTTTGTCATACTCCCCCTCAGACAAATCCAGACGAGCCAGCGCCAGCCTTAACAGATAAGAGTTCGCATCCAGTGTGAGCGCCTGCACCAGACACTTGCGCGCAGCAACCGGGTTCCCAAATCGCACCTGAATATCGGCCAGTTCCCGCAATTTTTCAGGATCCTGCTTCCATATCGGATACAGCCTGCTCAAGGTGTTCTGCGCGAGTTCTTCATCATCCAATTGCTGGGCTATGGTGGCCAGGCGAATCAAATAGTCGACATTGTAGGGGTTTTCACTCACCAACTTCTGCACGACAAGCTTTGCACTCTCCCAGTTTCCTGTCTGGGAATACACTTCCAACTGCAGCTCCCGCGAGCCGATCGAGACACTGTCGTACGCATAGACCTTATCACTCCATTCAATGGCCTCATCAAATCGACCCTGCAAAAAGGAGATTCTCGCCATTAATATCAGGGCCCTGGTGTTGCTGGGCACCTGTTCGATGATGCCCTTAAGCACTTTGCGCGACAAATCCATCTCGCCGCGCTTTTTGTACAGCATCGCCTGATTGAATCGCGCATCAATATTCTCGGGGGCCAACTGTAGCGCTGCTGCGATGGACGCCTCAGCCTCGTCCAGATTTCCCGCTGTCAGATAGGTCACTGTGGCGAAGTTGTTTACCCTGATATTACCGGGGAAAGCCGCCTGCAATTGCGCAGCGGTATTTTGCGCTGCAGCGTTTCTTGCCAGCGCCAGTTGCATTACACCGCGCAATAAACCGTAACCCAGCGGCTCCTGGTCGCCAAAATCCTGCCTGTCCAGCAGATTTAAAGCATCCTCTGGCTGACCCTTGGCTCTCAGGATTTCAGCCTCCAGCATCACCACATAGGGATTGTCTCCAACACCGTTCTGCTTCAACTTTTCGAGCAGTTCCTCGGCCCTGTAGAGATCGCCACCGTGTACATAGAGGCTCAGCAGCTGAATCGACAAGCCCGCATCGTTGGTAACATCAGAGCCACGGCTGCTCAATAATTCAGTCGCTCGCCTTACGTCATTATTGCGAAGATACAGATCGGCGAGTAATCGTGTGGCCGCCAGGTCAGCCTTGTTCTTCAACAGGTAGGCATTCAATAGCGCTGTCGCATTCTGGTCATTGCCCTGAATATATTCTGCGGACGCTCGAATAAACATCATCGAGTCATCCGTTTGGCTGCGACCATCATCAAACTTTGCCAGCTTGCTGCTGAGGTTCGCCAACATCGCATCGCCTAACTCAGAATCGCCATCCCCAATCAGCAGGACAGCACTGATCAGTGTTGCCGCAGGATCTTCCGGTGACTGCTCCAGAATCAGATTGAGGTATTTTCGTGTCGCCTCCCGATCACCAAGCTGCATATACACTTGCGCGAGTGAGCGCTGTATCCTGATATCCTCAGGCGCCAGCGCAATCCCCTTCAGATAGTACTCAAGTGCTTTTTCATACGATTTTTCTATAAATGCCAATTCGCCGCGCAGTTGCCAGCTCTTGGCGTTTTTAGGATCGAGAACAAGCGACTCTTCTATCAGCGCGCGTGCGTCATCGACCATGCCACTGTTCATATAGATAACAGCAATGGTGTTGTTCGAACGCACGTTCTCGGGGAGTATTGTGGCCGCACGCTCGAATTCGCTACGGGCCAGCTCGGGTTTACCCTTTAACAAGTACGCCTGACCTTTCAGCAACGCCCATTCAAACTGGCTGTCCGTGGTAAAACTTTCGGAGACCTTCTCGATCTCCAGTAATTCGTCGATGTTCTCCTGCAGCAGCAATGATTGTCCGTAGATTGGTAATACCAGGTTGATATCGGCGCCCAACAGCAAAGCTTCCTCGGACTCTTTTTCTGCGCTGTATATATCACCCGCGTTAAAATGCACCTGTGCCAGCAACAGTCGAGCCGAGATTAGATTGGGATCTGCCTGCAGCGCGTTTTTGAGATGAACATACGATTCTTCGTACTCACCTTCCTCGTAAGCCTGCACGGCTTTTTCATAGCTGACGCTCGCCTCTTCCGCGCCAGATACTACAGCGGCGGCAAGTGCTAATGATAACAATAGTATTTGGGTCAAGCGCCTGAACAATCTCAATCCTCCAATGCTTTACAGTGAGCTTACAACAAGGGAGATCATGTTAACGCAGGCAAAAAAAAACGGAGCGATTAAGCTCCGTTTTTTTGCTAAAACCGTGAATCAGTGCCGTTACGCAGCTTTCACTTTTGAAGATCGGCGAGCACGCAGACCCAGCAGTCCTGCCAGTATCAACAACGCCGTTCCCGGCACGGGCACAGGCGTGGGGGTGGGTGTAGGCCCGGGGTTGGTAGACGTTTTAATCGAACCCAGCTTCATACCATCGTCTCCCGCGTCACCGCCGCTACCGAAGACCGGGTTATAAACACCCACCAGCCATTTAGTCGACTCGATATTTGCAGAGTTCACTGAGTAATAGCTCAGGCCAACATTGCTGTAGTTGCCAATGGAGTCATAGCCACCACCAAGGACTTGCGACCAGGTTTTTCCCGACAGAGTGGACGAGCCAGAACCGTCCCATGCCAGTATTGATACATCCGTTTTATTGTTCGAGTTGCCACCAGTGGCCCAGTCCAGATTAATCGAAGTCAGATTGACCGCCGTATCAAACTCCAGCAACAGCATATCGAACTCGCCATCATAGTCAGAGGTCGAACTGTCAATCGAATGGTCGGGGGAACTCGTGCCTTCATCGCGATTCACAATACCGAGTGCTGAGTTCTGAGCCCAGATCAGTTCCGCTGTCTCAACGCCATCCGCGCCGCTAAGATCATCCGTGTCAGACCAACCCGTGACCGTCAAATTAATGCCATCAGAGGAGGTCATGCTGAGTGAATTGCCATTGTTCGAGTTATTGAAGCTATGGCTGCTGCTATCAAAATCCCATACTTGCACATTCGCCAATGCAGGAACCGTATGCATCGCCGCCATCACAGTGGCCGCACCCAAACCGATCAATTTTTTGTTAATTACCATGTCAAATGCCCTATTTGTACTTCACTTAGCCTGCGCACCGGAGTGGTCACGCTGGCACCAAACTTTTTTATCTATTCCGGGATAAGCAATAAGCAGGCCAGCTTATGTATCTAATTGTTTTAAAAGTATTTTCTCCTCTAATCTCAACGATAGTTTAGGTAGATCAGCCGATGTGTAAGTTTTTTTGACAACCCCACTTTTCCAGACTATGTGGCCTGAATCACAGCACAGGCAAACACTGCGGAACCGCTTCACAGATCCGCTTTTTGCCCCCTTCAGAACGCACGGAAAAATGGTTACGCTGCAGGGTGTTTTTCAAACACTGAGCTGGCGGGAATTACACGATCCTGCGCTCGCACAGGCAGCGTACGCCGCCAGGGTTTCGCGCTTCGGCAATAATCATTACTATTGATCCCCAATGAATAATAAATACAGTCTTCACCAGCAGGACATACCGCATGAATACCACTCCCGCTCGCCCATACGCCCTGTTACTACTATTACTTGCTGCCGTGCTTGGGGGCTGCAGTAACAGCGATGACAATAACAATGACAACATCGGACCGTCGACGCTCGGCGTGCCGGGCGCAGGCAACGCCAATACGGTACAGGTACCAGCTGCCACCCTGGACGGCCCACTTGCAGGCAAAGCGGTGCTGGTCAGCACCTTTTTTTCACTGGCGTCCCAAGGTTACGAACAGGCTGAATATCTGGTATCGGGTACCGCCAATGCCTATACCAACGTGAACGAATTCAACTCAGATGGACAATGGCAGGTACAGGCCAGCGATCAGGCAAGCTACAAAACCCGTATCGTGGTGAACCGCCCTATCGATCCAGCCGACTTCAATGGCACGGTCTTTGTTGAATGGCTTAACGTCAGCGCCGGTTTCGACTCCGCTCCCGACTGGGGCATGCTGCACACGGAATTGATACGCCAGGGCTATGCCTGGGTGGGCGTGACTGCGCAGAAAGTGGGCGTTAACTCCTTGCTGGATGGCAGTGCGGCGGCACTTGCCGGTGGCGATGCCAAACGCTATACCGACCTCCATCATCCCGGCGATCAGTACGCCTACGATATTTACTCGCAAATAGCGCAGGCCATCCGGGCCCCTGGCGATGTGGCACCGCTGAACCTTACCGCGCAGCGTCTTATCGCGGCGGGCGAATCGCAATCAGCGCATTACATGATGACGTACGTCAATGCCTTCGCGCCGATGCACGCCCTCTTTGAAGGCTACTTTGTGCACAGCCGTCTCGCTAGCAGTGCGGGGCTGGCCGGCGAGTTCCTGGCCGACTCGGATCATAGTATTCCTGAAGTCGTTCGCGTCAGAACCGATCTGGGCACTCCGGTGATGATGCTGCAAACCGAAACAGACCTGTTTGTGCTGGGTTCCTACCCAAGCAACCAGAGCGACAGTAGCAACTTTCGTCTGTGGGAAGTCGCGGGCACTGCCCACGCCGATTTGTATACCTTTCTCGATAACCGTGTGGACGTCGGCGACAATCCCGACATTGCGGCTGTCGTTGAGAACGCCAATCCGATCCCGGGCATTATCGACTGCGCCAGACCGGTCAACGCGGGGCCGCAGCACTTTGTTGCCAATGCCGCCGTGCGTGCGCTGAACACCTGGCTGGTCGAGGGCACGCCGCCGGAAATGGCAGACCGATTCGATGTCGCCGGATCGCCCGCCGCTTTTGTGCTGGATGACCTGGGAAATGTGAAAGGTGGCGTTAGAACACCCTATGTCGATGCCCCGATTGCCATTCTATCGGGTGAGGGCCAACCTCGTGACGGCGCTGGTTTTTGCTTCCTCTCCGGCACCACCCTGCTGTTTGATACCAGCACGCTGGGATCCCTCTACGCAGACAACGCTGCCTACATAGAAGCCGTAAACAGAGCTACTGATGACGCTGTGGACAAGGGGTTTTTAATTCCGGAGGATGCGGCGCTGATTAAAACCTACGCGGCGGGCTCGGATATCTTTGCACGCTAGGAGGCTACATGCATTGGGTGTGTTAGCGAGCCGTCGCTGGCCGGGACAAGGCTTGTTCCGGCCAGTCACTCGCTGAACTCTACATATAGATCATGATTAATTCGTAGATCAGCACAGGTCTTTCATCCTGCCCCACCACATGCACATGCTGCTCCAACACCATTTTGGTCCCTTTGGGCGTTGCGCTAACCTCTTTCATCCGATTGCGACTGTGCACCGAACAACCCACCGGTACCGGGCCGGTAAAACGCAGCTTGTCGGAGCCGTAGTTGAGGATATTGTTGTAGCCGGTGACCTCATAGGTCGGTGTACCTTTCATCTTGGGCATCAACACCAGAGTCAGGAACCCGTGCGCTATCGTCGTGCCAAAGGGGCTGTCGGTTTTGGCTTTTTCCGGATCAGTGTGAATCCAGTAGTCATCGCCTGTCAGGTCCGCGAACTGATTAATCAGATCCTGGGTAATATCAACCTGGCCACTCCACGGGCCGAATGTATCTGACACCAGTCCCTGTAGCGCTTCGACATCGCTGTACTCATATTGCTTCATGCTCTGCTCTCCCTTATTTTTAAGCTCGTGAAAAAGAACACATACTACAGGCCTACACGAGCCCAAACCAAATCAAATACGGCTCAATCAGCTATACCATATGCCGTTTAAGGCCTTCCCGGCGCTGTATCGAGCAACACAAACCCGTCAAAATAGGACCATTGAAGTGACTCCATACGTCATTGAAATGCACTCACCATGCAGTACACTTAGCCGCTGATTTTTATCTCCGGCACACGGTTCATTTGCCATTCCCAACCATGAGGATCAACCATGCGTGAAGCAGTTATTGTAGAAGCCGTCAGGACACCCATTGGCCGCGGCAAGCCCGGTGTAGGCGATTTGTGTGACTTCCATGCCACTGAATTGCTGGCCCTGTCGCTGAATGAAATCGTCAAGCGCACCGGACTGGAATACAGCGACGTGGACTACCTGGCTGGCGGCTGCGTAACCCAGGCTGGCGAACAAGCGGGCAATATCACGCGCAATGCGTGGCTGACACTGGGCAAGGACTACACCGCTGGCGCTACCACGCTGGACAACCAGTGCGGTTCTGCTCAAACCGCCAATCACATGATCTCCTCCATGGTCGCCACCGGATCCTTCAATATCGGTATCGCCTGCGGCGTAGAGGCCATGAGCCGGGTTGGCCTGGGTGCCAATGTCTATAACGGACCAGGCTATTTCCTTCCCGAAAACTGGCCATGGGATTCCAGCCCCGATCAATTCGCCAGTGCCCAGCGTATTGCCAAAAACCGCGGCATCACACGCGAGATGGCAGACCAACTTGCCTACACCTCACAGCTGCGCGCCAAGCAGGCGTGGGCAGAGGGCCGTTTCGACCGCGAAATATTTTCCATCGAAGCGCCAATCATGGGTGCAGATGGCAAACCCACCGGCGAGACGCGCACCGTCAATCGCGATCAGGGATTGCGCGATACCACCATGGAAGCGCTGGCCGGGCTGAAGACGGTGGGCGAAGGGAATATACACACGGCGGGCAACTCCTCGCAGATTTCCGACGGTTCCGCTGCGGTGCTGTGGATGACCGTAGAAGAGGCCAAAGCGCGCGGACTCAAGCCGCGCGCACGTATCATCGCGGATGTCGTCGTCGGCACCGATCCCTACTATCTACTGGACGGGCCGGTTGATGCCACTGCAGCGCTGTTCAAGAAAAGCGGCATGAACATGGGTGACATCGACCTGGTAGAAATCAATGAGGCGTTTGCGGCAGTCGTATTGTCATGGGCACAGGTCTACAACGCCGACATGGACAAGGTCAACGTGAATGGCGGCGCCATTGCGCTGGGCCATCCTGTGGGCTCTACTGGCGCACGCCTGATCACCACTGCGCTGCATGAACTGGAGCGCTCCGACAAGACCACTGCATTGATCACTATGTGCTGCGGCTCTTCCATCGGCACCGGCACTATCATCGAACGTATCTGAACCATCACCTAAAAAGGGAGACAAACATGGGAGACCTGACAGGCAAAGTTGCCGTCATTACCGGCGCAGGCCGCGGGCTTGGCCGCGAGGAAGCGATTCAGTTCGCCAGACAGGGCGCACGCGTTGTCATCAACGACATCGATCGACCTGAGGCTGTAGAAGCTGCACAATCAGCTGTTGAGGAAATTAAAGGCTTTGGTGGCGAGGCGATGGTGGTTCTGGGCGACTGCGCAGACAGCACCGACGCTGAGAACCTGATGAAATCGACACTCGATGCCTACGGCGATCTCAACATCATGGTTAACAACGCGGGCTTTTGTCGCGACAAAACCATTTTCGGCATGAGCGACGACGAGTTTGACTCCGTGGTGCGCGTGCACCTGCGCGGTCACTTTGTAAACACGCGCAACGCCACGGCGTACTGGCGCGACAAAGCGAAAACGGGCACTGAGGTTTACGGTCGCCTGATCAGTACATCATCAGAAGCCGCTATTTATGGCTCTGCCGGGCAACCGAACTACGCGGCGGCTAAAGCAGGCATTATCGCGATGACCATGGGCGCGGCACAGCTGCTCACCAAATACGGCATCACCTGCAACGTGGTTATGCCGCGCGCACTCACCGATATGACCTCCGGTGGGACAACAGCGGAAATGTTCCGCGTCCCTGAGGATGGCAGCTTCCACGCGTTCGATCCCGCGAATGTCGCGCCTCTGGTTGGCTATCTGTGCTCTCCTGAAGCGGCGAAAATATCCGGTGAAGTGTTTGTAGTATGGGGCAATTCGGTACAAATTCTGAAGCGACCGACACTGGGAGATGCCTTCCTCAATCCCAAGGGCAATAAAAAGTGGGAAGTGGAAGACCTGCACTCGTCACTTGCTGCGCACTACGACGAAAACTATGTCCCTGTCTGGGGCGGGTATTCCGTACCGCCGGGCTAAACACACGGCGACTACCAAGGCGGCCCTATGGTCGCCTTTTTTATGCCTACAGAACGGCCGATTCCGCGGTGAGGATCTTCACAGGTCAATCACGTTGGACCGCACCAGAATTCCGCCATCGACAACCAGGTCATGGCCGGTAATAAAAGACGCGCGCTCAGAGCACAGGTAGACCACTGCGTCGGCAATCTCCGCGGGCTCCGCCAGCCGTCCCATGGCGTGAACATTCAGCACCTTGTCGCGCATCTCGGGCATTTTTTTCAGATAGAAATCCATGCCGCCGGAGTTGATGCCGCCCGGGCACACCGTATTCACCCTGATACCGCGCCTGGCGTACTCTACCGCCACAGTCTTGCTGAGACTGAGGACGCCGCCCTTGGCGGCTGAATAAGCGGACTGAAATGCATCCCCACGAATACCCGATACCGAGGCGACATTCACAATCGCGCCGCCGCCAGAAGCCTCGATTAGCGGCAGCTGGTATTTCATGCACAACCAGACTCCGCGCAAGGTTACTCCCATACAGCGGTCCCACTCCTCCTCTGTTAGGTCGGTCACAAATTTGTTCGGGGCACCCAGCGCGGCATTGTTGGAGACCAAGTGCAGACCGCCAAAGGCACTTTGCGTCTGCTCGATAACATTTTGTACATCGACAGCTTTGGCCATGTCGGCTTTAACGAACAGTCCGCTGCCACCTTGGGCCTCGACCATCGCCAGGGTCTCTGTACCGCCCTTCTCATTCACATCGGCGATCACCACGGCTGCACCTTCTTTGGCAAATGCCAGCACCGTTGCGCGTCCTGTCCCTGCGCCGCCGCCCATCACCAGGGCAATCTTGTCTTTCATTTTTTTCTCCTTCTGCAGTCTTATTGCGGTAGCACGTACTATTTGGCGCGAGTCTCACTCAGCAAGACGTCGCTGCGCGGGACAAGCCTGATCGCTCAGAGGGCTGAGATATTCGCTCTTCAGGCTTGTCCCGCGC
>JBBKWY010000175.1:0-16526 GCA_037969215.1 Halioglobus sp.
GGCTATAGTTGTCCTCCAACCAGCGCCTGCCGTAGGCATTGTCATAGGCGTCAGAGATGGTTGCGCCGTTATCCGACAACAGTATAAACACGGTATTATCATACTGCCCGGTCTCGCGCAGATAGCGGACCAGACGGCCGACTTCATAATCCATCGCCGTCGCCATGCCGGCGTAGGCTTGCATACGACGCGCTTCAAAATACTGTTGCTCGGCACTCAGCGCATCCCAGTCCTGTTGCGGCGGACCCGCTGCCGCAGTGGCCTGCTCACTGAGCAATCCCTGCCGCTGGAGTTTGTGAATGCGCGCTTGCCTGATTTTTGCCCAGCCTTCGGTGTAGTGATCGCGATACGCATCTATGAATTGCGCAGGCGCCTGAATCGGCGTGTGATTCGCCTGGAACGCGACATAGGCGAAAAAGGGTTTGTCCTGTGCCTTACTGGCCTGCAGAAATTCAATTGTCTTGTCGACAAAAAATCGCGAGGAATAAAAATTTTCAGGTAGGGCCAACATTCTCTGGCCATTTTCGTACCAGAAAACGTCAGATTGCATTGGAAGATAGGGGCGCATTTCAAAATTGTCAGAGCCACTGTCGGCCTGTATCACCGAGTAATCAAAACCGCGAGTGGGCGGTAGGTTTGCCTCTTCGGTCCCCAAATGCCACTTGCCCGCTACCGAGGTGCGATACCCTGCTGTACGCAGCAGACTTGCCACGGTCTGAACACTGTCATTCAGAACGCCGTCATAACCTCGATTGCCGCGGTGCGACAGGGGCATTAATTCCCGCATACTACCGACGCCCGCGCTGTGGTTATCAACGCCCGTTAGCAACATTGCCCGGGTAGGCGCGCAGCTGGACGCCGCGTGAAAATTCGAAAAGCGAACGCCCTCTGCGGCCAGCGCATCGATATTGGGTGTATCGATCTCACCGCCAAAGGCGCCAAAATCAGAGTAGCCAATATCGTCCGCGACTATCAATACAATATTGGGCCGCGGCTGCGCAGCAGCGACCTGTGCCCACACCAGCGTGACCAACAGGAGTGTTGCCCGGTGTAACGCTTTGGACATGGATACTCTACCTCCGCCAGCCAATGGCAAACCCTCGTGACAACGCTATCGCAGTACCCCTGACGACGGGAGCCTGCGCCCAATTCCGTGAACACACACTAAATGCGCACCAGGAAACAAAAAAGCGACGCTGGTGATTAGTGTGTTTCCAGCGAAGGCGTAATCAAGCCACGCCGGCATGTCACTCAGGCGGCTTCTGGGTCAAAACTGATTTTCATCTCTTTTATACCGTTGACGAACGAGTCACGCATATATTTCACCGGTTCAACAAATTTCGGGTTGCGCAAACGCGGGATCAACTCTTCCAGTATCACTCTCAGCTCCAGTCGCGCCAAGTGCGAACCAATACAGAAGTGCTGCCCTGCACCAAAAGCGCGATGCTCACGATACAACTCCGGCATACGCTGCGCGCGGGTGATGTCAAACGCAAGCGGGTCATCAAACACGGCTTCATCCATATTGATCAAGTGCCAGTTGAGCATCAGCTTGTCGCCCTGCTTGAGCTGCTGACCGCCCAGTTCAGTGTCTTTCATCACGGTGCGTCGCATACCGATAAACGCCGGGTTATAGCGCAGCGCCTCTTCAACCGCATCGGGGATAAGCGAGGGATCATTCACCAACATTTCCAACTGCTCGGGGTGTTCCATCAACAGACGCATTGCATGTGAGGTGACCGAGCGGGTACTTTCGTTACCTGCGGCGATCAGCATCACAAAGAACATCTGAAACTCCATAGTGGTCAGCTTCTGATCCTCGACTTCAGAATCAAGCAGCGCACCGACTATATTGTTCAGCGGTTTTTCCTCGTGTTGCCTGGCCAATTGCTCCGCGTACATGAAGACGTTAATCGTGGCCTCCCGGGCCTGATTGGCGCCATCGTCGCCACCAATTTCTTCATCGTCTACAAAAAACATCTGATTGGTCCACTGGAAGATTTTGTCGCGATCATCCAGCGGTACGCCACATAAATCCAGGATCGCCATCAGCGGCAACTCTGCTGCCACTTCAGCAATAAACTCACATTCTCCTTTGCTGGCAACAGCGTCTATGATTTGTTTAGCGTAAGTTTTGAACGTATCGTGGTAGGCCTCTACCGCCTTTGGCGTAAACGCATTGCGGGCAATGCGTCGATACTTCTGGTGTTTTGGCGGATCCATATTCACCAGCATCTGCCGCTGCATTTCGAGATCACCCTCCTCAAACTCCACTGGCATCGCAGACCGGGCCTCGCTGGAGAACGTCAGTGGGTCTTTGCAGACGATATCCGCTTCTTTCTGGGTCAGTACTGCCCAATAGGGTATGCCCGCCAGCGGATCGTCAATTCTAACCACTGGCTTATCAGCCTTTTGGGCAATTTCCAGCAAATTTTTGTGGTGGTGGCCCTCGACGTAAAAGTCGGGATCGAGAATGTTCTGATAGGGGCAAGCGCTCACAATTTCCTCCAGGGATTAATGCAGGGCAGTGCAGCGATACTCATGTATCGCTCCGCCATCGTTATAGGTAATCGCCCCGCACTAACACGGGGACTTTTGGCGCATCGATAATCTAGCAGAGAAATTAATTAATTAGCAAATTAATATTTGAAAGAATCGGTTCTTTGCTATCATGCGGGCACTTAATGGCGCGTTTTTCACAAGAGTTATTGGCATATGCCGCGAAGCAAGGCACCAAATAAAGTAGGCAGACCGCAGGGCCGGAGACCCGCACAGACGCGCGAATCCATACTCATTGCCGCACGCAATTGCTTCGCCGAAAACGGCTATGGCGCCTCAACATTCAAACAAGTGGCAAAACGCGCCGGTCTGACGCCCGCCGCGCTGTATACCCACTTCAGCTCCAAGCCCGATCTATTCCTGTCGACTATAGAGTTTAGCTACACCCCGCTTTTGCCAGGCTTCAAGGCCATATTCGATATCGATGCGCCCTTCAAAGAAAAGCTGCGCACGCTGCTGGAGCTGGCCGTCGACCTGTACGAAGAGGACAGAACCACACTCGCCTTTATTGTGGGAGCCCACATAGAGGCAAAGCGACACCCGGAAATTGCCGATTATGAGGACAGGGATTACTACAAAATCGCCTCGACCATGCTCCGCAGTGTCTTTCAGGAAGCCATCGACAACGGCGATGTACCGCCGCATTTTTCGGTGGACGATTTAATGCTGACGTTTATTGGCGGCACGATGGGGATGGCGACTTTTGCCAGCGTTGAGGGCATAGAGGACAAGACCTCGTTGCGTAAAGGCGTTGAGGTCATGCTGGAAGCAATCAAATGGTGATCTTGCTTAACTGCAGGCATTGAGCACTGTTGCCGACGCGTGGTCGTGGGCATCGCAGTCGATCGAGCACTGTTGCCAACGGGTGGCAGTGGGCTGGCCCCGCTTGCTCAGAGGGCTGAGATATTCGCCACGGAGCCTGCCCACCGCCACCCGTCTAACTATCGCGCGGAATTCTGAACGAACCATCTTGGCAACCGGCAGCGACACTACAGGAGTCCCTCGGGCGAGCAGGTCTGAAGAGCGAATATCTCAGCACTTTGAGCGAACAGGCCTGCTCGTCTGAGGGACGGATCGCAGGTACCACAGCCTATCGAGCGCTGGTCACGGCGAGCAACACCGATCATGTACCGCTTGCTCAGAGGGCTGAGATATTCGCCGCGGAACATGACCGGTGCTGCTCGCCTTGTATTACGCGAGGGCCTGGTTAGAAGAGTGCCTTGATCCGCTTTATGACAACGCTGATATCGTCCGGCAGTTCTGCCACAGGTTGCACGAAGGGCTGGCCCGACCAGACGGCGAGGCCTTTGTCCACCAGCAGGCGGTGGAACGCGCGAAAATCGCGCGTGGCGCAGAGCACTTTGAACACGTCCAGGTAGTACACGCCACGCGCGATGCTGTGGCGCCAGCGATCCCACTGCGAATCCTGCTGCGGATTGAACAACCGGTGCGCGAGCGAACGGCGCTGTTGGTCGATGCTGCCCAACCAGCCACCGGGCAACGGAAAAATTGCCAGTGGTTTATGCAGGTAGATGACTTCCACCATCATGGAGACACTGTCTGCGGTGACGATAAAACCGTCGGCGCTACCGAGGAGGGCGCGATAGGGGTTGTCGTTGGCATCGGCGCTCCACTCGTAAAAAACTGCCTCGGGGGGCAGTTCCTGCCGCAATACCTCAACGACTTCAGGCGTGGTGCGCCGACTGGTGGTGACATAAGGCGTGCCACCCAACTCATCGACGATCCAGCGCGCTGTGTCCACCAGATCATCGGCCACCTGGCGATTCATAATAAAGGGATTAGTCTCACCGCCAATCAACATGGCGATCAGCGGCTTGCGCAGCGGTGCAAAACGCGTCTGCCAGGCCTTCGCCTCGCTGGCGACCTCCTCGGCTGCGACACGCATCAACGGCAAGGTGGTGGGCACAAAGTTGTGCATGGGCGGCATCTGGTTTTCTGCGCTGGCGATGACCAGAGCGAAGTCGAGCATATGCCCCGATGGCTTGCCGACCAACACGATTTTGGTTTTGTTGCCAGACTGCTCACGCACCCACAACGCCACCATGGAGGGGCGCCGACCGACGGTGAGAATCAGATCCGGCCAAGGTGCCTCGAGGGCATCACTGCGACTCAGATCGAGGTGATCAAGGGAGGGCTTGTAGCGCGGCTTGCCCAGTACGAATTCTGGCCGCATATGTACGTATTTGTGCTCCACCGGCCACGGCAGGGCATCGACAATAGTCTCTACCTGGCCATTGTCGCCTCGCTTGTCACTGAGGATAACCCAGGTACGAGGTGTCACCTTCAGGCGTCCGTGCTGTCCTGGCAGTAACCCAGTTCCGGCAGAATATTTTCGCGCACCAGCGCCTCCAGCTCGGCCACTTGCTCGGCATTAAAATCGTCTCGATAACCGCCGACCTTACCGCGTCGCACCTTGAAGGTGCTGGGATCGTTGGGGTTAACCAGTTTCATCCCACCCTGGCTGAAGGTACCGCTGGTCTCGAGCTTCTGCAGATTGTCGAATGATCCCCACTCCACCGCCGCGCGAATCTCATCCTCACTGAAATTCTCGCCCATCAACTGGGTGATCTTGAGCAGCGTCGGCACCGGCTCTGAACGCAGGTCTTCATAGCGCGCCACCATACCGTGCTCCAGCTCGTGTACATTGCGCGCCCAGGTGTTCTGATACTCGATAAGACTGGGCAGGCCAATATCCGAGTAGCGCACGAAATCCCACATCTGCACCGTGTTGCGATCGATCGGGTGCTCGACAAAGTGGTTGATGAGCTCCTGCTTGGCGCGCGACTGTCGCTTGGTGAACTGGTGAAACCAGGACACGGCGATGTCGATCGGATTGCGCGCCAAAAACAATACGGGCTTGTGTCGAAGGGGGTTGTCGGGGGCGCCGCAAGCCAGCAGCTTGCCAACCTCGCCTTCATAGCTGTAATAGCCATTGGTGGCCGCCAATCGGGGAATTTCGGGGATTTTACGCGCAAACTCGTCGGTATTGATCAATTTCGACTCAGGCAGGTTATAGCGCAACTGATAGAGGCGCGAGATCATCACCTTGAGCCAGGTATTCCCGCTTTTCGGGTGGCCGATAATCAGAAAATTGGCGCGGTGCGCCTTCGCCAGCTCCAGACGCGCCAGATGCTTGCGACGAAGGGCGACGCGGGTATTGGCCGGCAGCGGCTGCGTCGGAATGAGAATCAGCGCTTTTTTGACGCCATCACTCAGATTTAACATGTATTTAAATACTCACAGGAAGGGTGCGGCTACATGCGCGAAGCGTGCAATTATGCGCGATGCAGGTCAAAATGACCAGACGATAGGCCCTTCATGTACAATGGCGCCCCGTCTCGACAGGAACAGTACCGCTTGATCATCGACCGCCATATCAGCTGGGAAATCATTCGCCCCTTCAGCACCGGACTCGGCCTTCTGGTACTGGTTTTTATCGGTTTTTCCGCCGCGAGCCAGCTATCTCTCGCCGCCGAGGGCAAACTGGATATGCTGACGGCATTCAAGCTCGTCGGCCTCAACACGGTTATCACGCTGGAAATTCTGCTGCCCTCGGCGTTCTTCTTTTCCGTCCTGTCTGCCATCGGCCGCCTATACCGCGATTCTGAAATGCGCGCGTTCTACGCCGCGGGGGTGAGTCGCGCACGCATTCTCGAGGCAGTATTCAAACTGGCTTTACTGGTGGCGCTCTTCACCGGCCTGATTTCTGTGCTGGGCCGGCCATGGGCTTTTCGCACCAGCTATGCACTGGAGTCACAAGCGGCAGCTCAATTTGATCTACAGAAGATGTCTGCCAATGAGTTCGTCAGTATGGGCAGTAGTGACTATACCTTTATCGCCAGCGGTGTCGATATTGAGAGCGGCTTGCACAGCGGCGTGTTCCTGCAAAAAAACTACGACAAACAGGGACGCACAGAGATCATCATCGCCGAGACAGCCGCGATGCCCACGCTGAATCCCAACCAGGCCTCGCAGGCTACGTTCTACAACGGCTACAACTATTTGCTGGACAAACGTCTACGCCGTGACTACACGCTGAAGTTCAAGGAACTGGTGGTACAACTGCCCAACGAGGATGCCGAGGAAAAATACCGGCGCAAGGCGGAAACTACACTCACCCTGTCCCAGTCCTCTGATCCCAAGGATATCGCTGAGTACCAGTGGCGCATCACCACGCCGCTGGCCACCATTTTGCTGGCGCTGATCGCAGTGCCGCTGGCGCGCTCCGCCCCACGCGAGTCTCGCTTTCGCAATTTCAGCATAGCGCTGTTGTCCTATATAGCCCTGTTCGCCATGGTCAGCGTGCTGCGCACCTTCATGGAGCAGGGCAAACTCGGGGCGATACCCGGCCTTTGGACCGCCTATGCGTTACAGGCAGCGTTGCTGGTTATCCTGGTTACTCAGCCGAGGTTGAAACGTCGATGATTCTACAGCGCTACATTGGCGTCAGCGTTGCCAAGGGCTGGTTTCTGGTCTTTCTGGTACTGGGCGCGGTGTTCGGCCTGATCGGTTTCACCCAGGAGCTCGATCACACCGAACTGAACTACAACGCGATCGAAGCCGCTAAATACACCCTGCTCACCCTGCCCAACCAGCTGGTCAGCCTGGCGCCGGTGATAGCGTTATTGGGCAGCATGGTGGCGTTAGCCAATCTCGACCGATACAACGAACTGACTATCATCAGCTGCACCGGCTTTCCACCCGCGAAACTGCTCACGGCGCTCGCCGTGCCCACCGTAATACTGATGACTGGCCTGTGGGTCTGTATGGAATACGTCACCCCACAATTGCAACAGTCAGCGGAGCAGGAGAGGAAGCTGTTGCGTGACGGAAACCAGGGATGGATTCCCGGCGGCGGCGTGTGGTCGACTGATGGGCGACGCTATATCCATCTGGGCAGAATGTCTGAAGATGACGTGCCCGGCAATATCAGCTTATTTGAATTTGACGAATCCAGAGAGCTGGTTCGCGCTGTGTGGGCCCTCACCGCAAAAGTCAGCAAGGACAGGCACTGGCTGTTTCAAAAAGTGAGGGAGAAAGTACTGGTAGATGGCGTATTCGTGACACGCGGCTACAAGGAACTGGAAATTGCGAATTTGTGGTCGAGTGACGAACTGCCCACATTGACGCTCAAAGGTGACAGTATGAATTTGTCGGTGCTGTACACTTACAGCCAATACCTGGCCAGCAACGGCCAGCCCACAGAAAAGTATCTCAATGCTTTTTGGCAGAGACTGCTGATGCCGCTGACGGTGTTTGCGATGGTAATGCTGGCCACGTCCATCAGCGCCGGCGCCACGGCGGGCCGCGACCGCAGCTTTGGCATCAAAATCGGCGTCGGCGCGGTGCTGGGCATACTCTTCTACCTGGGCACACAAATAATTTTCTCGCTGGGACAATTGCTGCAATGGAATATCCCGCTGGTAGCACTCTTGCCCACGCTGGTTATCCTGACGTGTGCACTGCTGCTATTGCGCCGCATGCGTTGGTGAACCAGAGTGATGCGGAGAACCAGTAAAATGATTGTCTTTGCTATACACCCACGCGCACAGGGGGACGCTGTCCGATGGGACTGATGCTCGATTTTTTCCGCGCCTATCGCTGGCAAACCGTGCTGATGATGCTAGCGCTACTGCTATCCGGCATCGCCGAAGGCATAGGCGTGTCGGCACTGCTGCCCCTGCTGAATATCGCACTGGGCCCGGACGCCACCAGCGCAATCCCCGGTGCGGCCGTTGCTGAACAGAGCGAGTTTGAGCAGACCATCCTCAGTACACTGGAATACCTGGGTATCGCCCCGACTCTGGGCAGCATGCTGGCGATTATCCTCGGCGGCGTCGCGTTCAAATCCGTGTTTTTGCTACTCGCCCAACGCCAGGTCGGTTACACCGCGGCGCAGGTCAGCACCGATCTGCGCCTGCAATTGTTGCGCGCCGTCCTGCGCAGCAAATGGGAGTATTTTTTACACCAGCCGGTGGGCAGATTAACCAATGCCATGGCGTCCGAAGCGCAGCGCTCTGCGACTGCGTTTGTCAACGGCACCACCGCCCTCACCTTTCTTTTCCCCGGCATCATCTACGCCGGTGTGGCATTTGCACTGTCCTGGCGCGCCTCACTGGTGGCCATCGTGGCGGGGGTCGTGGTAATCGGCCTGTCCCATTTCCTGGTGAATATCACCCGCAAAGCAGGCAAGAAGCAAACTCGGTTGATGACGTCGCTGATGGCTAATCTCACCGACACCCTGCAGTCTGTCAAACCGCTCAAAGCGATGTCACGTGAGTATCTGGCTGACCAGGTACTGGCACACGACACTAACCTGCTGAACAAATCCCAGCGCCGCCAGGTACTGAGCGCCGCCATGCTGGACTCAGGCCAGGAACTCATGTTCACCGGATTTATCTGCCTGGGCATTTATCTCGCGATGGAAAAATTCGACATGGCCCTGCCGACGGTTATGGTGCTGGTGGTCGCGCTGGGCAGGGCCTTCAGCTATTTTGGCAAGGTCCAAAAGCAGTATCAAAAACTGGCGGAGGGCGAGAGCGCCTATTGGTCGCTGACCGATGCCATCAACGCGGCGGAAACGGCCCAGGAAGATCTGCAGGGTGGCATTCCCCCGCGCTTTGAGCACAGTCTCACCATGGAGAATGTGCACTTTGACTACGATCAACACCCGGTATTCCAGGGTTTGTCGCTGCAGATTGAAGCCGGTTCGCTGACGACGCTGGTGGGCCCCTCTGGATCGGGCAAAACGACCATTATCGATCTGGCGATCGGCCTGTTACGCCCACAGAGTGGGCAGGTGCTGCTGGATGGTGTGCCGTTGCAGGACATAGACATCGCGCAATGGCGAAAAATGATTGGCTATGTCCCCCAGGACACCATCCTGTTGCACGACAGCATTCGTCACAATGTGACACTGGGCGAGCCGTCATTAACGGCTGACGATGTGGAGCGCGCACTGCGCGCGGCAGGGGCCTGGGAATTTGTTACGCATCTGGCGCAAGGGCTGGACACCATTGTCGGTGAGCGCGGCGGCAAACTCTCGGGCGGCCAGCGACAGCGCATCGTCATCGCCCGGGCTCTGATAAACCAGCCGAAGCTACTGATACTCGACGAGGCCACCAGCGCGTTGGACAAAGAGACAGAAGAGGCCGTCAGACAAGCCCTGGACGCCCTGAAAGGCCAGTTAACGATCCTCGCGATATCACACAATCAGGCCATGGTCGCGGGCGCTGACACGGTGTATCAGATGACCGGCGGCGGCGCTGAGCGATCGGATACAGCCAGTCAGTCAGGTTTCGCCAAGTAGTCTTTGCACCGCTGTCACTGCCCGGTGTAAATCTGTTTTTGCGGGCACCATGGCGGTGACCAACACGTCCTCCAGCCAGGAGGCGCAACCCGTCTCCCGCAGACGGCGATGTACCAGGGTGATATCGCGGCTCAATGGCGGCCACAGCCAGCGCAGTAACAACGCGTACAACGCACCTCCGACACGAAAATCCCGCGTGGATTCATCGTGGGTACCGCGCATACCACCCAGATCGAACATGCTGACCGGCTTGCCAGTGGCACAGGCTTCCGACAGCATCGCGATGCTATCTCCAGTGACAATGATGCGATCGGCCCACGCCAGAATACCCATGTAGGGGTTGTCCGAATTCGACCCCGGCCAGAGATAGAGATAGTGCGGTGCGCTAATCGCTGCCTGCAATGCTTCAACCGCAGCGGGGCGTGTGCGTGAACTGGTGGAGATCAAGAGCGAGCCACCCTTGGCCCGTGCCAGTTGCGACGCCTCACGCCCCAGGCGCGCGGCGGCCTTTGGACCCAGCGTAAACGGGCCGCTATCGCCACCCAGCATGACCGCAAAACGCGGTCTGGGCATTGCTGCGAAGGTGGACTCCCACTCCACCCGCGCCTGCGCCAGGCGCTCTTCGGTCACGCTGTGCAAGGTCAGCATATTGTTGAGCACATGCGGATGGGCAGGCACCCGGTACTGTGGCGTGGTTATTACCAGATCGAAGGAATCCAGCGGCGCCCAGGGGCGCCCGACATGCACATAGCGGGTGTGACCACCCGATTGCGCGCGAATCCAACGACAAACCGGCTCATTGCGCACACCGCAGCTGATGACCAGATCCGGCCAGGGCGGCTGCAATTGGGCGGCGGATGCGGAGGTAATGCCGCGCAGCGTCGACTGTCCCAGCACATGAGGCAAAAACACATGGCTGCGATAGTTCAGCACCTTGGTCTCACAGGGCCAGCCCAGCGCATTGACCAGCGCGTGCACCTGCCCCCGCTCGCCTGCGCGATAAGCGTCTATCAACCAAACTACTGGCATTAGCAATCTTCCGTGGGTATAGTTCAAGCCTTTGAAATCTAGCGACTTACCCTGACCGACGCAAGGGCGGCTTTAACATGACTGACTATCAGGAATACCTGAATTTCCTCTATAGCGCCCTCGAATTCCAGAACAAAAAGCAGATCGCGTTGTCAGAAGACACCGCACTAGTGGCTGATCTAGGGCTTAGTTCTCTGGAGGTAATGGAATTTATTGAGAAGATCGAGGATCATTTCGATATTTCCATTCCCCTGAATATTCTTCCGGACGTGAATACAATAGGCGATCTGGCAAAGAAGGTCCGCGAACTCAACCTCTGAAAGTCACCCCGTCCGTCAAGAGGTAGATTACTCCATGCTATTCGACAAATTCCAGACCATGGCCAACTTCCAGGCCGAACTCGCCGAACGTCACATCAAACCCTTTGGTGCTGTGACCGAAAAAATACTCTCCGCTACCGAAGGTGTGGTGGAGGGGCGGAACGTCATTCTGGCGGGCACCAACAATTATTTGGGCCTGTCGTTTGACCCGCGCTGTATCAAAGCCTCCCAGGATGCCGCAGCTCGCTGGGGCACCGGCACCACGGGCTCCCGCCTTGCCAACGGCTCCTTCACCGAGCACCAGGCGCTGGAAACAGAAATTGCGCAGTTTTATGGCGTAGACCACGCCATCGTCTTCTCCACCGGATACGCGGCCACCATGGGCATGTGCTCTACGCTGGCTGGCCCGGGAGATACCATCCTGCTGGATGCCGACAGCCACGCCAGTATCTACGCCGGCGTCAAACTCAGCGGTGCGGACATTATTCGCTTCAAGCACAACGACCCTGAGGACCTCGCCAAGCGGCTGCGTCGCCTCGGTGATCGCGCCGGACAGGCGTTAATTATTGCCGAGGGGATTTACTCCATGCTGGGCGACGTGGCACCGCTGCAGGAAATTGCGGCGGTGAAACGCGAGTACGGCGGTTATCTGTTCCTCGATGAGGCCCACTCCATGGGCGCGCTAGGCGAGACAGGTCGCGGCGCAGCGCAGGCGGCCGGCGTGGAAGCTGACGTCGATTTCTTTGCTGGCACCTTCAGCAAAAGCCTGGGCGCGATCGGCGGTTTCTGCGTCAGCCGCCACGCAGAACTCGAGGCCATCCGCTACTGTATCAATGCCTATATCTTTACCGCTTCATCCGCGCCTTCCATCATCGCATCAACGCGTGCGGCCCTGCGCATCATTGTGGAAGAGCCGCAACTGCGGCAGCAGTTGTGGGACAACGCGCACCGCCTGTATGACGGACTCAAAGCCCTGGGCTTACCCGTGGGCCCCACCGCGAGCCCGGTAGTTGCATTGGAGATGGAAGATCGCTCAGCCACCATAGACTGTTGGAAAGCGTTGATGCAGGCTGGCGTTTACGTCAATCTCGTCATACCGCCGGCCTCGCCATCAAGCAATTTCCTGCTGCGCAACAGTGTCAGCGCGGCCCATACCAGCGCGCAGATCGACACGATTATCGCCGCCTACGCCGGCCTCATCACGGCTGGTCTCATCACTCCAAGCAGCAAGGCCCACTAATGGAAAAGATTATCATCACCGGCAATGGTCCATTGCACGGTGAGGTGCGAGTGGCCGGCGCCAAAAACGCGGCGCTGCCCATCCTCGCGGCAGCGCTGTTAAGTGCCGAGCCACTGCGTATCGGCAACGTCCCCGCCGTGCGCGACATCGGCACCGTGCTGCAGCTGATGGAACTGATTGGCGCCACCTCCGAGCGCAACGGCACCGATCTGGTCATCGACACCAGTAAAGTCCACTCGGTGCACGCGCCCTACGAACTGGTGAAAACCATCCGCGCGTCCATCCTGTTGCTGGGCCCGCTGCTGGCACGTTTCGGCGAGGCGGACGTGTCCCTGCCGGGTGGGTGCGCGATCGGTTCCAGGCCGGTCAACGAGCACATTGCAGGGCTGGAGGCGCTCGGTGCCGAGATTCACATCGAGGCGGGCTATATCAAGGCCAAGGCGACCCGTTTGCGCGGGGCGCATTTTGCCTTTGACGTACCTTCGGTCACGGCCACAGAAAACCTGCTGATGGCCGCCTCCCTCGCGGACGGCGTCACCACCCTGGAAAACTGCGCGCTGGAGCCGGAGATTGGCGACCTGGCACAACTGCTGGTGGCGATGGGTGCCAAAATTACCGGGGCCGGCACCGGCACTATCGTGATCGAAGGCGTCCCTGAATTACACGGCGCCGAGCACAATGTTCCGCCCGACCGCATTGAAACCGGCACTTTCCTGGTGGCCGCTGCGGCGACGCGCGGCAGTATCCGTGTATTGGATACCAATCCGGATTTTCTGCATCACGTGCTGGGCAAACTGGAGCAGGCGGGCTGTCGCCTGGAGCTGGGGCCAGACTGGATTCACCTCGATACCGGCGGCAAACGCTGCAAGGCCGTCAATATACATACCGCCCCCTACCCCGCGTTTCCCACCGATATGCAGGCCCAGTTCATGGCACTGAACGCTCTTGCTGAAGGTTCTGCCACCGTAGTGGAGAACATTTTCGAGAACCGCTTCATGCATGTCGCTGAGTTACAGCGTATGGGCGCGGACATCGAACTACAGGGCCATACCGCAATTGTGCGCGGTAGTGAGCGCTTACAAGGTGCGCCCGTTATGGCCACCGACTTGCGTGCCTCTGCCTCTCTGATTATCGCGGCACTGTGCGCCGACGGCGACACCACCATCGACCGTGTTTATCACCTCGATCGCGGCTACGCCAATATCGACACCAAACTGGCGGAACTGGGCGCGATCATCCGGCGCGTATAACGCCCCTTTCGGTGGCGCTGCCACGCGATGGTACAATCGCCGCTGACGAGGACTCACACCATGCCGCAGCGTTTCGCCCAACTTTCAGACCCCCACCTCAGCTCACTGGCCGATGTCGGTGCGCGTGACCTGTGGAGTAAACGGGCACTGGGCTACTTATCCTGGCGCCGTAAGCGCCGTTTCGAGCATCGCCCAGAAGTGCTTGAGGCACTACAGCGCGACCTCGCCGGAACCGAACTCGACCAACTGCTAGTCACCGGCGATCTCACCCACATCGGACTGCCCGCAGAGTTCAAACAGGCCAGTGATTGGCTGCACACGCTGGGCGATCCCGCGCAGGTCGCTCTGGTGCCTGGCAATCACGATGCCTGTGTCGCCGCGCCCTGGCAGGACACCTTTGCGCTGTGGCAGGACTACATGGCCTCGGACCGCGACACCCCCGCACCGACATCGACCTTTCCCAGCCTGAGAGTGCGCGGCAATATCGCGTTCATCGGGCTGTCTACCGCCTGCCCCAAACCGCCGCTGATGGCCACCGGCACACTGGGTAAGGAGCAGCTGCGCCAACTACCGGCACTGCTGCAGCGCACCGCCGATGAGGGACTATTCCGAGTCGTCTATCTGCATCACTGCCCGATCGCGGGGCAGGCGAAGTGGCGCAAGCGCCTCACCGATGCACCGCAGGTACAGGCGCTGTTAGAGGAATACGGCGCTGAACTGGTATTGCACGGCCACGGCCACCGCGCGTATTTCAATGAATTGCACAGTCGCGTTGGCCCTGTGCCGGTGATCGCGGTCCCCTCGGCCTCTGCGCTGGGCCTACACGGTGCGGATACGGCGCAGTACAACCGCTACGAGGTGGAGCGCAATGACGACGGCTGGCAATTGCGCATTGATTCGCGTTGCTATCAGACGGAGACCGGTGAGTTTGCTGCAGGGGAGAGCAAGACGCTGCAATTGGATCGGAGCTAGGAGTATTGTCCGCGGCGAGCGGCGGTGTTCGATTGGCGAAGGTGCCAGCGAGACGTCCCTCAGGCGATCAGGCCTGTTCGCTCAAAGGGCTGAGATATTCGCTCTTCAGACCTGATCGCCTGAGGGACTCATATCGTGTGCATCCGTTTGTGCCAATTCGCTGGCGCGATGCGAGGCGAGCGGCTGTTGGCATGCTCCGTGGCGAATATCTCAGCCTTCTGAGCAAGCGGGGCATGCCAACAGTCGCTCGCCGTGAACAATGCTCCCAACCACACACCGGCCAATCGACCGCTATTAACTAAAGCTTCCGATTGCCCAGTACGTACAAGCTCGCCGCGGGCTCGAACACTAAGCGTCTTCAGCGGCAGCTTTCTCCAGCGCACCTTTGACCAGCATCAGGTCGGCGATGGAATCCACATCAATCGCGGCGTTTGCGTAGGGCAGAATTACCGCGCGCATACGCAATCCGAGGCGCTTGCTCAATTTGGCCAGGGCCTCTTCGAGCGAGAGCAAACCGAGGCGGTAGCGAATGACGGCCCACCAACCCAGCAAACCAATCACGACCAGGGGCTTTTTGCGCTCCTGCTCGATCTTGCGCCAGAACTTGGCTGCGCGACGGCCTTCCGGCGTGATGAAGGCGAACAGGTTACAGCCGCAAAAATCTCCGTCACTGAAGCGCAATACTGTCTTGCGGATACCGGGATAGGCCTCGGCAACCAGTGCGTACGGGGCCAAACCCACGGTGACGTCGACATCGTCCGCCAGACTCTGGCGGCCGAAGGCATCAACGATCTCCGGTGTTAGCAGCGGGTGATCAGCAGTCGTCAACAGCACCGCTTCTTCGGGCGCGAGCGCCTGCATTGCCTCGTACGCACTGGTACTGGGGCTGGCGCCCGGCTCGGTCCAACGGATTTCACCATCGTCGATCCATTTTTGCAGGGCGGCGTCGGTGGCCACTTCACTGGCCTCGGGGCCGGCCAGGCAAATTTTGTTCACCACTTTCGACGCGCGCAGGGAATTGAGCACCCTGCGCACCATAGGCGTGCCATCCAAGTCGATCATGGCTTTACTGCCAGCTTTGGTGTGATTGATCAGTGAGTCCGCTTTGGTGCGATCTCCTGCCAATACAATGGCTGTTATTCGATGCGTTTCGGGGTCCAGGTGCATTGCTATAGTTCTTTCTGGTAGACGCGGTAGCGTTTATACGCCACGCCGCCTATGGTTTCAATGATATTGCGCATGCCGTCGTTATCCTCAAGTATCCAGCCCATTTCTACATCCCGCACGCCCCGCGCATGCAGCGCTTTACGCACCGCATCAATAACCATAAAGGCCAGGGTAGGCCCCAGTCGCGAACGCTGGAAGCTCTGCCGCACGCCCATCAGGGGCACGCGGGCCGTTTTTGGATGGCGCACTTTCAGGCGCCACAGAAGTTTTGCCCAGCCAAAAGGCAGCAGACGACCATTGAGATCACGCGTCGCTTCATTGAGATTGGGCAGTGCCACAATAAACGCAACCGGTTCGCCGTCATACTCTGCGATCTGGATGTAGTCATCGGGCATCAGTTTGGTAAGTGTGGAGACGGTCTCAGCCCAATCGTCTTCCGCCAGCGGCACAAAGCCCCAGTTGTTTTGCCAGGCATCGTTGAAAATTTCCCGCATGATGGCGGCGTCCTCCGACAGGTGTTTGCGCCGAACAGAACGCACCACCACCCGATCGGATACGCGTTTCGCCAGACGCTCCATCACCCGCGGTGCCTCAAAATCCGGACGCACCTGATAGGCCAGCAAATCTTTTGCACCCACATAGCCCTGCGCTTCCACGGC
>JBBKWY010000176.1:0-33538 GCA_037969215.1 Halioglobus sp.
GGCCGGGGGTAGAAGGCAGTGCAGGGTCAACGCCATAGTTACCCGCAATTTGTAACAGGTCCGATGGGTGAATCGGTGTTGCCAGCACCTGGACCCTGACCTCGCCGGCTTGCAAGGGCAGGCGTGTGCCGACCTTTACCTCCAGCACTTTAGCGGGATCCCCAAGCGCGTTCAATTCAACGTATTCGAGCGTGGCCTCAGATTCTGGCAGTGTCGCGCCGGTTTCGCTTTGCGCCAGTGCGAAAGGCGTAGCGCCCAAAGTAATTGCTAACAGTGCAACAATGGAAAAAGTCTTCATAACGGTATCCCGAAGTTAAGTATTCATACTGGTTTTGGCACGTTAACGCCCTGTAGGCAATGGAGTAGAGTCTCGGCATTTCAGACAACCACCCTACTCCAATCACCAGACGAACTCATCCTTCCGCTGCGATAATCGCCAGCGAATACCAAGTGCCCGTCAGGATTGCATACATTCTGCACAACGGAATGTGGCGCCTTAGCGCAGTAACAGCTTCATTAGTGAAAGCACAGAATCGGTATCGGGTCGTTTGCCGGTAATATAGCGTCTATAAATATAAGACTCACCCAAGCGCACTACAGCAAAGGCCAACTCTTCTGACGGCAAGGTTAATGAGAACTTGCCTGCGTACACCTTGGCATCAATCAAGCCTTTGACCCATCCCACCACGCGCAGCTGGAAACCACCGTCAGCTGGCGCATTGCAGCCTCGCCTTCACGTTCGAGAAAGGCATTCATGGCCGGCTGGCGAACAACCTGACAGACAAAATCTGCAATGACTTCCGCAATGTACTCACCGCCGTCAAAAAAGCATATAGTACGCCTGTTTTCTTGACGAGACATTTTTACACTCTGTATTGTCACTGCCAACACTCTGACGAGCCCTCCGAATGGCCATTAAGCGACGCCGATTTCTTCAAGCTGGTAGCACCCTCCTCGCCGCAAGTGCGGGCCTCAGCTATACCGCGCATTCACTGACCGCAGTGCGGGGGACGACTGCAGCTGCCAGCGCGCTAGGCCAGTGGCAAATTGCCGACTCCCTGCCCTCGTTCGCACTAACGCCCGCTGTCAGCAGCGGCCGGCGATACTTTCATATGGTGGGCAATCGCGCACTCCAAATGCAAGTCGGCAGCGATGGCACCGTAGGGCTTTACGACGAATCGCATGGCCAGCGCTGGCTGTGTTACGCGGACGAGAATGGCGGCTCAGGGGAATCTTTGCTTTCCAGCCCGGACGAACAATGGGGCAGTCGCGTCACGCAGTGGCCCGCTCAAGGACAGGTCACGGTCGAGCCCACGGGCCTGACCGTAGTCACCCAGCACAATGGCTTAAGCCTGGAACGCCGGGTCGTTTGTCCGGAGGGCGACACGCCCTGGCTATTTATCGCCGTCCAGTTAACGCTGGCAACAAGCAGCCCGCCCAGGCAATTTACTCACCGCGAACACTGGCGCCTGCGACCTCGCTTTTTGCATTTGTTTGAGGAAATGGAAAAGCGCGACGCCATCGCCCAGGGCGTCGCCTACCGCTTCAGTAGCGAGGCGACGAACATCTCAGCCAGCGAAGTTTTTGATAACGCAGAGGGCGCTATCGGGCCGCCGCGAACACTGGCGCTTGAGTCACTCAATAACCCCGCCACCACGGTCGGATTCGATTCGGAGTCGCCCGCACTATACGCAGACACACGTATCGAGCTGCAGCCCGGCGAATCCACCACGCTGTATTTTCGCTTTGGGTTACTGGCCTATGCCAACGCCCTTTCTGTCGCACAGACCACCAGCTTTCTGGAGCGCAACCGCCAGCAACTTATTGCGCGCCTGCCCGTTGCCCGTCCAACACCGTACCCGGAGCTCGGGCACGAAATAACATGGCATAGCGCAGCCCTGACCGGCGGCGCAAATTGGGACCACATGCTGGGCGGCCATACCCTGAACCAAGGTTCTGCCTACGCGTTTCTGGGGGGTGGCAATGCCGCCGCGCGCGACCAGCTACAGCATGCGCTGCCACTGGTGTACAGCGAGCCCGACCTCGCCCTGTCCATCCTGCGCAACACCTGCGGGTGGTGCGCACCGAATGGCGATTTACCCTACGCGCTCACCGGCAACAAGCTGCCCTTTACCCAGATGTTCCGTCCCTCAGACCAGAATATCTGGGCATTGTGGCTGGCGGCGGAGTATGGCCTGGCAACTGGTAATCTCACCGCCTTTGCACAGGACGTGCCCTACCATCCCGTCTACAAGGCACCCGCTGAAAGCCTGAAAGAACACCTGCTGCGCCAGTACCACTTTCTCACCGACGACATCGGCACTGGCGCGGGCGGACACCTGCGTATCCTCAATGCCGACTGGAACGATTTGGCGCTTGAGGCACCGGGTGTTAACAAAGAGGATATGAAGGAAGCTGGCGGCTCGGTATTGAACTCCGCCATGGCCGCGTGGGTGCTGCCGGTATTTGCCGCCCTGCTGGACAAACTCGACGAACCGTCTACTGCAGAGCATGCACGTCAGTTCGCCAGCGGCTTAAAAGAGCGCGTGAAATCTGCCTGGAACGGGCGCTGGTTTGACCGCGCCGTTGCACCCGACGGGCAGATTGTCGGGCGCGATGAATGCTGGCTGGAAGTACAGCCGTGGGCCATTATTTGCGGTGCAGCGTCCGACGCGCAAGCCAGGCAATTGCTCAATCATATCGATAGTCACCACCTCGCCGACAGCCCGCTGGGGGCGCGCATTATTTGGCCACTACCCGACTCCCCCCACGCCGGCATGGGCGTTCGGGGAGGCATCTGGTATTCCATTAATATGACGCTGGTGTGGGCAGCGGCGACGATAAACCACGATCTGGCCTGGGCGGAATGGCAACGCATGTCGCTGGCCAGCCACACGCGCTACAAACCCGAAGACTGGGCCGGCACGTTGAGCGGACCAGATGCCTGGAACAGCCCCGAAGCTGAACGCCCCGGCGAAACCTGGGCCTACCCCTGGCTGTCGATGCAGGACTTTCCCGTCGCCAATATGCACTGCCACTCGCAACCCTTGCTCGCCTACTTGCGACTGCTCGGCATCGCACCCACCAGTCGCGGCACCATTGCCGTAGGCGAAGGTAATTTCAGCAGTGAGCGTATCCAGCTAGCGGCTTCCGGTCACGGTCAGTGGACAGCGGACGGTCAGGTTATTCTGGAAACCGTGCACGGCGTGCGTCAGGGAACGCAACAAATCCTCTTTTAATCAAGAGGATCGCCCTACTGCCCGCCCGTGGTCGTGCGCAGGATGATGCCGTCATCGCCGACGGCCAGACCCAGCGCATCGTCGTAGTAGCGCAGGGCGTTGATCTGGCCACCCACCGGCGATGCAAGTCGGCTCCAACTGCTGCCGTCCACACTCCTCAGCATGTTGCCCGATTCGGTGTAGGCAATGAACACTGATCCAGACGCGTTAGTTTGCACCCCTCTGAAGTGTTCGGTGCTGATACCGGTAGCCTGAGTCCAGGTGAGACCCTGATCGGACGTGTGGTAGAGGACCCCGCTGTAACCAACCGCGACACCAATGTTCCCCGTAAATGCGGCCCCCACAAACGCCTGTGAGGAATACTGGACCTGGCTCCAGTTGGCCCCCCCGTTCACAGTGCGATAGATACGTCCGACGCCGACATACACACCAATATCTTCACTGAAAAAGTGGATACCGACTGCTTCGCCCAATCCCCATGACGCCGGGAGCCATGTGAGGCCGCCATCCATGGTCATTATGGTACTCGCGCTTCTGCCATAGGCGTATCCCAGGGATGCGTTGTAGAAGTAGAAGTTATTCAGGACGGCTTGCAAACTTTGTCGATAGTAGAGGACACTCCAGGTAACGCCGCCATCAACCGATCTATGGATGTAATGGTTTGTTCCCCCGGTCAACAATGCCCCGTTGGTAGATGTCATGACACGCGCGCCGCTGGGCAGCGAATCATCCTGGGCCCAGCTCAGTCCACCGTCGACCGACTTGTAGCTTGTGCTACCCACAATATACGCCGTACTGGCATTGTCGAAATACACGTTCCAGAAGTTTTGCGCGACTCTTTCAGGGTAAATAGTGGTCCAGCTCACGCCGGAATCGGTGGTGCGGTAAAGCTGGCCTTCGGCCCCCACCGCAATCGCCACGCCACCACTGCCAAAAGCCACACCATAGGTATCAGTCTCCAGCTTGAAGCCTACAGCTGGGAACTTGGTCCAGCTCGCCCCGCCGTCGGCCGAGTGTGCAATCCAGCCGCAAGTGGCTGCAGCTAGCATGTTGGCACCCGACAGACTGATGGCCTCAAAACCACAGCTGCCATCCCCTCCGGCGCCTGGTACATTGGCCCAGGTCAGCCCGGCATCGTCAGTGCGTAAGATGAGGTTCGATCGGCCACCAACGGCAAAGCCCGTGGTGTCGCTGGCGAAAGTGACACTTCGCAGGGTACGGGTTTCCCTGACGTCCACCGGTGTATCTAATCGGGTCCAGTTGGCACCACCATCAGTAGAGCGCAGGCGGGCACCGTTTAAACCCACAGCCACGGCGATATCGGCGTCTGCAAAGCTCACGCCATAGGCGTGGCCGAATGGTGACACTGTGGCCGGCGTCCAGGACGCGCCACCGTCGGTAGTGCGAAGAATCGTGTTGCTGTTGCCAACGGCCAGGCCCAGATCGGCGTCAAAGAAATTCACGTCGTTCAGCGTGGTTTGTACCGAGCTTACCTGGGGCGTCCAGGTCTGCCCGCCGTCGTCGGTGCGAGCAATAAAGCCCTGGTCGCCCACCGCAAAACCTACCGATTCGTCGACAAAATGCATGCCGTTAACGCTACTGCCAATGGCAAAGGTCACATTCCAGGTGGCACCGCCGTCGGTGGAGCGCATGAATGTGCCACCACCACCAGCCGCCACGAACACGTCATCGCCCAGATGCTGCACATCGCGCAAGGTATTGCCATGCGGTTTGGGCTCCACCCAGCACCAGCCGGCTTGCGCGCCACCCGAGCAGGCCAATAGTGTTTGCGTCACGCTGACGGCGGCTTCAATGCTTGTGACGCTGCCCACGGCGTTGGTCACAATCACGCGGTAGAGAGCACCATCGTCCGCCGCCTGCGTCAGTACGGGTGTGGTGTAGCTGGCGGCATTGGCCCCCGCAATGTTGGTGCTGTTGCGCTGCCACTGGTAGCTAAACGGGGCCGTGCCCGCAGCGACCACCGAGAAGCTGACCTGTTGGCCCTGTTCAACCGATTGCGCCATGGGCTCGGTGGTGATGGTGGGCGCCACCGCTGCTGCATTTACTGCCAGTGTGGCGAAAGCGCTGGTCACACTGCCCGCTGCGTTCGAGACGACCACACGGAACTGCGCGCCGCTGTCGGCCAGGGCAGCGCTCCAGTTCAGACTGCTGCGGGTTTCACCCGGGAGATCGATTCCGTTGCGCTGCCACTGGTAAGCCAAAGGTGCGGTGCCGGAAGCGGTGACGGTAAAACTGACGGTGAAACCTACCACGGCGCTGGTGCTAGCCGGTGGCGCTACGATGGCCGGCGCCAGAATGACTGGCACGTCCGGGCCGGGCGTCACCGTGAGAGCAGCGGATGCACTGATCACTGCGGTGTTGTCATCGGACACCTGCACCGAAAAGCTGGCCCCCGAATCCGCCAGTGCTGCAGCCGCGAGGGTGTAACTACTCCCCTGCGCGCCGGCGATATCACTGTCGTTGCGACGCCACTGGTAACGCAAGGTTCCGGCACCCGTGGCCACCACCGCGAACTGCGCGGGCGCGCCGTCCACCACCGACTGGTCGGTCGGCTGCGAACTGATGGACAGTGCCACAGGGGAGATGACCACGGGAGTGTTGTCTGAGTCTGAGTCCCCGCCGCAGGACGTCAGAAACGGCACTATGATCAGCATTAGCCAGAGAAATGGCTTGGGAAAAAATTCAGCCGTGCGGCTGGAGAATTTAAAGAAGACTCCATGTCTTTTGTAGCTATTCATAGCTGAGCGCCCCGTCCGTGGTTCGTGTTCCTTGTCCGCTCAGCCGCGACAATATCAGGCGGATATGTTTGCTTGAAAACTATAGGTATATGCTCCCCGAGTCAATCATTTAACTACTGCCCGGGGACGCGGTGATCTGTAGGCCCGGCGTCATCGCCAAGCCATTTTCATTGGAGTGAGTGCGATCGCATCAAGTTTTGGGTTCTGGGGGTATCACGTTCTTACAGGCCGATTGTTGTACATACCGTTTGTTTGGGTGGCCCTCATGGCATTGCTTGGGGAGAATGATGTCATCCGGGCTACTGCTCCATTCATCAAACAAAAACCATTCATCGTTGTGCGGATCGGGGCCAACACCATCGCCGGCCTGCAGCCATTTTGTCCACGTGTACGAATCGCTCTCCAACACATAAATATCTGAAAATATTTTAATCGGAAAAAACGGGGGCAGAATTGGCGTAGATCCATCTTCCGTGGGAAGCGCAGACGCCGCGAGACAACTGGAGCGAAAATGGTTCACGGACTCTCCCTCGATCAGTCCCAGGTCTACAAACCGCGAGCTCGCCAAAAGGCTGTTCAAGCCTTCCACGGTAATGGGCAGAGGGGCATCAGGATCAGCGTCGTTATATACGGTATTTTCAAAGCACAACTCGAGAAATTTATCGGCGGCATCGGTGTGCCACTTGTGCGTGATTGAATAGAACTTGCCGTTGTAGATTAAGTTCTCCACCCAGGTGTCGTGTTCGTTGCCACCCTGCTCCATATACACATTGAAATATTCACCTTGCTGTTTACCGCGCACAACAAGATCTTCGACTACCTGCGGAGCGGAATAGTCTTCCGCATCGCCCTCGAATACCTTGCTACCTTTGAAAACACCGTGCCACTCGAAATCGTATGTTGGGATCTGCGGCTTGTCTGGCCCCCTGGCCGGATCATTGGCCGAATTTCCATTCGAGCAGGAGATGCAGAATGCCGATATAAAAAGTAAGATCAGTGTGGAGCGCTGCCAGTAATTAGCAGCGATGTTGTATGTGTTCATAGTAGGACCTTGAGTTCGATGAGATAGATAAAACAACCCCACCGAAAACAAGTGTCACTGCAGGCTCGCCAACAGCTAAAATAAACTACAGTTTTTTGAATAGCAAATTTGGACGATATCTGTGACAGCCAGGGAGCCCCGGCTTCAAATACACACAATTTGCAAATGGCCTGATCTAGTCAGTGCATAACCAGCAGCAACTCATACCCCGAAAGCCAGGAATAGAAGCGTAATCAAAGCCTCTATCGCTTAGTCGTAAATTGGGGAAGCGTTGCACCAGCCGCAATATGGCTTCTTGTCCCTCCAAACGCGCGAGTGACGCCCCCAGGCAGTGATGACGACCACCACCGAAAGACTGGTGAGGAATAATTTCGCGTTCAATATCGAACACGTCGGGGTTGCTGTAAACACCGGGATCGCGATTCGCAGCTCCCAGAGACACACTGAGGGACTCGCCCCTGGCGATTGGGCATCCGCCGAGTTCTATCGCTGTATGAGCGATCCGCCCGGAATTGATAACCGGCGAGTCGTAACGCAAAACCTCTTCCACTGCGGCCGCGATCAGCTCAGGTTGAACGCGCAATTTGGCCAGCTGTGCAGGATGGTCGAGCAGTGCCTTGACGCCGTTGCCAATCATATCTGTAGTCGTGACATTCCCCGCGATCAATAGCAAATTGCACTGCCCTATGATCTCCTTCTCGGTGAGTTGTTCGCCGTGTACCTGCGCTGCCAACATTTGTGAAATTAAATCTGGCCCCGGTTCGCGCTTGCGCAACGCTATCTGTTCAGCGAAATAGCCGTCCAGCGCAACACTCGCTGCCTTACCCTCCTCCACATCTGTCTCTGACGGCATAGGGTTGAAGCCAATCTTAACGGCAGTATCCGACCAGCGTTTAAAGTCTTCGTGTCGCTCGGTGGGAATGCCCATCATCTCGGCGATAACGACTGTCGGAATCGGCCCCGCATATTCGGCGATTAAATCGAACTCTGCGCCAGAAATGGCGTCAAGCCTGGCCTCAATAACCTGTACGATACGATCATGCCAATTGCGTACTGCACGGGGTGTGAATATCTCGTTGACCAGCATGCGCAATCTTCGATGATCAGGCTCATCTGCCAGCAACATACTCACCTCTTCATCTTCCGCCAAATTGGCAATCAGGAAGCGCGCGTAACTATCTGGTTTCGATTTGTGTGGGTCACTCCAATATTCGGAGTTGCGTAATATCTGTTTAACGTCGTGATATCCGGTAAAGAAATATCTGTGTAAATCGGTGTCGTGATGAACCGGTTCTCGCGCTTGAAGCTTGCGTAATACTCGGTATGGATCATGCCGAAAGGTACTGTCCAGTGGCGTTAATGCGAGTCCAGTGGGAACCTTTTCTTCTGCCATTTTGATTTTCCTCATCAGATGGGTGATAGCATGTTTTGGCAAAGATCAGGGCCTCCACAGGACCGATTTTGAGGAACACGATTCTGCCAGTGACGTCTCAAGTCTAGCTCGCTAATCAAATGTTGTACGTTTTCCTGTGAGTTAATTCTGTTCAGGGGTGGGATGATGTTGGATGCGCACAGCATTGCACGGTGGTTTCCCCTCACCTTGACGAGGTATGCTATGCAAATACAAATCACAGTGAGGTGCCTGATATGCAAGTCGCCAACCCCATCAATCTCACCTGTATTGATCATGTTGTAGTGCGCACCAGCAATCTGCACAAAATGATGGCTTTTTATTGCGATGTACTGGGCTGTAAACTGGAACGCGGACCAGGTGAGCTTCGCCTCGCGCAACTGCGTGTGGGACATTCGCTGATCGATCTGGTCGACGTCAAGGGTCCTCTGGGTTTAGCGGGCGGTGAAGCGCCAGACCACAATGCACCCAATATGGATCACGTATGTCTGCAGGTTGATCCCTGGGACGAGGCCAGTATCGTAGGGTACCTCGGCAGTCACGGCGTAGAAATGGATGAAGTCAGCGTGCGCTACGGTGCACGGGGCATGGGGCCCTCCATTTATATGCGAGATCCGGACGGCAACACCGTTGAACTCAAGGGCTCGCCATCGTGACGAGCGTCGCGAAAAATCACATTGTCCGGATTTGTACTATGCTGTGAAAACCCTGTGGCAAGGACACCGCCATGATCGACAACACGGCGCTCGACAGACGCGACTACACCGAGTTCGAGTGGCAGCTATTCGACAAGGGCGACCGGACCAGCTGGGAAATCGAGCTGAGCTGGCCGCAGGCCGACGCGCTGATTGCCTCGGGCTGTTATCGGCTGAGTACCGGTTATCCCTACGAAGCCACACAGTACCGACGCTCCAACGCCGACGGCTCGTGTCTGCATCTGGTGTTCGCGGCGAATGTACCGCGACTGCACCGCGACGCCTACGATCCCCATGCCAGCCCGATGTCGCTGTACATGCATCTGACCAATGAGGCGCGCTTCGAGGTCGCCGCCACCTGCGCACTCGGTTGGAGCCTGATCAGGCTGCTGGCGCGTTGACGCGCGACTGCGCTCCGAAGAAAGGCGATCACATCGGGCCGTCCTGCAGCTTGCGCGCAGCCGCATCCAGCAGCTTTTTCCATTCCATCAACACGATACGATACGCTATCGTCCGCACCCCCTGACGGCGATCAAGGCCGCCGATATCGATCTCTATCGCCACCCGCGTCGCGCGACCGCCCAGTGCCTCGCCCAAATCAAGTTGGGCTGTGCAAGACAGAGACTCCTTCAGCGCTAATGGTTCAATGCACCAGCGACTGCCGAAATCGTTGGCCCGCCACTCTACCGAAGCGGTCCAGCCGAAATAGTCGGCGTCAATATGCGGCATTAGCAGCGCGGGCACATTGGCCCGAGCTTGCCACCGATGCGACGCGCGCTGGAGATCGGCCTCACCCGGCTGCGTATTGACCAGCTCAGCCACTTCAATCCCATCCAGATAGGGAGCCAGTTCCCAGGTCCTCTCCACCAACACGGTTTGCAGTTTTGATCGCGGCTGTCGCACCATCAACACCGAATTGGTCGTCATACCACTAGCCCGCTCATCACCTGTAAATGATGTAGCACTCTGGCGTCCGGCCGCAGCCGATCGATCACCGACTCATTGATGTACGCGCGATAAATAATCCAGGCCAGTGCTTCGGCGAGCGCCTCTGCCGCAGGCGCGGGCGTATAGCCAAGACCCGTAATGGCTGCGCTCGAATACCAGTAGAAGCGGCAGGCCATCGACGCCTCATCACGCGTTACCGCCGGCCGCCGGCCCATCAGCTTTGCTGCAGTTTCCGCCATCGAACCGGCCAGATAGGTAGCGGTGTTGTTCAGGGTCAGCGCGGGGCCAAAGGTGCCACACAATTCAGAGATCAACTTGTGCGCGTCTTGCCAGTGCAAATTGTCTCCACCCAGCACGTAGCGAGCGCCACTGTCGCCTCTCAACGCTGCAATCAGATGTCCCGCTGCCACATCGCGCGCCGCGACCAGGTTGCAACCACCGGGAAAGGTGGAGCGCAGCGGATCGTTCAGGTAATTGACAATACTGCCATTACTCGGACTCAAGCGGTAATCGTGTGGCCCCACCGTAAGTCCGGGACACACGGCTACGACCTCCAGTCCAAGCGCCCGCCCAGCGCTGAAGGCCGCCTCTTCCTGGCGTATTTTCGACAAGGTGTAATGCGGCACATAGGTCTCGTCCGGCTGTGACTGCTCGTCGCGTACTTCTGGCCGGTCACTGGACCCCAGAACCACGGTGGAAGAAGTCACAACGACCCTCCTGACACCGGCTTGGGCCGCCGCCGCAAGTACGTTGCGCGTGCCTCCAACCGCGATGGCATCCAGTTCTTCCGGCGTGTAACCGGCATAGGCAAATATGGCCGCTGCGTGAAACACCAGTTCGCAGCCCTCGGCCACGCCGACCAGCGATTCCTCGTCCAGCACGTCGCCGGTAACGCGTTCGATCGGCAACAGGCGCAGGGCGCTCGCATCACTGGCAGCGCGAAGCAGCACCCGCACCTGATGACCCGCCGTGAGCAGGGCCCGCACCAGATTGCTGCCGACGATGCCCGTTGCGCCGGTAACCAGCGCCTTCATGATTTTTCGTCCTGCGCCACCGTGTCCGCAAACGCATCAAAGTCGCGCTGTATGGCAGTGGCCAGTCCAGCGAAGAAACCGGGTGTGTCGGTGACAACCTCCTCCAGCTGACTAAAATAGTCGCTGAACTCGTTTGAGCGGCGATCGTAGCGGCTGCCATTGGGCGTTGCCCCAAAGTGTCGGAAGCCGTCTGTATCGTGTACCGGCGCGGCCCTGGTGGTACCGGTCCAGGAGCGGGCGGCAAACCATTCTCCAGCACTGGCGTAGTCGTCCTTGTGACGCAGCAATTCGCTCATCGTCGCCAGACCTGTGGCCAGATAGGTTGCAACATCGCCCAAACCGTTCTGGGTAAAAGGGTGAATACGCTGTTCATCGTGCCCCACGCGATACTCCCGGCCCTCGAACACAGCGTGCATGTTGGCCACGGTGCCATCAAAGTAGGTTTGATAACCGCGTTCAATTATCGGGTCGCGGAACCCGGGAAACATATCAATGTGTGCTACGTGGAAGAAAAGCGGCAACGTAAACTTCTGGTGAGTGAATATTTCCATGTGTGCGCAACCGTCAGCACCGCGCATGAACGATACCCGCCCGTCGTCGCACTGGGCCGAATCGTTGGGGCTGCTGACTGTGCGCCAGTAGATAGTGCGGCTGTCATTCGAGTATTCGATCAACTCGATCTTTTCGACGTCAATCACCTCGCCCCCAAACAGCACCATCCAATTAGGTTGCTGCAGGTACAGATTGCGCTCGGCTTGCATCGTAACTCGCCCGTCGCTGTCCGCGGCCACCATCACCTGAGAGCCACCGATGTAGTCATTCATGTACTGGATGGAGCGCTCTATGCTGACGCGCTGTACAAACTCATCATAGGCGATGGGAAACTGGTAGTTCCCTCGAAACAACACCGCATCGTCATAGCGCCGTAGGCCTACACTATTGGCTATCGATGGCGCGTCCTGCAGCAGTCGCTCGAACGGGGCAAGATACTGTGGCAGATCGGTATAAGCATCTGCGGCGTAGTGACTGAGATCGACTTCCAGAGGCTTACGCTGTCGCTGCAACTTGCCCTTTGCAAACACCGTATGCTGCGCATGGATCGCGTTGCCAACTCCGGCGATAAGGTGGTTCAGCACAACCACCAACCACTGGGCCCGTGCGTCTTCACCGCTGCGCTCCAGCAATGGTGCTACAAACGAATTGATACGGTCGCTATAAAATTCGCGAAACGGAAAATTCTGACGGTCCACCGTCTGAAACCAACTGGCAGCGACTCGGCCCAGCCCGTGCGCAGCATTGCGCCGTCGGGCCGAATCGGCGACCAGTGGATGCACGTTCTGCCACATCGGGTACACGGAGAGATCGCCGTCGATGAGATAGTCTTCGGGCAACCCCCGCGCCCGCAATATTTTTGCGTTGATCGGTGAAAGAAAGGGATCCAGGCCCATTTTCGAGGCGCCCGCGAGATCGGCTAACAACGTGTCCGGGCTCGCAATGAACGCGCAGGTCGGGTGCATCCTCGGAGCGCGCTCTCCGGCGGCTCCGTGACAACTGACAAAACAGTCGATGAGGTTGAAGTGCGGTGGGCACTGCCGCAGTACATTCAAACAGCGGCCGGCCGCATCGAGATCTGCATCTTCAGCCGAGCTGACGCCTAACAGGTTGTGCGCGCACAGTGCGTAAACGTAGGCCTCGTGCGTTCGGTTTTTTGCGAAGTTGATACGGAAGTCGCCTTCTGCCCACGCCAATGCGGCCGACACCGGCTGTTCGCTGCCTGCCATCGTGTACGAAGTGTCTGCAAAGTCATAGCCCGCCAGGTCGGCCACTACCAGCGGTTCTCTGTTCAGCAGCCAGCTGTCGTCACTGTTGCGAGCATCGAGCACGGTGATCGAATCGAAACCACGCTGGCAGAGTAAGGACGCCAAATGTTGCACCAGATCCACGTCAGTACCGCTGGCAAAAGCGAGATTGTAAACATCCAGATCAGGTTTCACGACAATGCGAAATTCTGTGCCAGATCGGTCTGCGGCCCGACGAGTCGCCTTGATCACCTGCCAGAAACCAGCCGCCTCGAGCACCTGCTCCAACACCGCACCCGGTGTTCCGCCTGGCACCCTGCGTACACTTACGCGCGGCCTATTTGCGTCCATGTAATTTCAAATCCGTGCATTCCACAGACTTTCCTTTTTTGCCACCCTCGCATCAAAGATAGTCGCAACATGGCGAGTCCTCAACCGGTATTCTATAATTCGACCATGCGACCTGGCCTACGGACTGCGGAACCTCTCCAATGACAGAAGCTCGGCGGTACCCTTACCGGTTTCACATCGCGCTGGACGGCAGCGGTCTGAATGGTCTGGAGGGACGCGCCGGCGTCTGCGTGTTTCTGTTCAACCCACAGGACAACTCTTACGCGTACAGCATCAATTACTTCGATGGAGCTGGCGGCGGCCACGCGCTAGCGGTGAACCCTGGCGGCACACTGGGCTACCTGGGCAATACCGGTCAGCACCTGCTGTTGTACGACGCCCACACTGGCCGGGAAGTGGCGCGCCAGTCGACACTCTCCTTCGAGCCCGTGCACACTTCGCTGCAGGGCAGTACCCACGCAGTCTGGCTCTCCGATGACGAATTTATCACCGCTATCGGCGAGCATTTCTACCGCTTTCATACCAGCGATCTATCGCAAGCTGAAAAGCTCGGGCGTCACGGTGTGAAGCTGCCACACGGCATCAAACTGACTACGGGGGGCACCCACCTGGCGTACGGTTCAATGGATAATCCGGCCCTCGGCGAACAGGGCGAAGCGCGCGCCGTCGGGCTGTTTGAACTGGCGACCGGTAAAGCGACCATTGTCGAGCTGCCTACCACCTGTTGGCATATAGCCACCCATCCCACAGAGGATCTGGTGCACGCGGTGTCGTTTCGAGTCATGCCGCAGGCATACCGCGATTACCACGACTGGGCGATGGCGCACTACAAGGAATATGCCTTCGAAATCGATGTGGCCTCGGCCAAGGTGAAACGTCATTGGGTGGCGAGCCGGGACATTCCGGCGCATATCAATTCTGACCTGACGGTGTCCGACAGCGAACTGATTTTCTGCAACGGCGCCAGCCAAACCATCGTATTTATAGACTTGGCCTCGTATGCCGACTACCGCATCATTGATGAACGCCCCGACCTGCCCCAGCTGCTCGACAACAAACGCGAGGTTGCCAGTCAGGTTGCCGATGCCCTCTCCCGCGGCAATCTCGCTACCGACAGTCGACATTTCCTGACCGCACTGCGCATATCACGCTACGCCATTCTCGACTCAGTGTACGCGTGCCAGCTGTCAGCCGACCAATCGCTGCTGTTTACGGCCAATCGCGGACTGAACCACATTACGGTGTACGACTACCCGTCAAACGCTATCCGGATTCGGGTGAAAATGCCCGACCTGCAGGAATTTGTCGATGCGCCGCCGCACGGTGACCGGCGCCTCGGCTTTCATCACGGCTGGCTCTGCGACTGAGCCGGTAGTCTCAGCCGCCTTTACGCGGCGCCGTCTTGTTGGCAGCGCGCTTCTTGCTGGCCACTGTTTTCGCCGTCGATTTCGCTGCCCTGGTTTTTGCAGGGGCCGCATCCTTGACCGGCGCTTCAACCTGAACCGTGAACGGCATGGCCATTTCCGGGAACCCGACCACCTGAATCGAACCCCGATAGTCCTGCTCAGGCTTGAACGGGCTTGCCAGCGTCAGCGCACACTGCACCACACGCTCGCTGTGCGGCGGCAGTCGGCAGCTGGCTGGCGTAAATTCAGCGCTGGGCTTGAACCGCTCACCGCCATCGTCACTGATAACGTCGGCCACATCAAATTCCACATCAATGGCTTCGTCACGGTGGTTAGTAACCAGAAACGCGTTAGCGGCCTTTTCCTCGCGGGTGCCGTGAAACAGCAAGCTGGCGCACGGGGCAGCTTGCTCTGCGCCGGTTTTTGCTGCGGTGCCACAGTCTGCTCGCAGCACGCCGTCTACGTAGCCATTCAACGTTTGGAGACCGAGATCGGTCAGTGCGGTGTAGTAGCTGATATTTGCCTCAGACAGCCGGGCAAGTACCTTTGGGGCCTGCGACGAGACAAAATCGGCATAGCGCCTGCCAATCTCGTTCGAGTCCGCAAGGCCTGTTTGCTGGCCCGAGCGCGCCGACGTTGCAAGCGTGGCTAAAAAATCCGTGTAGCTTCGCACTGCACGACTGTATTCCTCAAGGTAACGGGTGCCGAGCGCCTGCACGGTGGGGGTGACCTCTTCGGCTTTCATGACTCATCCCCCCGAACCGCGACCCGGCCTATTGCGCGGTGCATACAGGGCCTTTTGCAGTAAAAGTGGTCGTACCAGTGGTGCTCGTAATCCGGGCAGTCATCCACCTGCGCCTCCTGGCAGGTGCCTGAGGCACCGTCGGCCACCTCCACCTCCCAGCGCGCGTAGTGTTCGTTACAACCCTTAATCCAAACCACGAGGTCGTAGAGATGCCCCTTGCATGTGTCTTCCGGGATGGTAATGGCAACAGTGAACCACTTGCGCTCCATCGGACCCAAGGTCGCAGCTTGTGGTGTAATCTTGATACTTAACTCGTCCTGATTTTGAATCTGCACGCTAATATCACTGGTCGTTGGCTGACAATTGGTAACCTGCACACGCAGCAACGCGGTGCCACAGGGGCAGGCCCGACTGTAAAATGTGCCGAAATTGCGCGGCAGCCAGCACGCCGGAGGTATCTCACAGCAAGACGAACGCTGCAGATTCAGCAGTGAATTTGAACTGGCACTGCGGGCGATATTTTCAAATACATTAAGCAACTGGCGTGCCGCGTCCACACCTGCCTGAGTCATAGAGTCCAGTGTCTGCGATTGATCGGATTGCTTCATCGGAGTGACTCCTTTTGTTGTAGTGGCGTTGTCAGCCTACATGCCGGGTATCGATATCGATGCGAACACGTTTGCCCAACAATCCAAGGCTGCCGGTCCAGGTCGTGTCCGGCGCCATGTCTTTGGGTATTCCAAGTTTCAGCGTGACTGTGCTGTGCCCCCCCTTTTTCAGCAGAGCGGCGGCCATGTTCGCCGTGACCTTCAGTTGGTGGCTAGGCGCTGCGGCCATTTCCTGTCCCAGCGCAATAATGTGGTCGGAAAAACCGCGGTCACTGTTTTTGAAAACTGACTTTACGCTGCGCGCAAGCGTGCCAACCGGACGCAACGTCACAGCCTTGTCAGCGTGAAACTCGAGCGTGCCATTACCTCGGTTTTTAACTTTCAGCGTGGCAGTTACCGTCTCACCTGCCCGTGCAAGCAGTGCGATATTTACCGGTTCTACACTAATGCTGGAGAGTACTTGCACATTGGCAACCCCGTCGAAGGACGCATCACCGACGAGCACCTGACATTTCAATTTCCCCGGGGGGCTATCCGCTGGCAGCGAAAAGGCCAGACTGGAAATCGTCTTGCCATCGCTGATCACGCGCAGCGGGAACTCTTCCGAGCCGACAATAATGCGAGCCTGCGTGCTCATTTCCCCCGGCAGTTTCACGTCTGCCGTGAGCCGGTCGGGCGGCCCGGAAAATCGAATCGGTGAAGTCCGTGTTCTGGCCATACCGACAGCCTTACCTGGCCCCGCGCGAAACGGGCGCTGCGACGGGCCGGCCGGTTACCTTGGGATCGCGGGCAGCGCCAGTATCGCGGGGGTCGCCGCAGACTTCACAGGGATTCGGCTTGTAGGGCTCATTGATTATCATGCCCTCACCACACAAGCGCACCGCCGCTAGCTCTACGCCAAAAATCGACAGGCCCACGCAATAATTCACTGGCAGATGAGTGCGCATACTGGGAATTTCGGTGATAGCGAGCCGCGTTTCGATCGGCCCCAGATCCAGACGCACAGGCTTCAGCGTGACAGTGCTTTCCAGCGGATCGACACCGTACTGTATCTTGGCAATTTCCGGCACTTTGATCGTATAGGCGTCGGGAATGCCCGACAACGAGACAGGACCTACGGCACCGAACGAGCCGCTCACCGAGGAGCCTACTGTGCCACTTAGCTTTGAATCGATTTCAAGATCGGCCATGGCGAGTCCCCAGCAATTCCAATTTCTGCCAGTGCACGCTCCCTGGCAGGTTGCTGCACTGTAGCGCGCCTGTGGTAAGTGTAGACCACTTTGCGCAAATTGCGTCAATGCCGAGTCTTCACATTGAAGCCCTGTGAATGGCGGATGTTCTGGCAGGCACACAATTTATTAATTTCCAATAAATTCAGATGCTTACCTAATCAAGTAGACGCTTACTTTTCGGCAAATTCGACAGTGTTCAGCCCTGAGCAGATAGCTGCCAAGACTGCCTGGACTTGACACCACAACAGGGTTCGCGGCAACTGGTGATGTGTATAGATATTCATGCCCGAAAAAGCGGGTCGGGCGCTCCACC
The DNA here is from genome assembly GCA_037969215.1 of Halioglobus sp. Lineage (GTDB taxonomy): Bacteria > Pseudomonadota > Gammaproteobacteria > Pseudomonadales > Halieaceae > Marimicrobium. The sequence continues at coordinate 17,583 of JBBKWY010000176.1, forward strand.
GATTCTAGTGGTGGTGACGCGGTGAAGTTGCCAATATCGCGCTATGCTTCGGCACTGGACACCGTTAACTGGAGATACAGCTCATGAACACACCAGCCAAAATAGTACTGGCAACAGTGGTAGCAATTGCGCTTTCGTTTGGGTCCGTTCTCGGCGCCAAGCTTTCAACTGAATCTGCTTCCGCCAGTGAGGGTCAGGCGCAAGTGCCTATGTGTGTCTGTTCTGAACCCGTTAGATTGGGCATTACTGGCGAGCCAGCGATCTTCAACTGTCAATGCGGAACACTTCAATGCGTTGTCGCCAGCTCCCGAGACACAGAGTTATCACTAGCGTGTCCCAAGTAAAGTTCCAAGCACGTAAGTACCAATTGCCGGGGCAGCCTCGATCAGATCAGCAGCTGAAATACTGGCCGTCCCTACCCGGCTAACGAACAGCGGCAAGTTGGGGTATAGTTGATATGACCGCAAGCAAGGGAACCGCCATATGGATACCTCAAACCACACCATGCAAGCACTCTTCGCGCAGTTGGGATTATCCAATAACGACACCGCAATCGAGAACTTCATTCAGAATAATCATCTACCTGCAGATATTCCGCTGGAGAATGCAGCATTCTGGACTGCCGGACAGGCTCAGTTCATCCGCGAGTCCATAGCACTGGATGCAGACTGGGCAGAAGTCGTCGATCACCTGGACGCGATGCTGCGGCACTGACCTCCAGGCATACGCTCATGTGAGTAACTTCAAATCCCCCGGCGCTAGAACATAGGATTCACATCGCTTACACTGCTTTTAATAACTATAAGAGCGCGATGATCATGAATTTTTCCCATACCAAGGCATTCATCACCCTTTTTCTCTCGCTGGCAATTCTCAGCGGCTGTAAGGAAAATCCCACCGCTGCTCAAGCCTGTGTCGCCGGCTCCAATGGCGGCAACCCCGTGATTGTTGTGGGCGGTACTTTTAGCCCGGCTCTGGCCAACGAACTTTTCCTGGGCAACGCGATAGAGGCGCAAGGCTATACACACTGCGTGCTGGAGCTTAAGGGTACCGAAGAGCTCGGGGAGCTTCCCGGCACCATGGACATCATTGTATCGGCTCTGGCATTGAAGCTTTTTGTCGATGATGTACTGGATTGGTCAGGTGCAGCACAGGTCGATCTGGTGGGCCATTCACAGGGCGTGCTCGCCGCGCGATCCTATATCAAGGATTTCGGCGGTGACACGCAAGTCGGAAAACTGGTGTCGTTGGCGGGCCCGAATCAGGGTACCGGTTTCATCCCGTTACTGGATTTTTTTGCCGGCCCTGTCGTCGCCGCGTTCGGCGTTACCTGTGAAGAGGTTGCGCCCTGTGTACAAATGCAGAGAGGGTCAGATTACATCACGGACCTCAACGCTGGCGACATGACACCTGGCAATGTGGCGTACTACGCGTTTTATACCAACAACGATGAGTTGGTCTGGTATTGGGATGAGGGACTGTTCGGTATCCCCTTCGTAAATTTCGATAATGCAAAACTCGGGCCCGGCGCGACCAATATCGAGTTGGGGGAAATGTGCCCATTCCGTATTGTAGGTCACCTGGGAATGATCGCTGACCCAGTACCCATTCATATGACGCTGGATGCACTGGCAGGCAGGCCCATTTCGGTGCCTTTACTCGTGTGCTGGCTACCGCCGGTAGTCATCTAGAGGAATCAACAACATGATGGTCACGGTCGACATTAGTATGTATCCGCTTCACGCGAACTTTATCGAGTTAGTGCAGGGCTTCATCATGAAACTGGAATCCCATCCGGGGCTGCGGGTTAACCCTGGCTCCACCTCGACCGTCATCATCGGCGATTATCTGCACGTGATGGCGGCCATCACGGAGTTACTCGCCTGGAGTCACCGTGAACATGGACAATCGGTCTTCGTGACCAAGTTTATCCTCGACTATGAGGCCGAGTAGTATCACGCCACCCCACTACTCCGCCTCCAGCATTTCACTCCACTTACGCAGTGTCCGGGTAGCCAACAGAGTCTCTTGAATAAATAATACCAGCGCTACTATCAGAGACAGCATGGCAAGGACAAACAGGAATACAATGCCTCCGCCCATATTCACGCTCCAGTAACTACCCGCGAACAGTGTCACCACCAGGAAACACACCAGTAGGCCAGAGAAGGCACAAAAGCCCATAGACCACCCGTTGAGTCGGATACGTCGTCGCAAATCGGCTAATTCGTGCTCGGTCCGTTCAAGCAGTGCAGGATCTTTAAGGATTAAACTGCGGCGCTCCACTACCCGGGAGCGATCAACAATTCGCGCCAAGCGGCCAGACATGACATTCAAAAAACCGGCAACGCCCGCCAACAGGAATACGGGGGCAACAGCCAGTTGAATAATATGGGATAATTCTGTGGGATTCATATTTTGTCATGGTACCGAACCTGTCGATAGGTGTCGATATGGGGTGCAGTGTCAAAGCGTCAATCGTGGTTGCTGTAAAAATTGCACACGGGAGTCGAATAGATGACTATGTTAAAGGTAGGCATCCACTCAATGGGGCGAGCTATGCAGCTTTACAGACCCGCGCACTTTCGGACATTGTTCCTCCTGGCGTCAACCCTGTTTCTCTTCGCCTGTGGCGGCGGAGGTTCATCATCGAATTCCGCTGAAGCACCTACAGTCGCGCCCCCTGTCTCGCCCCCAATTATGCCACCCGAGCCAGTAGCCATTACTGAGGAGGAAGCAAGCCGCTTTCTCAGTCAAGCCACGTTCGGGCCTAACACCTCGGGGATTGACGAATTGGCATCTGAGGGGCTGGAAAAATGGCTATTGGATCAGTTTGATAAACCTGCGTCGCTGCATCTGGAAGCGGTGCTATCGCGCTTTCCCGAAGACGGCGCATTTCTGGATGAAAATGGCAAGCCGTTGCTTGCGCTCGCGTATCTCACCAACGATTCTTTCTGGCAGACAGCTATTGAAAGCGATGATCAGTTACGCCAGCGCATGGCCTACGCACTGTCACAGCTGTTGGTGATATCCGCCGAAAGCGACCTCGGTCAGGCACCGCAGACCATAGCGCACTATGCAGACATACTGACCGAGGGCGCCTTTGGGAACTACCGCGATCTGTTGGAGAACGTCACGTACTCGCCAGCAATGGCCGTCTATCTCACCTACCTGAGAAATGAAAAGGCCAATCCAGCGCTCGGACGTGTGCCCGATGAAAACTATGCACGTGAACTGCTGCAGTTGTTTACAATCGGGCTGGTTGAACTGAAGCCGAACGGCACACCGGTCACAAACCCGGACGGCACTCAGGTGGAGTTGTACACCAACGGCGACATCACCGAGTTAGCCAAGGTGTTCACCGGGCTAAGTTTCGATGCAACCGGATTCCAAACACGTATTCAAAGCCTGCCTCTGCCGGCATTCTACACACCCCTTATTATGTTTGAGCAATTTCACTCTGACGAAGCCAAGCGCTTTCTCACCGTGAACATCCCTGCGAATACACCAGGTGACCAGAGCATCGATATGGCACTGGATGGTATTTTCGCCCATCCCAACGTGGGGCCTTTCGTTGGACGGCAGTTAATTCAGCGCTTCGTGACGAGTGCGCCCAGCACAGATTATGTACAACGCGTGACCGCCGCTTTCGATAGTGGCGATTACGAACTTCCCTCGGGCACAGTAGTGGGGACAGGTATCCGAGGCGATCTCAAAGCCGTAATCGCCGCAATACTCATGGATGAGGACGCGCGATCGAGCACCTCCGCAGACAACCCGCATTTTGGCAAGCTGCGCGAACCGTTGCTACGTTTCACCCATTGGGCGCGGGCTTTTGAGATCAATAGTGCAGAGTCTGGCAATCAACTGTCACTGCGCGATACCATTCGGCCGGAAGCGCTCGGTCAGCAGGCCTATCGCTCACCCTCGGTATTCAACTTTTATCGCCCGGGCTACCTCGCGCCTGGTACCGAGACGGGTACAGCGGAACTCACTGCGCCCGAATTGCAAATTGCCAACGCCACCACTGTGGTCGGTTACCCCAATTTCCTGACGTCCTTTGCCTTTGGCTTGTCACCCACGCTCGACCCCGGCAAGCCCCCAACCTATGTCGCGGACTACTCACGGCAGATTGCATTGGCCGCTGATCCCCGGGCGCTACTGGACAACCTCGACACGCTGCTGACGCACGGCACGCTGCAGGATGAAACCCGGGAGCGTATCACTGAACTGCTGGATGCTCTGGATGCGACATCTGAGGAGGATCTTTTGCTGCGAGCACGGGTTGCCAGTGTATTGGTGATGACGTCTCCCGAGTACATTGTGCTGCGCTGAGCGCGCATTGAACAGGATATTGATCATGTGGAATCGAAGACACTTTCTGAAATCCTCCCTGGCGTTGCCCATGATGATGTCCAGTGGCTCTCTACTGGGATCCCTCGCCGGTTTTAACGCGCAGGCAGCGGATACCTCGGGTTATCGCGCATTGGTATGCGTTTTCCTGTTTGGCGGCATGGATTGCCACGACACAGTATTGCCCTATGACACGGCCTCCTACAGTGACTATGCGAGCATTCGTTCCTCGCTGTTGGCGTCCTACGCAACACAGCCGGGTGGTTCCACCCGCACGCGGGAATCTCTGCTGGCACTGGCGCCTTTTAACAACACCTTCGGTACGCGACAGTTTTCACTTCCACCACAGATGAGTGGTCTGCATAGCCTGTTTGCGCAAGGGCGAGCGGCCATTGTCGGCAATGTAGGCCCACTGAGCGAACCCACCGACCGCGCTGCGTATACCAGTCAGTCGGCACGGCTCCCCGCGCGCCTGTTCTCTCACAACGATCAGCAATCTACCTGGATGTCGTTCGCGCCGGAGGGCTCCCAGCTGGGCTGGGGCGGGCGTTTCGGCGATGCGACAGTGGCGGGCAATATCCAGAATGTCTTTTCGCAAATATCATTGGCGGGGCATTCAGTGTTCCTCTCTGGTGATCGGGTGTCGCCCTTTCAGATCAGTACCGACGGCGTTCCGTCTATCCAGATCATCAATGCCGCACCCAAGCAGCTGAGCTTGCTATTAAGAGACCACTTTGATTCCGCAGATTCCTATCGAAGTAATCTGTTCGAGCGCGACGTCATCAATCTCAACCGTGTGTCACTGGCTGCCAGTGACACTCTCAAAGCTGCCTTGCGCTCTGGCGCCACGGTAAACACACCTTTCCCCGCCAGTGGCCTGGGCGCGCAATTACACGCGGTGGCGCAAACGATCGCGGTCCGTAACACCTTGGGCGCATCACGCCAGGTATTTTTTGTCGGCCTGGGTGGGTTCGATACGCACTCCTCACAGGCCAGCGATCTGCCTGTATTGCAGCAAGATATTAGTGAGTCAATAGCTGCTTTTTACGCAGCCACCGAAGAACTGGGCATAGCCAACGAGGTGACTACCTTCACTGCTGCAGATTTCGGTCGCACATTGACGGTGAACGGGGATGGCACCGATCACGGCTGGGGCAGCCACCATTTCGTAGTGGGCGGCGCCGTCAAGGGAGGCGATATCTACGGAGACATCCCGGTATCACAGCTCGGGCACGGCCAGGATGCGGGCAATGGCCGATTGATTCCCTCGGTTTCGGTAGAACAATTCGCGGCCCCTATGGGGCGCTGGTTTGGATTGAATCAACAGGAGCTGAATGCTGCTCTACCCGGTCTGGCGAACTTCCCGTCCGGCGGTCTGGGTTTTCTATAGCCCTTTAAACACGTTGCACCCATATATTTGCGGGTAAACCCAATCGGCACCAGCCAATGCCCGCGGCTACGTAGTTCTACCTAATTGCAAACAGCAAGGAACAGCATGTATGGTGTTCCATTGTCACGCGCACCAGATGTCGGACCGCAAAAATAACAAGACGCGATAGTGATTGCTCCTGGAAAAAGGCATGATTTTCGGGAGACAGGTGACCTTTCGTAATTTTTCAGGACGGCTCAAGAGGTACAAGCCACAGGGAACACTGGCTACCGTCCTTTACAGAGGCGGCATCACGTCCGTCATGCCTGTGGAGAACAATCGGTTATGCGCGATAAAAAAGCGCTGCAACACGACAAACGGCTGGACACCATTGCGCCCCTCTGCGGCGCATTTTCCCTGGCGGCCGGCCTGATAATACTTCTGGGGTGGGCGCTCGATATCGCGATTATGCGCAGCCTCCTGCCGGGCTTCGCTCCGGCAAATGCAACCGTCGCCGTGTTCATGGTACTGGCAGGCATCTCCCTATTAGCGTTCTACGCCCGGTCAACGTTCACCTGGTGCCTGCGCATCTCAGAACTGTGTGCGGTGGCTCTAATCGTCCTGGGTTTCATCGCAGAATTTGCGTACCCGATCCACTCCCCTCTTTCGTTGGATAACCCCTGGCGCACCTCACTCGGCGCAGGCACTATATTCTTCGTGGCTGGACTGGGGTTATTGTTAGGCACCAAACGGTTCAGAAACGGGATACTCCCGTCAATCTGGCTGGGGTGGGTCATCATCGTCATGGCCACCCTGGCACTGGTAAATCAGGCTATTACCGGCGGTGTTACCCTCCAGCAAGGCACTGAAGATAGTATTCGGTTTGTAATCGCCACACCCATTGTGCTTATTGTGATCGGCCTGGGACTCGCTGTACCCAGCGCGGCACAGCAGCTCTACCGCTCGCAGTATGATGGCCAGGCTTCGCCACTGAAACAGCGAATATACGCCCTGCTGTGCCTGAGCCTGATTGTGGTATTTACTGTCTTATTGGTCGTGTTACTCACCACCATAGCGAACGCCAACCGCACTGACGCGTTGTTGCAAGCCATGGGCACAGAACGCGCACTAAGACCTGTGATCGAGCGTGCCGAAACTATGCGGATCGAGTCGAGAGAGTATCTCACGGTCGGCGGCGGCCCCGAAAAAATCCAGCAGATGCTTCGGTCACAGAGCCTTCTTGAGGGTGCCGTCACTCATCTGCAATCCCGGTCCTCATTGGATGAACTGGCCGACGAAACACAACGCAAGCATTTTGCAGAACTGGGACGAAAAACACAGCTGTTGCGAGGAAACCTCATCCGACTCGCTGCAGGCAATGATTCCAGCGAGGCGACTGACCCCTCTGAGATAATGGCTCTAGTGATGGATATACGCCAGAGTGCGGCGGATATCGATAGCCATCTTTTGACTGTCAGATCGTCGATTCTGGACAGAGCGTTTGTCGGGGCCAGATGGCTATATTTTATCTCCATCAGCAGCTTCCTGGTGGTGCTACCCTTTGGCTACTTTAGTCTACGGGCAGTACGCCAGGGGTTTAAGGCAAACGCTATCGCCGCGCAGGAGATAGTTCAGATAAACGAGGGACTGGCGGCCGAGGTAGCGACACGCACAGCGGCACTGGTCAAATCCGAACGTGACCACAGAAACTTGCTGGACCATTTCCCAGGCGCCGCCTACCTCGCCCAGTTCGAACATAAATTCGTGTATGAGTATGTAAGTGCCGGGAGCCAGGAGTTATTTGGATTAGCGCCCGAAGAGTTTACCAGTGGGAGGGTGCCATTCACTGATCTGGTGCATCCGGAAGACCTGCCACGGTTTCTGGAAGTTGCTGAAGACGTGTTTGAGGGTCAGGATGCTGAGCGAGAATACCGAATAATCCGCCCTGACGGCGAGATACGCTGGCTACATGCCTACATCCATCCCACCCACATCGTTGAGGGTGTAGCGCAGTTGTTCGAGGGCTATCTGGTCGACATTAGCGATCGCAAGCGCGCGGATATCCGTCACGAGGTAAATCGCGCAGTTCTCCAATCGCTCAGCACCAGAGACACGCTGGAAACCACACTTGATATCGTGACGAGGGCCGTGGAAGCACAATGCCCCGGTGTGTTGTGTGCAATCCTGCTGGTCGATGATAGCGCCCAATTTCTGCGCTACGGCTCAGCACCCAGCCTATCTGAGTCATTCTGCCTCGCGACACAGGGTATGGCGATTACGAGCGATTCAGGGTGTTGCGGCGCCGCGGTGTACCGCCGTGAACGGGTGGTCGTCGAGGACATCGCTACGGACCCACTGTGTCGAAATTACGCTAGGTTCGCTATCGCAGCGGGTCTGCGTTCCTGCTGGTCGGCGCCGCTACCCGGCACCGATGGCGAAATCCGGGGCACATTCGTATTATATAGTCGAGACTTGGGCCCGCCGAGTAAGGCGTGCATTGAAGTCGTAGAATGGGCGTCTTACTTTGCGAACATGGCCATAGGGCTAGAGCACAACCTGTACGATCAGGCGGCGCGCGCCGCCGAAGAAAAAGCCAATCTGGCGAAAAGTCGATTTCTGGCCACTATGAGCCACGAAATTCGAACCCCCCTGAACGGTGTGCTGGGTATGGTTGACTTGATGCTCAATAGCGCGCAAAGCCCCAGCCAGACGAACCAAATGCTGAGTGACATCAAGACGTCCTCCAACGTGCTGCGCCAGGTAGTCGATAACATTCTGGAATACTCACTGGGCGAATCCAGCGAGCAGCAAGCCAATATTGAAACGGTGGATCTGCCGCTGCTAGTGCATGCTGTGGTCAAATCTCAAACGCTCAAAGCCCGCGAAAACGCAGTGCAGATTCGTGTTGCCAGCGATCCTGGCATACCGGCGCGGTTGCTCGCTGACGGAGAGCGACTACGGCAAGTTCTCGTTAACCTACTGGATAACGCCATTAAGTTCAGCGGCCGTCAGACGGGACGTAACGGAACCGTTGAACTGCGCATTGAACGCCGCCCTAGCGAGGTTGGCATGGCGCGCATTTACCTGAGTATCAGCGACGATGGTATCGGTGTATCTCCAGAAGATCTGCAACACATTGACCAACCCTTCTTCCAAGCGGATATCTCGACCACACGAGCGTTTGACGGCGCTGGTCTGGGGTTGGCACTCACCTCACGAATGCTGCACCTGATGGACAGCAAAATGGAATTCAGTAGCGCCGCCGGACAGGGCTTACAGGTCGGGTTCGAACTGCTGCTGCCGATCGACACGAACGCCCCATTATCGAACCTGATACCCGGCGCGAAACAAGCGCTGGTCGAAACGACGCGCCAGTCGCCTTCGATTGATGAGGCTGAAACAACCGGTCGATTGATTTTGCTCGCTGAAGACAACCTCATGAACCAGCGCGTCATCATGCTGCAGTTACAGACGCTGGGTTATGCCGTCCACATAGCGGGAAATGGCCGCGAAGCACTGGCCATGTGGGAAAATAGACGCTATTCACTACTGCTGGTAGATTTTCATATGCCGGAGATGGACGGTTTTGATCTGGCGCGCCAAATACGTCTACGGGAGCAGGATACCGGCCAACGCACACCGCTCGTGGGGATCACAGCGAGTACGGTGCCCCATGAACTGGAACTTTGCGTCACTGTCGGCATGGATGATTATATCGCCAAGCCGGTAACACTAGACACTCTGGTGGCAAAATTGGCGCGGTGGCTGCCATTTGAGCTGAATGCAAGTGCTCCCGCGCAGCACAGGACTGCGCCGGATGATGGATGCGTCGTCGACTGGCAAGCCTTCGGTAAATATATCGGTACAGATGACCCGGCTTTACTCGTAGAGTTCTTTACCGATTTTTTGCGCTCCGCTGCCGACACGCTGACCGCGATCGACCAGGCCGTGAGAGCACAGGATGCGCCACAGGTCGCCGCACTTGCGCACCGACTGAAATCGTCAGCCCGCGTGGTCGGTGCCAATCCGATGTCTGACACCTGTCAGCGACTGGAACAAGCCGGATCGGGGCCCCAATGGGTGGATATTGAGCGGGAGTGCACAGTATTACAAGAATGCTTTGCTGTGGTGATGGCTGAGGCTGGGAATCGCGACATTGTGCTGTAAGATACGCACTAACGATTAGCGGCGATACCACCAACACATTGGAGCAATGCCCGTGACTCAGGCTGCCACCGTCTACGCAATTGACGATGATCCTCTTATACTGTCTATTTTGGCTAAGGTGCTAAGCGATGCGAACCTGCCGGTCAAAACCTATACCTGTGGGGAGGATTTTCTCAAAAGCTACAGCACGGCCAATCCCGGTTGTATTCTCATTGATATGCTAATGCCCGGTATCGACGGGCTGGAATTACAGGAGACACTGAAAACACGCGGCAACGTCACGCCCGTCATCTTTCTCTCCGGTGCAGACACAGTGCAATTTGCAGTGGAAGCGCTCAAGTCAGGCGCCATGGACTTCCTGGAGAAACCCATTGCTGCTAGCGAATTAGTCACTGTTGTCGAGAAGGCACTGAGGCTGGATATGCAGAACCGCTTCCAGAAATTACAGTATTCACACAACGCGCTCAAGCTTGCCCGGCTCACGCCCCGAGAGACAGAAGTTATGCAATTGATGTTGGAGGGGAACGCCAACAAAATGATCGCGCGGATTCTCGACATTAGCAGCAGAACGGTAGAGGTTCACAGAAAAAATATCTTTGACAAAATGGAAGCGGATTCACTGGTACTGCTGGCAAAAACAGTAGCCGAGCTGCAAGAATAAGGTAGCGCTGCGGTTATCCGGGAAAAAGCAATGGTCGCCGGATAGTCCACTCTGCCAGCCATTTCGGCAAATCCCCGGCAGGCATCGGTCTACCGACGAAATATCCTTGCGCAACATGACAGCCGGAATCCCGCACAAAACTCCAGTCCTCTTTGTCCTCTACCCCCTCGGCTACCGTGGTCATATCCAGGCTTAGGGCAAGATCCAGGCTGGCATCAAAAAATGCGCGTCTGGTGGTATCGTTTACCGCACCGTGTACAAACCGACGGTCGATCTTCAACTCGGAGAATGAGACATCCTGCAATTGTGACAAACTGGCGTACCCGGTCCCGAAGTCATCAATGGAAAGGCCAAACCGTTTTAGACCGAGGCGCGCAAGTATGTCCAACGCCGCCGGTCGCTTGCGAAACAGGCCGCTTTCCGTCACTTCCAATACCAATCTGCGAGGTTCCAGTCCTGCAGATTCACAGGCAGAGACAATATAGTCTGTCAATTGCGGGTCGCGGAGGTTTTCCGCCGACAGATTGATCGCGATTCTCGGTCGCAGGCCAATCGCATCCCACAATCTCGCGTCCAAAAGGCTTCCAGCCAGCACGTCTCGCGCCAGATCATCTATCAGACCACACTCTTCTGCCAGACTGATAAACTCGATCGGAGGGACCACCCCATGCTCAGCGTGAACCCAGCGAACAAGCGTTTCCACTCCAAGGAAGGCTCCGTCCTTCAAGCAAACCTGTGGCTGATAGTAGTTAACGAGGTCGCCGCAACTTATTGCCTCACGCAGCTCTCCAGTGTCGTAGCTGTGCTTTGCCACGCTCCCGGAGGGTTTCGCACAGACATCATCCCAGAGCGCCAATACACTGTGCAGATGGTCGATACATAACGGCTTTGTCACCCGGCCAAGCATAGCCAGGCCATGCTCCCTGCCAAGCGTTACCACCGAATTCACGAGCCGAACATTTTCACCACTGATCAACACCGTAGCACCCTGGAATGTGCGTTTTACCAAATGACGGACAAACTCGATGCCGTCCATTTCCGGCATATTGATATCCAACAAAATCAGGTTGATTGAGAAAGGATTCTCGTCAACAAATTCCAGAGCCTGGCGAGCGCTGGCAAAACATTTCACGTTCTCCCTGCCGGCAGATTCCAGCATATGGGCATGTATTCTCAGGGAGAACACATCATCATCGACTATGAGAATATGTGATTCTCGCTGTGGTAATGCGCGGCTAATCGTACTGATAGTGTTCATCGTGGTGCTGCGCGAGCTCATCCAATTACCCCTGTTACTCTCCTTGCATGCGGGGCAGAAGCTACTACCTCGCGTACGACTTATCTAGCTTATTCTGTCATTTTCGGGACTCTCCCGTGCAAATTGACAACTTGCACCTCAACCCTACGTATAAGTACTTACCTCCATCACCGTATTCATACAGATTTTATTTTTCTCTAATGGGCGTAGTGTTTGTAAAAATTGAGAGTAGGAGAAAAAACATGACAAAGTCAGATAACTATCACTGTGAAGCGCAGCGGCAATCTCCTACTGGCTGGATTGCGCGGGGCGTACTTTACACGCTTTGCTACGCTGTCATTTGGCATTTCATTGGCACCGCCACAGGGATACAGCTGACTCACCCCGAGTTTTTTTATGGCAATCTGGCACTCTTCGTTGTGACTGGCGTTTGCAGGGTATCCCTGGGATTTCTCTCTGCCAATTTCATCAACAGACACGCGGAAATCTGCAACAAACTTTTCTCAGTTTTCTCATGGTTTCAGAGCGTGCATTTTTGCCTGTTGGCTATCTACAGCTGTTACGACCCGGCACTGGAATCGCTGGTATTGCCAATGCTGACGGCGGTCGGTGCTGTAGTTGCCCTACGGGTACTTTACCGGGCCACACGCCTCTCTACTGTCGGGCGCACTATCACGTTCAATGTGCAACAATCTCACCACATGATCCACGATAGCGCACGCAGCGACTAGCGTCGCCCGGTAGCACACCATGAATAATTCCGCCACATTACTCCGCGACCTGAAACAACAATCTGTCGCTGACCTGATCAAGCGTGGCCGCAGCGGCAGTTTTGTGTACGCCATCCTCTGGGCTGTCATCTGTTTCTTCAACGGGATTCAATATAGCCATCCCGAGATGCTGTACGGCAACCTCGCGCTCTTGATATTGTCCGGAAGCGGAAGACTCGCGCTTGACTCCCTCACTCCCGAATTCGTCGGTAGACACCACAAGATCTGCGGCAGGCTGTTCGGAGTATGCGCCCTCTCCCAGGCGTTGCACTTGGGAGTATTGGCCTCCTACATTTATTACCAGCCGGAGTTTCAGTCGCTCGTTTTTCCGATACTCCTGGTGGCAGCAGGGGCGGCGGGAGCCGGAGCAGCGTCTCTGGCGATAGACAAATTAGTACGACTGCTGTTTCCAATACTGATGGTTGGCCCCTTCTTTATCTCCCTGACATTTCATCCGTCGGGCCCCAACTTCATCCTGGCCTGCGTTTGTATCATATTCATATTCTACATTGACGCTGCAACAAAAAATATTTACACGGATTACTGGGCCGCGATTTTGAACAGCGCGCTACTCAGTGAACAGGCCATCGAGTTAAAACATCTGAGCACAACAGATCCCCTGACGCAGCTACACAATCGATTGCACTTCAACAACCATCTCGACAAGGAGTGGCAGAGAGCCTATCGCAACCAGGAGCCTGTGACAGCGATGTTCATTGATCTGGACTTCTTCAAGTTAATCAACGACAAGTTCGGCCACGACGCGGGCGATATTTGCCTACAGCAATCGGCTGCTCTGTTAAAGAAGTACGCGCAACGCGCCGGCGACGCCCTGGCGCGTTACGGTGGAGAAGAATTCGTGGTCTTTTTCTCGGACACGCAAGCTGGTGACGGCGAGAAAATAGCCGAAAAAATCATTAATGAATTCCGATCACTCAAAGTCCAAACACCACACGGTGAGATCGAACTTCGCTGCAGCATCGGCATTTGCTCCTATGTACCCAACGGATCGACCAAGCAAACCGATCTGTTAATTCACGCGGACAAGGCACTGTACGAAGCAAAGCGCAACGGCCGCGACTGCTACCGGGTATTTGAATCGGGTGCTAAGCCCTTACACCCATTCCAGATAGTCACAAACCAGGTGCAGAACTGACATTGAGGCGACTGCAGCAGACGTCCACGATCACACTACTGGCCCCCAGCATGCACTCCTCCTGCAATCCCTTTGTACACAGCCTTGACCCATAGCATCCGTATTAAAGACATTCTGGCACAGCGTTGGAGCAGCTGAGGTGAGGCATGAGTCACCGCTCTATGGTATGAAAATACAGCGGGACAGGATAACCTATGGACTATGTGGATTCGACCAAGGTAACGATCTATGCCCTATCCCACCAAGAAGGCACTGCTGAACTGGGCCGAAAGCTATCCGACGCTGTGGAACGCTGGCAATAAGGGTGACTGGGTGGCGAACTGGCGCACGGTAGCCAGCGGTGATTTCCGGATGCTGGACCCCGTTGGAACACCGGAGAAGCGCGGCTTCAAAGAATGCTGTGAAGATTCCTGGGATCTCTTTCAACCACGGGTCACCTTTCGCATCCAACCGGGCACACTGTTTGTGTGTGGCAATGAAGTTGCCTGGTGTCTGGAAAACCACTTCCAGGGCCCGAACGGCGACGAAGTCCAATTCAGCCTGGAGACCTACCACTTCGGTGAGGACAGCTCGGTGAACATTCGTACCTACTACCGTGTCCCGACTCACGACAACGCCCAGCTAGGCGATATATTTCAAACATACCTACCCGAAAATGCTGCCGGCAACTAGCGCTCCAGACACCGTTAACGTCATTGGCACACCCGTATCGACCCTACAGGACCCGAACGTCTATGAATTCTATTAAACTCACTTTGCTGCTTGCCATGGTGTCCCTCGCTTCCGCCTGCAGTCACCCCATCGAGATACGGGGCAAGGGCGAGGGCGACGTGCGGTCCTACAGTGCCACCCGCGACTGCTTTCTGGAGGACTACCAGCAAGGTCTGGAGAACTGCAGCGTCAACCTGGTGACAGGGGCCTACCAGGAAACTTATACCGCCGAGCCTCGGCAGGGCTCCCAATTTCGCCGCTGGAGCAACTACTGCTGGGACGCTGACACTAACGACTGCACATTCAATGTGTCCAAGGACGTGATAAGGAAGTTCTTTCACGTCACGGCCCCACCGCTGCAGGCCATCTTCCGGCCCGAGGTCAATGCCGGTTTCACTACGGTGCTATTTGGCCACAGCTTTTTTGACCCCATGGCTGGTAATTTAGCGGGCTACGCGCACAACGCAGGCTTTACTGATCACCAGACCACTCGCTTCTTTGGCGGTGCCTCCGCCGGTGCACCCATGGCATTCTGGAATGATGACAGCCTGCGTCCTCAGATACAGGGGGAGTTGGATAGTGGCGATGTCGATCTCGTGGGAATGACCTATCACCCCGCCCACCCAACAATTGATGGTTACAGAAACTGGGTCCAGTACGCACTGAGTAAAAATCCGGACACACGATTCTTTATTGCACTGCCCTGGAACACACTGCCAACAAGCGTCTCTGCGGCCCAGTACGAGATCGATTATCACGCGCTCCACGCCCAAATCACCCACCCCTTCATTGACACCCTGCGCGCGGAGTTCCCCGGGGTGGATTTTTACTGCATTCCCTACGGCCTGAGTGCCGTCGAGCTGCGCAAGCTGTATGCCGACGGCACCCTGACGGCCAACGGCGATGTGTCCACACTGACGGGCGATGCTAATAGTGCTGTGTTCATAGACAACAGTGGGCACCCCGGCGACATTCTGGTAGCGCTGAGTAGCCTGTTATGGCTGGAAGCAATCTACGGCGTAGATCTGGACACCTACGCTTACAACACCGGGTACACGACAAACCTGAAAGAAATTGCCGGTAACATCATTGCCGCGCACGACCTTGCCTACGCCGCGCCGCCGGAGACCTATCCAGATTCCGATGACGACGGCATCCCTGACCGTTACGATCCGATCGAGTAGACAGATTAGCCGCAAGCGTCCCCGATCAGATCGCCGTCCGCGTCCGTCTGGTCAGAATTCGGAAGTGAAGGACAAATATCCGGATTTTTCAGGATGGTAAACGAATCTGCATTACGGCCATTGCTACTAACGAAAGTCGCATCGAGACGATTGCCATCGATATCCAGCACCAGTGAGCCCAGTGTCTTCAGCGAAGCGTGGACCATGACCGGATGGTTCAGGGGACCACCGCTGATTTTCCCGGAACTGCCAGCGGTGATATAGACAGCGCCCTGATCCGGATTTTCTTCATCATAAATGGCTTTGTACGCACCGTCCTGTCCCACC